>DAOPYN010000010.1:0-90237 GCA_035352895.1 Fibrobacteria bacterium | reverse complement strand
GGCGCATCCGGACGTCTTCAACATGCTCCTGCAGATCCTGGACGACGGCCATCTCACCGACAGTTTCGGTCGCAAGATCAATTTCCGGAACACGGTGATCATCATGACCTCCAACCTGGGCGCGCGCGACATCAAGCGCGGGGGATTGGGATTCTCGGCGGGCGATCTTCAGAGCGAGTTCAGCCGGATGGAGCGCTCGGTGATGGACGAGGTCAAGCGCACATTCAATCCGGAATTCCTCAATCGCGTGGACGAGACCATCGTGTTCCACTCGCTCACGCAGGCCGATCTCGAGAAGATCATCGACATCCAGCTCTCGGAGGTCCAGGCGCGGCTTTCCGAAAAGCGGGTCACCCTGGTTACCTCCGAGGCTGCCAAGCTGCTTCTGGTGGAAAAGAGCTTCGATTCCCAACTGGGAGCCCGTCCATTGCGCAGGTCCATCCAACGGCTGGTGGAAGACGCGTTGGCCGAGGATTTCCTTCGCGGACGGTTCTCGGAAGGCGACACCATCCGGATCGAACGCGACGGCGAAAAGCTCGCTTTCACTCCCGAGTCTCCTGCCTGACCCTTTCCCGCCAGGTTCCGGCAGACTAGTTTCTCCGTTTCTCCAACCATAGATGGCTTAACCGAATGCGACCAATTCTTGCTCTCGCCCTGGGCTTGGCTCTGGGAGTTCCTGTCTGGGCGCAGGATTCCTCCTCCACGGCCGCGGCTGTCCAACCGGAGACCTCGAACCTTTGGAAGATCCGGAAGATCCGGCTGGTGGGGGTCACCTCGCTGGACACCACCGTCCTGAAGGGAACCCTGAAGTTCGGCGAGGGCGAGGTGCTCACCTCGGAACTCCTTGCCGATCGGCAGCGGGAAAGCCTGCGGGCGCTGTTGGCCACCAGTCTGGTCTCCGACGCCCAGATGGAGTACAAGGAAGCGTCCGGGTCGGAAATCGATGTGATCGTCACCATCCGCGAGGTGCCGCTGTGCGGTGCCGTCTCCTTCGAGGGGACCGACGACGTTTCCGAGAAGGATGTCAAGGAGGTGGTGCGGGTGGGAGACGGCAGCCTCCTGTCGCAGGCCAACATCGGCAAGGACCGCCAGGCCATCCTCCGGCTCTACCAGGACAAGGGGTATCTGCTCGCGCAGGTCGAACCGTCCCTGGGCAAGGCCGATTCCACCGGGAAGGTTCCTCTCACCTGGAAGATCGTGGAGAAGTCCAAGGTGCGGGTGGGCAAGATCGTTTTCCAAGGGAACAAGCGGGTCAGCCGCAAGAAGCTGATCGGTGCCATGGTCACCAAGGAAAAACGCTGGTGGCGATCCGGCGAGTTCAACCAGGACACCCTGCAGATGGATCTCCTCAAGATCCGCGACCTCTACCGCGAGAAGGGTTACCTGGACGCCGGCGTGGATTCCCACCAGGTGACCTACCGCCCCGACGGAAAACGTCTGGACATCCGCCTGTCCATCAACGAGGGGCGACGTTACTACCGTGGCCGGGTTTCCTTCACCGGCCAGGACGTGCTCTCCGAGCGGATGCTCAAGGCCCAGGCCACCATGGATTCCGGGGACGTCCTCAACCAGAAGAAACTGGATCTGGAAGAGCAGAACCTGCAGAACGCCTACCGCGAGGAAGGGCGGCTGTTCGTGAAGATCGATCCGGTCAAGACCTACCGCGACAGCGTGGTGGACATCCTGTATGTGATCAAGGAGGGCCCCCCGGCCTCCGTGGGTCAGGTGATCGTCGAGGGCAACACCAAGACCCGCGACAAGGTGGTGCGCCGCGAGTTGCGCCTCTTCCCGGGCGACCTGTTCCGACAGAGTCTCCTGATGCGGTCCTACCGCGAGGTGATGCAGCTCAACTTCTTCGACAACGTGGTTCCCGACATCCGTCCCTCCGGTGAGGAAGGGGTGGTGGACGTGGTCTTCCGGGTGCAAGAGAAGGAGAAAGGGACTGGGACCTTTTCCGCCGGCGGCGCCTACAGCCAAAACGACGGATTCGTGCTCACCTTGGGGCTCCAGATTCCCAACGTGATGGGAACGGGACGTCGCGTGGACGCCAACATCGACTACGGCGGCTACAAGCAGAGCATTCGCCTGGGACTGACCGAGCCCTGGTTCATGGATTCGCCCACCCGCGTGGGAATCTCCGGGTTCTGGACCCACCAGACCGACCAATACGACGACTCCTACGACTACGAGTCCCGTGGCTTCGATCTTTCCCTGGGGCGCCGCCTCACCTGGCCGGACGACTATTTCTCCATCGGGACCGGGTACGGCTTCTCCCTGAACCGCTATCGCGGAGCGAACTCCGACGACGCGGGGCTCCTGCGAAGGGATGGCATCGAATCGTCGGTTTCCGTCACGCTCACCCGCGACGACAAGGACCTGCCTCTGTTCCCCACCTCCGGCAGCGTGTTCCAGCTGTCCTACCGCCGGGTGGGCGGGATCTTCGGCGGCGATTTCGACTACCACCAGGGGTCCACGGTGGCCAAGTGGTGGTTCCCCACGGTGGGCAAGTTCGTCCTGGGCATGGAGATGCAGGGCGGCATCCAGGGGGGCGACGTGCTGCAGGAGTCTTCGCTGTACCGCGAAGGCGGGCTTCTGGGCTACCAGGGCAAGATGCGCGGATACGACGCCTCGTCGCTGGGATTGTTCCGGGTGGGGCGCGCCTTCCTTTCCAGCACGGCGGAACTCCGCTATCCGGTGGCCGACCAGCTGTTCTACCTGATCGCCTTCATGGACGCGGGGAACGTCTTCGGAGAGGCCTTGCGAAGGAATGTGGACTACTCCGTCAAGACCCTTCCCAATCCCTGGGAGGAGATCGATCTGGGCAACCTCAAGCGGGATTGGGGCTTCGGTTTCCGGTTGAACATCCCCATGATGGGCATCCTCGGGTTCGACTTCGCCTGGGGCCTGGACGACGGCGAGAACAGCTACGGCCAATCCATCCCCAACAAGGGGATGCACGCGAACTTCACCATCGAACAGCCCTTCTGAAAGGCCACCCCATGCGAAACGTTTTCCTGAGCATCCTCGCGTTGTCGATTTCCGTCTTCGCCGCCGACGCCGCTCCGCGGATCGGATTGGTGGACACCAAGGCCATATTCGACGGTTTCAAGGGCACCAAGGAGGCCCAGGAACGCTTCGACAAGCAGGTCGCCGCCTGGGAGCAGGACGTCGCCGACAAGCAGAAGGAACTGGCCACCCTCAAGGAGAAGTTCGACAAGCAGGGCATGATGCTCTCGGAGGAGCGCAAGCGCAACCTCCAGAGCGATTTCATGGCCAAGCAGGCCGATCTCCAGAAGATGGTCCAGACCCTCTACGGCAAGGACGGCAAGCTGGTCAAGGAGAACGAGAAGTTCACCTCGCCCATCATCCAGAAGATCCGGGGGATCGCCCAACAGGTGGCCAAGGCCGAAGGCTACGACTTGGTCCTGGATCGCGCCTCCGGTGCGGTCTTCTACGTGGGCAAGGAGGACTGGGATCTGACGCAGAAGGTGCTGGATCGCCTGAACGCCGATTTCATCTCCACCGATGCTCCCGCCAAGGACGCACCGGTCGCCCCCGCCGCCCCCGCGAAGACCAAGACCAAGTAGCCGTCCATGGCGCTGGCTCTGTCTGGCGTGGGCGGGTGGGGCGAGTTGTCGCCGGAACTGGGGACCCTTCCGATGGAGTGGGTCCCCTTGTTTCGTCTGGCGGGACTGGAGGAGGCCGGTCCGGGCGATCTTTGCGTGCTGCCTGCGCAGGCGAGTCCCCTGCAGGTCCGCGCTTGCCGGGCGCAGGTTCTGGTGGGGAGTTCCCGCCAGAGGGAACACCTGATGTCGGATTTTGTCCCAAGGTTCGTCGAGGTCCCGGAGCCTTCCCGCGTCTTCCTGGACATCCTGGAAGGACCTTGCCGTCCTCCCGAGGCTCCCGAAGATTGGCTGTCTCCCTTGGAGCTGGCCCACCGCTTCGGCGAGAGGGCGCGCCACGCAATGGTGCACCGGACGGCGGAGTTGGGCCACGGAGTGGCCCTCGGTGCGGGAGCGGTGATCCATCCACGTGTGCGGTTGGGCGAAGGGGTGTGCATCGGGGACGGAACCGTGGTGGGAGCGCCCGGATTCGGGTTGGTTCTCCTCGACGGGGTTCGCAGGCCTTTGCCGCACTGGGGTGGGGTGGAGGTGGGGGCGGGCTCCAGGATCGGAGCTCAATGCCAGATCGCGGCGGGATTGCTCGATCCGACCCGGATCGGTCGCGACTGTCACCTGGACGCCCAGATCCAGGTGGGCCACAACTGCCGGATCGGTGATGGATCCGTGTTGGCGGGCCAAGCCGGACTGGCAGGGTCGGTGATCCTGGGGGACCGGTGCCTGGTGGGTGGGCAGGCGGGTTTCGCCGATCACGTCCGACTGGGCGACGACTGCGTGGTGGCCGCCCGTGCCGGAGTCACCCGCTCGTGGCCGGTGGGAACGGTTCTTCGCGGGTTTCCCGCCCGTCCGGGGTCCGGTCGAAGGGATTCGGGAACCCGCGGGGCGCCAGAGGGCTGATCCCCCATTGGGGTACCGGGTGGATTGGGCTCTCTGGGATCCATTGTCGTTCCGACAATGATCCGGCAGCCAAAATTTCCACAGCGAAATCGATGGGGTGGGGGTAGCTTGCTTCGGTTCTATCGAGCGGAGAAATCCGTTCCATTGCCACGTTAGGAGACTGAATGCTTGCGGGATTGCCTGTCTGGTCCGATTTTCGTCGGAAGTTTGGAGTATTTCTGCTGGGCGGATTGCTTTCCATGGCATCCACGGCCTTTGCGCAGGCGCAATTCAAGGTCCCTGGCACGCACGCGACCATCCAGGACGCGGTGAACGCCTGCCCGGCCAACACCGGTTGCGTGATCAGCCTGTCGGACCCCTTGTACAAGCTGCCCAACACGCTCTTGATCTACGAGAAATCGAACATCACCATCAAGGGTGCCTTGGGTGTCAAGCCGGTCATCCAGTTCCAGGACCAGGGCCTGCTGGCGGGGCCGTTCTTCACGGCGGCGGATTCCGTCAACCAGCCCGCGGGTTGGAAGCAGTGGCCCATCAACAACACGGCCACGGTCGGAGGAAGCAAGAACTCCTCCAATCCGTACTCCACCAGCGGCTACCAGCAAAACGGCGTCATCCTGATCAAGCAGAGTTCCAACATCACGCTGGACAACGTGGTGATCGACGGCGTGGCCCCCCTGCCCATCGGACACCTGAACATCTGGGATCCTTCCGGGTATCCGACGCTCCTTGGCAATTTCGGCGTCAACCTGTTCCTTTCGCGCGAAGTCACCTTGCGCAACACCAAGATCCAGAACTGCTTTTCCGCGCTGTACATCTTCGGTCGCAACAAGGGCGGCGCCATGGCGCGCAACAACCAGGCCGACCTGGACAAGGACATGCTCCTGCCCAACAGCCAATTCGGATACTCCGGGCAGCACATGGTGGAGTACTCGGAGCTCGCCAACAACGTCTGGGGCGTCTACGTGGAGTCGGATTGGGACCTGGGGTCCACCTTCCACCACAACCTGGTGTACAGCAACTACAACCGCGACTACGCCCAGTGGATGAGCTGCGCGAAGTCCGCCACCGCGGGCTGCCCCACGGCCGCGCCCACCGCGGTGAAGGGGAATTCGGAAGCCGCCAACCACGCGGGCGGATTCATGTACGGCAAGGATTTCGTCACCGTTCCCTACAAGATCTACAACAACACGTTCTACCAGAACGCGTCCATCTTCGGGTACGGGATGTGGCGGGCGACCACCCAGCACCTGGTGTACAACAACCTCATCACCAACATGTACCTGGACTACAACAAGTCCAAGACCGGTCTCAAGACCGAAAACTTCAAGACCTACTTCTCGAACGTCGACCTGATCTCCAAGTACACCGACGGCATCTACAACAACACCTTCGCGATCTTCCCCGAGAAGGTCGCCCTCACCGCCATGAAGGTGACGGATTCCGCCATGACCACCATCACCCGGTCGGAGGCGGTCTTCCCGGAGCCCCGGTTGCAGGTGAACGTACAGACGCAGAAACTGACCTGGAACTTCCAGGCCACCCAGTACACCCCGCCGGGTGCCACCACGGGCACCTACATCAACCTGGCCACCCCGTTCAAGGACAGCATCCAGTACTGGAGCCAGGCCAACATCCAGTACCAGAAGGGTGAACGGAACTTCCCCTTCAATGGATGGGAACTCTCCGTCCCCGCCGTGCCTCCGGCCAAACTGCCCACCAAGAACTATTCCGTGCTCGGCCTGCTCAAGGGCGTCGTCGGCACGAACAACAACCAGTTGCCGGCGGGCGTGCAGCCCGGCGACACCATCCCCATCATGGATCAGGCCAACCAGCAGCAGTGGACGGCCTTGGATTCCGTCTTGGTGCAGAATCTGCGCGCCACCTGGACCGACACCCTGGGGACCATCGACACCATCGCCAAGAAGGACGTGCGCAAGCAGACCAACTGGTTCATCAAGTCCGTGGCGTTCCAGTCCGTCGATCCCAAGAGCCCCAAGTTCCTCGAGCCCGTCTGGGAGGACCCGGGCGTGGATTCCGTGATCCTGGACCATGGCCGGTGGGGGATCGACCCCGATGGCTCGATCGCCGACGTCGGAGCCAAGTCCAAGTCCAAGGGGACCGCACCGAGCATCGTGCTCAAGGACGGAACCCAGGCCAAGTACGACTCCGTCGCCAACACCATCCGTTTCTCCTTCGACCTGGTCGAGACCGGTGGCAACTTCGTCAACTACCAGTACTACATCTTCTCCTACGCTTCGGCGGTTTCCGACGACGACACCCCCATCCTCCCCTACAATCCCAAGGACCTCGCGCTGACCTCGATCATCAGCGGCGTCCCCAAGCCAGGATCCAACACCTTCGAAGCGAAGCTCCCGGTCAAGCCCGACCCGCGCTCGCGCTACCAGGTGATGGTGGTGGCCCAGACGGCCACGGGCACCACGGTGTATTCCAACATGGGAACGTGGCTCTACAAGAACGACGGTTTCGACATGAACGTCATGTTCTTCGACAAGACCACCGGAGCCCAGATCAATTCGGCCCGCGTGGGACAGACCGTGGTCATGCGGGTGCGACCCGTGGTTTCCCGCGACGCGGTGCTCTCCGTGGTCAGCAGCATCAAATACAACTGCCGCAACAACGTCACCGGCGTCCTGACCTACCTGGGCTTGTCCAGCAAGGATTCCGCGGCCAAGGTCTGCACCGGCCTGGGCAAGGTGGTCGCCGCCGACACCTCCTTCCGCGATTCGCTCGATGCCGGCAAGAAGACCGCCAACCTGTACTCGGGCACGTTGCAGATGGTCCAGATCCGGGCCACCGGGCTCCATGACGTGGCCAAGGGTGGCACCCTGGTGGAACCTTCCGACATCTTCCGCACCAACGTGAAGGGCGAAACCTCCTACGACGTGTTCTTCACCGTGGCGGGTCCCCAGATCGTGGGCGCCAACGGCAAGGACACCGTGGGCGTGGGCGGCAAGAAGGCGAGCTTCTCCGGCGACGGCAAGATCCTGATCCGTCCCGGCCTTCCCTACATGGCCCAATTCCAGGATCCGCCTTCGGTGACCCTGGCCGACACCGGCTTCATGACCCAGAACGCGCGGGTACCGGTGAAGGTCACGGTGTTCGACAGCGTGGGCAACCTGGTGGACACCAGCTCCGACATCGGTATCGAGATCACCACCGCCTTGGGCGGAGTGTCCGTGGTGGGTGGCGATCCTTCCGCCAAGTCCATTGTCCTCCACCTGGATTCCGCCAACGGCGTCTTCTGGGCAAGGACCTTCGATCCGGTGGGAAGCGTCTTCTTCCTGAAATCGCAGGTCGTGGTGCGCGACTCGGCCCGGGTCAAGGTGATGCCTCCCAAGGAAGCCTTGAAGTGGACCTATGCCGCTGGCGACTCCATCTTCCGGTATCTGGGGCAATCCGCTCCGATCACCCTGACTCTGGTGGACGGCAATGGAGCTCCGGCGCTGGATGCTTCGGCGCCTCCCTTCACCGCCACCCTCACTTTGGCTCCGGGATTGCGTTTGGCACTGCCCACCAATCCCGATTCCGCCATCGCTTCCGTGGACATTCTCCGTTCGACCGCATCCGTCGATCTGGTGGTCCTGTCCGATGGCCCTGTCTCGGCAGGTAGCATCGCCGCAACCAACCCAGCGTTGGACGATGCCGCCACCTTCCAGCCCATCACCTTCATGCCGCCCCCGGTTCCGCCCACGCCCAGCGTCGATTCCGCCGCTTTCCGCGATGTGGATTGCGACGGTGCGGCGGACCACGTGCGGATCTTCTTCAAGAAGGATCCGGTGCGCCGTTTGAAGGACTCGATCCAGGTCACGGATGTATCCGTGAAGCTGCCCTTCGCCAGCCAGCTCATTCCTGCCGCTTCCACGAAGGTGGTGGATGCCGATTCCTCCATCCTGGATGTCGCGCTCTCCAATCCGATCCCAGGAACCACTCCCAGTGGCGCCGCCTCCATTCGGCTCAGCCTCAAGCGGCTTTCCCTCGGCGACACCGTGGTGAACGCCTTGGTGACCGGAACGACCGATACCGTCTTCGGCATCGCCGACCGCGTCGGGCCGCGTCTGGTTCCGCGTGCGGTGATCTGGGAAAACTCCCTGGGCAATCCCCGCGACACCTTGCGTTTCGTGGTGAGCGAACCGGTGGTCTACACCAAGCCCGTCTTCCCGCTTCTCGTGTGGAACGGCGGCGTCTGGAAGAAGACTGCCGCGACGGTTCTCAATGCCAAGATCGGAGTTGCCGCAGACACCATCGAGCTGGATGTCCAGGGCAACGACGGATTGCTGGTGGAGAAGGCCGTGGTGAGGATCGATCCCTCGGCGGACATCGTCGACCTCGCCGGCAACCACGCCGACGACTGTGCCGGAGCCACCGACACCCTCCTGGTGTATGTGAAACCGATTCCCATGGTTTCCGCCGCGATCGTGGATGTCGATGGCAATGGCGCGGCCGACCAGATCCATGTCCGCTTCGCCGCCAAGCTTTCCAAGACCGCCCACTTCCCGGATTCCCTCGTGGTCTCCAACTGGTGCGACTTCTGCGGGACGCGTTCGGTCAAGCTGGGCAGCTCCGCGGACAGCATCAACTTCTCGGTGGACATCGTCCCCTTCGAAGTCGGCAAGACCACGGGTCTGGGGCTGGCCGGACAGGGACAGCTCACCTTCCGCAGTCCCATGCAGAACCAGGTCGTGGATCTGGTCGACAGCGTGGGGCCCATTCCCATGTCCGCCGCGCTGCGCTTCGGCAAGGACGCCGACACCCTGCGGGTGGTCTTCTCCGAGCCCGTTTCCCAGCTCGCCGGCGGATCCTACCTGATGCACCAGAGTGGCCAAGCGTTGGGTCTGACTGCCATCGGTATGGCGGCATCGACCAACTGGGTCTTCTCCGTTCCGTCTTCGGCCAATCCGTATCCCGCCGTGGGCGACAGTGTCTACCTACCCAACGCGACCTCGAGATTGGTCGGCATCGGAGGCGTGATCCCCACCACGGTGGCGCATCCTCCGCGCGTGGTGGTGCAAGGTGGCGACCGTGTTCCGGATTCCGCCTTGGTGCTGGATCTGAACGCAGATGGTACTGCCGATGCGGTCCGGTTGTTCTACGCCAGCCCCTTGCGTGGCAATCCACTCTACACCTTCACTTGGGGCGGCACTCCGGTGTCCGTGGACAGCAAGACCCATGGTGCGAAGGATTCGGTGACACTCACCCTGCCTGTGGTCGGGTTCCTTCCCATGGTCACAGGGGATCCATCCGCCTTGGGAACCACCCAGAGCTTGGTGGCCGGAGCCTTGGAGCCGGCCCAGACCTTCCCCCTGAAGGATCGGGTGCCTCCGGTCATCGATTCCGTCTTCGTGAGCTACGGCCAGGTGGAAGGTTCCGCCGACACCATCCGGGTCTGGGCAAGCGAGCCCATCGCCATGCCGCAGGTCAATTCCTTCCTCGGCATCGAAAGCCGCGGCGTCCGCAAGCCCTTCGCCGCTACGGATGGTCTGGCCAGCGTCCAGGGCACGGGACCGTTCACCATCGCTTGCAACGCATGCATCGAGACTCCCACGACCTTCGGATTGCCCAGCTGGCCGGATCGCGCTCGCCTGCAGGCGGGGATCGTCGACGCCCAAGGCAATGCGGTGGGAGATTCGAGCGTCTGGGTGACCGTCTTCAACGGCCTTTATCCCACTCGCTATCGCGTGAACCTGTACCCCAAGGGTGGGGTGCAGAGCAACGTGGTTCCCGACGATGCTCCTGTGCGCAAGCTGCCTCCCGTCTCGGCCTTCATCCTTCCGGCCAGCAACCTGCCGGATGCGGTGTGGACCCCCATCGGGACCACGGTGGACGGTGTGGCCCAGGCCGGCAATCCGGTGATCACCAACGCCATCGGACAGAGCGGATTCTACGGTCTGGTGGTGGAGATGAACACATCCTTCGATGCGGACTTCCTCGCCTACGACAACCTCGGGGTCTACGTGGGAACGCAGAAGATCCTCATCGACATCGAGGACCTTCGCGCCAGAGGTCTCCTGGTGGGAGGCAAGTACACACTGGCAGTGGTCATGAACGGTTCGAACATGGTGGGCAAGCCTGTTTCCAGCGGTGTCTACATGATCCGCCTGATCAGCTACGGCAAGCAGAACGTCAACGGAGTCCAGGTCCGTGCGATGCTGCAGAACAAGGTCTTCAAGGTCGGCTACCAGCGCAAGCAGTGAAGACTCCCCCCGGATTCGGATCGATCCAAAGGCCGCCTCCCGTCCAGGGGGTGGCCTTTTCCTTTGCTGGACCGGGATTTCACACCGGGGAAATGAATACGCTTCGGTTCCGACGTTCCGATCCCGGGGTGGCGCTCGTGCGCATCGGTTCCCGGTTGGAATTCTCGCCGCGGCGACTGAGAGCGGCTCACGACACGTCCCTCCGTTGCACTCGAGTCTTCGAGGTCGGCCCCCTCGAGCACTTCCTGGCGGCCATCTGCATCCTGGGGGTCGACGGATGGATCCTGGAGGCGACCCACCCCGATCTTCCCCTGTTCGATGGTTCGGCCCTGGCCTGGAAGGAGGCGATCCTGGCCACGGGCTCTCCAAACCCTCCCTTGGTGGTTCCCGGGCCTGGATCGATCCTCGAACAGGCCGATGCGCGTGGCCGGATCCGGATCGAACCCTCCTCACGTTTGGATCTTCGGGTGACGTGGAGTCGGGGGCCGCAGGGAGAGGAAACCTGGCAGGGAGACGCGGAGGCCTTGCCGGATCTGTTGTCGGCCAGGACCTTCGTCACCGCCCGCGAGTTTGTCCAGGCCCGGAACCGGGGCTTGTTGGCTGGAGCTTCCCCCGATTGCGGTCGTTTGTTCCCTGGTGGGGACGTGGGGCCGGAGGAGGCAGACCTGGCTGCGGTTCTGGGGGTGGATTCCCGGCAAGAGGTCTGGACGGGGGGCGTCCCCCGGATTCCCGGGGAATGTGCCGCCCACAAGGCGTTGGACCTGATTGGCGACCTCTATTTGCGCTGTGGAGGGATTCCTCAGGGGAAGATCGATGTGGTGGATGCGGGGCACGCATTGCATCTCCAGGTGGGACAACGACTTGCCGAATGAGTGATTCAGGGGTGGTTCGTGCTCCGTGCGAGAACGATTTGCCACTGGAATCAACCAGAATCGCCCCTCCTGCGACCAAAATCATGGTAAATCTTTATGTGGCTTCGCGTTTCCTTCATAGGGAGGCCGTGGCCCTGTCGTTCGAGACCGTTCGTGTCGCCGTCGCTGAAGAGGTTCGCCATGCTGCTGGATCTGCCCCGTCCGACCAAGTTCGTTTTCCACACGAAGCTCCTTTCCCTATGGGGAGGGATCGCTGGTCTCCTGTTGGCTCCGGCCCAGTTGCAGGCCCAGGTCCAGATGAACGTCGGGGCGGGGCAAGCCTACACCAGCATCCAGAACGCGGTGAACGCGTGTCCGGCCGCGGGATGCAAGATCGTCCTCACTGACTCTCTCTACAACATCAGTCGAGAAGTTTGGATCGAGGAGAAGAACAATCTTTCCATCCAGCCTTCCCCGCAGATGGTCGCCCTGAAGATCCGGCCTCGGCTGACCTACGTCAACATCGCAAGCGAATTCAATGCCGCTGGAACGGCGGCCAATCCCGCCGATCCGCTGCGTCCCGCCGGCTGGAAGAAATGGCCGGTCAAGGGCTCCAGCCAACGTGGTGCCGGTGCAGCGGGCGACACCGGCGCCTCGGCGAACCCCTACAGCACCAGCGGATTCCAGAACAACGGCTACGTGGTGGTCTACAAGTCCACCAACATCCTCATCGAAGGCATCCACATCGATGGCAAGAAGCCCACCACCTTCGTCAACAATGGGATCTGGGACGACAAGTGGGACGTCTTCTTCGGAAACGTGGGCATCAACCTCTTCCAGTCCAAGAAGGTGGTGGTGCGCAACACGGAGATCCGCAATTGCTTCGCCGCCATGTACATCCAGAACCGCAACGTCGGTGGTGCCTTCGCCGCGCCCAATCCCAACGATCTGGACGTGAAGACCATCGTCCCCTATTCGCGGTTCGGGAAGATGGGCGACCACCTCATCGAGCGCAACTACGTCCACAACAACTGGTTTGTGATCTACAACGAGATGGAATGGGACATCGGATCCACCATCCGCTACAACCTGATGGACCAGAACTACAACACCCAGTTCGCCCAGAACACGGACTCCTCGGCCGAATCCAACAACATGACCGGCGGATTCATGTACCTGAAGGACGTCCGCATCGTTCCGCACAAGATCTACAACAACACGATCAACGGCTCCGTGATGGTGTTCGCCAACAGTTATTTCAAGCCGGGAGTCCAGCACTATTTCTACAACAACCTGGTCACCAACTTCAACCGAAAGGGCATCAATGCCCGGATGGTCAAGGATGGCCGCCAATACCTGCAGTACTACAAGGACTTCCTGTACAACAACACCTTCGAGGTGGGCGAGGGGGATTCCCTCTACCAGATCCAAAGCGAGCAATCGGGGCCTGTCCAAGATGCGGCGGTCTGCGCCACGGTCAACCAGGCGCCTCCCTGCTACCTCACCTGGGACAAGCCGGTTTCCGTGATCCAGGGTGTGAAGGGTCAGTGGATCTGGAACGGATGGAATGTCGGGCAGGGTGCCAACTACACCGGGATCTACAAGGGGAATCCCTACGAGGCGACCAACCCCCAGAACGCCGACTTCTTCCACCAGGGCGGGCGCATCCGGTACGTCAAGGGGGCCGGCACGAACGCGACCGCGAACATCGACATTTCCTTACAGGCCAACTATTGGGTCCGCAAGTTCCCCTTCAAGAGCACCACTCCTGGAAATCCCGGCTTCCTGGTTCCGCAATGGGATTCGGCGATCGTGGACTCCACGGTCTTCGACAAGGGGTGGGTGGCTGCCGGCAACCGCGACATGGATGGCTCCATGGTGGATCGAGGTGCGGTTTCCGAGGCCGGTGACGGTCTGATTTCGCCGCTGCTTCTCAAGGACCAGTTCATCGTCACCTTGGACAAGACCGCGAAGACGGTTTCGTTCCAGTACTGCCTGGAAGCCAATGGAACCGCCTCCGACTTGGAATTCGAACTGGCGAGCTACTACAGGACCATTTCGCTGACCAAGGAAGGGCCCAACGGCGACATTCCCACTCCCGCGTTCCCGACTCCGGTCAAGCTGACCAACACGGGCACCAAGCCCGCAGCCAATTCCTGCGGCATCTTCAAGGCATCGCTTCCCACCGCTCCGGTGGATTCGTTCGCCAGGTTCGATCTGGTGGTCAAGGGCGAGGTGGACGGCAAGCCCACCAAGTCCAACGTGGGCGTTTGGATCTGGCGGCAGACCCAATACAAACTGGACGTGTACTTCACCCGTTCCGCGACGGGTACCGACACGGTCTCGTCCGTGCGGGTGGGAGAGCCGGTCTACATGCGTGTGGTGGGCCGTCGGACGGACAACAATTCGAGCATCCCCACCATCGATGTTCTCGCCGCGACCCCCGACAAGAACATGTTCCTGCTCCCTGCCGACAAGCAGGTGATGTCCGGCGACACCATCGGGAAGAACCTCTCAGGAGGAATCGGGTCGTTCAACGTGAGGTTCACCCAGACCGGGACTGTCACGGTTTCCCTTTCCGGAATGGTCGGTACTCTTCCGGTGCCTGGTGCCGGGGTGATCAACGTCCGCCCGGGTCTGCCCGAGAAGGTGATCTGGCAGAATCCGCCGGATTGGATGTATGTGGACCAGACCCGGCCCAAGGATTCCATCGCCACCATCATGGATCAGGCGCCCACCCCCATCACGCTCCAGGTGGTGGACAAGTTCGGCAACAAGGTGGACACCATCGCCGATGTGGTCCTGGGGTACCAGGCGATCGATCCCGGAATCCTCCGGCAAGGGTATGCCGCCGCCGCCACGGGCCCCTTCACCGCCACGCAGGTCAAGAGCGATGCCACGGGTCTTGTCTCCCTCTACCACTTCGTGGAGGGGACGGAGGGGCACAAGTTCTGGGGCTTCGCCAACGTGAACGGGAAGACGGTCATCGATTCCGCCCTCATGAAGGTGGGCAAGCCGCGTGCTCAACTCTGGTTCGTGCCGGATTCCAAGATCGACACGTTCATCACGGTGGCCATGCCCGTCCACCTGATCCTCTCCAAGAACGGAACCGTTCCGGACGCCACGGATTCCTGGTCGGGTGCGACGGTGACCCTCAAATCGGTCGCCGGGACCAAGTTCTACGCCACGGCCACCTCTACGACTGCCCTGGATTCGGCGACCCTGGTGGCCGGAGTCCTGGACCTGTGGGTTCGGTCCGATGTGCCGCTGACCAACGACACCCTGAAGGCATCGCATCCGTGGATCGGAAACGGCGTGCAGGCCCTCTTCAAACCCGTCACGTTCCGTCTGCCTCCCAAGCCGGATGCCCCGGAACCCGCCAATGGCGTGTTCCTGGACAAGGATTGCGACGGGTCGGCGGATTCCACTGTGATCCTGTTCAAGCCTCTGGGGGGATCCGTGCGCGTCGCGGTTCTGGATACATCCAAGGTCCGCCTGAGCCGGGTGGTGTTCCGACTGGGTGCCGACACGGTGTCTCTGGATTCCACGAAGATCCATCCTCTGGCAGGGAACACCGCTTTGGGAATTTCCCTGGGGGCGAGCCTGGCCAAACTTCCCGCCTGGATTCCGCTCGCCGAGGTCCGCGTGGTGGCTTCGTTGCGCCGTCCGCCGGCGGAAGACACCCAGGTGGTCCTGGGTGATGGTTCCTACGTTCCTGTCTCCGACGGGATCGGGCCTCGGCCGATCCTGGCCACCATCGTGGAAAACACCACTCCGGGAACCGACACCTTGAAGGTCCGCTTCAGCGAGCCGGTCACCTTCGCGGGAACCACTCTGCCTTTCCGCACCTTCCTCGGAGGCGTGGAAACCACTCCCGCATCGCCGATGCCCGCCCAGGTGGTTTCCGGCAACGGGACCACCGACCTCGTGTTCGTGGTCCAGGGCAATGCCGCCGGAGCCGTGGCCGAAGGTGCGCGCATCGCGATCGCCACCGCGTCGGGAATCGTCGACGCCGCGGGCAATCCGGGACGCTACAGCGAATGCGGTGGAGATACCGCCCAGATCGTCCTGCAGCCGATCGCCGTTCCCATCGTCGATTCCTGGCTTTCCGATCGCGATGGCGACGGTCGTGCCGATGTGGTCACCATGGTCTTCCGTCGGGAATTCCGCAAACCTGCCGAAGCTCCGGACAAGATCGTGGTCGGCAGTTGGATCCAGACCGTCGATTCCACCTATTCCTGGGCGCAGGCCGTGTCGCTGGGCAATGCGACCTACCAGCTGCCCGTGAACATCGCCGCGGGACTGACCGTGGGAACGGGACTCAACGGGATGGGCAAGCTGACCTTGCTCCAGGGATCCATGCGCCGCGAGGATTACGATCTTCGCGACTCGGTTCCTCCCGTCGCCATCGGTGTGGCCAAGCTCGAATTCGCCGCGGGCTCCGACAAGCTCACCGTTCGTTTCTCCGAACCGGTGGTGTCGGGGCTTCGCCCGGGGCAAACGGTCTACCTGGTCCGCAAGACCGCCGCCGGCGACGAGCCGATTCCCGCGACCGCCACGACCATCCCGGCAAGCGGGGCGGGGGCGAATGTCGGAACCTTCGACATCCCCGTCGGCAGCGTGGAGCCGGGCGATCTGGTGCGCATGGCCATCACGGGATCCGTCCTGCGGGCGGTCTCTTCCGATCAACTCCCGGCGTCTTCCGGCGCCGCTCCGTACGTGCCTGTGGCGGGTGGCGATCGCGCTCCCGACACCGCGCGGATCCTGGACCAGAACGGCGATGGAACGGCCGATGCCGTGCGCCTGGCCTGGAAGCGTCCGTTGCTGGGTTCCCCGACCTTCGGCTTCACCTGGCAGGGGGTGACCGTGACCGTGGACAGCGTCGGGTACGGCAAGCGACTGGTGGGGCTCACCGAGGCGATCATTCCCGTGGCGGGATTCCCCGCGGGCAAGACCTCCGGCAACGGAACGGGGACATCCACGAGCATCGTCGACGGCACCCCCCTGGAGCCGCAGCCGTTCGTGGTTCTCGATGGCATCGCTCCGGTCCTCCAGTCGGTGTTCGTATCCTACGGACAGGTGGAAGGAGCGGCCGACACCATCGCGTTGGTCCTTTCCGAGCCACTGAAGGATGCGCCGGTCCCGTCGTTCCTCTTCGACGTGATTCGCAGGGGGGAACAGAAGCCTTTCCTTCCGACGGATCCCAAGGCCCACATCATCGTCCAGGGAACGCGCCTACTGGTGATCTGCGACAGCTGCACCGACGGGGTCACCACCTACGGCCTGCCAGCCTTCGGGGACAGCGCACGTCTGTCGAAGGGCTTGCAGGATGCCGTTGGAAACGCGGTGGGCGATGTGTCCCTCAAGGTTCCCGTCCTTACCGGTCCCTATCCGGTCCGCTACAAGGCGTCGGTCTTCCCCCAGCCCGTGTTCGTCGACGACGGGTTGGACAAGCCCACGCGCCTTCTGCCTCCATTGAGCGTCTGGGTGCTGCCCACCTCGTGGAGCGGTCAGGCCAAACCCGTGTCCAGCACCGGAGCGTCCAATCTCCGATCGTTGGATTCGGTGGCGGTGGCAACGGGGCTCTTCGGCGTGCGCGTGGAACTGAATACTTCGTTCGACGGTCAGGTTCTCGCCTACGACAACCTGGGAGTGTTCGTCGGGAAGCAGGACCTCAAGCTCGACCGGGACAGTCTGGCCGCCGAGGGAATGGTGGCAAGCAACGGCAAATACGCCGTGCTGCTTTCCCTCAACGGCATGGGTGGCGAGAAGGGCCGGTTGGCAACGGGCGTGTACATGCTGCGGCTGGTTTCGTACAGCCAGCAGTCGGTCAACGGCGTGAACGTTCGGGTCATGATCCAGAACAAGCTGTTCAAGGTCGGATACAAGCGCGCTCCCTGAGGCTGGCCTCGAGCGGCTATCTTGCAGGGTCCGGCGGGTCTCCGTCGGACCCACCCGTATCCAGGAAACGTTCGATGCCACGCCTTGCCGACCTTCCCAAGCCCTCCATCCCCGGATGCGTCCTCGATCATGCGGGGGTCTTGGCCGTGCTTCCCCACCGTCACCCCTTCCTCTTCGTGGACCGCCTGCTGGAATTCGAGGAGGGCAAGCGCGCCGTGGGGCTGAAGCTCGCGAGCTTTGGCGAACCGCATTTTGTCGGACATTTCCCCGCCGATCCGGTGATGCCCGGCGTGATCCAGATCGAGGCGCTCGCGCAGGTGGCCACCATCCTGGTGATGCTTTCCCACGATGTGGAGGGAAAACGTCCGGCATTCCTGGGGATCGACAAGGCTAGGTTCCGCAGGGCGGTTCGTCCTGGCGACAGCCTGCGCCTGGAGGTGGAATTGGTCTCCTTCCGGCGGAACATGGCCACCGTCCAATCGCGGATCCTGGTGGATGGCCAGGTTTCGTGCGAGGCCGAGCTGATGGCGACGATGGTGTGAAGGCCGCCGCAGCGACCATCGATTCCCGTGCCGCGGTCCACAGCTCGGCGAATCTGGGCGACGGATGCGTCGTGGGTCCGTTCTGCGTGGTGGAAGCGCATTGCGAGGTCGGTGCGGGATGCATCCTGGAACCCCATTCCCGGATCTGCCAAGGGGCGATCGTGGGGGAGGGATCCCGGATCGGGCAAGGTGCTTCGGTGGGAGGATTGGCCCAGGTGCGCGATCTGGACCACGGAGGTGGATGCCGATTGGGAGCGAAGGTGCGGGTGGGGGAGTACGCTACCATCCATGCATCCTCCCTTCCGGAGGGGTGGACCGTGGTGGAGGACGGAGCGATGGTTCTGGCCTACTCCCACGTGGCGCACGATTGCCGGATCGGTGCGCGCACGGTGCTTGCCAACGGGGTCCAGCTGGGAGGGCATGTGGAGGTGGGACGCGACGCGTTCCTCGGAGGCGGCGCCCATGTCCACCAGTTCGTACGGATCGGGGAGCTCGCCTTCGTGGCCGGATGCGTACGGTTGGACAGGGATCTCGTTCCCTGGTCCCGTGCGTTGGGGGAGCCCCCTCGCTGGGCGGGTCTCAACCGGGTGGCCCTCGCGCGCGCCGTCGACGCCCCCGATCGCCGGGAGGTCGAGGACTGCCTGCGGATCCTGCTGCGGCGGGGCCATCTGCTCCAGGATGCCCTCGCCCAGCTGGCGCAAACGGATTCGACGGAGGCGAAGGTCTTGACGGAATTTGTTCAAGGATCCCGGCGTGGACTCCTCCGGCCCGAATAGGCATCCCAGGGACGGATGGGTGCGGTGGGTGTGGGTACCCATCGTGGTGCCCGGCCTGGTTCTCGCCTGGCTGGCGTGGAGAGCCGTGGGGGTGGAACAGAACCTCCTGCGTCGCCAAGTGGTGGAATCCCGACAACGTCTCGCCTACCAG
Source organism: Fibrobacteria bacterium (assembly GCA_035352895.1). GTDB lineage: Bacteria > Fibrobacterota > Fibrobacteria > UBA5070 > UBA5070 > UBA5070. The sequence goes on along the minus strand of DAOPYN010000010.1, from coordinate 71,287 downwards.
GTCGCCGGAAATCTCTCGGGGGCCGGTCGGGAAGTGCGCAACCAGGCCCAGGTGCAGCTGGAACGCTGGGTGATGGACGTGGGAATGGGCCTCGCCCAGGTGCCACCTCCCTGGTTCGACGCGGTCGAGATCCGAGGTGAGCAGTGGTCGCGCCAGAAGAACTCGGGAGCCGTCGATTCCGCCAGACTCGAGGCCATGTACGTCGCCATCTGGGAGGCGGGTTCCGCTCCCGACGACCGCCTTTCGCGGTTGGAAGACTGGATCCTGGTGATCCTGCACGCGCCCGACAACGTGCTACCCTTCGATCTCGTGTCCAGGTTGGACACGGTCGCCCGACGGATCTCGGTGGATGTCGCCACACGGCCCCAGTGGAAGGTGTTGCTGTCCGACCAGCTGGAGGCGATGAAGCGTCGAGGAGTCCAGGTCCAGGTGCGCAAGGAGGCGTCGGATGTCTTCGATTCCCTCGCCAAGAGGCCCGAGACCCACCTGGTGGACGTGGGTGGTCGCACCTGGCTGGTGCTCGCCCCGCCGGATCTACCTCGAGGGGTGGTGGCCGTGGGGAGGTTTTCCGAGAGGGCGCTCCAGGAGAGGCTCCTCAACGCAGAACTGGTGCCGGCATCCAAGGCCACCGGACCGGACCGGGAGCTCCTCCTGGGCATGAAGAACGCCGCCGGCGACATCCTGGGTCTGGAAGGAACACCACCGGCCGTGGAGCCCGACGAACTCGTGCCCGTCCCGGGAGGATTCCCTTCCTGGTCGGTGGCCGTGTGGTCGGTGAACGAGCACGCCTCGGCCACCCGATTCCGGACCATCTTCGTCTCCGCGCTCCTGGGCCTTTCCCTGATCGTGCTGGTCGGGGCCACGGCGGCGGCGAACCGATCCATCCGGGTCCAACGGGACCTTCTCACCATGAAGACCGACTTCATCGGGAACATTTCCCATGAACTGAAGACTCCCTTGACGTCCATCGCCCTGTACGCCGAACTCCTCGCCGGAGGGCGCGGCGTGGAGCGCTCCGGCGAATTCGGTGCCACCATCCTGCGGGAAGCCCGGCGCTTGCAGGGGTTGATCGACGGGCTCCTGTCGTTCGCCCGCGACGAGGCCCACCCCACCGCCAAGGTGCGGGAGCCTCTCCGACTGGATCTCTTGGCCAGGGAGGCGGGCGCTTCCTTCGATGCCGTGTCCCACCGCCGCGGCATCGAGTGGCGCATCGAGACGGAACCTGTCACCGTGGTGGGAGACAAGACCCTCCTGCGACCGGTGATCGACAATCTCGTGGACAACGCGTTCAAGTACGGGAAAACCGGGGGGAAGGTCCACCTGGAGGTCCGTCGCCAGGGGGGATCGGCCCTGCTTCGGGTCTCCGACGACGGTCCGGGGATTCCGCCGGAGGATCACTCGAGGGTCTTCGAGCGGTTCTTCCGCGGCGGAGGCGAACTCACCCGAACCGTTGCCGGGACCGGCCTGGGGCTTGCCATCGTGAAGAGGAACGTCGAATTTCACGGTGGCGAAGTGGTTTTGGAGAGCAGCGAGGGGAACGGAACCATATTTGAGATCCGCCTTCCGGCGGTGGAGGAGATCGATGCCTGAAGCCAGAATCCTGGTCGTGGAAGACGACGCTTCGATCCGATCGGGATTGCGCGTCACCCTGGAACTGGAGGGGTTTTCCGTGGAGGAAGCCTGCGATGGCCAGGAAGCCATGAAGATCCTTCCGGTCTTCCTGCCCGACATCGTCCTTCTGGATCTGATGCTTCCGGGGAAGTCGGGCTTCGACATCTGTCGGGAACTGCGCTCGCAGCGTGCGGAGCTCCCCATCCTGATGCTCACGGCGCGTTCCGACGAAGCATCGAAGGTGGCTGGTCTCACCCTGGGGGCCGACGACTATGTCACCAAGCCGTTCTCCCTGGCCGAACTGATCGCCCGCATCCGCAACCTCCTGCGTCGCAAGGCCATGCGGGCGCCGGCTGCGGTGGAGGTCGTGGAGTGGCAGGGGCGCATCCGGATCGATTTCAAGCAGTTCCGCTGCTGGGTGGAAGGTCAGCCCATCGATCTTTCCACCCGCGAGTTCGAGATCCTGCGGGATTTCGCCACCCATCCGGGGGAGGTGGTCCGCCGCGAAGATCTGCTGGAACGGGTCTGGGGGTACTCCCCGGACAATCTTCCCAGCACCCGCACTGTGGACAACTTCCTGATGCGGCTGCGCCAGAAGCTGGAGGTCGACCAGACCAATCCCCAGCTCCTGACCAGTGTCCGGGGAGCTGGCTACCGATTGGAGATCGGACCGGCGACCTGACCTTTTCGCGGCCCCGCCGGATTGCTACATCACTGGGCCATGAGCCGCATCCGCTATGCCATCCCGAATTTCTTCACGAGCCTCAACTTCCTGATGGGGACGTTCTCCGTTGTTCTCTCCCCTCTGGGAACTCAGAAAATGTCCTTCCTCTGGGGCGAAAAGACCGCCTTGGAATGGGCGGCATGGCTGATCGTCTATTCCGTTCTCCTGGACAAGCTGGATGGATTCTTCGCCAAGCGGCTCAAGGCGTCCACCGCCTTCGGCGCCGAGTTCGATTCCCTCGCCGATCTGGTGGCCTTCGGGCTCGCTCCGGCCATGCTCTTCTTCCATGGCATGCGTGCGATCGCACCCCAATGGGCGGAGCAGAACGTTCCCATCCAGATCCTGGCGCTGTCCTTCTACGTGTTGTGCGCCGCATGGCGGTTGGCGCGCTACAACGTCGCACAGACCGGCCTCAAGGAGTATTTCGTCGGCATGCCTTCCACCCTTTCCGGAGGCTTCGCCGCGCTCATCTTCCTGATCGCCTACAAGTGGACCGACGGCGTCTTCTCCGGAACTCTCGCCTCCGCCCTGGTGGCCGCGCAGATCGTCCAGGCGGGCCTCATGATTTCCGGCTTCTACATCTCCAAGCTGATCAGCCGCAGATCCAAGGCGTTCAACATGGTCCAGATCGTCTGCGTGGTGATCGGCTACATCTTCGGATTGGCCATGAAGTTCCCTGAATTCCTCTTCAGCCTCATCGCCATCTACAGCGGTGTCGGATTCACCTACGGAATCATCCGGCGCTCCAGCATCAAGGCCACTCTGTCCAGCCACCCGGAAGACTGAAACGAAAGAAGGCCACCCGAAACCGGGCGGCCTTCTTTAAGGGTGGCTGATGGGACTTGAACCCACGACCTCCTGAACCACAATCAGGAGCTCTAACCAACTGAGCTACAGCCACCGTTGGAGGCACAAAGTTTAATGCTCAAGTTCGACTTCTGCAAGGAAGTAGATTTCGGAACCATCCATCGGAGGCTGTTTTGAGCGCTCGCAAGACCCTGATCGTGGTTCCCACCTACAACGAGAAGGACAACATCACGGAACTCCTGGATACCTTGATGGGGTTCCCGGAAACCGTGCATGTCCTTGTGGTCGACGACGGGTCGCCGGATGGGACCGGGGATATCGTCGAGGCGCGCGGTCGGGAATCTTCTCGCGTCCATCTGATGCGCCGTGCGGGGAAGATGGGATTGGGAAGCGCCTACGTGGCCGGGTTCCGCTGGGCGCTGGAGCGGGACTACGAGCGAGTCTTCGAGATGGATGCCGATTTCAGCCATGATCCCAAGTACGTGCCCCAGATGCTGGAAGCGTCGGAGTCGGCCGACCTGGTGATCGGCTCCCGGTATCTGACGGGCGTGAACGTGGTCAATTGGCCCATGTCCAGGCTGCTTCTGTCCTGGTTCGCCAACAAGTACGCCAAGTTCGTGTCCGGTCTTCCCATCGCCGATTGCACCGCCGGATTCAAATGCTTCCGGCGCGAGGCCTTGGAGTCCGTCGACTTCGACGGAATCTCCGCCAGCGGCTACGGATTCCAGATCGAGATGAATTTCAAGGTCTGGAAGAAGGGGTTCCGGCTGGCCGAAGTTCCTATCGTGTTCGTCGATCGGCGGGCGGGAGTGAGCAAGATGTCCGGGAAGATCATTCGGGAAGCGCTTCTCCTGGTGGTGCGTCTGCGGATGGGGCGCCATCGGTGAATCGAACGGGCGAAGTCCAGCTTTCCGTCGTCATCGTCTCGTTCAACGTACGGGACCGACTGCGCGATTGCCTGGAAAGCCTGCGAACCCTGGATGCCGATTCCCCTCGCCTGGAAGTGATCGTGGTCGACAACGCGTCGGCCGACGACACAGTGGAGATCCTTTCCAGGGAATTTCCCGAGGTGCAATTCCTGGCGATGGACCGCAACCTGGGGTTCTCCATCGGGTGCAATCGGGGAGCCGCCCTTGCCAAGGGCGAGTGGATCCTCTTCCTGAACCCCGATACGGTGGTCCTGCCGAGCACCTTGCGCGAGATGCATCGATACGTGGAAGCCAATCCCAGGCTCGGCATCGCGGGGTGCCGGATCGTGGATGGCGATGGCAAGCTCCAGCTCGCCTGCCGACGTTCGATTCCCACTCCCAAGATCACCATCCAGCGGCTTTCGGGGCTTTCCATCCTGTTTCCCAAGAGTCGGACCTTGGGCAAGTACAACCTCACCTACCTGGACCCGGCGGGGACCTATCCGGTCGAGGCCGTCTCGGGATCGTTCCTCTGGATCCGAGCGGAAGTCTTCCGATTCGTGAAGGGATTCGACGAAATCTTCTTCCTCTACGGCGAGGATCTCGATCTGTGCCTGCGCGTGGCCCAGGCCGACTGGGAGATCTGGTACCACGGCAACGTGCACATCGTCCACCACAAGGGACAGAGTGCCGCCACCCGGCCCCTGGGAGCGCGAATCAACTTCTACCAGGCCATGGTCGTCTTCGCCCGCAAGAACTTCGGGGTGGGCGTCGTCCTGGGTGGCTTGCTGACCCTCGTGGCCTGGCTTCTCGCCGCCATGGGGCATTTCGGGCAGTCCATGCGGCGCTGGCGCCGCATGGGGATGGATCTGGTGTCCATCAACCTGTCCTTCTTCACGATCTCCAGCCTTTGGCTCTGGCTGCGCAGCAGCGGCACCTATCTCGGAGACGGACGATTCGACTGGATCTGGCATCCGGTGCTCAGCATCTGGTTCATGGGCGCCATGCTCCTGGTGGGTGATTATTCCGGAGCTCCGGTCTCGCGACGGAATCTGTTGACCGGCCTCGCCGGAGCCAGCGGAGGGTTCCTGACCACCGGCTTCATCGCCAAGTCCATCGTGTTCTCGCGTGGAAGCTTCGTCATCGGGGCGGGTGTCGCCTGCCTGGCGATCCTGGGTCGGCACCTGTGGCATGCGCGACGCGCCCGGACCTTTCCACGCCGCGTGCTGGTGGTGGGGTTGGGGGCTGCTTCCCAGGATCTCGCCCGCCGGTTCCAGGCATCTTCGCGGGTGCGGATGCTGGGCTTCCTGGCTCTCCAGGACGAATCTCCCGCCGAGCCAGGGGAGGTCATGCCTCTTGCCTCCATGCCCAATCCGATGCCGGCCTTGAAGGCGCTGGAGGTCCGTACCTTGGTGGTGCCCACCGACGATCGGATTTCCCGTACCTTGGCCCAGTTGCGCCAACTGCGCCAGGTCGAGCTCTTCCTGGCTCTTCCCACGCCCCGGGATGGCGAGCCTGTCCTCGTGGATATTACCTTGGACCACAACTTTCCAACGGAGGGTCCACGATGAGCTTGGCCAAGGGGGGCGGTCTCGAATTCGAGCAGCCCGTGCTGGCATTGGACCAGAAGATCGCGGAAATGCGGATTCTGGCGGCGGAAAACGGTCTGGATCTGGAGTCGGAAATCGCCCGCTTGGACAAGAAACGCGAGCAGCTCCTGGCCAAGTCCCAACAGAAGATGACCGCGTGGAATCGCGTCGAGATCGCTCGTCGCCAGGGGAGGCCCTACGCCCTGGACCACATCCAGGCATCGTTCACGGATTTCGTGGAACTGCACGGCGATCGCGCTTTCGCGGACGATCCGGCCATCGTCGCGGGCTTTGCCAGGTTGGAGGGGATTCCCGTCTGCGTGGTCGCCCACCAGAAGGGGAAGGATACCCGCGAGAACATCCATCGGAACTTCGGGATGCCCCATCCGGAAGGATACCGCAAGGCGTTGCGCGTGATGAAGCTGGCCGAACGCTTCGGTCGTCCCGTGATCTGCCTGGTGGACACTCCGGGAGCCTTTCCCGGAATCGGCGCCGAGGAACGAGGGCAAGCGCAGGCCATCGCGGAAAACATCCTGGAGATGAGCCTCCTCAAGGTGCCGGTGATCGTCGCCGTGCTCGGCGAAGGAGCTTCCGGGGGAGCGTTGGGGATCGGAGTGGGCGACCGCCTGCTGATGTTCGAGAACTCCTGGTACTGCGTGATCTCGCCGGAGGGATGCGCCGCCATCCTCTGGGGGGATCGTCTGAAGGCCAGGGAAGTGGCCGACCAGATGAAGCTCACGGGGCGCGACCTCCTGGAGCTGGGGCTGATCGATCGGGTGGTGGAGGAGCCGGCCGGAGGCGCCCACTGGCGTCCCGAAGCCGCCTGCGCCTCGCTGAAAACCGCGTTGCTGGAGGAGCTTTCCGCATTGCGGGAGATTCCCGGCGATGAACTTGTCCACTCGCGGATGGAGCGGTACGCTCGAGTGGGAGTCTTCCTGGAAGGAGCCCGTCGAGGGTCATGATGGATCAGAAACTGTTGGATATCCTCTGTTGTCCGGAATCCCACCAGAGCCTGCGCTTGGCGGACTCTGAGCAGCTCGTCCTGGTCAACCAGGCACTCGAGCGCCGCGAAATCCTGGATGCTTGCGGGAAACACCCATCCGGTCCCATCGAAGGGCTTCTGGTCCGCCAGGACGGAAGGAAGGGATACGTGATCCGCAACGGGATCCCCTGCCTTCTCAAGGAGGAAGGATTGATCCTGGAAACGCTCGCTTCTTCGAGTTTCGCCGCTTCCCGCGGAGCCGAATCGTAATATTACGGAAACTGTCGAATTGCCCGTGACACGGAGGACGCCATGACGAGCCTGGATACATTGGAAGGGATCAGCAGGACACGACCGGGAGGGCTCGGCTTTTCCATGTACGCGGAGGCCTTGCTCAAGGCGGGGCGGACCGAACAGGCCGAACAAGTCGTCCAGGAAGGGCTGCAGCGTTGGCCGCGCAGTCTGACGGGTCGCATCCTCCGTGGCAAGATCGCCCTCGAGCGAGGGGATTTCGAAGTTGCCAGATCCAGCTTCCAGACCGCAGTGGATCTGGACGGAGCCTCCCGCGCCGCCTTGGAGGGATTGGCCGAAGCCAGCACCCGCGCCCAGTATCTACGCCAGGCATTCGAGGTCTGGGGACGACTGGCCGCCTTGGAGCCGGACCATCCCAAGGCCTCCACCCAAGTCCGGACATTGGCCCAGTCCATGGACAATCCCGCCGGATTGGATCCGGTGAAGCTCGTGCGTGAGCAGGAAGACGTCCACTCCCGGGAAGCCCTCTCGGAAGGGGCCACATCGCTTGGCATGTCCTCCATGGCCACCCCCATGCCCGCCTTCCAGCTGGACATGGGCGAATCCCCGTCGGCTTCCGGATTCACCAACGCACGGATGGAGGCCGCGACCATCCCGGAATTGCCGGGATTCCAGGCGCCTGCCGCGGCACCTCCGCCTTCCGCGTCCCTTCTGGGCAAGGTGGAGGAATCGTCGTTCGCCACCCTGGAGATGCCTTCCTTCACGCCTTCGCGTACCATCCCTCCGCCGCCCTTGGAAATGCCCGTCCCGCCTTCCGCGGCGCCGACTCCGGCTTCCGAATTCCCGGCTGGACAGTTGCCTCCTCCCGCGGTTCCCGGCCGTTTTCCCACCGCCCAGGATCGAATCGACGCCGAAGCCACCCAGTTCCTCGCCGCTCCCGCTGCGGCCGGTCTCTCGTCGGATCGGGTCCAGGGGGACGACATCGAGAACCGGATGGACGCACTGTTCGGCGAGATCTCCACTTCGCCTGCCCAGGCGGCACCCCAGGCTTCCGCATTCCAGCCTGTGGACACGCCTCCCACCGCCATCGACTTCCCCGTGTTCCGTCCGGGATCGGACAAGGTCACCGGTGGCGATGTCGCGGGACGCCTCGATGAACTGTTCGGCGAAAGCTCGGCACCTGCACCCGCCTCGACGGCACCGGCGATGGCGGTTCCCAGCAACCAGCCCGTCGTTTCCGGAGACGACATCGAAGGGCGTCTGGACGACCTCTTCAGCGAGAGCGTCATCGACCTGACCGCCCCGACTTCCGAGCCTCCGCATCCCTCGGCGTCCAGCGATACCTCCACCATGCCGCGCGATGCCATGCTCGCTCCGTCGTCGTTCTCCGAGGCGGCCGATACCGCCGCGGTGGCCCGCGACACCACCATCGAAGCCCAACTGCCGGTTCCCAAGGCGCCTCGCCCTGCGGAATCCACCGCGGAGCTGATGGCCCTTTCCAGCGTTGACATTTCGTCCTTCGACACGACCCGTCCGAACCTGGACACGCGTGGCACCACCCGCCTGACCGCCGAGGACGTCGACAGCCGTCTGGACGAACTCTTCGCCTCCTCGGAATTCCAGGCGGACGCCAACCCCGCTTCGCGGAGGACCGGATTCGTTCCCCGCAATCCTTCCGCCAACCAGAACCAGGTCACCGGCGACGACATCGAAGGACGTCTGGACGATCTCTTCGGTGGCGATTCCGATTTCCCGGTGGGACTGCCCACGGTCACCTTCGCCGAGGAGTACCTTCGCCAGGGACATCGCGACAAGGCGGCCAGCATCTATCGTCAGCTGCTGGAGAAGGATCCCGGCAACGAGGATCTCCGCCGCCGCCTGGCCGACATCGAGGGCAAGGCCTGAGCCTCCGCTCCTGACATTCCATGGAAAGGAACAGAATGAACGTCGACGACATCGGTCGGCTGATCGAACTCCTGGACAGATCCTCCCTCTCCGAGCTGCAATGGTCCGGCGAAGGGGAGCGCCTGCTCCTGAAGAAGCCAGGGCCCGCCGTGGTGCACATGGCCGCCGCACCGGTCCAGGTGGCCGCACCGGTCTCCGTTCCGAGCGCACCGGTCGTCCCTGGGCCGACGCCTGTCGCTGCCGCACCAGCCGCAACGGAAGCCGGTCTGGTGGAGATCACGAGCCCCATGGTGGGCACCTTCTACCGCTCCGCCTCGCCGGATTCTCCCGCCTTCGTCGAGGAGGGCGGTCGCGTGGAGAAGGGCAAGACCGTGTGCATCGTCGAGGCGATGAAGCTCATGAACGAGATCGAAGCGGAGGTTTCCGGCACCGTGGTCAAGGTCTGCGTCGCCAACGAGACTCCCGTCGAGTTCGGAACGGTGCTCTTCCTGATCAGGCCAGCCTGACGTGATGACCATCGAACAGCTCTTCAAGGAGATGGTGGACCGCGGCGCGTCCGACCTGCACCTTCGCGTCGGGGTCCCGCCGGCCCTGCGCATCAACGGAGACCTGTTCCGCCTGCAGACCGAGCGCGTGAGTCCGGAAGGCATGGAAAGCTACCTGGGCGTGATCATGAACCGCAACCAGCGTGCGAGGTTCGATTCCGAACTGGAACTGGACTTCGCGGTGGGCGTGCGGGGATTGGGGCGATTCCGCGTCAACGCGTTCCGCCAGCGAGGCACTCCGGCTCTGGCCATCCGGCACATCACCCAGACCATTCCCTCCTTCGAGGGGCTCGGGTTGCCGGAAATCGTCCGCGATCTGGCCCTCAAGGAGCGGGGCCTCATCCTGGTCACCGGGACCACCGGGTCGGGCAAGTCCACCACGCTCGCCTCCATGATCGACCACATCAACGAGATGACTTCCTCGAACATCATCACCGTCGAGGACCCCATCGAATTCCTGTACCGCGACAAGCGGTCCATCATCAGCCAGCGCGAAGTGGGATACGACACCCACCACTTCCCCAACGCGCTGCGCGCGAGCTTCCGCGAGGATCCCGACACCATCCTGATCGGCGAAATCCGCGACCAGGAGACCATGCACATCGCGCTGCAGGCGGCCGACACCGGCCACCTGGTGATGAGCACGCTCCACACCATGAACGCCACCGAGACCATCTCGCGCATCGTGTCGTTCTACCCGCCCCACCAGCACCAGCAGGTGCGGCTGCTTCTGGCCAACACCCTGGTGGCGATCATCTCCCTGCGGCTTCTCCCGCGCAAGGACCGCCAGGGCCGTGTTCCCGCCGCCGAGATCCTGGTGAACAACGCCACCATCCACGACTACCTCATCAATCCCGAGATGACGCACATGATCGAACCGGCGATCCGCGAGGGCACCGCCCAGTACGGAAGCCAGTCGTTCGACCAGTCCATCTTCAAACTCTTCACCGACGACGTGATCTCGTACGAAGTGGCCCTTCGCAGCGCGTCGAATCCAGCCGACTTCGAGCTCAAGCTGCGCGGCGTGGAAGGTGCCTCCGACCGGAGCTGGATGACCTGATGAAAAAGATCCTGATCGCCAACCGTGGCGAAATCGCCCTGCGCGTGATCCGCGCTTGCAAGGAACTGGGCATCCGCACCGTCGCGGTCCATTCCACGGCGGATGCCGATTCCCTCCATGTGAGGCTCGCCGACGAGGACGTCTGCATCGGGCCGCCTCCGGGGAAGAAGTCATACCTGGATATGCGACAGATCCTGTCTGCGGCCACCCTGACCGGGGCCGACGCGATCCATCCGGGCTACGGATTCCTCTCCGAGAATCCCCGGTTCGCGGAACTTGTGGGCAAGTGCGGATTCAAGTTCATCGGCCCATCGCCGGAGGCGATCTCCCGCATGGGCGACAAGTCCCAGGCCAAGGACGCCATGCGCGCCGCGGGCGTCCCCACCATCCCCGGCTCCGACGGACCGGTGGCCACCATCGACGAGGCCCGCCGGTGGGCCAAGGTGGTTGGGTTTCCCATGATCATCAAGGCGGTTTCCGGTGGCGGCGGACGCGGCATGCGCGTGGTGCGCGACGTCAAGGAACTGGAAAGCCAGTTTCCCGTGGCCACGGCGGAGGCGCTGGCCTGCTTCGGGGACGGACGGGTGTACATGGAACGCTACTTCGAGCGTCCCCGCCACGTCGAGATCCAACTGATGGCCGATTCCCACGGCAACGTGGTCCATCTCGGCGAACGCGACTGCTCGGTGCAGCGTCGCCACCAGAAGCTCGTGGAGGAATCCCCTTCCCCCGCGGTGGATGACAAGATCCGTCAGGCCATGGGCCGGGCCGCCGTCAAGGGCGCCAAGGCAGTGGGGTACGAGAACGCCGGCACCATGGAGTTCCTGCTGGACGAGGACGGCTCGTTCTACTTCATGGAGATGAACACCCGCATCCAGGTGGAGCATCCCGTCACCGAGATGGTCACGGGAGTCGACCTGATCCGCGCCCAGATCCAGGTGGCCCGGGGAGAGGAACTGCCCTGGAAGCAATCGGACATCAAGGTGAAGGGACACGCCATCGAGTGCCGCATCAACGCCGAGGACCCCTCCCTGGGGTTCCGTCCCTGTCCGGGCGTGGTCCAGGGGCTCCACGTGCCTGGTGGCTTCGGGGTGCGTTGGGACAGCCACATCTACGCGGGGTACTCCATTCCTCCGCACTACGACTCGATGGTGGGCAAGCTGATCGTGCACGCTTCCGACCGGGACCAGGCAATCGATCGCATGGTGCGCGTCCTGGACGAGCTCGTGGTGAACGGTCCGGCCACCACCGCGCGGTTGCAGCGGCGCATCCTGGACTCCCGGATCTTCCGTTCCGGGGCCTTCACGACCAAGTTCCTCGAGGAAAATCCCGAACTTCTGGAGGTCTGACGATGGTGTCCCGCGCGCTGGTCTGTCTCCTTCTTCCGCTCCTGGGCGCCTTCGCGCAGGAAGGACCCAAGGTTTCCTACCTCGTGGGTTCCGGGCATCTGGTGCGTGGAAAACAGAAGATTCCCCTTGGAGTGGGGCTCCAGTGCAAGGTCGGGGACACCCTGGGCATGTCCAAGGCATCCCGCGCCGAGCTTCGCTACCCGGACAACACCCTGGTCCGCTTGGAGGAGCATTCCCGCTTGGTGCTGGCTTTGCGCGGCAAGGCCACTCCCGAACCGGCTCTCCAGGCAGGCAGGATCTGGGCGAACGTCCGGAAGGTCGGCAGCGGTGGAACCGGATTCGGAGTGCGCACGCCCACGGCCGTGGCCGCGGTGCGCGGGACGGTGTTCGCCGTGGGCGCGACCGATTCCACTTCGCGCGTGCGTCTCTACGAGGGTGGGGTCGATGTGGGATCCATCCGGACCGACAGTCTCCTGCGGGCCAAGGGCGAGGTGTCCGGCCCCCGCGAGGTCAGTCTTGCCGAGTGGGTCAGGCTGCTGCAGGGTGAAGAAGTCACCTTCCGCAAGGACGGCTCCTGGAGTCGGGCCAAGTTCGATCCCAAGGCGGATCTCTCCGATCCCTGGGTGAAGTGGAACAGCCTGCGCGATTCGGCGGAAGGCCGTCCTTGGGACAAGGACTCCTCCGCCGCCAAACCATCCTCGTCGGATTCCGCCGCAGCGGAGCGGGACCCGTTCAAGGAATAGCGTTCCCGGCTACAACGTAGGGTCGCATGACGTAGGGACGCAATATCTTGCGTCCCTACGTCATGCGACCAGGAACGACGATTCGATGTCCTTGCGCACTCCCGCGCGCACGCCATGGGGAATCCTGGCGATGTCCATGTAGGCGTCCAGGTGGCGAGGAGGGGGTTCCATCTCCACCAGGATGTGCAGCGAGTCCGTGAGGGTCCTGGCGCAGGATTCGTGCAGGACGTAACCGGCCCGTTCGGAAACGGGATCGGTGGGTTCGATGGGCAGCTTGCAGTACTTGCAGATCCGTTCGGCCAGATAGGGTCTCACCTGGTCCAGGAAGGCGGGAAGATCCTCCGGATCGATGGGCAGCCCCTGGATCTTGTCCAGGACCATGTCCATGTCCATGGGGATGTGCCGCACGCGCAGGCGCACGGCTTCCAGCTGCTTCTCCAACGGCCAGGTGGGGAATTCGATGTCCCATCGCAGGTGGTCCAGCATGGAGGGCTGGCAGGAAGGACAGATCGTGTGGGTGACGACCTCGGCCCGGAAGAGGTGGTTGTGCGACCACGTTCCGGATACCCGGAAACGTCCGCATTCCACGCACTGCACGGCTTCGGGGCGGTCCAATCTGAACTCCATGCCCCATGTTACCACTCCGCATGGCTTCCGGCATCTAGATTCCTACTCCTTCCATGAGCATCCATCTTCGATTCCTGGGCACGGGCGGCTCCTTCGGCATACCCATCGTCGGCTGCGATTGCGTCGCCTGCGGGTCGTTGGATCCGTTGGACCAGCGATTGCGTTCCTCGGTGCTGGTCGGCTGGGACGATCACAAGGTCCTGGTGGATGCCGGACCGGATCTCCGCACCCAGGCGCTTCGCGCGGGCCTGCGGAACGTGGACGAGGTGTGGCTCACCCACAGCCATGCCGATCACACCAACGGAATCGACGATCTCCGGGTGTTCTGCCACCACCAGGGAAAACCCAAGGCGTTGCCCGTCCGGGGCAATGCCCAGACCCTGGCCGAATCCGTATCCAGGTTCTCCTACGCCTTCCGGTCGGAAGTGGATCCCTCCGGAGTGAGCCATCCGCTTTTGGTCCCCCTGGAGATCGATGGTCCGTTCCACACCCTCGGCCGCAGGATCGTTCCCATCCCGATCTTCCACGGCAAGCTTCCCTGCACGGGTTTCCGGATCGGGAACCTCGCCTATCTCACCGACGTCTCCACCATTCCGGAGTCCTCGTTCGAACTGCTGGAGGGCCTGGACACCCTGGTGTTGTCCGCGCTGCGGGAGGAGACCCATCCCACGCACCTTTCCTTCGACCAGGCGATCGACCTGGCTCGGCGCGTGGGTGCCAAGCGTACCTGGTTCACGCACTTCGCCCACCGGATCACGCACCAGGGGATGCTCCGCAGATTTCCTGACGGAATCCGTCCCGCCTGGGACGGACTGGTCCTGGAGGTCGAGGACTGATCTTCCTGGACCACAACGCGGGTGCGCCCCTGCATCCGCGCGTATCCTCCTTCCTCGTCGATCTGGTCGGAACGCGGGATTGGTCCAATCCATCCAGCCCCCACGCGGCGGGGCGGACCGCGCGCGAGCTGGTGGAGCGCGCCCGCGAGCAGGTGGCCATCTCGGTGGGTCAGGCCACGGGCCGGATCACCTTCCTTTCCGGGGCGAGCGAGGCCAATGCGTCCGCCATCGCCCACTGGCTGGGAAAAGCCGGTGCGCGCAGGACCATCCTCGCTTCCGCGGTGGAGCATCCTTCCGTGCGCGAGAACCTCCAGGCCTGGCAGCGGAAGGGATTCCAGGTGGTGTGGGCGCCGGTGGATCGGACCGGAACCATGGACCCGGATTGGATCGCCCAGGCGATCGGCGACGAAGTCTGCCTGTGCGTGTGCATGAGCGCCAACAACGAAACCGGCCGGCGTCTGCCGTGGATGGTCTGGGCGGACGCCTGCGCGGCCAGGGGGATTCCCCTGCACGTGGATGCCACCCAGAGCTGGCTTCGGGAGGAGCTTCCCCTGGGGCGGATCGCCGTGGGATCCGCCTGCTGGTCCGGACACAAGATGGGTGCTCTCGCAGGTGCCGGTGCCTTGTGGCTTTCCGACTCTGCCGGGTTCCACGGATTGTGGGAAGGGGGCGCGCAGGAGCGTGGCCGCCGGGCCGGAACGGAGTCCACGCTGGCCATCGCGAGCCTGGGCGAAACCGCGCGCGCGTGGATGGAGGATCCCTCCGCCAAGGATCCATGGCCCGTCTGGCGCGAAATGCTCTGGAATGCCGTAGCGGATCTCCCTGGAGTGGAGCGCACCTGCCCACCGGAGGATTCGCTGGCCAACACGCTGCATCTCAAGACCTCCCGCCGTGCGGAAACCCTCGTGCAACGGCTCGACCTCTCCGGGGTGGCTGTTTCGGCGGGCAGCGCCTGCGCCTCGGGCTCGCTGCGGCCCTCCCCGGTGCTTGTGGCGATGGGCTGGACCGAGGACGAGGCGCAACGGGGTCTGCGGATCTCGGTGGGGCACGCGGTGGATGGGGCGGAAGTGGATTCCGCGTGCGGGATCCTGCGCCGTTGCGTGGGTTCCTGAGCTATCTTGGCCCCCACGCGAACACGAGAGGGGGGCCGGATGGCCGCTGGAGAGATCCAGAGGAACTTCCGGGCACCGCAGGGCAGGATGCCAGCTAACGGCTGGGCGCGGCAACGCGACGGAAAGTGCAACAGAGAAGAGACCGCCGATGGGCCGAAAGGCCACAGGCAAGGGTGAAACGGTGGAGTAAGAGCCCACCGCTTTCCTGGCAACAGGGAAGGCAAGGCAAACCCCATCCGGTGCAAGGCGAACAGTGGACGGCCCGAGAGGGCACAGGAGCGGCCCGCTCCCGGTTCCACGGGTAGCCGCTCGAGGCCGTCGGCGACGACGGTCCCAGATGGATGGCCATCGGTTTCCCGTCAAACGGAAACGCCACAGAACCCGGGGTACAGGCCCCCCTCCGTGATCGTCCCGTTCCCGACCCCACCGAGAGACCGATCCATGAAGAACCTCCTCGCCTTCCTGATGATGACGATTTGTGTCGCAACCGCCGCCGCCGCCGAAGAGCCGCCGCACACCCAGGAGGTGGACGTGAACCTGGGGTGGGGCCATCCCTTCGGTAATTCCTTGGAATACTCCGTGGATCTGGGGGGCGGGACTCTGCTCGGGATCGGAGGGGGGCTGGGAATGGCCGGATTCAGCTACGGGATCCAGGTCCGGCGGTGCTTCCCGGTCCTCCGTTCCTTCGCGCCGTTTTTGGGACTCGCGCTGGCGAACGTGCAGGGCATGGACGAAGTCACGATCGACTCCGAGACCGGCAACGCGTCGGATACCGCCATGTATCGCATGGATGGAGGGATCCTCCTCGCGCCTCGTGCGGGAGTCCGCTGGTCGCTTGGCGATTTCCGGTTGCTGGCGGGCACGGGCTGGGGGCTGGTGCTCTCCGGTGGCGGATCCCGGTGGCTTTCCGGGATGCGCGACCGCTCCACCGACAGGATCGCCCGCGTCCTCGAGCTGGGCGGACCCGAGGTGACGATTTCCGGCGGCTGGGTGTTCTAGGAGCTCCCGCCGGAAAGGCGCGCAGGGACGCTCGCGGTCATCTTACGAGCCAGCCGACCACCAATCCCCGGATGCGGGACGTCGCCTTGGGCCCCACCTGCAGGCTGTCCACGAACCGGACCTGGGCGGAGGCTCCCGCCTTCGCGTTCATCGACACGACATCGCGTCCCCGACCGACGTCCGAAAGCCAGGCGGCGACCGGCTGCCGCAGGGGGGCGGGCTCCGCGCTTGCGAACGTGTTGTCCACCACCAGCACCCCGGATCCCGAGGAACCGTCCTTCGTGGCACCTTGGATCAGGACTTCGGTCCAGACGTGGTTGCCCTGGAAGCGGATCTTGGCGAGGTAGCCCATCCGTCGCAGGATCAGGGCGTAGGCCATCTCCCGCTCGCTGCACCACCCGAAGGTGGTGAACGTCCCGAACTCCGGGTGGTTGTACCTAGGCTCCTCGGAGACCAGGTCGGACAGGAACAGGTCGGGAGTCCGGTCCATGTCGGCGAAGGTGCGGTAGCTCGGGTGGCGCGGATGGGGACGATGCGCCGTCAGGAGGCTCGAATCGGGGAGCATCCGGATCCGGTGCCGGGGATTGGGGGAGATCCAATGCCAGAAGTACACCGTTTCCAGCACGCCTCCGCGCTGGCCGTCCACGGGAGCGGTCGTGGTCAGCAGGTGGTGGAGGAACAAGGGAGCCAGGATCGCCTCGGTCGTGGCCGAATCGTCCTGGCGAAATCCCAGGCTCCTGCTGATCCGGCTCACGTCGGGGCCCAGCGTGCGCAACAGGGAGGGACGATGCTCGGCTTGGAGTTCCCGCAGGAAGGGGACCAGGTTCCGGCAAGCCGCGGCCGGGGCGAGGCAGGCCAGCCAGAGGGCGGCGGTGGAGAGGATGGATCGGAAGGCGGTGGGGAAAGGCATCTCACGGAGAAGATGACGCCTCGCCCCGGTTTTTGCCGCGGAATCCGGGAAAGCGCCTCAGAGGCGCCTGGGCGGATCCGCTTCCCGGATCCGGATCGGCCTGCGCTGCCACTTGAGCTTGAGCTTGAGCAGGAGCTCGGCCGCTTCCGGGGTGGTTTCCACCAGCGACAACCTCGGCATCATCTCGATGCGGCCCAGTTCGGAACTGGGGATGTCGGCGGCCCGGCACACGAACGGAACCAGGTTGCGGACCTCGATCCCGTCGTCGGTGCCCAGGCTGAAGGCCAGCCACACCCCTTCGCGCCCGCGATGGGCGGGGTGGCGTGGGCGCTCGGGGCGGTCGCCCTGGACGCGTTCCCGAGCCTCGGAACGCTGCGGCCGACGCGGCTCCTCCGGAGGCGGCTCCGGAACCAGCTTGTGCACCAGGGCGGCCAGGACCGCCTCGGCACCGTGCTCCTCGATCAGGGGCTTGAAGCTTTCGGGAAGCTCCAGACCCTCTCCCAGGCTTTCCATCACCCGCTGGGCCAGCCGTTCCCTGCGCTTGTCGGTGAGCTCGCGGCTGGTCGGAATCTGTCTCTGCTCCGGCTTGTACTCGGACTGCCTGCTGATGGACAGGAAACGTCCGCGCTCCTGCGGGGCCAGGACGCTCCAGGCTTCGCCTTCCGCTCCGGCGCGCGCGGTGCGGCCCACGCGGTGGATGAAGTTGGAAAGGTCGTCGGGAAGGCCCAGGTTGAACACGTGGGTGATTCCGGGAACGTCCAGTCCGCGGGCGGCCACGTCGGTGGCCACCAGCAGGGTCACCCGGCCTTCGCGGAAGCGCGAGAGCGCCCGTTCGCGGGCCACCTGGGCGAGATCGCCGGAAAGCCCCTCCGCGTGGATCCCGTGGCGCAGGAGCCCCTGCACCACCTGCTCCACCTCGACGCGCGTGCGGACGAACACGATGGCCCGTGTGGGCTCGAGCATGTCCACCAGCCGTCCCAGAGCCTCTTCGCGACGAGCGTAGGGCGCGATCACGTAGCTCTGCGGCACGTGGCTGGAGCCCTTGCCCGCGTCCAGGCGGATCTGGGTGGGGGACCGCAGCCAGTCGCCCGCGGCGGCCTGCACGCGTCCTTCGTAGGTCGCGGAGAAGAACCATCTGGCGGAATCCTCGCCGGCGGCTCCCACCACCTGGTCCAGTTCCTCCTTGAAGCCGAGGTCCAGCATGCGGTCGGCTTCGTCCAGGATCAGCACGTCGCATTCCACTTCGAGGGTCTCCTGGCGCAGGTGGTCGGCCATGCGGCCCGGCGTGCCCACCACCACGGGTGGCTGACCGCGCAGTTCGCGAAGCTGGGGGCCGAAGGGTGCGCCGCCCACCAGCGTGGCCACGCAGGCTTCGCCCAGGAGCCATGCCACTTCGCGGGCAACTTGTTGGGCCAGCTCGCGGGTGGGGCATACGATCCAGGCGCGGGAGATGGTGCCCGAGTCCAGCGCGCCGGCCACCGGCAGCAGGTAGGCAAGCGTCTTGCCGGAACCTGTCCGGGCCTGGGCCAGGAGGTCGCCTTCCAGGAGTTGTCCCAGCTCCGGGACCATCTTGCGGATGACCGCTTCCTGGACCGGGGTGGGCTCGGTGATTCCACGCTCGGAGATGTGCTTGGCGAGCGTGGCCGGAATCGGCAAATTGTCGAATCCGACGGTTGTTGTCGGTTGGATATCCATCCATACAAGCTAGATTTGTGCCGAGCGATTCGCAAGCCCATTCCATCGGTGTTTCACCTGGATGGAAACTCGCGAAGGTGGTTTTTCCCTTGTTAAAGAGGACATGTAAATCCAGTTTTCTCCACCAAGGTTTCTGCAGTCGGCCAATTGATGGAAATCACCTGAGGGCCGAAGGCATCGGGAGGAACGACATGATCAAGCAGATCGACCACCTTGGAATCGCGGTGAAGAGCCTGGACGAGGCCATCCCCTTGTGGGAGAAGATGCTCGGCGTCAAGTGCGAACTCATCGAGGAGGTGCCGTCCCAGAAGGTGCGCACCGCATTCCTGAAGGTGGGCGGGGTCTACATCGAGCTGTTGGAGGCCACCTCGGAAGAGAGCGCCATCGCCAAGTACATCGAGAAGAACGGCGAAGGCGTGCAGCACGTCGCCTTCCGCACCGACGACCTCGTCGGCGAACTGGCCAAGTCCAAGCAAGATGGACTCCGCCTGATCGACGAAGCTCCCCGGCCCGGTGCCGGCGGAATGGACATCGCCTTTTTGCACCCCAAATCCACGCGCGGCGTCCTCACGGAATTCTGCGCACCCAAGAAGTAACGGAGACTCCCCACCCATGGCAATTGACAAGGCATTGTTGGAAGAACTCGCCGAACGGCGCGCCAAGGTCCTGGCCGGTGGCGGCAAGGACAAGCTCGAAGCCCGCCGCACGAAGGGGTTGATGACCGCCCGCGACCGCGTGGAACGCCTCTTCGAAGCCGACACGTTCCAGGAATTCGGTGCCCATGTGCAGCACCACGCCCACGACTTCGGCCTGTCCGGCAAGTACATGGCCGCCGACGCCGTGATCACCGGCGTGGGCTACGTGGGCGGTCGCCCCGTCTCGGTGGTGAGCCAGGACTTCACCGTGGCCGGCGGCAGCTTGGGCAAGATGCACGCCCAGAAGATCTGCGACCTCATGGACTACGCGATGCAGGGCGGGATGCCCATCGTGGTGGTCAACGACTCGGGCGGCGCGCGCATCCAGGAAGGGGTGGATTCCCTCTCCGGTTACGGACGTGTGTTCCACCACAACGTCGAGGCTTCCGGTCTGGTGCCGCAGATCTCGTTGATCGCCGGACCCTGCGCCGGTGGCGCGGCCTATTCGCCCGCCCTGATGGACTTCCTCATCATGATCCGCGGCCAGGCCAACATGTTCATCTGCGGCCCGGACGTGATCAAGGCGGTCACCGGCCAGGTTTGCACCATGGACGACATCGGATCCGCCGACGCCCACGGCTCGGTGTCCGGCAACATCCACTTCATCGCCGACTCCGACGAACACGCCATCCAGCTCTGCCAGGAGCTTCTGTCGTACCTGCCGTCCAACAACCTGGACGACCCGCCGCACAGGCCCACGTCGCGCATTTCCATGTCGCCGGACCTGGGCATGAACGACCTGGTCCCCGAGGACGCCAAGGCGCCGCTGGACGTGTACACGGTGATCGAACGCCTGGTCGACGACGGACACCTCTTCGAGGTCCAGAAGGACTGGGCGCGCAACATCATCATCGGCTTCGCCCGCATCGAGGGCGTGGTGGTGGGCATCGTCGCCAACCAACCGATGATGAAGGCCGGAACCCTGGACATCGACGCCTCCGACAAGGCGGCCCGGTTCATCCGGTTCCTCAACGCGTTCAACATCCCCATCGTCACCTTGGTGGACGTTCCCGGATTCCTGCCCGGCGTGGCCCAGGAACGCGGCGGCATCATCCGCCACGGCGCCAAGATGCTGTTCGCCTACGCGGCGGCCACGGTGCCCAAGATCACCTTGATCCTCCGCAAGGCATACGGCGGCGCGTACCTGGCCATGTGCTCCAAGGACATGGGCGCCGACATGGTCTTCGCCTGGCCCACCGCCGAGATCGCCGTGATGGGCGCCGACGGTGCCGTGAACGTGCTCTTCGGCAAGGAGATCAAGGCCGCTTCCGATCCCAAGGCCAAAGCCGCGGCACTGGTCAGCCAGTACCGCGACAAGTTCGCCTCGCCCTGGCAGGCCGCGGAGAACAACATGATCACCGACGTCATCGAGCCGGCCATGAGCCGTCCCACGGTGGCATTGGCCCTGCGGAACACGCTCTCCAAGCGCGAAACCCGCCCCCCCAAGAAGCACGGAAACATTCCTCTGTGAGGGAGGCCAGATGAGCCAGGACATCAAGGAAAAGGATCTCCATGCCATCGTGGCGGCCGCCGTGCACGCGGTCCTGGACGAACCGTTCCGGATCGTGAGCATCGAGCCCGCGGTCCGGACGCAAAGCCTCTGGAACATCCACGGTCGTTTTCAACAGTTCGAATCGCATCGCTTGCGCTGAAAAGGAAACCGTCGTGAAAAAGCTCAGAATCACCGTCGAAGGAAAAACCTACGAAGTCGTCGTCGAGACCATCGACGACACCTCCACCGGAGCCTCCCGCGTGGCCCCCCGGGCCGCGGCTCCCGCCGCGGCCGTTGCAGCCGCGCCTGCTGCCGTCGCGGCTCCCGCGGCCAAGCCCGCAGGGGCCGGATCGGCCGCATCGGTCCGTTCGCAGCTCGCCGGCCGCATCGTGTCGGTGGACGTGAAGGAAGGGGACTCGGTCCAGGCCGGCGCGCAGGTCCTGGTCCTCGAGGCCATGAAGATGAACACTCCCGTGACCGCTCCCAAGACGGGCAAGGTCACCAAGATCTACGTCGCCGCCGGCGCCACCGTGGAGGAGGGCCAGGCCCTCCTGGACGTGGAGTGATCCGATGACCGACAAACCCAAGCTGCTCTCCGAATTCGCGGAGGTTCCCTTCGACAAGTGGAAGGCCCAGGTCGAAGCCGAACTCAAGGGCGTGCCCTACGAGAAGAAGCTCGTCTCCGGCACCTACGAAGGCATCACCGTCCAGCCCATCTACAACGCCTCCGACGTGGCCGGCCTGGAACACCTGAAGGCCAAGCCCGGTTGCGGCCAGCTGGCGCGCGGGTCTTCGCACGAAGGCTACGTCGCCGAGGCCTGGGAGGTTTCGCAGGAGCTGCCCTATCCGGGACCCCGCGAGTTCAACCAGGCCGCCAGACACGATCTGTCGCGTGGCCTCACGGCGCTGAACCTGAACCTCGACCACGCCACGCGCGCCGGCATCGATCCCGATTCCGCCGTCGAGGGCGACGTGGGCAAGGGCGGCGTCAGCATCGCCACCATCAAGGATCTCTCCGTCGCGCTGGAAGACATCGACCTGGAGAAGACCTCGCTGTTCGTCCGCTCGGGAGCCTCCGGACTTCCCTTCGCCGCCCTGCTGGCCGCCCTGGTCAAGAGCCGCGGACTGGATGTCAGGAAGCTGCGCGGATGCATCGAGATGGATCCGCTGGGCGTGCTCGCCCACGAAGGCACCCTTCCCCAGTCCCTGGACGAGGCCTATCGCGAGATGGCCCAGCTCACCCTGTGGGCCGAGCGCGAAGCTCCGGCGCTGCAGACCGTGTGCGTCCACTCGCGTTCCTTCCTGGAAGCCGGCGGCAGCGCCGTGCAGGAACTGGCCTTCGCCCTCTCCCAGGGCGCCGAATACATCCGCGAGCTGGTCAAGCGCGGCGTGGCGGTGGACACCGTCGCTCCCCGCATGCGCTTCGCCTTCAGCGTGGGTCCCAACTTCTTCATGGAAATCGCCAAGTTCCGCGCAGCGCGCCTGTTGTGGAGCCGCATCGTGGAAGCCTTCGGCGGGAACATGTGCTCGCAGAGCATGAGCATCCACGCCCGTACGGCGCTGTGGAACAAGTCCAAGCTGGATCCCTACGCGAACCTCCTGCGCACCACCACCGAGAGCTTCTCGGCGGTGCTGGGCGGCGTGCAGTCGCTGCAGGTGACCCCGTTCGACGAGGTCTTCGGACTTCCGGACGAGTTCTCCCGCCGCATCGCCCGCAACACCCAGATCCTCCTGGCCACGGAAGCCCAGTTGCGCCACGTGGTGGATCCCGCGGGTGGATCGTGGGCCGTGGAATGGCTCACCGACCAGATCGCCCAGAAGGCCTGGGAACTCTTCCAGGCCGTGGAAGGAAAGGGCGGAGCTTTCGCCGCTCTCCAGGCCGGGTTCATCCAGTCCGAGATCGAAAAGGTCTGCAAGGCGAAGGAATCGGCTCTGGCCACCCGCAAGGACGTCCAGGTGGGCGTGAACCAGTACGCCAACATCGGCGAAAAGAAGATCGAGGGCCGCAAGCCCGACTACGCCGCGATCTACAAGTCGCGCGTGGTGTCGGTCACCGAATACCGCACCGCCTACGACGACGTGAAGCACTCCAAGGTCATGGGCAAGCTGTCCGATCTCATGGGTGTCACCGACGAGAAGATGGTCGCGGCCGCGATCGAGGCCGTCCAGGCCGGAGCCACGTTGGGCGAGATCACCCGCGTGATCCGCGCCGGCGACGCCGACCGTCCGACCATCCAGCCGCTCAAGCTCCACCGCCTGTCGGAGCCCTTCGAGAAGCTGCGCGATGCCGCCGATCGCCATCTGGTCCGCACCGGCTGGCGTCCGCGCGTCTTCCTGGCGACCATGGGGCCCCTGGCGCAGCACAAGGGCCGCGCCGACTTCTCCCGCGGATTCTTCGAAGTCGGCGGATTCGAAGTGGTGTACCCGGAAGGTTTCGCTTCGGTGAAGGACATGGTGGACGCGGCGACGGATTCCGGCGCCAAGGTGGTCACCATCTGCAGCACCGACGACACCTATCCCGAACTGGTCCCCCAGATCGTGCCGGCCCTCAAGGCGGCGATCCCCGGAGTGGCCGTGGTCCTGGCGGGCTTCCCCGCCGACCAGGTCGAAGCCCACAAGGCCTCGGGAATCGACGAATTCATCCATGTCCGCGCCAACCTCCTCCAGGTTCTGGGCGGCCTTCAGAAGAAGATCGGAGTGCAGGGATGAGCATCGACTTCACCAAGCTTTCCTACAAGAAGGACGCTCCCGCGAAGGTCGATTTCGACTCGTGGAAGGCGTCCGTGGAAGCCAAGACCGGAAAGAAATTGTCCGATCTGATGTGGGACACCATGGAGCAGATCCAGGTGAAGCCCCTGTACGGACCCGAGGATGTCGAGGGCCTGGAGCACACCAAGTACACCTCCGGCATCCCACCGTTCCTGCGCGGGCCGTACACCACCATGTACGTGAACAAGCCATGGACGGTGCGCCAGTACGCGGGCTTCTCCACCGCCGAGGAATCGAACGCGTTCTACAAGCGCAACCTGGCCGCCGGCCAGAAGGGCTTGTCGGTGGCGTTCGACCTGGCCACCCATCGCGGCTACGATTCCGATCACCCACGAGTCGTGGGTGATGTGGGCAAGGCGGGCGTGGCGATCGACTCCATCCTGGACATGAAGATCCTGTTCGACGGGATCCCCCTGGACCAGATGTCGGTGTCCATGACCATGAACGGCGCGGTCCTTCCGATCCTCGCCTTCTACGTGGTCACGGCCGAGGAGCAGGGCGTTTCCCAGGACAAGCTCACGGGAACCATCCAGAACGACATCCTCAAGGAGTACATGGTTCGCAACACCTACATCTATCCTCCCGAAGGGTCGATGAGGTCCATCGCGGACATCTTCGAGTACACCTCGAAGTTCATGCCCAAGTTCAACTCCATCTCCATCTCCGGCTACCACATGCAGGAGGCCGGCGCCACCGCCGACATCGAGATGGCCTACACCTTGGCCGACGGTCTGGAATACGTCCGCACCGGCATCAAGGCGGGAATCGACGTGGACGCCTTCGCGCCGCGCCTGTCCTTCTTCTGGGCCGAGGGCATGAACTACTTCATGGAGGTCGCCAAGCTCCGCGCCGCGCGTCTTCTGTGGGCGAAGATGATCAAGCAGTTCAACCCCAAGAGCAACAAGTCCATGGCCCTGCGCACGCACTCGCAGACCTCGGGCTGGTCGCTCACCGAGCAGGATCCGTTCAACAACGTCGCGCGCACCTGCATCGAGGCGATGTCCGCCGCGCTGGGCCACACCCAGTCGCTGCACACCAACGCCCTCGACGAGGCCATCGCGCTGCCCACGGACTTCTCCGCGCGCATCGCCCGCAACACCCAGCTCTTCCTCCAGGACGAGACGGGCATCTGCAAGATCGTGGATCCGTGGGGCGGTTCGTACTACGTGGAGGCGCTGACCAACGAGCTCATGCACCGCTCCTGGGCCCTGATCCAGGAAGTGGAAGAGCTCGGCGGCATGGCCAAGGCCATCGAGACCGGTCTGCCCAAGATGCGCATCGAGGAGGCGGCCGCCCGTCGCCAAGCGCGCATCGACTCGGGCAAGGAAGTCATCGTCGGCGTGAACAAGTTCCGCCTGGAGCAGGAAGACGCCCTGGAAATCCTGGACGTCGACAACGCCGCGGTCCGCGAGTCCCAGATCAAGCGTCTGGCCAAGCTCCGCGCCGAACGCGACGAGTCCAAGGTCCAGGCGGCCCTGGCCAACCTGACCAAGGCCGCTTCCGGCGAGATCAAAGGCAACCTGCTGGCGCTCTCGATCGAGGCCGCCCGCGTCCGCGCATCCCTGGGCGAAATCTCCTTCGCCCTGGAGAAGGTCTGGGGGAGGCACAAGGCCGTGATCCGTTCCATCTCTGGTGTGTACAGCTCCGAATTCGGCGAGGCGGAAGAAGTCGCCAACGTCCGCAAGGCCACCGACGCGTTCGAGAAGGCCCAGGGACGTCGCCCCCGCATCATGATCGCCAAGATGGGCCAGGACGGCCACGATCGCGGCGCCAAGGTGGTGGCCACGGCCTACGCCGACCTCGGCTTCGACGTGGACATCGGGCCCCTGTTCCAGACGCCGGAAGAAACCGCCCGCCAGGCGGTGGAAAACGACGTGCACATCGTGGGCATGTCTTCGCTGGCCGCCGGCCACAAGACCCTGCTTCCGCAGTTGCGCGACGAGCTGGCCAAGCTGGGACGTCCGGACATCATGATCATCTGCGGTGGCGTGATTCCCGCCCAGGACTACGACTTCCTCCTGAAGAACGGCGCCGCCGCCATCTTCGGACCTGGAACCGTGATCCCGGTGGCGGCGCAGAAGATGATCGACGAGCTGAACAAGCGCTTGGCCTGATCTAGCTCAGGCGGAAATTGACGAGCCCTGTTCCGGTTCCCCGGGACAGGGCTTTTTCGTATTTGTCTCGATCATCTTGTCTGGACATCATGCCTTTCCCTTCATGTTCTAATTGATGGAAGACATAGGCACCCTGATCGGGTGCCTCGTCTTTTCTTGGACGCCCCGTTGCGGCGGTGGCTGGGGAGGTGGGAGCGTATTCTGGCGGAACGGGGATAGCCAGTCCGGAAACTTGCGGCTTTTGTAGGATCTTCCAAAACGTTGTCTTGGAACTTGACGGTGGGAAAGACCGTTGTCAGGTACATTGAGAACTGTTCGACAACCTCACCTGGAACCATAAAGGGGGCCCGCATGCGCCCATCCGTATCCCTTTGCGCTTTCCTGATCCTAGGCCTCGATGTCGGGGCCCAGACCATTGCACTGAATGGGACCGTCAAGAGCGACGCTGGAAGCCCCATCTCGGGTGCCACCGTGGCTTTGGATTCGAAGTCCCTGAAGGCCACGACCGATGCGAGCGGAGGTTATTCCCTGACCGGAGGGACCAACGGGATCCTGGATCGATCCGATCTTCCCGGTTCGCTCTCGATGGTCGGCGGAGTCCTGACCGCCGAGCTCGCGGTGCCGACCCATGTGAGCATCGATTGGCTGGATCTTTCCGGGAATCGCCTTGCCGCGGTGGAAAGGAACGCTCCCGCAGGCCTCTTCTCGTTCGATGCCTCCAAGGTCTCGCTGTCGGCGACCATGCTCCTGGTTCGCGTGGGTCTTGGCGACCGGACCTCCACCTTCCGGATGGTCCGGACCGGCGAGGGACGGCTCCTGGCTTCGCAGCCGGTCGATCGCGGGGTTTCCGCCCGGTCCCTGGCCGTGGTGGATTCCTTGAAGGTGTCCGCGAACGGATATGTCTCCAAGACCGTCCCCCTGTCCAGCTACGAAGGGACCGTGGACGTGACCCTGAGCGCGCTGGCCACCTGCAATCCCGCCGACAAGGGGCCGGACCCTGTGAAGGTGAACGCCTCGTTGGGGGGGAGTCCCCTGACCGGTTCCCACCAGGTGGTGATCGAAACCGATCCCAGCCTGTCGGGCAAGACCATCTACCGCCCCAGCGATTTGGGCGCGGGTAAGAAGTACCCCATCCTGGTTTGGGGGAATGGAGGGTGCGGCAGGAATTCCACGGAAACCGCCGATTTCTATGCCGAGATCGCCTCTCATGGATTCATCGTGATCAACGAGGGGACTCCCGGAGGATCGGGCAGCTATGACATGGGCTCCGGCCTGGGCACCTTGGGCGGGTACCTCATCAAGGGCTTCGATTGGGCGCTCCAGCAGAACGGCAAGCCCTGCAGCCGCTTCTACCAGAGCCTGGATACCATGGTCGGTTCGTTCGGCTGGTCTTGCGGAGGCATCATGGCCTATGGAGCCTCCCTGGATCCGCGGGTGGACGCCACCATCATCATGAGCAGCGGTCTCCTGAGCCCCGACCAGTCCACCCTCAACAAGCTCCATGCGCCCATCGCCTACGCGATCGGTGGCCCGGACGACATCGCCTACCCCAATGGTCTGCGCGACTTCAACGGGATCGCTCACCTGCCCACGGTGTTCGCCAACGTTCCCAGCGCCGGCCACGGGGGAACCTACTGGGCGGACAACGGAGGGGAATTCGCGAAGTTCGCGGTGGCCTGGTTCAACTGGTGGCTGAAAGGGGACACCGGCTCCACCGGTCGTCAGAAGTTCATCGGGAACACCTGCGCCTTCTGCAGCGGACAATGGTCCTCCATGCAGACCAAGAAGCTTCCCTAGATCGATCGACGCTGGATTCGATGGCGAGCGCTCCTGGCTGAGGAGCGCCGGGCCCTGCTCCTGGTTTTGCCAGGAGCAGGGCTTTTTGGTTTTGGGACCGATCTCCGTTCAGGATGGAGCTCAGAGCGATTTTGATCTCTCCCACGAGCGAATCTGTCCGGCAAGGTCTTCTAGCGAATAGGCGGGAACCAAGTTCGGCCGCACCAGCGAGGTCTGGATTTCCACGTCGATCCGGCGGCTGTAGTCAGGGTGCATCCCGATGAACAGGGGCTTCTCCGACGTGGTCCAGACGCCCAGCTCGTAGAGCGTGATGGGGCAGAGGGTTTCGCGGGGAAACCAGAAGGAGATCGCTTGGGCCCTGTGCAAGTGCTCGTGTTCCCACTGGATCTGGAACCGCGAGGCGGAAGGGTCGTCGATGGGAAAGTTCTTGCGGCGTGGGTTCAACAAGGTCAGATCGGTGCTGGAAAGCAACTCCACCAATCGGTCGTGCCAGTTCGGGCATCCGCTGATGCCTCCGGCAAGGAACAGGGTCGATTCGCTTCCTTCATGCCGTTCGGGACAGATGATGTGCTTCATGGTGCGGATCTCCTGGCTTGGGAAGCTAGCTCGCAGGGCGCAAGACGAGGGGAAGTGGGGGCGAAAGGGCCAAGAGAAGAGGACGTGGGAAACGCCATGGTCCTGGAGAGTTTTCGCGAAAAAAGACTAAAGTCCTACGACAGTTCGGTCGACAACAGATATCGGGGAAATCCGTTCAAGGGGGGGACCTGTATGCCAACCGATCCAATCAAACTGATCCGCGAGATCACCGCGCCTAAAACCGTGACACCACCCAAGGCGGCCGAAGGCGCGCAAGCGTCGGCAGAAGCGACCAAGACGGCATCCGGTCAATCCGGGAAGGATGCAACCGCCGCTGCGGCCAAGTCCGACCCCAAGGGGGCATCTCAAGCCCAGGCCACAGCAAGCCAGGCCAAGGCCTATGTGGTGGCACAAAGCCTGAAAGCCAAGATGTCTCCGATGGCCAGCGGGACGGGAACCCGCACCCTCGACCTTGCCGCCGCCAACGCCAATGAGGTCCAGAACTACTTCGAGACCGCAGCCAAGGCCCGAAAGGCGGAGGCCGCCGCCGCGACCAAGGCCGACCCCTTGCAGAACGTCCTGTCCGATGCGCGGGGGAAAACCGAGGCTCCCAAACTAAGTGCCGAAGCCCAGGCGAGCATCGCCAAGTCTGCTCCCAAGAAGGAGGATGCAGGAATGAAAGCCGTGGATTCCAGGTTGGCCTCCATACTGGGGGTCTCCAAGATCATCGGAACGGCATGAGCCGGTGGGTGTCCGGAGGCGTTCCTTGGACCGCTTCCGGACACCTATCTCAGACTCACACGAACAGTTCGTAGCCGCGGTCGGGGGTGTGGTCGTAGCGATGCACCTTGCGGCAGGCGTAGCCGGATCGCGAGTACACCTGGCGCTTGAACTCCTTTTCCATGTCGTCGGAGTACTTGTTGCAGTAGCACTAGTAGCAATTTCCGTCGTCGCCGTTGGTGAACAGCCAGCACTTTCCGTGGCTTCCCATCTGGGGGTCCTTTCGCGAGGGTGTTTGGATGGCGCGGTTCTCCGCGATCGGTCCGAAACGGTCCCGATCGCGGTCGGGCGGTCGGAAACGCCATCGCGGAAAATAGCACCGAAACCGCCTCGACGGGACGAAAATACCGTTCAGGGCCAGGGATGCTTGGGGTAGCGGCGTTTCAGGTCGGCCTTGATCTGGGGGTAGGATCTCTGCCAGAATCCGTCCAGATCGGATGTGCGCTGGACGGGACGGTGGTTGGGGGCCAGGATCTCGAACACCATGGGAATCCTGCCCTGCCCGATCCGCACCGACTCCTGCTTGACCCCGATGAAATCCCCGATCCGGGCCGAGACCAGGGCGGAACCGTCGGTTTGGTAAGCGACCCGCGCCTTCCTTCCGGAAGCCAATCCGATCCCGAGGGGAGCCATCTTTTCCACGAATTGCACCTGCTCGTGCCCCTGGACTTCCTTGAGATAGGGAAGCACTTCGCGGTTTTCCACTCCCGCCGCGGCCAGGCACCCTTCGACGATTCCCGCTTGCGCGAGTTCCAGATCCTCCTCCTCGAAGGTGCACAGTCCACGTTCCGGGAAGGCCTTGGCCACCAGGCGCGACCGGAGGACCCAAAGGTCCTCCTCCTCGCCCCACTTCCATCGGATCTCCCCCTGGGCGATCTTGCTGGACAGGAGCTGTTCGGCCTGCAGCCGAGGAATCCGGTTGTCGTCCACCGGACGCGACCACAGGCTCTGGTCGGCCAAGCGGACCACCTCGCGCGCGTGCACCCGACGATTGCGTGGATCCCAGTCCACCTCGACCGAGGTGCGGATCCGTCCAGGGAAGGCGTCCTCCACCCAGGAGGTCTCCACGGGCTCCGCCTCCCGCAAGCGAAGGCTGGTGCCTCGCTGCGCATTGGCGGTTTCCTGCACTTCCAGAGCCAGACAAAGCTGGGTTTCACCGCCGACGCTTCCCTCGCAGACCCGTCCGTCGTTCAGACGCCACCGGTCGGGCGAGGCCTGGACGGCCAAGCGATCGGCGAAAGCGGAAAGCAGGAGTCTACCCAGCGGGACTTCTCGACCCGGAGCGCCCCTGACGAACTCCTCCAGGCTTCTTCGCAGGAGGTCCTCGTCGCGTGGCCCCTGCGATTCCCAGGCGGCCGCCCACCGCAAGGCCTGCGGGGATCCCCCCAGCCGTCGAGCCTCCAGCAGCACCCTGGCGGTGCGGGGCGACACCGGCATCCGGGACATGCGTTTGCCAAGATCGGTCACGTCTCCCGAAGGGGACAAGGCTCCCAGCATGGTCAGGAGTCCGCAAGCCGATCGGATCCGTTCTTCCGAGGGCGGGGTGGGCCAGGGGAAGTTCCCGGGGGAGCGTTCGAAGGCCGCCAGGGTCAGCCAGAGGGAAGCGAGGTCGATGCGGAGGATTTCCGGGAGTTCGTCTTGGGGGGGGATGTCGGATTCCGACCACAATCTCCAGCAGGTTCCCGCGGCGACGCGTCCGGCGCGTCCGGCCCGCTGGTCGGCACTGCGACGGCTCGCGCGGATCGTGTAGAGGGTGTCCAGTCCGCGACGCGGATCGAATCGTGCCGAACGGACATAGCCGGAATCCAGTACGTGCCGGACTCCTGGAAGGGTCAGGGACGTTTCCGCCACATTGGTGGCCACCACGATGTTCACGCATCCGGGAGGGGCTTCCGCCAGCGCTGCGTCCTGTTCGGATGGCTCCATGTCGCCATGGAGGCTCAGGAGACGGGTTCGAAGCGGCGTGGGAAGTGGGGTTCGGGAAAGCAACTCGATGGTCCGACGGATCTCTCCCACTCCGGGGACGAAGCAGAGAAGATCGCCATCCACGCCTTGGCGCAGGCGTTCGCGAACTGCGTTGGCCATGGAATCGGCAAGCTGCAGATTGCCGGGCATGGGGCGGTATTCGATCTGGACGGGGTACATCCGCCCCTGGCTTTCGAGGACCTGGACAGGACGCGAACCGCTGGAAAGCCATGTCCGCAGTTCTTCCGGATCCACCGTGGCCGACAACAACCAGACCAGTGGTCCTTGTCTGCCGGAGGCCAATGCCAGCGCTGCCAGCGCGTCGGTTTCGGCGGACCGTTCATGGAATTCGTCCAGCAGGATCGCCGAGACCCCCGAAAATCCTTGGGATGACGAGGCGATGCGCAGGGCGACACCCGGCGTCAAGAACAGGACTTCCGTCCGCTCCGATTCGGTTCGATCGAACCGGACGTGGTAGCCGATCCTGCCGCCCAATTCCTCGCCCAGCTGCTTGGCCACCCATCTGGCTACGCTGCGGGCAGCCAACCTGCGGGGCTGGATCACCCAGATCCGGCCCCGGATACCCGCCTCCAGGAGGTGGCGTGGAACCCGCGTGCTCTTGCCCGAGCCGGTGGGGGCTTTCAAAACAAGATGCGCCCCGTCGCGGTAGGTCGCGACGAGGCGCTCGGAGAGGGCGTCGACCGGAAAGATCGGGCGACCCGCTTACTTGCCCTTCTTGCCCTTCTTGACAACGGGCTTGGTGGCCTTCTTGGCGGCCTTGGCGTCGTCGGCCTTCTCCTCGGCGGGAGGAGCCTTCAGCAACTTGATCTCCTGCTCCATCGCGGAGATGCGGTTGTTGGTGGCCAGCTTGAAGACACCAACGGAATCCTGCAGCTCGCCCTTGGCCTTCACGATATCGGCCTTGGCGGCGCTGATGGAGCCCTGGACCATGAAGAACGAGGCGCCGGCACCGATGGCGGCGAACAGCAAGGCGATGAAGATGACGAAGCCCTTGCCGACTCCACCCTTGGAGCTGGAACCCTCGTCGCTGTCGGAATCGTCGCTGTCGTCGGTGGGAGCATCCTCGCTGACCGGCTTGGGGGCCGGCTGGGGCTTGGGAGCCGCCACCTTGGGGGCCGGCGGAGGAGGAGCGGCGATCGACCAGGTGGAAATGCCGGATTCGCTGACGGCTTCGGAAACCTGCTGCTTGCCCAAGAGCTGCTGGAGGGTTTCCTTCACCACGGATTCGTCGATGTCGGTACCGAACGAGATGTCCAGCGCTTCGGATCCGGGGTTCTTCTTCAGGTATTTGAGGATGACCGATTCTTCCTTGGCAGCCATGGGTTCTCCTAAGGGGGTGAAGGGCCGGGACAGGAAGGAAAGAGTAGAACTTCCTGCTCCGGAGTCGGGATGACACGATTCGAACGTGCGACCACCTGCTCCCAAAGCAGGCACTCTACCAGTTGAGCTACATCCCGTGGAGGGCCAAATCTACACCGATTCGTCCAATTCTTGCCTAAGGATTTTTAGGGAAACCACTTGGACACCTTCCGACGGATAGTCCAGAGCATCCTCGGAAGCTCCGATCAGACGGACCGGGCACCCCGCGAGGGCGGCCAAAGCGGTGGCCGGGGAGCGCACGCCAACGAAGACACTGGAACGCTTCGCCAGTTCCTGGACGTCCTTCGCCGCCTGCAAATGGACCAGTGCGATGCGGGGGCCCAGGCTGCGGACGGTGTCCGCGATCAGTTCGGGAAGATTTTCCGAGTGCGCCAGCAGGAGGGGTTGGGAGGTGGCCAACCGGGTGATCTGCTCCACGAAGGCCTTCGTGCGTCCCCCTGTTTCCGGAAGCGAAGGTGGGATCTCCAGGACCCGGGGGCCGGATTTGGGACGGTCGGCCACGATTCCATGGGGAAAACCGGTCAGCACGGTGCGCAGGGTCCGGCGAAGATGGAGCTCGAAGGAGCCTTCCGGCTGGGTTTGCAACTTGACGTTGGCAGCACTCGACAGGCATGCATCCAGGGAGGCGATCCTGGCGCCCGACCCCAGCCAAGCGAGGCATGCCTCCTCCAGTGGAGAAGGGGATCTGGAAACCAGGAGGCACCAGTCGGTTCGATGGGCCCTGTGGTATTCGAGCCATTCCCGGAACGACTTCGGGGAAAGCCCAAGCGGGATTTCGATGGGGGGCAGGGAGGTTTCCGGTGACCATCGCAGGCTGGATACGGGGCCGGCAAGGCGGATGGGCCCTTCCAGGGTCTGGCAAAGGTCCTGGATGAATGGATTGGCAAGGGCGGCATGGACGGGGTCGAAGGGGACCAGAACCACGCCGGGACCGCTCAGGAGGGGCTGGGCCCGTGGGGGAGGGGCCACCGTGGAATCGATCGCCTTGGCAACCTGTCGAAGGTATCGACTCCGCTGCCACCAGGAAATCAAGCTGGATCGACTCAATCTTCCTCTCCTCGCTTCCCGTTGGCAGGTACCCTATGGAAATGGTAAAACTAGGATCGATAAACATACATTTGACCCATAGCGGAGGACTCTGGTGGGTGTTTTCCTTCAGGCGGCTGCGGCCATCCTGTGGATCGTCGGCGCGAGCGGATGGCTTGTTGGTGGGCGCCAGTTTCCTGGCCTGACGCCAACATCAGGACTCCTGATCTACAGCGGGATCCTGGTGGCCTTCGCCGTGGCCGCCACTTTCGCGCGGCCTGTGCTGCGCAGGCTCGGAGCCTTCGGCTCGATGCTCGCGATCGGGGTGCTGCTGGCGCAAATCCTGGTGGCCCCCACGGATTCGTCCTGGTTGTTGGTTTCCCTGGGCGCATGGCTGGTCCCATTGCTTCCGATCTCGGATCCGAAGAGGGATCGGCTCCATCTTCTGGCCGGTGCGGTGGTCCTGGTGGCGAGTCCGCTGCTGGTCGGCCGCTTGGCGCTGTGGGGGGCCGTCCAGATCCCCCTGATCGACATCCCCTTCCATTTCGCGCAGGTCGGAATCTGGCTTCTCGTGTTCCTCCTGGTCCACCACTCCCTGCATCAGGTCTCCAGTCCGCGGGGCCGGATGGAAGCAGTCTCCGGGGGCGGACGGGGTGGACTGAGCATTTCCGAGGCGTCGGCTTCGTCCCCTTCGGCTTCCTCGTCCGGGGTGCATGCGGTGGCTTCCGTTTCCGCGCCGGTGGGCTCCACCACGGCGTCCGTTTCGGGATCGCATGCGCGTCCCACGGGGCCATCCGGACAAGGCTTGTCCAATCCTCCGGTGGATCCTCGTGCATCGACGGCGATTCCGCGCCAGCGCGTGCAGGGAGCCTGGGACGATCCCACGATGTCCTCCAGCGGCGACGAGATCGACCCTTCCGCTTCCCAGGTCCTGTCCCGTTCCATCCTGTCCGAGCAGGACGACCAGGCCCGCCAGCAGATGTCCAGGTTGCTGGGACCGGTGGTGCACCTGATGCACAAGGTGTTCCGTTCCTATTCCGCCTTGGGATTCCTGGTGGATCCCATCAGCGGAGAGCTCCTCCTGGACGCCAAGTTCGGCAAGGGAACCGTGGTTCCCGACGCGCGGATCGTCCCCGGAGTCCGATTGCTGGGAAATTCCCTGCGTTCCGGCTTGCTGACCGGCGATGTGGCCAACTACGGGGAAGCTCCGGAATACTATCCGGAGGGCGAACGCGTCCTGTCCCTGATGGCCTTGCCGGTGCGCAACGAGGACAACGGCGAGCTCCAGGCTCTCCTGGTGGTCGACCACAAGGGGGCGCGCGCCTTCTCCGACGAGCACTACCACTACTTCAAGAGGTTCGCGAGCATCGCTTCCGCTCTGGTCACCGTCCAATCCGCGCGGACGGCCATCCAGCGGCAGGCGACCATCACCAACACCTTCTACGACATCCAGTCCAGGCTCACCCGCCATCTCAAGCCGGACGACCTGTTGGTCGTGCTGGAATCCTCCCTGCGCACCCTGTTCCCTCTGGAACGGTTGACCGTGAGTCTCTGGAATCCCTCCAAGCAGATGGCCCAGGTCCAGCTTTCGACGGGGATCGTGCCGTTGCCGGAGCGTGGGGCCTACTTCGACGCATCCGATCCTTCGTCCATCTGCGGGGCCGTCTTCCGCACGGGTCGGGAAGTCCTGGCCCGCGAAGGCCAAGACGGGCCTCGGGCGGTGTTCGAGGCCCGGATGGATGCCGAGATCGGTTGGCGAGGCCATGAGATCATGGGCGCTCCGTTCCTCAACGACGATCGCCAATGCTTCGGGGTGCTCACCCTGGAGTCCACCGTGGCGGGCTCCTACCAGGAGCTGGACGCCAAGCTCCTGGCGGCCATCGCCTCCATCGCGGCCGGAGCCCTGACGCGCGCGCGGATGTACCAGGAGATGGAGCGACTCGCGACCATCGACGGCCTCACCCAGGTCCCCAACCACAGGCACTTCCAGACCTTGCTCAACCAGCAACTGGAGGTCGCCACCCGCTACGGCCAGCGCATCGGGCTCATGCTCTTCGATATCGACCACTTCAAGAGGTTCAACGACACCTACGGTCACGCCATCGGGGATCTGGTCCTCAAGGAAGTCGCCCGGTGCGTGGGGATGGCCATCCGGTCCAGCGACATGATCGCCCGCTACGGCGGCGAGGAGTTCGTGGTGCTCATGCCCCAGGCCGACGAGGTGGGGGCCATGCAGAGCGCCGAGCGCGTCCGCGCCGCGGTGGAAGGCATGGCCATCCCGCACGAGGGGCGGATGCTCAAGGTCACCATTTCCATCGGGGTCTGCCTGTTTCCGGACATGGCCTCGGTGAAGCAGGACTTCATCGATGGCGCCGACAAGGCCATGTACTTCTCGAAGAAGAACGGCCGCAACCGCGTCACCTTGTACGGACCGGAATCCGAAGACCTCGCCCAGCAGAAGGAAGCGGTGGGGGGACACTAGTCCCTCCAGGCCCAGCATCGTCTTCGGTACGGTCTTCGCGCTGGACGAGGATTCCCGCGAACGGTAGGATGTTGAGGTGGATCGTTTCCTCCGCGGGGTTTCCGCGGTGGGCATCCGCGTCCGGAGGCCGCGAGCCATGACCACCATGCGACGGATCGGTTCGTTGGACCTGATCGCGGGCACCGCACTGGACTTCGATCTGTTCGACGGAACGGGTCGTCTGCTCCTGCGGCGTGGACAGATCGTGTCCAACCAGGCCATGGTGGACGAACTGATCCGACGGGGAGCCAGCCGTCTCTCCCTGGAATCGGACGACGCATCGGCTCGGCGGCTCTACAGGCGCAACGCGTCGCTGCCCGCTTTCGATTCGCTCTCCGAGATGCTCGACGGCCTCCAGCGCGCGATGCTCCCGGCTCCCGATCCACTCCGCCTGCGGGAGACCATCGTCGCTCTGGCCGAAGGTCTCCAGGTGCTTTGCCTGCAGGAGCAGGACGCGGCGATCGCCTCCATCTGCCTGGGCACCTGGCCCCACCATTCGATCAAGCACCAGATGGACACCGCCATCGCCGCGGAGGCCTTGGCCAAGGCGTTGGAGATGCCCAGACCCACGCGGTTGTCGATGATGTGCGCGGCGATGACCATGAACCTGTCGACCCTGGAGTTGCACGAGACCCTCAACGAGCGCAGCGGTCCCATCGACGACGCGGAGCAGGTCAGGATGCGCGGCCACCCGTTGGCCTCCTGGGAGCTCCTGCGGTCGTCGGGAGTCCAGGATCCGGTCTGGTTGGAGGCGGTGCGGTGCCATCACGAATCCGTCGACGGAACGGGTTACCTGGAATTGGTCGGCGACCGGATTCCCCTGGAAGCCCAGGTATTGCGGATCTCCGACATGTACACCGCCCGTGTGACCCACCGCAGCTGGGCGGCGACCGAGAAGTCGAACCTGACCCTGGTGGAGATCCTGCGGGGCCTGGGGAAATTCGTGATGCCCCAAGTGGCCACATCGATGGTGCGGGCCTTGGGGATCTTCCCTCCGGGCAACCACGTCTTGCTCGAAAACGGGGAGATCGGCGTGGTGATCCGCCGCGGCAAGGATGCCAAGTCGCCGGTGGTGGCCAGCTACATCTCGCCTTCCGGATTGCCTCTGGGGTGTCCCATCCATCGCGACACCGCCGTGGACCAGTTCCACTGCGTGGCGATCATCGATCCTCCCAAGGCGGATGTCCAGCTTTCGCCCAAGGCCCTGTGGGGATTGCGCGAGCGTCTGGAATCGAGTTCCTCGGCCCGTGTTTGAGGGTTTCCGGGGGAGCGTGGTGCCTACGCGGGAGTCATCGCCGCTTTTGCGCGGACCGCACCGGAACCGCGCAAGTCCTTCTACATTCTGTAGACCGTTTCCACGAGGCAGGGTTCCATGACTCGCTGTTTCCGCTCCGCGTTCGTCGCTTGTTCGCTCTTGTCCGTGTCCGCGATCTGCGCTTCGCCGGTTTCCGTCCACGGGTGGCTTTCCGTGCGCGAAGGAGCGCTGGTGGGGGAATTCACCGGCCAGAAGGTGCGGTTGGCCGGGATGACCCTGGGAGACCTGGGCACCGAGGACGAGTCCCTGGTCTGGGGGCCGCAGGCGATGGGGTGGCTCGGTACCGATTGGGGCAGTTCCGTGGTGCGCTTGAGGATGGATGTGAGTCGGCTACCCGCCTTGGAGGCCTATCGGAACAACCCCAACCTGGCCAAGGCCCGGATCCACCAGTGGATCCAGGGAGCCATCGAGCGCGGCCTGTATGTGGTGGTGTCCTGGCACGAGGATTCGCTCTCCGACCATCCCGCGGAGGCGAAGGATTTCTTCGAGGAGATGGCCATGGTCTACGCCGGCAAGCCCAACCTCCTCTTCGAGCCGTACGAAGGACTTTCCGGGAACGATTACGATTGGAGCCGGCTGCGCAAGCTCCACCAGGAGATCCTCTCCGTGATCCGCGCCCACCATCCCGGAGTCGTGATCGTTTCCACGCCACGGGACAGCCGGGAATCCGACGCCGCCTTGGCCAATCCCTTGGGCGACACGAATGTCGTCTATGCGCAGAAGCTGGATCCGGGATCCGACGAAACCAAGGATCGCCTCCGGTTGGGGAAGTTGGTGGAGGCGAAGTTGCCGGTGTTCGTCAACCAGCTTTCGGCGGTGCGGCCCAAGGATGGGAAGGCCGATCTGGAAATGGCCGGGCGCTGGAAGGCGGTCCTGGACACGTTGGGACTGCCCTGGTGCGGGTGGTCGCTTTCCCGCGCGACCGGCGGCGGCGATGCGCTGGTCCCCTCCGCCTCGCCGGACGGAGGATGGACCGCATCCGACCTGACTCCCATGGGGAGCTTTTTCCGCACCGCCATCCTGGGGGATGGGCGGGTGAAGGCGCGGTTCGACACCTTCTCCCTGCCCGGCGTCGTCGAGGCGCGCGCTTTTGGATCCGTGGGTTTTGATCATGTGGTCAGCGGCAAGCCCGGGGAACGTCCACACCTGGAGTTGTTCGGGGGATCCTGGTCCCAGTACCAGGTCCGCGCGGCTTCGGCGTTCCGTGCGCGCGTGATTCTTCGCGGTTGGGCTGGGTCGGCGGGAACGATCCTCCTCAAGCGTGGTTCGGAGACGCTCTCCCAGATTTCCGTGGCGGCATCTTCCGGTGCGTCGATGGGAACCTTCGCCACTCCTGATTCCATCGACATCCCCGCCGGTCCCCAGGATTTGAGGATCGAGTGGAGCACCTCCGACACGGGACGCCTGGTGCTGGATCAATTCGAAACCGATCCCGGCGAGACTCGGGTGGGGAAGAATGCGGTCCACTCGCGGTGGCGGGTCCAATCCACCATCGGTGGCCTGGAGATGCACGGAGCGTCGTCGCAGGAGCCGATCACCGTCCGGGTGAGCAATCTCCAGGGGCGGCTTCTGGCCCAGGGGGTGGTCGCCGATCCCGTGGCGTTCCTTCGCCTGGAGGAAAAGGGCGTGGTGGTGGTGCACGCCACAGGAGCCCAAGGTAAGGCGACCTGGACGCTCCTCCGCTAGGGGCGCGTCCAGGAAGGATCAAGCGTTCTCAATCGCTCCATTCCTTCTCGTCCACATCCGCCGGACCCAGCCGGTGGATGCCTACCTCAATTCGCCCAAGGTCCGCATCTGCACCCAGTTCTCCATGAGCAGGAATTGATTGGGGGGCATGGGAAGACTGGTTCCATCGGGTTTGGTGAACACCGTTCCCAGCGATGAACCAACGGCATCCAACGCGGCCTGGTCAAATTTGAATGTCACAGCCGCTCCGGAATTTATTGTCAATCCTTGGCATGAGGCGCTGCCAGGAGTGCCATTGTACGGGGGACCCATCACATGGAGCGCACCGTTAATGATCAAGGGTGCTTGCGGTGTCATTGAAGGT
Source organism: Fibrobacteria bacterium (assembly GCA_035352895.1). Lineage (GTDB taxonomy): Bacteria > Fibrobacterota > Fibrobacteria > UBA5070 > UBA5070 > UBA5070. Next base: position 32,132 of record DAOPYN010000010.1, on the reverse strand, counting down.
TTTGCCATGGAGCAATCCCCATCATACCGCACATAGCCGGTAAACTCCACTGGATCTGTTGTATTGTTCTTGTATCTAGGACTGAAACCATCGAAAATATAGTTCTTCCCTCTCGCATAAATGAAAATGACATTTTGGGGGTTTTTCGCATTTGGGTTTGGTGCGGTAGTTGGCCAGACGACGTCGGCGACGGCATAGTTCCCCTGGACCACAAACATGAACTTGCCTTTAAGTCGAGTTGCGGAATCGCGCCCCAGGTCCCAACCTAATTTAGTTCCGGTAAGTCGCACGATAAAGAACTCGCCGTAGAATTGAGACCTGGAACTGACGTTTGCATCGTATGCATTCTGAATCGCTTTCGCGCAGGTATGAAAAGGCGTTTCGCAAAGACTGCTTGCAGTGGCGATCCATCCACGCGAAACCAAGGTTGGATCCCTGCTCAGGTCGACCCCTAGCTCAAAGTCGGACGTTTCTGTTGGTCTTGTCGCTCCGTTGGCAATTTCCGCCTCCGAGCGCGGCCCAAGAGGACCATCGTCGAATCCATCGATGGCATCCACAGATGGACTCACCGCGCCCGGCCTGCCCAATTTGTTCAGGAGTACGACATCTCCAGTAGTTCCCGAGGTGAGGTAAACGGGTGATCCCATACCCATTGTGTGGAAATGGGTCGTTGCGCTGTCGGGCATCAGGCGGAGTCTATTTGATGTACTGGCCACCGTAATGAAGTTGTTGGCTATCCAGGAGGGACCAGGGTTATTGGAAACCTGAAGGCCCGTGGACGCTCGGGTGGGGAAATAGGTTGAAGAAAAAGAGACTGGCTGGATTGTACTACCTGGTGCACCGTTTCTTACAATCAGTTGTCCCCAATTTCCAGTTCCAAAAAATTGATGTCGAGCTCCTCCCTTTCCGGATAGTTCCAACCGTTTTCCAACGTCCAGCGCAATACTTTTTCCAACGTCCTGATCAAATCGTCGGATATATGCCGATCCACCCACATCGATCCAAGATCCGGATTCAAGTTTGAGGGATCCATTTGGGAAGTAAAAATCCTTGCCAATGACAATGCGAAGAGCTTTTGCAATGGTGAATCCCGGCGACCCCATAAGATAAAGAGAACTATCAAGTTGCAAGGTGGCCCCGTCACTTTGAGGGGAAATATTCCCAGTGACAATTACGTTTTGTTTGAGTTTGAGAGCCCCCGTGATTTGGTGGATAAGAAAGTCCCCATTTATGTACACGCTGCTGTCCACGGTGAATTCTGTGATGTCGTCCAGTTCGAAATCGCCGCTCACTCTCAATCCTGCACTCTTTAGGATAACATGACGATTGGTTCCATTGACGTGGGTCTTGCCGCCAAAGAACGCATTGCCACCGTCGATGGTGACGGATTGATTGTCCCAGTTTCCTGCTCCGCTCACGTAGAACGGGTGCGTGAGGGGCATCGTGATGGAGCTGGAGCTCATCCGGATGTTCTTGATCTGGTACACGCCCAGGATCGTTTGTTCGTCTCCGGAAGCGCTGGAGCCCGTGGAACGCAAGGCGATCCGCGGTTCTTGGTTGGAGCTTGGCAGGGTGATTCCCGTGACTTCCACCTTGATCTTGGAGGTGGAGCCGGGGATCTGGTACATGCCGGGATCGGTGGTGGTCAGGGCGACTGCGGCAGTGGGATCGAATTTCAGATACACCGGTCCGAAGGGGCCGGTAGGGCTGGCGTACAGCGTCCTGGTCCGCCAGCTTTCCAGCATGGCCAGCAGGTTGGCCGGGTCGCGCGCGAGTTCGTTCTGGGCGTACACCAAACCCGCGTAGGCGGCCGCTTCGCGCTGCTTGATGTCCAGCACGTTTCCGCTGCTGGAGTTGTCGCGTTGGGCGATGGTGATGGCGGCCACCCCCAGGACGGTGAACACCACCATCAAGGAAAGGACCGCGAAGATCGCCATTCCCTGGCGAGGGGCGGAACGCTTAGAAATTTCCATTGTTGCCTGCCGGATAGACGTGGTCCAGAAGAACGCGGATGGCGGTATCCTTGACATCGAACTCCCCTGGAACGGAGGTGGAGGTCTGAAGGAAGTTGGACAAGCCCGTGAATTTGGAGTGGTAATCCTGCTTGTCGGCGGGAGCGCGGGTGAGCACCTGCACACGGACGCTCTTCACCCGGGTCCAATCGTCCAGGTTCATGTCGGAAGGGTCCTTGAGCCAAACGGAATCGGCACCCAAGCGCACGGCGAGGGCGTTGAATCCCTCGATGGTGAGTTTTCCCGTGGCGGTTCCGGATAGGCCGATCCTGTACTTGCCGGATTCGGGGACCACCAGATCCGCTTCCACCAGCTGTCCGAATCCGCTTGGGGCCTCGAGAGGGCGCGAGAGGATCGGAAGCGTGACGTCTCCCGATCCCGAACTGGAGAAGAGCCCGATCTTGATGAACGAGGTGGGGGCGTTGTCCTTCAGGTCCTTGAGCAGGGCGGCATCCGCGTTCTGTACGATGAACCGCAAGCGCCAGGTCTCACCGATCGAAAGCACTTTCTCCTTGGATAGGTAGCTCCAAGATCCTGCCACGGCCAATTCGTCCGTCTTGGTGGTCGCATTGGGAGTCACCGTGACCCCGGTCGCGGTCCAGGTGGTGCCTGGACAGCACGAATCCGCGGCAGCCAGGAACACCTTGCCGTTGCGGGAAATCCCCGAGGCCCCCAATTGAACCTGGAACACATCCACGTTCTTGCCCACGACGGCCGGGGGTGCTGCTGCAAAATTGGCTCTGGATGCCGCCTCGTAGCGTATCAGATCTCCGTTCTTGGCAACCACGTACCGCGTCCACCGGATGGATAGGCAATTGGCTCCGCTGGTCGCATCCACCATCGTCGGAAAGGCCAGATCCAGGGTGTCGTTGCCGCCGTTGTAGCCATCCATGGCCACCACGGAGGACTGGAAGGGGGCTTCGATGGCGTTTGGGCAGGAGGACAAGGAAACCATTTCCAGCGGCCGTGTCGGTGCGGTGGAGATGGACATGGCCACTCTGAATCCGGCGGCGCGGAGCTCCGATTCCAGGATCTTCATGCCGTCGCGGGCGGCGGTCTGGGATTGGACGCGCGACCGCACGTGGATCATGTTGGAGTTTTCGTCGCGCAACATGGTCACGGCGAACCCCACCACCAGGCCGGCCAGGAGCAGGGCGATGAGCAGCTCGATGAGCGTGAGTCCCCGTTTCATGGCATGGCTCCTTGCAACTCGATCTGATGGGGGACGGAGCCTTGGTGCCACAGCACCCGGACCGTGAGGGTGCCCGCCTTTCCTGCCACGGCCGGGGTGTCCAGCATCCACATCCACGTTCCGGTGGTCATGCCCATGTCCAACGGCAGTGCGGGGCTGGTCCAGTTGCCCGGAATCTGCTGCTTGGCCAACACCGCCCGCCCCAGGGAGCGGAGGGAATCGATGCGGAATTCCGCGTACTGCGAACCTTGCTCCACCGTGTACGATCCCACCTGCGAGGACTTGGCTCCCCGGAACATGGGGGTGAGGCCGGTGATCACGATACCCAACAGGACGAGGGCCACCAGGGCTTCCAAAATGGTGAATCCGTGGCGTTTCATCGTTTTTGGCTCCAATCGGTGGGCGCTGACGGAGCCTTGGTGGCGGTCCACAGGGATGGATTCTTGGAAGTCACCTTGGCCATCACTACGGCCCACTTCTCCTTGACGCCAGATTCCGCAGATTCCAAGTAGATCGCTCCGTCCTCGATGTCGGAGGGCATGCGGGGAAGGTTCCGAGCGCATACCGCAACCCCCGCATTCTTTAATACTGGAACATCCCAAGTGGGAAATCCATCTTCGCCGAATCGGCTACAGCAGTTGCGTGAGTTACAGGAACCGCTGCCCTGAGCAAAGCCACCGGTGGGATCGATGGTTGGTGGTGGAGCCTTCGCTGGTTTGAACACCCGCACGGAACGAGCCAAGGAATCCATCAAGAGTCGAGGCTCTCCTTGATTCACGAAGCCATCGCCGTTCTGGTCCACGTACACGCTCACTTCTGGAAAGGTGGACAGCCGCACCAACAAGGTGTCGCCCCGCTTTTCCGATTCCAGCCGGGCCCATCCGAAGATCTGGTAGAGTTTCTGCGCGGAAGACCGCAGTTCCGCCTGGCGCTGGAAGGTGTTGTACTTGACCACGGCCAGCCCGCTCAACAGGCCAATGACCACCAGAACGACCATCAGCTCCAGGAAAGTGACTCCCCTGGAGGTGTGTTGGACCGGAGGGCGGTTGGTGGGGGTGGACATGAGGACCTCCATACTGTGCAAAGTACAACGAGGTTGCCAACGGAGGGGCAATTCGTCGGATCCTCCAGGTTGCTGAACGCTGGATGGTTTCTCCGGTGTACAAAGTGTCTCCTTTCCATCTTGACTCATAGGGGGAACTTGTGCCTTTTGCAGGTTCCCTTCGATTGTTCGCGAAGGATTTGCTACTATTCCCACACTCTTCGCTTTGGGTAGTGGCTCCTCACCACCGAACGCGTCGTTTCCACAATGCGCCCATGGGAGACAGATTGGCCAGGTTCCATTCCTTCGAGATGCCCTCCACCGAAAATCGCACGCGCGTCAACGACATGATCCGCATCCCCGAGGTGCGACTGGTCGGAGCCGATTCTCAACAGATCGGAGTGGTCCCCACACACATCGCCAAGCAGATGGCGCAGGAGCAGGGATACGATCTGGTGGAGGTGGCCCCCATGGCGCGCCCCCCGGTGTGCCGCATCATGGATTTCGGCAAGTACCGCTTCGAGATCGCCAAGAAGGAAAAGGCATCGAAGGCCAAGCAGCACGTCGTGAAGGTCAAGGAAATCAAGTTCCACCCCCGGACCGACAAGAACGATTACGAATACCGCCTCAAGCACGCCATCGAGTTTCTGGAGAAGGGTTGGAAGATCAAGGCTTCCGTCCTGTTCCGGGGCCGCGAAATGGCGCACATGGACTACGGCCGCCGGCTTCTGGACCAGATGGTCAAGGACCTGGAGGATCAGGCCGTGGTGGAACAGGCTCCTTCCATGGAAGGACGTTCCTTGGGGCTTCTCCTTTCCCCATCGCGCAAGAAGGCCAAGTCGGACGCGCCGGCCGAAGCCAAGCCAGATTCGAAGGCGGCCCCGGCGGAATCCTGACGCCGTTGCCCAACGCTCTTTCCAAGACAGAACCAAACCCATCAGCAGAGGTCAGATCGCGATGCCCAAGATGAAGTCCCTCTCCAGCTCCAAGAAGCGCTTCCGGGTCAAGAGCTCCGGCAAGGTCAAGTGCAAGCAGACCAAGATGCGCCACTTGCAGAAGAACAAGACCCAAAAGCTCAAGCGCAACCTGCGCCTTGGCGACTACGTGGACGCCTCGGATCGTCATCGCATTGACGTCCAGCTTCCTTACGCGTAAATTTCGCCGCTCTCCAAATCACGAGGTAAATTGAAATGCCCAGAGCGACTCAGCGGGTTCCGTCCCGCAACCGCCGCAAGAAGATCATCGCTGCCGCCGCCGGATACTTCGGCCGCAAGAAGAACGTGTTCAAGCTCGCCAAGATGGCCGTGGACCGTGCTCGCCAGTACGCCTACCGCGATCGTCGCGACAAGAAGGGGCAGGCTCGCCGCCTGTGGGTCGTGCGCATCAACGCCGCCGCCCGCATCTGCGGAACCACCTACAGCCGCTTGATCTCCGCCCTCCTCAAGGCCCAGATCGAACTCGACCGCAAGGTCCTGGCCGATCTTGCCGTCTCCGACATGGCCGCTTTCAAGCGCGTCGTCGAGGTCGCGAAGGTCGCCTAATGAATCCGCTTGACGAAGTCCGGTCCGCCTGGGCTTCGCTCGCGTCCGAGATCAACGCAGCCGGCGAGCAACAGCTCGCCGAGCTGCGTTCTCGTTTCTTGGGCAAAAAGGGCGAAATCTCCGGCCTCATGCGTCACCTCGGTGCTCTTTCCGCGGAAGAGAAACCCACCTTCGGTGCCGCCGTCCAAGCACTGCGCCAGACGGTGGAATCCACTCTAGACCAGCTCCAGGAACGCCTGCGGGCGCAGGCGCTGCAATCACGCCTGGATTCCGAGCGCGTGGATCTGTCCCTTCCCGGCGATCGCGCCGAACCCGGGACGCTCCATCCTCTCCTGGCCCTGCGCGACGAGATCCTGGATCTGTTCGTGGGCATGGGCTTCGAGATCGCCGATGCGCCGGAAATCGACACCGAATGGTTCAATTTCAGCGCGCTGAACGTGGCCGACGACCACCCCGCCCGCGACATGCAGGACACGTTCTTCCTGTCGCGCGAACGTGGCGAGGATTCGCTGGTCCTGCGCACGCACACCTCGAACTACCAGCCCCACGCGATGCGCGACCGCAAGCCGCCGTTTAGGCTGCTCAACTGCGGGCAGGTGTACCGCTGCGATTCGGACGCGACCCACTCGCCGGTGTTCACGCAGGTGGAAGGCCTGGTGCTCGACAAGGGCATTTCGTTCTCACACCTGAAGGCGACCATCTACACGATGGTGCGCGCCCTCTACGGCGAAGGCGCGCTGCTGCGCTTCCGCCCGAGCTTCTTCCCGTTCACCGAGCCTTCGGCAGAAATGGACGTGGATTGCCGCTCGGTGGGGCTGGACCGCGAAGGCTGGATGGAGATCGGCGGTTGCGGCATGGTGCATCCCAACGTGCTCAAGAACAGCGACGTGGATCCGGAGGAATTCCAGGGCTTCGCCTTCGGATTCGGGCTGGACCGCATGGCCATGCTGAGACACGGCATCAAGGACATCGGGCTCCTGACCGCCGGCGACATGCGCTTCCTGCGCCAGTTCAAGGGATTGGCGTAAGGCATCTTGACCATGATCCGCCGCCCTTCGAACCAATGGCCTGTTCCCCGAGTGGCGACCGAAGGTCGCTGTATCGAGGGGCAGGCCATCACTCAGGGAACGGCGAATCGCGGACTGTTTCTCGGGCCGCCACATCGAAGGGCGGCGCCTGGACAATTTCTGGTACTAGCGGAGACAATGCCATGAAGGCGAGCTTGAACTGGCTGAAACGTTTGGTCGACCTGACCGAGACCCCCGAGGAGATCGCCTCGCACCTGACCGCCGTGGGCCTGGAGGTGGAGGAGTGGACCGCGGTGAACGCCCTTCCCGGCGTGGTCGTGGCCGAGGTGCGCCAGTGCGCCAAGGTGGAAGGAACCAAGCTTTCGCAATGCGTGGTCTGGGACGGCGCGCGGGAACTGGCCGTGGTCTGCGGAGCGCCCAACGTGCGCGCCGGGATCAAGGCGGCCTTGGCCACCGTGGGCACCGTCATGCCCGGCGGCATGGAGATCAAGGCGGCCAAGGTGCGCGGCATGGATTCCTTCGGGATGCTGTGCGCCGAAGACGAGCTCGGCCTGGGAGCCGGCCACGACGGCATCCTGGAGCTGGATGCGGCGCTGCCCACGGGCGAGCAGTTTTCGAAGGCCACCGGCATCGCCGACGTGGTCTTCGAGATCAACGTCACCCCCAACCGTCCGGACGCCACCGGCCATCTGGGATTGGCACGCGAGCTGGCCCTGCGCCTGGGGCGAGCGCTCAAGAATCCGCTGGAGGGGGTGGTTCTTCCGGCCGCTTCGGGAGCCGCGACGACTCCGGTCCAGATCGAGCCCGGCTGCGGCTGCTCGCGCTACGTGGGACGCACCATCCGCGGCGTGAAGGACGGCCCTTCGCCCGCCTGGATGCAGAACCTGCTGCGCACGGTGGGGCTGCGCCCCATCTCGGCCCTGGTGGACATCACCAACTTCGTGCTCCTGGAAGTGGGGCAACCCCTGCACGCCTTCGATCTCGCCAAGCTGCGCGGGGGATGCGTGAACGTGCGCGGCGCCAAGGCGGGCGAGACGCTCACCTTGCTGGATGGACGGAATCTGGCGTTGACCGCCGGCGACCTCGCGATCTGCGACGCCGAAGGCCCGCAGTGCCTGGGCGGCGTCATGGGAGGCGCCGATTCGGGCGTATCGGGAACCACTTCCGACATCTTCCTGGAAACGGCGCGCTTCGTGCCGTCCACCGTAAGATTCCTGGCCCGACGCACCCAGTGCGCCTCGGACAGCTCGTACCGCTTCGAACGGGGCGTGGACCCGTTCGCCACCCGCGCGGTGTCCGACTACGCGACCTCCCTGATCCTTTCCATCTGCGGTGGCGCCTCCGACGTGCCGCGGGACCTGACCACCCCCGAGCATCCGGCCGCAAAGTCCGTGGTGAGGTTGCGCCACGACCGCGCGGCCAGCCTCCTGGGGCTCGATGTCCCGCAGGACCGGGTGGAGAACCTTCTGACAGGAATCGGATGCCGCAAGGCCGGCTCCGACGCCCAGGCGACGCGGTGGGAGCTTCCCGGCTGGCGCCCGGACATCTCGGGCGAGGCCGACTTGCTGGAAGAGGTCGCGCGCCTGGTGGGCTACGACAACATCCCCATCTCGTTCCCTTCGTTTCCCGTGAGCGCCGTGGCCCTGCCCGCCCGCGAGAAATGGACCCGCCGCATCCGACGCGCCTTCGTTTCGCGCGGCCTGCACGAGACGCTTTCGCTGCGCCTGATCGGGCAAGCCGAGCAGGATCGTCTGCGCCTGTCCGCAAACGACCCGCGCGCCAAGCTGGTGCCGTTGGTCAATCCCCTGTCCGACGAAACCGCCTGCCTGCCGCGTTTGGCGATCGCGAACCTGCTCAAGGCCGCCGCGCGCAATGCACGCCGCCAGGAGCGGTCGGTGCGCCTGTTCGAGTGCGCCCGGGTGTTCGGCTCCGACCTCCCCGAGGCCTTCGCGGCCCACCGCAGGACGGGGATCGGCGAAGCCAACCGCCTGGCCGGCCTGGTGACCGGCCCCTGGGCCGATCGGCTCTGGACCGGCCTCGAGACGGAATCCGACATCTGGAAGGCCAAGGGGCTGCTGGAAGGGGCGCTTTCCGAGCTGGGACTCGCGCCCGTGTTCGCTTCCGGCAAGGCCGAGCCGTTCCTCCACGACGGCCGGCAGATCCGCGTGGTCGTGGGTGGCGTCGATGTCGGCTTCTTCGGAGAGCTGCATCCGCTCGTGCAGGAAGACCTGGGACTCAAGTTCCCGGTGCACGTGTGGGAGCTCGACCTGGACGCCCTGGTGGAACAGATGGATTCCGCAGCCCCCGCGCAGTCGGCGCGCATCGGCGAATTCCCCGGGACCAGCCGCGAGCTCAACGCCGTGGTGGACCGTTCGCGTCCGGCCATGGATGTCGTGGAAGCGGTCCGCGGGATTCCGGTGGCCCGGTCTGGATTGGTCGAGTCCGTGAACCTGGTTTCCGTGTACGAGGGCGCACCGTTGCCTTCCGACCGGAAGGCCGTACTGGTGCGGGTCTTCTACCGTTCGGCCGAGCGGACCCCCACGGATGCGGAAGTCAACGCCATCCAGGAAGGGATCCGCCAGGGGATCGAGGGCCTTCCCGGATTCGCCCTCAAGTAGCCGTCCGTTGAAGACTCCCCTCCTTGCCGCGGCGGTCGCCGCGGGGGCGCTGCTCTTGGTGGCGCTCGCCTTGGGGTGGTGGTCGGATCTGGTGGCCGGGGCGGTGGTGGAACAGGCCTTGGAGCCGCTGGTGGCCGTTTTGGCGCGTCTCCTGCGCTGAACCGGGTGTTTCCTGGTCCGGGCCGGGATGTTTCCGTCGTGTTGCAACGAGGTTTCCACCCGGAAGGGGGGGATAACTTTGCGCAGGAACGAAACGAAACACGAACGGATGGAACGACCATCCAGGAGGATCCCAAGGCATGTTCAAGCTCATTCCCACGGACGAGAAGTTCTTCGAGATGTTCACCCAGTCGGCGAACCTGTTCCTGAAGGGGGCGGGTCTTCTGCGCGAGATCGCCCAGGACAACTCCCTGATCAAGACCAACGCCCTGAAGCTGGAACGCCTGGAGCACGACGCCGACCAGCTCACACACGAGGTTCTGGTGCGGCTGGACCGCAGCTTCATCACGCCCATCGACCGCGAGGACATCCACCGGTTGACCCTGGCTCTGGACGATTGCATGGACACCATGGAGGCGGCCACCGACCACATGGTCCTCTACGGAATCGAGGCCACCACCGAACCGGTGAAATCCATGGCCGAATACATCGAGGCCCAGGCCAAGCAGATCGTGGCCATGATGCCCCTGGTGAAGAAGCTCCAATGGGATCTGGTCCGCCCCTTCTGCATCGAGATCAACCGCCTGGAGAACGACGGCGACCGCGTCACCCGGCAGGCTCTGGGAGACCTGTTCTCGCCGGGAATCGACGTGTTGGACGTCATCCGTTGGCGCGACATCTACGAGCTGCTGGAAGGCACCACGGACCGGGCCGAAGACGTCGCCGGAATCGTCGAAGGCATCGTCCTGAAGCACGGGTGACCGGCCGATGCTCCTCACGCTCGTCATCGTCGTCGTCGTCCTGGCCTTGGTGTTCGACTACATCAACGGCATGCACGACACCGCCAATTCCATCGCCACGGTGGTGTCCACGCGGGTGCTCTCGCCGCGCAACGCCATCCTCATGGCCGCTTCCCTCAACTTCATCGGTGCCCTGTGGTCGGAAGCGGTGGCCAAGACCATCGGCAAGGGGATCGTGGATCCGTCGGTGATCAACCAGACCACCGTCATGGCCGCGCTGGTCGCCGCGATCCTCTGGAACCTGATCACCTGGTACTTCGGGATCCCCTCGAGCTCCTCCCATGCCTTGATCGGCGGCGTCATCGGCGCGGCCATCGCGAGCGTGGGAACCGGAAAGCTCCATGTGGACGGCATCGTCAAGGTGGTCAAGGGACTGGTCTTCTCGCCCATCATCGGTGGGGGAATCGCCTTCCTGATCATGCTCGGCATTCTCTGGGGCTTCCGGAACGTGCCACCGGGCAGGAGCAACCGCTGGTTCAAGGGGCTCCAGATGGCCTCGGCCAGCATCATGGCCTTCAGCCACGGGATGGGCGATGCCCAGAAATCCATGGGCATCATCGTCATGGCGCTGGTGGCCGGGCAGTACATGGATCCCGCCAACATCCACGTCCCCCTGTGGGTGAAATTTTCCTGCGCCGCCGCGATGGCCCTCGGGACCGCATCCGGCGGTTGGAGGATCATCAAGACGCTGGGCCACAAGATGATCAAGCTCCAGCCCGTGCACGGATTCGCCGCCGAAGCCGCCGCCTCCACCGTGATCCTGACCGCCTCGTCGTGGGGTGTTCCGGTGTCCACCACGCATTCCATTTCGGGGGCGATCATGGGCGTGGGCATGACCCGGCGTCTGAATTCCGTCCGTTGGGACATCGCCGGGCAGATGGTGTTCGCCTGGGTGCTCACCATCCCCGCCACCGCGGCCATCGCCTACGGCACGGAAAAGCTCCTCATGATGGTCTTCTAAGCCGGATCCGAGGGAAGAGTCGGTCGGCAACGCAATGTTGCCGACCGGACTCGCTGGTGTTTCAAATACTGGATCTTGAGGTAGATTTCCCGTCGGCCCAATCCAGAACACACCAGCGAGGACGTCGCACCCATGTTCAAACTGATCCCCACCGACGAGAAGTTCTTCGAAATGTTCCGCCAATCCGCGGAGCTTTTCCACAAGGGTGCGGGACTTCTGCGGGAAATCTCCCTGGATTCCTCGCTCCTGAAGACCAACGCGCTCAAACTGGAGCGGCTGGAACACGATGCCGACCAGCTCACCCACGAGGTGCTGGTGCGGCTGGACCGCAGCTTCATCACCCCCATCGACCGCGAGGACATCCATCGGCTGACCCTGGCGCTTGACGATTGCATGGACACCATGGAAGCGGCCGCCGACCACATGGTGCTGTACGGAATCACCGACACCACCCTGGAACCGGTCAAGAACCTCTCCGAGTACATCGAGGCCCAGGCCGCCCAGATCCTGGCCATGATGCCCCTGATCAAGAAGCTCCAATGGGAACTGGTGCGTCCCTATTGCATCGAGATCAACCGCCTGGAGAACGAAGCCGACCGCGTCACCCGCCAAGCCCTGGGGGGATTGTTCTCGCCGGGGATCGACGTCCTGGACGTCATCCGTTGGCGCGACATCTACGAACTTCTGGAAGGCACCACGGACAAGGCCGAAGATGTCGCGGGAATCGTCGAAGGCATCGTGCTGAAGCACGGTTGACCCGATGACCACCGCACTCGTCCTGATCGTCTTCCTCGCCCTGGTCTTCGACCTCATCAACGGCATGCACGATGCCGCCAACGCGATCGCCACGGGCATCTCCACCAGGGCCATTCCACCGCGCGTGGCGGTGGCCGGAGCGGCCTGCTTCAATTTCCTGGGGGCGTTCCTTTCCACCGCGGTGGCCAAGACCATCGGTGGCGACATCGTCGACGCCACCATCCTGACCACATCCACGGTGACCTCGGCCCTGGTGGCGGCCATCTTCTGGAACATCTTCACCTGGATCAAGGGCATCCCCTCCAGTTCGTCGCACGCCCTGTTCGGTGGAATCATCGGAGCGGCGGTGTCCGCCAAGGGATTCGTCGCGCTCAAGCCGGAAGGGATCCTCAAGATCCTGAAGGCCCTGGTCCTCTCGCCCCTGATCGGTTTCGGCGTCGGCTTCATGGTGATGGTCGCCATCATGTGGATCTTCCGCAAGGCAGCTCCGGGGAAGGTCAATCGGCACTTCAAGGGCCTCCAATGGCTTTCCGCGTCTTTCCTGGCTCTGTCCCACGGTTCCAACGACGCCCAGAAGTCCATGGGGATCATCGCCATGGCCATGGTCTCGGCGGGACTGATGGATTCCCGCAGCATGTACATCCCCACCTGGGTGAAGATCGCTTGCGCGACTGCCATGGCCATCGGCACATCCACCGGCGGATGGCGCATCATCAAGACGATGGGTGGCAAGATGATCAAGCTCCAGCCGGTGAACGGTTTCGCGGCCGAACTCACCTCCTCGGCGGTCATTCTTTCGGCGAGCACCATCGGCGTCCCCGTGTCCACCACCCACTGCATCTCCGGAGCCATCATGGGAGTGGGCTCCAGCAAGAGGCTCAGCGCCGTGCGTTGGGACGTGGCGGGCAAGATGCTCTGGACCTGGCTCATCACCATCCCCAGCACGGCGGTCATCGGGTACCTCCTGGAAACCGTCCTGATCAAGGTCCTCTGAGGCCATGGCTTCGGCGGTTCCGGGGAGCGATCCCAAGTCTTCTCCAAGGAGGAAGGGCATCGCCCCTTGGAAGATCGTGGTGGGAATCCTCGGCGGCGGCGCGTTGTTGCTGGGGATGGTGGTGGTCGCGGTGGTGGTCTTCATCTCCATGCACAAGGACGACTTGCTCAAGAAAGGAGCCCAGGCCCAGCAGGAGGGGAGCGCCTACGGAGAGCTCCACGACCAGAGCGAATGCGTCGCGAAAGTGGTCGGTCGGCTGGATTCCACGGATTTTCTCGGGGAAATCGGAGATCGGCTGTTCCTCGGTTCGTGTCTGCAAGCCGCACGTCCCGTGGACGGATTCTGCATGGATGTTCCACCCAGCCGCAAGATCCTCTCGAGCGTGGCTTGGCGTCTGAAGGCGTGCGCGAAGGCCGGCCGGGAGGGGAACGAAGAATGCAGCAGGATGCTGGAGGAAGTCCAGAAATTCTGCAATCCCGACCTGGGCGTTTCCGACTCCGGCGAGTCCTCGGACGTCTCCCGCTAGGGAAACGGAGGCGCGGCTATTTGCGCCGAGCCAAGGCGACGACCTTGGCCGTGAAGTCTTCGGGGTGGAATGGCTTGAGGAGGGTATCGAATTCCAGGTGGAGGTCTCTCGCCCCGATCTCCGGATCCCCGAAACCGGAAATGAACAAGACCCGGGCCTTGGGGAACTGGATCGCGATGTCCGCGGCGAGGAGGAATCCGGAACGCTCGGGAAGCACGATGTCGGTGACCAGTACGTCCACATGCGAGGCGCTTTTCACGAGGTCGAGCGCCTCCGAGGGACTCTGGGTGGCCAGGACCTTCGCGCCGACCTCCTCCAACACCAACTGCAGAAGCGGCATGAGCATGCCGTCGTCTTCGACGAGCAGGACCGTCTTGCCGGCGAGGGGTGGTTGGTTCTTGGTCATGGATCCACCATAGCGTAAACTTATTTCGCCCCGAAGGAAAGGGCCGAGATGAGGATCGAGTCCAGGGAAGCGCGGACCCGGTCGCCTTCCGGGGCGGATTCGTTGTGCAGATGGTGCCGGGCCGCCGGGAACCGAAGCGTGGGAAGATCGGGAAAGTGCCGAGGAAACCACCGGGCCTGGTAGTCGACGTCGATGGTGCCGTCGAGGTCTCCTTGCAGGAGGGTCCACCGGGATATGGCCCATCGTGCGGTGTCGATGCGCTCGTTCCAGCGGCGGATGGCGCGCAACCAGGATATTCCCGTCCGCCAGCCTTCCAGAGGGTCGGTCAGGAGTGTCCGCAGGAAGGCGGTGTCGGAGCTGGAGTGGATGTCGCGCTTGCGCTCGACGTGGTCGGTGGTGAGCCCCACCAGCGGGAGGGCGATGCCGATTTTCGACCAGTCGGCGTAGCGCACCAGGGGGGCCAGCAGGATCGAACGGGCGTACGGATACTCCGGCCGCGTGCCGCGCTCCAGGACCACCGTTCCGCCCAGGGAATGGCCCACGACCATCCAGGGGAGGGGGACACGGTTTCGCAGCGAGTCCTCCACCGCCTCCAGGGCCATGGCGTACTCCGGAACGGAGTCGATGTCCATCCTGCGTCCGTCGCTCAATCCGTGGCCGGGGAGGTCGAAGGCCACCACCGCCAGGCCCTGCGCCGTCCACCGTCGGATGTGGGGAGACCAGGTGCCGCTGTGGTTGTAGAAGCCGTGGACCAGGAACACCGTGGCGCGCGCGTCGGCGGGGATCCAGAGGTGGCAGGCGATGTCCTTGTCCCCGGAGCGGACCACTCCCATCCGGTGGATGGCGGGCTCGAAGGCCAGTCGTTCCGCTTCCAGGTAGCTGCCCAGTCCGGAATCCAGCCGTTCCGGCACGGGCGCGAAATCCCTGGGGAACCAGGCAGGAACGGCGAGGGCTTGGGATGCCAGCGCCAGCGCCAGTCCGGCCATCGCGGCCTTCGATGGCATCAGGCGAGCCATCCAGCCGCCTCGGCGGCGCCGTAGGTGAAGACCAGATCCGCCCCCGCGCGACGGAAACCGACGAGGCTTTCCAGGAGGCAGGCGCGGTAGTCGATCCATCCACGCTCGGCGGCGGCCTTCAGCATCGCGTATTCGCCGGAGACGTGGTAGGCGGCCAAGGGAAGCGCCGTGCGGTCGCGCAGCTCGCGCAGGATGTCCAGGTAGGGGAGCCCCGGCTTCACCATCAGGATGTCGGCTCCTTCCGATTCGTCGAGATCGGCTTCCAGCCAGGCTTCGCGGCGATTGGCCGGATCCATCTGGTAGGTCTTCTTGTCGCCGTGGCGCGGTGCGGAATCCAACGCGTCCCGGAAGGGTCCGTAGAACGCGCTCGCGTACTTGGCGGTGTAGGCCAGGATCCCGGTGTCGGTGAAGCCCTCCCCGTCCAGTTGCGAGCGGATGGCTCCCACGCGGCCGTCCATCATGTCGGAAGGGCACACGAAATCCGCCCCGTGTCCGGCGTGGAGTGCGGCCATCCGCGAGAGGATCTCCACCGTGGGGTCGTTCAGGATCCGCCCCGACGCGTCCATGAGGCCGTCGTGGCCGTGGTCGGTGAACGGATCCAGGGCGAGGTCGGTGAACACGGGGAAGTCGGGGAGCGCCTTCTTCACGGCTTCCAGCGTCCGGGGAACCAATCCCCGCGGGTCCAGCGCGGCGCGGGCGTCGGGGGTCTTGACGGAATCCGGCGTCACGGGGAACAGCGCGATCCCGGCCAGTCCCAAGTCGGCCCATTCGCGGGCGCGCTCCACCAGGTCCGGTACCGAGTGGCGATGGCAGCCGGGCATGGACGCGATGGGCTGGGCCGGTCCGGAGCCTTCGCGCACGAAGCAGGGCATCACCAGGTTGGCTGCCGCCAGGGACGTCTCCCGGACCATGGCCCGGATGGCCGGCGATCGGCGGTTTCTGCGCATGCGGCGAGGGAGGTCCATGTCGGTTCCTGTCAAAAGAGGATCTGGAGGGATGGCTCGGGAAGGAGACGGAGCAAGCCTCCGTCGAAACGCTCCGGGAGCAGGGGGAGCCGTTGGAGCATCCATTCGGAGGTCCCGTTGGTTCCCTCGGACGGGTCGTCGTACCCCCAGCGTTCGAATCCGGCCAACCTGAGGTCCAGGCCGATCGGGGCGAAGGGGCGCCATCGCAGTCCGAATCCGGCGGCCATCTGGGTGGCGCCGATGGCGCTTCCCTGCGGCACCAGGCCGCCGAACCGGCCTTCCAGCCAGGGGGTGAAGCGGCCCAGGGGAAGGAAGTAGTAGCGGCACAGCGCGTTGACGGAAAACGACCTCGCCTGGGGGCCGAACGCCCGCGAGGCGAGGATCCCCAGGGACACGTTGTCGGTCACGAATGTGGCGGCCGAGATCCCCGCCAGGTCGGTGGTGCCCGCCTCGCGTTCCACGCTCCATCCGCGCATGCCGATTTCCGTCATGCCCGTGCGCAGGCGGTCCTGGGGGAGGAGGCCGGCGAAGGAAAGACTCGTCGCCAGGAGGAGGATCGCGGCGGGGTTCACTTGAGGCCGGAACGGAGGGCCGCGATCATCCTGCCGCCGTTGCAGCCCAATGCGGCGCGGCCGGTGGATTCTTCCTGCCACAAGGCCCGGGCGATGGCCGGGTCCAGGGCGGTGGGTTCCAGCAAGGCGACGGGCAGATCCACGGCGCAGAAGAGGTCGCGGACCAGCAGGCCGCCGATCTCCGCCAGGAAGTCCAATGCGATCCCCTCGTCCACCATCTGGTCGGGCAGGCTGTGGAAGCCCGCGGCGAGGTCGAACACCGTTTCGCGGTCGCCCGCGATGAGGATGCGGCCCTGCCACGGCGAGGACATGGGGAGGACCACCTGCAACGGACAGCGCGAGGGGGCATCCTCGTCGGCGGCCAGCTGCGGCATGGACCAGGCGTCCGAGAACGTGCATTCGGTCAGAAGCCGCTGGAAGGTGGATTCCAGCACCGCGAGGATTTCCTGAGGCAAGGCTTGGGATGGCTGCGGACTCACGTTGCCTAGAAGGTATCAAACCTCCGTGCGCAGTGCATCCCGCAAGGACACCAATTCCCGGATCGGTCGGGCGGCCAGCCGGTACCAGCCGGGGTATCCCATGTTGGTGGCGTCCCGCAACCGCAATCCGGACCTTTCCAGCGCCAAGGCCGATTCCGCCCGAGGAGGGCGCGCCAGCAGGAAATTGGCGCTCGTGGCCTGCACGGACCATCCGGCGTCGGCCAGGAGCGATCCCAGGCAGGTCACCAGTCTACGGACCTGGTGTCGTTTTCCCGAAAGCCACGATGCCACCTCGGGGGAACACCAGGCTTCCAGTAGGGCCACTCCTTCGGAACCCACCACCCAGGAGGGGGCATGGCTCCTCCAGGCGGTTCCTTGTTCCTTCGTCGGAGCCACCAGGTAGGCGGCCCGCACTCCGGCGCAGTCCAACGGCTTGTTGGGGGCGTACAGGTGCGTGGCCCGGGAAGGTAGCTGGGGTGCGTGGTCGTCCAGGATGGATTGGTAGGCCAGATCCAGCACCAGGATGGTTCCCGAAGCCTCCGCGGTCCGCGCGGCCTCCTCCAGGAAGGCCGGGGCGTGGAGAATGCCGTCGGGGTTGTTCGGATGACAAAGGAACGCGATGGCCGAAAGCGGGAGCCAGCGCAGGAATTCCGCTTCCGAACGCGCCTGCAGGGTGTCGCGGTTCCAGATGGAGGCGGATCGGCGGTATTCCACGAAGGTCCGCTGCATGGTCAACACGATCCCTGGATGGAGGCCCACCAGGCGATGGATCAGCTCCGATGCACCCGACCCCGGGACGATCCGTTCCGGATCCACCCCGTGGAAGTCGGCAAGATCCCGTCGGACCCGCAGATAATCCGGATCCGGGTACCGGTCGCGTGGCGCCTGCGCCAATCGCTCGAGCACCGCCGGACATGGACCGAGGGGATGGACGTTGGTGGAGAAGTCGGCGACGGGATCGGGACCGGAATCCGTCGCCCCGTGCCGGAAGGGATCCAGGGGACCTGGACTCAGAGACGGCCGCTCCGGAAGGAGCGCATCATCGATTTCGCCTGCTTGTCGGTGACGTTGGACACCTTGGTCACGGGATCTTCTATCCAGTTCTTGCACCAGTAATGCTGGTCCTGGCCGACGGAGACCACTCCGGTCGTTCCTCCCGTCCGCCACTTGCGGAAGACGTCGCAGCGGTTGCGGGTCTTGCAGTTGTAGCAGGTCTGGGCCTCTTCCTTGGCGGCGCCACCCTCGTCCTTCTTGACCACGGTGCGGCCCTTGTTGCGGTCGGCCTCGTAGGCCTTGGCCAGACTGTTGTTCTTGTCGATGAAGCGATCGCCGGAAAAGTCCATGTCATTCCTCCGAGGCGTATTGGATGAGCGAGTGGACGGGCGCGGAGCCGAGTTTCGCGCGTCCGAGAAGGAAGGAAAGTTCGATCAGGAAGGCGTACCCGGCCACCATCCCCCCCAGCTGGTGCACCAGTTCGGTCGCCGCCAGGATGGTGCCGCCGGTGGCGAGGAGATCGTCCACCAGAAGGACCCGCTGTCCTGGCTGGATGGCGTCCTCGTGCAGTTCCAGACGATCGGTGCCGTATTCCAGCTGGTAGGACTGGCTCACGGTCTTCCAGGGGAGCTTTCCCGGCTTGCGGGCCAGGATGCAACCGGCCCCCAGGTGCAGGGCGATGGCCGGGGCGAACAGGAAGCCGCGTGCTTCCGTGCCCAGGACCACGTCCACGCCGGCGGTCTCGAAGGGGCGGGAGAGTTCCTCGACGGCCTGTCGCAGGCCCACCGGATCCTTCAGGAGAGTGGTGATGTCCTTGAATTGGATGCCGGGTTTTGGCCAGTTTGGGATGTTGCGGACCAGGTCCGCGAGGTTGGACATGGCCCCCAATCTAGGACTTTCCGGGCCAATGGGGGGAGTGTGGGATTCGGCGACGCTCGATCCTCGTGGGCGGATTCAGCCCGAGACCACCACGTTCGCGCGTCCGGGACCGGTCCTCCTGACCTCCACGAGCGCGGCGACCTGGTCCTTCAATTCTTCCACGTGGGTCACGATCCCGATCTGCCGACCCGTGGCGTGGAGCCTCTCCAACGCTTGGACGACTTCGGTGAGGACCGCGCCGTCCAGGGTTCCGAAGCCCTCGTCGATGAACAGGGTCTCCACCGATTGGCCACCCGACGCAAGCGAGGAGAGGGCCAGCGCCAAAGCCAGCGAAACCAGGAAGGTTTCCCCTCCGGAAAGCGTGTGGACGGGACGGATCTCCTCGAACGATTCCCTGTCCTCCACCCCGAAATGCAGGGAATCGGGAACGGCGCGGAGACGGTAGCGCGGCGAGAGGCCGACGAGCTCCCGATTGGCCCTTTCCAACAGGTTCTCCAAGGTGAGCTGTTGGGCGATGCGGCGGAAGGCCTTCCCGTCGGCCGATCCCACCTCCCGCGAGAGACGCGTCCAGCGGACGGCGACCTCCTCCTGCCGATGGATCCTGGCATCCAGCTCGCCACCGTGGCCGATGGCGCGGTCGTCCTGCGCGCGGAGCGCTTCCAGCTGGGCCCGCCGGGACTCCTGGGCCCGCCAGAGGGCCAGCGCGTCGGCGGCGAACCTCTGCGGGTCGAAGGAAGGGTCGAGGTCGACGCCCAGGGCGGTGGCGCGCATCCGCACCGACGATCCCGCCGCATCGAGGTCGGAGACGATCCGCGCGAGGCTCCCTTCCAGGCGCGCTGCCCGCTCGCGGGACAGGGCGCCGGCTTCCTCGGCGGTCTCCAGTTCCCGCGCGAGGCCTTCCAACCGTTGACGGGATTCGTCCTGGACCTCCCGCCACGGCCTTCCGGAAAGGAGGAGGGAACGTTCCTCCTGCCGCTCGCGCCAGCGCGCGGTGGTCGATTCGAGGGTTTCTTCGGCCGCCTGCAGGGCCCGTTCCAGCCGGGGGAGATCCTCGGCCTGGGTCCTCTCCCGTTCGGAGGCCACGTCCAGTTCGCGCTGGAGTTCGGCATGTTCGTCCCGCAGGCTGAGGAATTCCACCACCTTTTGGGACAATTTCTGGCGGTAATGCGGATCCGACGCGTGGAAATCCCGCCAGGCCCTTCCTCCGAAGTAGGCGTCGAGGTCCGACGACACCGCTTCCAGGTTGTCCTCCACCTCGGATCGGCGCGATTCCAGCGCGTCGGTCTCCTTGCGCTTGTGCTGGCGGGTCTGGGATTTCAAGGCGACCCGGGAGCGGGTCTGGTCGTGGCGATGCAGCCGTTCGAGGGACTCCTGGATCTCCCGCCTCGATTGCAGCGATTCCTGGAGCCGTCGGCCCACCCAATCCTTGCGTTGGAGTCCCGGATCGGTGGCCAGCGCATCTTCCATGGCCTTCCATCTGGCCGGGTCGGGAGCGGGGAGGGTTGCTTCCTGCGCGGCGAGTCGATCGATCCTGGATCGGGAAGCCTGGCTCGCCGATTCCAGCCGGATCCGTTCGTGCTGGGCTTCCTCCAGGCGCGAGCGGGCCTCGCGATGGAACTCCTCCTGGGCGCCCAGCGCGGGGTCCGTCGCCTCTTCGCGGTCCCGCCAGGGATGGTCGGGGGAGCCGCAGACGGGACATGGGTCACCATCGCGGAGCACCGATCGAAGGGTGTGCACGTCCCCGGAGGTGGCGATCCGGGCGACTTCCAGCATGGCGTGGGCGGTCCGTTCGGCCACTTCCAGACCGGGGAGGACGGAGGCGATCCGGCCCAGGGCGGCATCGCTCTGGTCCAGGGCGGATCGGAGTTCCTCGATCTCATCGAGGATCCGGGTGCGTTCGCGCAGCTGTTCCAAAGCGGCGGCTTCCGCTTCCAAGGCGGCGATCCTCCCGCGCAGGGCGGGAGCATCCTCGTCGGGAAGACCCTTGTTGAGGGCGGCCAGCTCCGCTTCCGCCGCGGCCAGTTCCTCCACCGCGCGGCCCAGCTCCAGACGGGCGCGATCCAATTCCTGGTCGGACCGCCGCAGCTTCTCGATCTCCTCGGCCAGCATGGCCAGGAGGCGGTCCACGGTGGACCATTCCGATGCGATGGGGCCGAGCCTCGCGCTCTGGGCAAGCCAATCCCGCAAGGAGGCGGTCCGGTCGGAAAGCTCGGCCTTCTGCGTTTGGATGAGGGTCATCCGACTGCGCAGGTCGGCGCATTCGGCCTGGACGGATTCCAGTCTCCGTCGCGCGTCCTCCATCGAGCCCGCGACCGCTTCCAGTTCGTGGTCCAGCTCCCGCGCCCGGTCGATCTCCTCGGTGAGGGTGGCGTCCCTCTTCCTGGCCATTTCCAGCAGATCCCGCTTCTCCTCGATTTCCGCGCCCTGTGAGACCTGGAAGGCACGGCAGGCTTCCAGCTCGCCTTCCAGCGACTCCTTGTCGCGTTCCAGCAACCGCAGGCGTCCCGTCAGTTCCAGGAGTTCGGACGCCTCCTTGGAGCGCGCGCCCGCCTGGGGGAGGGATGCGTCCAGTTGGGCGATCTCGAGTTCGATCGTTTCCCGCTCCTCGGCGGGCAGGATGGAGAGGCTTTCCCGCGCGTGGCGTTGGAAATCCAGCGCATCGCATTCCTGTCGGGTGCGGCGGAAGATCTCCATGGAGATCCGGCTGAAGATTCCCGTGCCCGTCAGACGCTCCAGAAGCGCGCTGCGGTCGTTCTCGCCGGCGCGGAGGAATTCGGCGAAGCGGCCCTGGGCCAGGAGGATGGTGCGGGTGAACTGGGGCCAGCTCATGCCCACCAGGGAGTCCACATGGGCGCGGAAGGCGTCCTTGCGGTCGGAGGAGGTCCTCAGCACGGAGCCGTCGGCAAGGCGCACGAGGGAGGTCTCCTCCTGGACCGCCGAGCCCTTGCGCTTGGGGGCGCGGAACCCCCATCGGACCCGGTAGGCTTCGCCGTCCACCGCCTTGAAGTCCACTTCCGCGAATCCGGTGGTGCACCCCCGGCGCAGAAGCTGCCGGATGTCGTCCTGCGCCAGCGGACCGAATCCCGCCACCGCCATGCGGGTGTCCGCGGGTGCGCCGTCCAGCCGGGGCGCGCGTTGGTAGATCGCCAGGCACATCGCGTCGAGGATGGTGCTCTTTCCCGCTCCGGTGGGGCCCACGATCGCGAACAGTCCAGCCCCGGCGAGGGTGCCCGTGGCGAGTTCCAGCTCGAACCGGGGCAAGGATGCCAGATTCTGACCGCGGATGGCGAGGATCTTCAAGTCCCGCCTCCCGACCTGACGGTCTCCACCGCCTCCAGGAAGCATGCGACGAGGTCGGCCGGAGGTTCCGCGCCGTGGTGGCGCAGCCAATGGGTTTCCAGCACCCGCAATGGCGCGTCCTGGCTGCCGAGATCCGTCTGGATCCGATCGGGATCCTCGCCGACCGCCACCGAACGGTGGATCCGCGGTGCGCCCACCAGCCGCAGCGGCAGGTCGGCGAGCAACGCGTCCGTGCGTTCCCGCAGGTCCACGACGGGGCCGTCTTCGCGGAAGGAAAGCTCCACGAGGGGCTGCAAGGAGCGAGGCAGGCCTCGCCAGGGGGTCCAGTCGAACCGTTCGACCTCCGAAGCCAGGTTTTCCCAGTCGCTGCCGGGTCCTCCCAGCCTCAGAAGGGGCACCACCTCGGGGACCGGGACGGACTCGAGGGAGGCTGGTCCGTCCGACGGGATGTCCACCGAAAGGACCACGTGTTCGTGGCGCGTCTCGTCGAAGTCCATGGCCAGGGGGCTGCCCGAATACCTGACGAAGGGCGACCCGGCGGTCTGCATCCGGTGGATGTGCCCCAGTGCCGTGTAGACGGTGTCCGCCGAGAGCGTGGAGGTCGGCACGGATTCCACGCCTCCGATCAGGAGCCGTTCGGATCCCGCCTTCTGGGTTCCCGCCAAGGTCAGGTGTCCGGTGCAGACCACGGGAATCCCGGGATGCTGCTGGGTGGCCAGCGCGCGGAGTGTGGAATAGACCTGTCCGATCGCCCTTCCCCGCGCTTCCTCGGGGGACTGGTCCGGTTCCGTCCGGCAGAGCAGATCCTGCGAGCGAAGGAAAGGAACGGCCAGGCAGATCGCCCGCGGAAGTCCGTCGGGTCCCGGGATGGGGATCAGGTGGTCGGAGGGGTGGTCGGATCTCCAGTGCCCGACCAGACGGATTCTGCCCAAGGCATCCGTGAACGGGGCGGGAGCCTCCAGACGGGTGGGCGAGTCGTGGTTTCCCGCCAGGAGGATCGCCAGGGCGGAAGGGAGCGTCCGGTGGAAATCCACCAGGAACCGCGCCAGGAGCGATTGCGCCTCCACGGGGGGATGGAGCACGTCGAAGATGTCCCCGCAGACCAGGAGCGCGTCGATCCTGCGCTCCTTGCAGGTCTCCAGCAGCCAGTCCAGGAACCGTTCCTGCTCGGCCAGCCGGGAGTGGCCACCCAGTTCCAGGCCCAGATGCCAGTCGGAGGTGTGCAGGATTCGAAGCACCTTCCAGAGATACACCTTCGAGGAGGCGCTTGCCAAGCCCGTTGTGGGCGTACGGTCAGCGCGAGGCTTCCGGTGGCCGTGGAGTGCGGTTGTTGGCCCATTGCGAGACCCGCCGCAACTCCCAGAGATCCGTGGACCAGGGGAATCCGCGCACGTATTCGTCCACGCGCTGGTGCCAGGTCACGAGGTCGCTCTTCTGGAGCGCCTGCAGCGCCGAGATGAGGGGCACGTCCGTCGCGGGAACCGAGGCGCCGCTGTAGGATGCCTTCAATGTGGCTTCGTCGATGCGTGCCAGCAGGAAAAGAGCCGATTGGCGCAGGAGCCAGGGAGCCCCGTTGGACTGCAGGATGGCCTCCCATCGAGGTTTCGCGTCGCGCCGGGCCAGGACGGTGGCCACGCCCCATTCGAAGGTGGCCTGCGCGACCAGGTCCGGATCGGAGATGGGGTCGTCGATGACCTGCTTGAACCATTTTTCGGCTTCCGCCGGACGGCCTTCCCACGCATGGGTGCGTCCCAGTTCCAGCATCGCTTCCCGGCGTGCGCGGACCGCCTTGGGAAACAGCTCAGCCTGGGCGATCTGGCGCAGGAGCTCGGAGGCTTCGTCCATCTTCTTCATGTCGCGCAGATGCTTGGCCTTCACGATGGAAAGCCCCGCCGCGATCTCCGGCGAGGAGCGCTGGTAGTAGTTGGTGAACTGGAGCGCGGTCATCAGGAAGCCCGTGTCGGCGGCGATTCCCGCCCACAGCCGCAAGGCTTCGGCGAAGCGCAGGTGCTGGGGACCGAACTGGCTCTGGTGCGAGGGGACGGCGTGGGCCAAGGCGCGCAGCACGGTCTCGCCGTCGCTGGAGCATCCGAAGAACATCGGCTGGGACAGGTCCAGGCAGGATTCCATCCGATCCAGCTGCAGCTGGATTCCCGCGATCACGGCGGGATTGTCGGGAGATTCGTCGGCCAGCATCTGCAGGATCTTCAGGGATTGCGTGCCGTCGCCCACGCTGCGCTCGGCATGGCTGCGCAACAACAGCGCCCGGGCCCTGAGATCCCGGTTGGCGGGTTTGTTGGCGACCTCCTCGAAGAGGTCCTTGGCCTGGGCCAGCTGCTTTCGCGCCAGGAGCACGGTGCCCAGCTTCAGGCGCGCCTCCTGCGCGGAAGGGTGGGCGGGATAGGCCTGGGCCACCAAACGGTAGGCGTCCATCGCGCGGTCCAGCTCCCCGATGTCCAAGAACGCGTCGGCCACCACCGTGGGTTCGGGACGCAAGGGGACCGCACGGCGCCGCACGCGGATGTTGTCGATGAAGAAATGGCCGTTCCAGGTGGAGAAGCCCAGATGGCAACCGCCCTTGGGGAGCAGGGGCTGGACCAGCGGGCGTTCTTCCACCAGCTTGCCGTCGAGCTCCAGGCGCAGGATCTCCCGATCGCGTTCGATGGCGACCCGGTAGGTCTTGTCGGGGCGGAGGTACACCAGGCCTGGCAGCCAACGGATCTCGGAGCCGGCTTCGATGCCGGCTTGGTTGGTGCCGCTGCGGCCGAGGACGAACCGGGCTCCTTCCTGCGGGGATTCGCCGCAGAGGAAGGCGTTGAAGTCGTGGTTGGTGCCCGCCAGCCCGGTGACATCGAACTCCACCCGCACGTCCCCCGGGAATTCCTGGGTGGAACGGGTCATGGAGTAGCCGGAGGTCCGGCAGATCAGGCGGCCTTCGTCGACCATCCAATCCTTGGAAGGGGGGCCCGCCGTGTCGCTGGGATCGTTGAGCTGGAAGGAGCGGAATTCCAGGTTGGGAGTCGGGGAGTCGAAGGATTCCTCGATGGAGATGGTCCAGGATGGCTTGGACAGGCTGTCCTGGACTCCCCACCACACGGAGACTCCCGCGATCAGGGCGAGGACGGCCGCGCCGGTCCACAGCGCGCGGGCGTGGTCCTTGGTCCAATGACGGAATCTGCGCCCCATGGTGGGGCGCCTCACCGAGACGGGGCGACCGGCCAGCCACGAACGCAGATCGGCCGCGAACAGACCGATGGTGGCGTACCGCTCGGTGCGCTCGCGGGCCATGGCCTTGTGCACCACCGCGGCCAGATCCTGGTCCACCCACGGGCACAATTGGCGCAGCGGGACGGGATCCGCCCCGATCACGTTGACCACCGTCTGGTGGAACGAACGTGGATCCAGGTAGGGGTTCTTGAACGAGATGAGCTCGTAGAGCAGGATTCCCAGGGAGCAGATGTCGGTGCTGCGGTCGATCTGTCCGCCACGGGCCTGTTCAGGACTCATGTAGGCGGGGGAGCCGATCATCTCGCCTTCGCTGGTGAGCGAGGCGCCGCCGGACATGGAGAGGTCCTTGGCCAGCCCGAAATCGATGACCACGGGGAGGTCGTTGCGCATCAGCACGTTGGACGGCTTCAGGTCGCGGTGCATCACCCCGTGCTCGTGGGTGTAGGCGATGGCCTCCGCGATCTCGGCGGCGATCCGCACGGATTGCTCCAGGGCGGGGGTCTCCTCCCGCTGGTACTCGGACAGGTTCCGTCCTTCG
This sequence comes from Fibrobacteria bacterium, assembly GCA_035352895.1. GTDB lineage: Bacteria > Fibrobacterota > Fibrobacteria > UBA5070 > UBA5070 > UBA5070. The sequence goes on along the minus strand of DAOPYN010000010.1, from coordinate 6,127 downwards.
ATCATCTCCATGGAGATGTACCAGGCGCCCCGGTCCTGCCCGATGTCGTGGACCTGCACGATGCTCGGATGCTGGAGGCGAGCCACCGTGCGCGCCTCGTGGAGGAACCGGGTGACGAACTTCTCGTCGCGGGTGAGCGTCCCGGGAAGCACCTTCAGCGCCACCACGCGCTGCAGCTCCACGTCCTTGGCCTTGTAGACGGTGGCCATGCCTCCGGCGCCGATCTCCCCGAGGATCTCGTAGCGTCCCAGCCGCTGGCCCGCGGCCAGCTCCAGGAGCCGGTTCGCCGCCGGCCTGGGGCGGCTTTCCTGTCCTCCGAAGTCCGTCATGTCGGTCCGATCTTAGCGAGGACCGCCTCGAGGTCGGCCGGAAGAGGGGCGTCGAACCACACCTCGCGTCCCCAAAGCCGGAGGCCCAGCCGCGACGCGTGGAGGAAAGGCCGCTTGAGCCCCTGGATCCGCGCCTGGCCGTAGCGGTCGTCGCCGACGATCGGGTGGCCGATGGAGGCCATGTGTGCACGGATCTGGTGGAGCCTGCCGGACAGGATCCGGACTTCCAGGAGGGCGTATCCGGGAAACCGCTTGCGGATCTTCCAGCGCGTTTCCGCTTCCACGCCTTCGCCGTCGTGCGCCACCACCGACTTGGCGCCGCGGTCGCGGGAGTCGATGCGCTGGAGACGTTCCGTGACGACTCCCTTGGGGCGGTCGGGGACCCCCTCCACCAGGGCGAGGTATTCCTTGGAGGCTTGCTTGGATTGGATCTGCTGCTGGACATCCAGCAGCAACTTGCGGGTCTTGGCGATCACCACCACTCCCGAGGTTCCACGGTCCAGTCGGTGGGCCAAGGCCGGTTGGAACACGCTGGGCGACACCCCCAGATCCTGTTGGACCCGCTCGATCAGGGTGGTTCCCGGGGGCGTTCCGGTTCCGGGATGGACCGCCATGCCCGCGGGCTTGTCGATCACCAGGATGTCCTCGTCCTCGAAGAGGATGCCCACCCGGGTACGGAGGCTCCCCTGTCCGCCTGCGGATTCGGGGGCCTTCCGGAGTTCGTCGGGCGGTACGTTGATGGTGATCCGCATTCCGCCTTCCAGCCGCATCTCCTGCTTGGCCCGCTTGCCGTCCACCCGCACGTCGCCCTTGCGCAGGAGGCTGAAGATCCGGGAAAGTGGGACTTCCGGAAGCAAACGACGGAGGTAACGGTCGAGCCGTTGGCCGGCGTCTCCCTCGGGCACGGGAAACTCTGTCCTCGTCTTGGATTCCGTCACGGTCCTCATGTTACCAGATTTCCGCGTTGACTCGCAAGTCGATTTGGGAACTGGTGCACGCGCTGAACGCAGGTGGACTTTGCTGGCATACGACGTTTTTCCTTAAGTGAAAACCTTGTGGCCAAGAATGGGGGAGCGGGGATAGCATTTAGACATGTCGCGCATTCTGGTGGTGGACGACGAAACGGCGATCCGTTGGATGCTTCGCGACCTTCTGGCCTCCTTCGGCCATGAGGTGCACGAAGCCGTCGACGGTCTGGATGCCCTGGAGAAGGCCACGACAAGCCATTTCGACCTTGTCCTGTCGGACATCTCGATGCCCCGGCTCTCCGGGATCGAGCTCCTCAAGAAGCTGGAAACGGTCTGTCCTTCCACCCATCGGGTGTTGTTGACCGCCCATACGCTGGACGAATACATCGATCTGTTGATGGGAAACAATCTGTCCTGCGTGCTCACCAAATCGGTTCCCTTTCCGGTGGACGAGCTCGTCTCGACGGTGGATTCCCTCTTGACCCGGCGGATTTTCGGCATCGAACGCCATCTGCACGAGATCCGCAACCGTTCCAAGATCCTGGTCCGCAACCACCGCGAGATGGTGGAAGCCTGCGAGGCCCTCAGCGAGGTCGCCTCCCATCGACGTCGCCACCACCTGCTCACGGTCCTCAACGAGATGGTCACCAACGCGGTCTACTACGGCGCGATGAACCTTCCTGGCGACCAGAAGGAGACCTGGTGCCACGACTTCCAGATCCCCGACGAACTTGCCGTGGAGATCGAGCTCGCCGAAGGCGACGACCGCAAGGTGATCACCATCCTGGACCATGGAGGGCGATTGGAGCGCAAGACCGTGCTCCATTGGCTGCACCGGCAGATGAGCCAGGACCAGAACGGTCTGCCGTTGGGCATCTTCGACAACCACGGGCGGGGATTCTTCATCTCCCGCACCTTCTCTGATCGCCTGTCGATTTCCATCGAACGCGGCAAGCGTTGCGAAATCGCCATGGTACTGTACAACGAGGCTCCTCCCCTGGGGGAGAAGCCGTTGGTGATCCTGGAGATCTGATCCGGGCCAGCCCCGCTCAGGCGGGAAGCAAGGCCTGGACCAGGGCCTGGACGGACTTGCCGTCGGCGCGCCCCTTGGTCTTGGGGGAGACGACACCCATCACCTTGCCCATTTCCTTGCGGGAGGTGGCTCCCACAGTGGCGATGGCTTCGCGTACCAAGACTTCGAGTTCGTCCGGAGAAAGCTGCGCGGGCTGGTAGTTGCGGAAGAGATCCGCCTGGGCCCGTTCGCGTTCGGCAAGTTCCGGCCGACCGCCCGCATCCATCTGCGATGCCGCGTCTTCGCGCTGCTTGATCGCCTTGGTCACGGCGGCGATGCAATCCTCGTCGGTGGGATCGCGTCGACCCGCATCGATGGCGATCTTCTTGATGTCGGAAGTCAGGGTCCGCAAGGCCAGGAGCTTTTCCTGGTCGCGTGCCTTCATGGCTTCCTTCACGTCCTCCTGGAGTTTCAGGAAGACGGACATCTCAATAGCCCCGGTTGCGCGCGGAATTTTCCTTCACGGCCTTGCGGCGGGCGGCATTCTCGCGGCGCTTGCGGCTTTCGCAGGGCTTCTCGTAGTACTGGCCCTTCTTGACATCGGAGATGATGCCGGTCTTCTCGCAGGTCTTGGTGAAGCGGCGGAGGGCCTTTTCGAACGATTCGTTGGCACGGACAATGACGCCGGTCATGGAAAAACTCCTGGAAATGGGTTCAGAGGCGGAAAGATGCCATTTATTTCGCAAGTTGGGAAGAGGGAAAGGCCCTCGAAAGGATCCATTTCGTGGAAAAACGATGGTTCTTCCCCTGCGATCGGCCTCCATGCGGACCGGAAAATGCGGTTCAGGCCTCCCGCCGATCCTGCAGAAACGGGAATCGGTGGCGGACCAGGCGGTTGGCCTCGTGGGAAATGGCGACGACCCGAAGCCCCGGAGTGTCCAATGCGTCCAGTACGCACTTGCCGGATGGCTCCAGCACCATGGAAGCTCCGTTGTACTTCAACGTCGGTTCTTCTCCCACACGGTTCACCCCCGCGACCCAGACCTGGTTTTCGATGGCGCGCGCGAGCAGAAGCGATCGCCAATGGGCCTCGCGCGAACCTGGCCAGCAGGCGCACACCACGACCAGATCCACCTCTTCGGCTCCGTGCCAGAAATGGTAGGGAAAGCGCAGGTCGTAGCAGATGGCAGGCCGGATGCGCCAGGTCTCGAAGTTCCAGGTGGGACAGCGATCGCCCGCCGCGAAATGTTCGGCTTCGTGGCCCAGCGAAAACAGGTGGCGCTTGTCGTAGGTGCCCAGCGCCGCGCCGTCTCGTCCCAGCAGGGTGGCGCGGTTGAACCCGTCCACCACGCCGCAGTACACCACTGCGCAACGGTGGCGGATCGCCAGGTCCCGGAAGAAGGCGTGGTCTTCCTCGCCAAGCGTGGTAGCCCCGGGGTCCATGGCAAATCCTGTCAAGGTCATCTCCGGGAACACCAGGAGATCCACTTCGGGGCGTTCGCCCAACAGGGCATCGATCTTCGCGCGGCTCGCCTGCCGGTCGCACCAGTCGGGGGAGTATTGCACCAGCCCCAGTCGCAGATGGTCCATTCCGCGAAACCTAGATCTCCCCTCGGTGCGGCGTGGCGGGATGGACGAACTGGTCGTGGATCCAGGTGGAGGCGAACGCGAGCCCCAGGATCGTTTCCACCGTCGCGGCGAAGAACACCGAGGAATCCACCGTGCCGCGGGCCAGCTCGAAGCTGCTCGTCCCCGCCAACCCCAGAAGCGTGATGCCCATGGCCAGGCAGAAGCGGCCGCGCCAGGGGGCGTCCTGGAGCGATCGCATGGCCAGGCAGGCGACGGAGATCCCCAGCATGAACATGGAGGCCCTGCGCGCGAGGATGCGGGTGGCGTTCGATGGCTCCAGTCCGAAGCCCTGGACGAAGGGGTCGGGGAGGAACAGCACCTGGACGAAGAGGTAGGCGAACAGAAGCGACGTGGCCCAGCAGGTGGCCTTGAAGAAGCGGTTCATGGTGTCCTCGGCGGGAAAAGGTGGGCTCAGGTGGGACGGGTGGTTTCCGGGATTCCACCGTGGATTCGCAGGAAGGCCAGGGGGATCCAGCCCAATGCCGCGACGATCACGGGAAACGGCGGAAAGGTGCCAAACAGATGGATCCCGGCGGATCCGATCAGAGCGGTGGCGGCGGCGTCGAGCGAGGCGATCCTCCGGGCCAGCGGGTTTCCCGATCTGAGCGGACGATGGCACAGAAGATCCAGCACTCCCAGAAAGAGGATGAAGAAGCCGACGCCGCCGAACCAGATCAGGTAGTCCCGACGCAGTGTGGCGGTGCCAGCTCCGGCGATGCTCGCCGCCTCGAAGGTGAAGGCCCCGATCACATGGAGGATCCCCAACAGCAAGGTCAGGATGCCTTTGGCCAGTAGGATGTTGCCCACGCGGTCGGTGGTGAGGAATCGTTTCATGGGTTTTGGTCCCGGTGTCGAAGGGGATCGATGGGGGTCAATGCAGCAAGGCGGCGATGGCGTCGGTGCGGCCCATCAACGCGCTTGTGGTGGTGGCGGGGCCGAGGAATCGCCATGCCGCGAGGTATGCGGCGGTCAGTCCGGTCAAGAGGACGAACAAGGGGATGGTATCCCAGCCCCAAGCGAAGCAAGGAATTTCCACCACCAGCCGAAACAAGTAGAAGCCTGCCATCCATAACCAGAGGCCGCGTCCGATCAGGCCGGTGCCTTGGCGCAGACGGTGGATTCCTTCCGCGAAGGTGGCGACGCCCATGCTGGTCAGCCAAAAGAGCCCGCACACATGGAAGCACCACAGCAACCCCGAGTTCTCCCGCGACAACAGGGGCATCTGGTCTTGCCAGTCGAACAGCCACGGGAAGGCGAAGTGGCCTGCCAGGAGCGGGATGTACAGGATCCCAACCCACAACAGGATCCAAGCGGCTTGGCGGTGTCTTTTGGTTGGTGGTTGATTTCGCATGGCTTGAACCTCCTAAACGAACTGATCGTTCAGTATAAACTGAAACATTTGAACGCGAAAAGCAACAGGTCCCGCGAAAAAAGTCAGGATTTCGGGAGGATCCGCTTCAGAAGTCCCAACGCCTTGCGCCCGGCGGCTTCGTTGGCCAGGAGGGATGCGAGGATGGTGTTGGCGGTGGAAAACAACTCTTCCATGTCTTCCAGGCGCTGTTGGGTCTTGGGGGAATCGCTGAAGTCCCCCTCCGACAGCAGGTGCCGCAGATTGTGCAATGCGGGGTCGAACTCGCGCTTCTTGCGCTCCACGGCGATCCGGTAGAACGTGGTCCAGACGTCGGGTTCGGCCACGTAGTAGTCCTGGCGATCCCCGGTCTTGTGCACCCGCTGGATCACCCCCCAGTTGCGCAGCTCCTTCAGGCACATGCTGGCGTTCCCGCGACTGATGTTCAGGATGCGGGCCACCTGGTCTAGCTCGATGGGCTCGTCCGTCACCAGAAACAGGGCGTGGATGCGGGCCATGGAGCGATTGAGGCCCCAAAGCACGCCCAGCGATCCCCAGCTTTCCACGAATTGGGAGGCGGCGGAGGAGGTCAGGGGGCCGGAACTCATGGGCGTTTCTCCATGGACGGAAAACCTAGTGCAGCCACGGGGGGATTTGGTGCTTGCGATTGGGAAGGGGGGAACGTACCTTAGGGTCTCGGTGGCGTGTCCATCGAATGGGGGGCGATCAGGTTTCGACAGGGTTGGAACGGTCTTGTTGGCATGCAGAGGGTCCAGGTGGCCTCTTAAAAACCTGGAAACCAATATCAGGCGAAGAGTCTTACTCTTACGCTCTTGCCGCG
>DAOPYN010000009.1:76271-96989 GCA_035352895.1 Fibrobacteria bacterium | reverse complement strand
CACCTTGGGGCCCAACCTCTGGATCCCCGTGCGCGACGACTGGGCGGTGGACGCGAGCCTCCTGGCCAGCTGGGAGATGTTCTCGGTGGAGCACAAGGTTGCCGGCGGCACCAACGCTCTCGACGCTTCCCTGCTCACGGTGGGTTTCCAAGCCTGCGCGGGCTACCTGGTTGCAGACGGTCTTTCCGCCAAGCTGGGCTACGAACTGGACATTCCCGTGGGAGGCTCCATCGACGTCTCTTCACCCGGAAAATCCCAAAGCTTCGATGTGGTCTGGGCACCCGGGATCATCACCGACTACGACGAGAAGAACGAATTCCCCGTGATTTCCACCAACAACCTGGTGGCCGGCCTGAGCTACCAGTTCCGCGACGACCTCCAAGCCACCTTCCAAGGCAAGTTCGCCATCAACGGGATCCTACCCTACTACGACGGCACATCCTTGGACGGCGCCAACAATGGCCCCGAGAACATCAAGCTCCACCAGGTGCAGCTGGGCGTCTCGTACCGCTTCCACATCTGAGTCCGATCAAGTCAGCAATGAAAACCCACTGAGCTTCGAAGCCTTCTTGTCGAATGTCCAAGTTGTCGTGCAAGATCGATTGATCCGTGCGATCAACGCGTCCGGAAGTTCATGCTGGTGCTGCCGAGCAAGCTCCAACGCTTCCCGAACCTGGATTTCGGATTCCACTTGGAATGGCTTGGTATCCAAGATGCGTTCGACGATCTGGAGGATCGTGTCGTTTGGATGATCATAGGCCGACTTCAGGACCCAACAGGTTTCCACCAGGACCGCAAGGTTCACCCGAACACGCAGACTCCTCCCTTCCGCCTCTTTGAGAAGTCGTGTGGCGAGCTTCGATTGCATGGGATCGTCCTGTGCGAGAAACCGCACGAGAACATTGGTATCGATTCCGATCAACGGGAGCGCCCCTTCGCGATCGCGTCCTCCATCTCCGCCAGGCTCCTGCGCCGCCCATCCTTCGGTTTGGCGATGCCTGCCAGACCTTCGAGCCCGGATTTGACCACTTCGATGGCGACCTGCCCTCGCTCCGTGAGCGTGAAATCCAGCTTGTCGCCCGCCTTGAGTCCCATCTTGCGCCGGAGCCCGACCGGAAGCGTGATCTGGCCTTTGGATGTCAATGTCGCGATCATGATGCTCCTTACTTCAATTCTTATGGTAAGGAATCTAGGTTCTCTCGCCGAGCCTGCGCAACACCCAACCTTCACGGATTGATCGAATGACCCAAGATCGACTCCAGCTTCTTCCTTCGCCTTCCCGATCCTTGCCTGGACGTCCTCGATCGATCCTGCGCGGTTCGCCAAGCCTGCGCTTGGCTGCAGTCCTGCTTCCGCTCCTTCAAGGCTGCGCCGGCTGGAGCCAAGCCGAAGAACGACGAAAGGCCTGCGAGAGCGCCCATGCCCTGGTGGTGAGGGACGCGAACGTGCTGTACCCCACCGGCACGAATACCGCGAGGGTCGTCCAGGGTGCCGACCAGCTTCGCACCCTCTGCAAGGACATTTCGCGAACCGTGAGTTTGAATTACCTGTGCGGCTTCCATTGGCGCTTCGATTTCCTCCGAAAGGACTCCATCGTCCACACGGAATGGATCAACGTGAAATGCGAAGCGCCCGCCATGCTCGAAGCGATCTCCCCCTACTTTCCGGACTCATCTTCTCCGTACCGGCTTTACAAGATCTTCCTCGAGCCTGCGACGAGCAGGAAAGCGTTCGCGGAATCCATCCGCTCTGAATCCATCGTTCCGTTCGGCTTGCAAATCGATTCCCTGGCGTTCGTGCCCGGTCTTGTCGTGAGGATCGTGGAACGGAGCCATCGAGGAGTCAAGTCGGGCTCGAGACTAAGTGATTTGCGATCTCCCGCTCCCGAGGTGATGGATAAAATACGTCGCATTTCCGGCCGATTCGGCATCGCGGTGATCACTCCCGCGAATGCAACGATGACGATCGGGAAGGACGTGACCTGGGAGGCCTCGATCCATTCCAGCGAGGTCACGGCCCGATCCGCGCAGGACTTGAGCGATCGGAATGCCGACTCGGCGATCACCAGCATCGAGTACTTCGAACCTTACGAGCCCCACGTGATGGTCGCAGCGAAGGCCTGGACGGTTGCCGAGATCCACGATTTGGTGCGGACCAAGCCAGGAGTGGCTCGCATCGAGGAACTCCGCTTCAAGCGACATTTCCTGGTGCCTCGGGACACCCTCGCGGAAGATACGGCCTCAGGCCACTGAGTCCAGACTACCCCTTCGCGTCCGACGCCGAGTCGCGGTCCAGCTTCTGGACCTCCACCTTGTCGATGCGCAGACCGTCCATGTCCACCACGCGGTAGTTCCAACCGGCGGCGCTCGTCTCCTCGCCGGTGGACGGAATCCGCCCCATCAGCGCCAGCACCAGACCCGCGACGGTGTCGTAGTGGCCCTCGTCCTCCTGGGGAAGCGACGAGACATCCAGTGCCTCCTTGAGCTTCTCCACCGGGGTCGTGCCGCTCACCAGCCAGCGACCGCCGCCGGTGGCCACGATGTCGGGATCGGTGTCCTCGTCGGTCTCGTCCTGGATGTCGCCCACGATCTCTTCCACCAGATCTTCCAGCGTGACCACGCCCTCGAAGATCCCGTGCTCGTTCACCACCACCGCCAGGTGCTGGTGCTTCTTCTTCATCAGCTGCAGCAACGCCATGGCACGCGTGTTTTCGGGGACCAGGAGGAGTTCGCGGACCAGTCCGTCCAGGCTGGGACGAGTTTCGGAGGCCAGGCACGCGCGGAAGATGTCCTTGGCGATCACCACGCCTTCGATGTGGTCCAGGTTCCCGCGGTAGGCGGGAAATCGCGAATATCCCGACTCCATCAGGGCCGGGAGCTGCTCGTCCAGATCCTGGTCCAGGTCCACGCCCACCACGGTGGTGCGCGGCGTGCGCAGCTGGCGTACCAGCTTTTCGCCCATGTCGAACACCGAATGGATCAGGTCTTCCTCCTGCTCCTGGATTTCGCCGTGCTCGGCGCTTTCGCGCACCATGTGGCGGATGTCCTCCTGCGTGACGGTCTCCTCGGGCGCCTTGTTCAGGCGCAGCATCCACAGGATGGCGTTGGTGCATCCGGAAAGCACGGACACCAGCGGTCGGGCCAGCATGGACAGGAACATCATGGGCCTACCCAGGGCGGCGGCCAGGACCTCGGCATACTGGATGCCCACGCGTTTGGGGACCAGTTCGCCCAGCACCAGCTGCAGGAAGGACACGCCCGCCACCACCGTGGCCATCACGCCCCAGCGCGCCCACTCGCCCAACCACGGCTCGTAGAGGCCCAGGAGCGGCTCCTCCAGGCGATCGCCGGTGATGACCGCGGCGAGGGTCCCCACCAGCGTGATACCCACCTGGACGGTGGACAGGAAACGGTTGGGATCCTCCTGGAGCTTCAGGGCAAGGAGCGCTCCCCGATGTCCCTCGTCCACCTTGTTCTGGAGCCGGGAACGACGTGCCGTGGCCAAGGCCATTTCTGTGGCCGCGAACATGGCGTTGAGGAGGATGAGCACGAAGAGGATGGTGCCGATGACGAACAATTCAGTGATCACGTTGCCTCAGAAGATGCATTCCCGAACGGGGAAGGGCGTCCGACCGGAGGATGGCGGGGCTCATCCATTTTTTTGGAAGTACCAGTCGGCCAGCAATTCCCCCATGTGTGGAGGAACAAGATCTATCGCGAAATTCACGCCGCAACCGGGAAGATGGCTGCCATCCTCCCAATGGTGCACCCAGACCACCGAGCCGCTCAGCTCCATGTGATCCCCCGCGTCCAGGATGCGGATGTCGATATCCGTCCCTATCGGCGGGGGGTCCAGGGTCAGGAGGAACAAACCGGAGATGCTGATGCTCTGGGCGTTGGCGCGCAGCCACTCCACGGTTCCGGATCTGCGGTACTGCACCCGGATGTTGCGCCGCACCCGCACGAAGCGGCGCGGACTGGCGGGATTGCGCCAGCTGGGATCGCCGGATGCGATCTCGCCGAGGGCATCCCCCAGAGGCATGCGCTTGAAGGGCGCTTGGCACATGGCCACCAAGGCATCCACCTGGGAGCCCGTGCAGCGCAGGATGGGAAGGTCGATTCCCAGATCGTAGAGGGGAGCGGTTTCGGCGACGCCCGCGTGGAGCGTCGAGGCCAGATCCAGGAGCACGGCCATGGCGGGATGGGAGACGCAATCGCGCACGGCCCCCATCACCGAAGTCACCTGGCGGAACTCGAACTCCCGCAAGGCCTCCTCGAACAAGGGCTTGCGTTCGTCGGTGCAGACCACCAGGAAGGCTCGCTTGGGACCGCCGATCACTCCTGCTCCTCACCTCCCGCCGGATCCGAATCGTCCGACGTGGAACCAAGTGTGGATTCGTCGGAGACATCGACGGTGGAGAGTCCGGCGGCTTCCGGCAGGATCTCGTCTTCCTTCTCGCCCACCACGTGCGCGACGTCCTGGACCAGGTCGCCCTCGTCCAGGCGGATCACGATGACCCCCTGGGAGTCCCGGCCGGTTTCCCGGATGTCGTCGATTCCCGTGCGGATCACCATTCCACCCTTCGTGATGGCCATGATCTCCTCGCCCTTGCGGACGGAGAGAAGACAGACGGCGGGCCCGTTCTTCTCGGTGACCCGCAGGTTGATGATGCCCTTTCCGCCACGGTTTGTCACGCGGTATTCGGAGGGCTCCGTGCGCTTGCCGTAGCCCTTCTCCGTGATGGTCAGAAGCTGGGCGCCGTCTTCCACCTTCACCAGGCCGATCACGGAATCCGTGGATTCCAGGCTGATGCCGCGCACGCCGCGGGTTCCACGTCCCAGGTCGCGGAAGGCCGAAAGCGGGAACCGGATGGCCTGCCCCTCGCGGGTGGCCACGACCAGATCGGGTTCGCCCTCGATGAACAGGGTGGACACCAGCTCGTCGCCTTCGTCCAGCTCGATGCCGATGAGGCCGTCCTTGCGCATGTTCTTGAATGCCGAAAGCCGCATGCGGTTGATGGTCCCCATCCGGGTGGCGTAGACGATGCGTCCCTCGCCGCCGAACCCGCGCACCGGCACCACCGAGCGGACCTTTTCGCCCAGTTCCTTGCGCAGCTCCAGGAGGTTGGCGATGTGGGTGCCCTGCGAAGTGCGGCCGAGTTCCGGCAGATCCCACACCCGCACGCTGTGGGCGCGCCCCAGCGACGTGAAGAACAGAAGATGCGCGTGGGCGGTGGCCACGAAGATCTGGTCGACGATGTCTTCGCCCTTGAGGCCGGCGCCCGTGACGCCCTTGCCACCACGCCCCTGGGCGCGGTATTCGGTGAGCGGCTGGCGCTTCACGTAGCCGCCGTGGGTCACGGTGACCACCATGGGCTCGTCGGCCACGAGGTCTTCCATGCTCACTTCGTCGGAAGCGTCCACGATCTCGGTGCGCCGGTCGTCGCCGATCTCCTCCACGACCTTGGTCAGCTCGTCGGACACGATGGTTTCGCGCAACTTGCGGGAAGCGAGCACTTCTTCCAGGTACTTGATCCGAGCCTGCAACTCCGCGTATTCGTTCTGGATCTTGTCGCGTTCCAGGCCGGTGAGGCGGCGCAGCTGCAGTTCCAGGATGGCCTGGGCCTGGATCTCGGTGAAGCCGAAGGTCTCCATCAGGCCGTTGCGGGCGTCGTCGGTGGTCGCGGAATTGCGGATGAGGCGGATCACCTCGTCCAGGTGGTCCAGGGCCTTGAGGTAGCCTTCCAGGATGTGTGCGCGTTCGCGGGCCTTCCTGAGGTCGAACTCGGCCCGGCGACGGACCACTTCCAGGCGGTGCTCCAGGTAGTGGAAGATGAGCTGCTTGAGATTCAGGACCTTGGGTTGGCCTTCCACCAGGGCCAGGTTGATCACATGGAACGGATCCTGGAGCTGGGTCTTCTTGAACAGGTGGTTCAGGAGGATGTCGGGATGGGCGTCACGGCGGCACTCCACCACGATCCGCATGCCGTCGCGGTCGGATTCGTCGCGCAGGTCGGAAATGCCCTCGATGGACTTGTCGCGCACCATCTCCGCGATCTTTTCCAGGAGCTTGGCCTTGTTGACCATGTAGGGGATCTCGGTGAAGACGATCGCCTGGCGGTTGCCGATCTCCTCGAAGTGGTGCTTGGCCCGCACCACCACGCGTCCGCGTCCGGTGAGCATGGCGTCGCGCGCCCCGTTGCGGCCGTAGATGATGCCCCCGGTGGGGAAATCCGGCCCCTTCACGTACTGCAGGAGGCCTTCCACGGGGATGTCGGGATCGTCCAGCACGGCCTTGCAGGCCGAAACGATCTCGCGGAGGTTGTGGGGTGGCATGTTGGTGGCCATGCCCACCGCGATGCCCGTGGTGCCGTTCACCAGCAAGTTGGGAATGGCCGAGGGAAGGACCGAGGGCTCCTTGAGGGATTCGTCGTAGTTGTTGACGAAGTCGACCGTGTCGCGATCCAGATCCTGGAGCATCAGCTCCGCGGCGCGGCGCATGCGCGCTTCCGTGTAGCGCATGGCCGCAGGGGAGTCGCCGTCCACCGAACCGAAGTTGCCCTGGCCCATCACCAGCATGTAGCGCAGGGAGAAATCCTGGGCCATGCGGACCAGGGAATCGTACACCGCCACGTCGCCGTGGGGGTGGTACTTGCCGATCACGTCGCCCACGATGCGGGCGGACTTCTTGTAGGGCTTGTCGTGGTTGAGCGAGAGCTCGTCCATGGCGAACAGCACGCGGCGATGCACGGGCTTCAGACCGTCGCGCACGTCCGGAAGCGCGCGCGAGACGATCACGCTCATGGAATAGCGCAGGTAGCTGGTGGACAGTTCGCGATCGATCGCGACAGGCAGCACCCGTCCCACGACGCCCACCTCGGGGTTGACGGCTTCGGATCCTGCGGTTTCCGGTGTGGTCTCGTCGTTCATGTCTCTCCCGTGCGGATGCTCCGGGGCGGGATCCAATCCAGGCCCTGGAGGTATTCATGGTCGGTGGGATCGGCGCGGTGCGCCACCATGGTCGGATGTCCCTTGGACAGCCAGTCGTCGTCGGAGCCGGGCTCGATCGCCTGCGGATCCTTTGTGCCCTCCAGCTGCCAGAGGTTCGGCCCCGCCGGACGGTAGACGTCGCGGAACATGGAGGTGGACCCATGGCAGACCTTGACTTCGCCCCAGTCCGTGGGCCGGGCCAGCGGGAAGTTCACGCTCCAGAACACCCCCCGACGATGGGGCGGCAGTCCCGATTCCAGAAGGCGGGCGGCCCAGTCGGCGATCGCCCGGTAGTGAGCCTTGTCCATGCCCATGGAAGAAAGCGCCAGCGCGGGGATCCCGAACATCGCCGCCTCGCGGGCGCAGGCCACCGTCCCCGAATAGGGAGCGCACACCCCCGCGTTCTCGCCGGGGTTGATGCCGGCCAGAACCACGTCCGGCTTCCAGGGAGCCCCGCCACAGATGGCGAACTTCACGGCGTCGGCGGGCAAACCCGTCACCAGCACCCCGGGAGCGCCCGCGATGGTGGCGCGGCGGACCTCCAACGGTGCCAGGAACGAAAACCCGTGCCCGGTACCGGACCGCTGCTGGGAAGGGACCGACACGAAGACATCGTGGCGACCGCGCAGGGCCTCCACCAATGGTGCGAGCGCGAAGCTCTCGGGACCGTCGTCGTTGACGACCAGGACCTTCAAGTCCGCTCCTTGGACAACATGGTTTTCTCGCACGCGGTGCTCATCGACAATGGGGGGAAAGGTAGCTCCTTCGCGCTCGGGGCGGACCCTCGCCACATGGGGGATGGACAGATTGCCTGGTCGTGTCTAAATTGCATCCCCGGTTCTGGCGGTATAGCTCAGTTGGTTAGAGCGAGGGAATCATAATCCCTGCGTCCTTGGTTCAAATCCGAGTACCGCTACTGGCAAGACCCCTCGGGAAATTCCCGAGGGGTCTTCTTGTTTCCCGACGCTGCCCGCGACATGAATGTGGTAGGATTCCTTCCGGCCATGGCTCCCTCCAACGAAGACTCCGGACTCCACCCTCTGGAGAACCGTTTCCAGCAGATCCTGGAAATCACTTCCGACGGCGTCTTCGAGTGGCACATCCCGTCGGGGAACTGCTTTTTCAGCGCACAGTTCTACACCATGCTGGGATACGAAGCAGGAGAATTCTCCGCCAACTACCTGAATTGGCGGGAACGGCTGCATCCCGACGACCTGGATTCTACCCTGGAGTCGCTGAAAGAGCACCTGGCCAATCCAGACGCGCACCCCTACCGTCTGGAATTCCGGATGCGCCACAAGGACGGATCGTGGAAATGGGTCCTCGCCCGGGGCAAGGTGATCGAACTCCTGCCCGACGGTTCTCCTTCCCGGATGATCGGGATGCACGTGGACATCACCGAGCGCAAGCTCGCCCAGGAGCGCTACCGGCAACTGTTCGACAACCTCACCACGGGCTTCGCCCTGCACGAGGCCATCCTCGACGAAACCGGAAGGATGGTCGACTACCGGTTCCTGGAGGTGAATCCAGCCTACGAGAAGGTCACCGGCTTGAAGGCCCGGGACATCGTGGGACGGCGGGTCCTGGAGGTGCTGCCCGGTCTGGAGGATGCGTGGGTGGACATGTTCGGCAAGGTGGTGGCCACCGGAGAGCCGTTGCGGTTCGAGAACCACGTGGCCATGTTCAACCGGTGGTACGAGACCTGGGCCTATCGGCCCACGCCCGGCCAGTTCGCCGTGATCGTCACCGAGATCACCGAGCGCAAGCACCAGGAATCCGCCTTGCAGCGCAGCGAGGAACATTTCCGCTTCCTGGCGGAGAATTCCATCGACATCGTCCTGCGGCTCACCACCACCGGCGAATACCTGTGGGCTTCGCCCTCGCTGAAATCCATCCTGGGGGTGGACCCGCAAGCGATCGTGGGAACCTCGGCGCTGGCCAAGATCCACCCCGACGATTTTCCCGCTCTGGCCGCGGCGCTGGAAGCGGTGGTGCATGGGACGGGCCCCCAGAAGGTCGTCTACCGCCATCAGATGGACTCGGGCCGCATCGTCTGGCTGGAATCGATCGGCAAGGTCGTACGCAATCCCCAAACCGGAGAGGCGACGGAGATCCTGGTCTCGTCCCGCGACGTCACCGACCGGAAGGAAGCGGAGAAGACGATCCGGAACCTCGCCGAATTCAACCAGCAGCTCATCGACACCACCGGGGGATTGATCGTGGTGTTCGACCATGTCGGGGTCATCCAGCGATTCAACCACACCGCCGAGGAACTGCTGGGGTGGAAGGAATCGGAGGTGATCGGCAAGAAATTCTTCGAGGTGTTCCTCCCTCCGGGCCGCAAGGAGGAGGTAGCGGGTTTCTTTCCATTGATCCACATCCAGAAACCTTCTCTTCGGTTCGAGGACGGCTGGCTGGACCGTCAAGGCGTCCTGCACTGGATCGCCTGGGCGAACAGCCCGATCCTGGAGGAGGACGGATCCGTCAAGCTGCTCGTGTGCACGGGAATGGATCGCACGCCGGAAAAGCTCGCCGAACAGCGGATCCTGGACCTCAACGATTCGTTGGAGCGCCGCGTGGAGGGCCGCACGCGCGAACTCCAGGACGCGCTGGAGGAGCTGGATTCGTTCTCGTACACGGTCTCCCACGACCTGCGCGCCCCTTTGCGGGCCATCGATGGATTCAGCAAGGCCCTCCTGGAGGAGGCCGGAGATGTGCTGGCTCCGGATACGAAAGGCTACCTGGACCGGATCCGAGCGGCCACCACCCGGATGGCCAGACTCATCGACGACCTTCTGGAACTGTCGCGATCCAGTCGGCTACCCCTCAGGAAGGCTTCGGTGGACGCGAGCCTGATCGCCCGGGAGATCCTGGACGGATACCGGAACCTGGAACCGTCGAGGGCCCTTTCCGGGCGGGTGGAACCGGGATTGGTGGTCGACGCCGACCCTGTGCTCCTGCGCTCCATCCTGGAAAACCTCCTGGGCAACGCCTGGAAGTACACCTCCACCCGGCCGGAATCCATCATCGAGGTCTCTTCGATGGACATCGATGGACGCAGATGGATCCAGGTGCGCGACAACGGCGTGGGCTTCTCGATGGACCACGCGGGCAAGCTCTTCGGCACCTTCCAGCGGCTGCATTCCGATCCCCGCTTCGTGGGCACGGGAATCGGGCTCGCCACCGTCCGCAAGCTCGCGGAACGCCACGGCGGCGCGGTGGCGGGCGAAGGCATCCCCGACCAGGGCGCCACCTTCCGCTTCACGCTGGAGCCACCGGCCCCCTAGAACGGCCTTCCGTGGCGCATGGCCTCGGCCAGGCGGGGGAACACGCCCGAGCGCGGATGCCCCTTGCGGTGGACCAGGCCCACCGTGCGGACGGGCGGATCCACGAAGGGGATCAGGACAAGATCCGTCGCGGGTTCCGCCGCCGAGGCGGGCAGCAGGGTGGCTCCCATGCCCGATCTCACCAGTTGCCGCAGGGTCTCCAGGCTGGTGGCCCGGAATCCGTCGCGCTCCCAGGCGCCGTGCAGGCGGCAGACTTCCAGGGCCTGCTCGCGCAGGCAGTGTCCCTCCTCCAGAAGCAGGATGGGCAAACCGTCCAGATCCTCCAGGGAGGCGCGGTTGCGACCGGCCAGGGGATGCTCCGCACCCACCGCCAGCACGAACGGCTCCTCCCAGAGGGGATGGATCTCCAGATTGGCGCCCTCCAGGGGCAAGGCGAGCACCCCGGCGTCCACCTTGCCCGCGCGCAGCGATTCCAGGAGCACCCGGGTCTGCTCCTCGCGCAACAGCAGGTGCATCTGCGGGAAGGCGCCCCGGGTCATGTGCAGAAGCGAGGGCCACAGGTAGGGGCCGATGGTGGGAATGGCCGCCAGAAGCAGGTCTCCCGCCTCGGGATCGCGGGCGGCCCGCCCCAGATCCAGGATGCGCCGCGAGGCGGCGAGGGCCTCCCGGGCGACCCCCAGGCACTGGGATCCCAGCGCGGTGAGCCGCACTCCCTGGGGCATCCGTTCGAACAGGGGCGAGCCCAGTTCGTCTTCCAGCTTGCGCAGCTGCCCGGACAGGGTGGGCTGCGTGCAGAAGCAGCGGTCGGCCGCCTTCCCGAAGTGGCCCAATTCCGCCACCGCCACGAAGTATTCCAGGTCCCGAAGATTCATGATGGAAGAAAAATGCACCGCCCTATTGCTTTTGGGTTTTCCGCGCGATAGATTAGCGCGCTGACCTGCAACCTGCGAGGTCCACAACCCATGCAACGACAGTAACGACCCAAATCCCGACTTCCCATCCCTAGACGACCCGGCGAGGCCTGCCCTCCACCGGATCCGTCCATCGTTGCCCTCTTTCCGAGAAAGCCGAACATGGCCACCGGAATCCCATCCGAGGAGCGGATCGATCCGCTTCCCGCTCCGTCGTCGGAAGAACCCGCGACGGGCTTTGACAGACATCTCTCCGCGGACCCCGATGTCCGCAAGGAACGACACGCCATGGAAATCCAAGGATGCTGCGCCACCGCCGTGGTGTACGCGAAAAGCCTGGAGCAGGAAGCCCTCCTCCAGATCAAGGCCCTCTGCGACGACGAGGTCCATCTCCACCAGAAGATCAGGATCATGCCGGACGTCCACGCCGGCAAGAATTGTCTGGTTGGATTCACCGCCACCATCGACGACCGGGTGAACCCCTACGAGATCGGAGTGGACATCGGTTGCGGCGTGCTGGCCGCGAAGATCGGACGGAGGAGGCTGGACTGCGACAAGCTCGACCGCTTCATCCGCCGCAAGGTCCCGTCGGGCACGTCCCGCCACGCCGAGATCGATCCCGGGATGGACCCGGAACTGTCCGCGCGGGTGGCCGAGGTCTGCCGCCGCGTGGGCGCCGACACCGGCGACTGCCTGCGCGCCTTCGGGACGCTGGGCGGCGGCAACCACTTCATCGAGGTGGACAGGTCCGAATCCGGCGATCTGTGGCTTTGCATCCACAGCGGCTCGCGCACCTTCGGCAAGGCCGTGGCCGAGCACCACCAGGCCCGCGCCACCACCCACGCGCGCATCCACCGCGACGGGAGGGGCTCGCCCTGGCTGGACGGCGCGCGGCTTTCCGAATACCTGGCCGACCTCGAGGTGGCGCAGGCCTTCGCCCGCGGCAACCGCCTCCGCATGGCGGAGAGGATCTTCGCCCACCTGGGCGCATCGCTCCAAACCACCATCGAGACGTCCCACAACTACATGGACACCGAGAGCCGCATCCTGCGCAAGGGCGCGGTGGCGGCCCCGGCGGGAACCAGGATCGCCATCCCCCTGAACATGCGCGACGGGGTGGTGCTGGCCACGGGGCTCGGGAACGAGGAATGGAACGTCTCGGCACCCCACGGGGCGGGACGGCGGATGAGCCGCAGGAAGGCCCGGGAGAGCATCGATCTGGACAAGTTCCGACACAGCATGCGCGGGATCTGGTCGAGCTGCGTCGGCGAACGGACCCTGGACGAGTCCCCGCAGGCGTACAAGCCGGCCAAGGAGATCCTGGATCTCCTTGGAGCCACCGCCACGGTGGAGGAGATCCTCCGCCCGGTCTACAACTTCAAGGCGGCCTGACCATGTGGATCCAGATCAGCGCGGGCCGAGGCCCGGTGGAATGCGCCCGCGCGGTGCGCCACCTGGCCGAGGCCCTTTCCAAGGAGCTTTCCGCCACCCGATGCCGCGTGGAGATTCTTTCCTGCGAAGTCGACGAACGCGGAGGCTGGCGTTCCGCGCTCCTTTCCACCGACGCAGGCGACCTGGGCGACCTCCAGGCCGGAGGGACCGTC
Source organism: Fibrobacteria bacterium (assembly GCA_035352895.1). Classification (GTDB taxonomy): domain Bacteria; phylum Fibrobacterota; class Fibrobacteria; order UBA5070; family UBA5070; genus UBA5070. Next base: position 84,198 of record DAOPYN010000009.1, on the reverse strand, counting down.
CAGTGGATCGCGGAGAGCTCCGACCGCCCCGGCCACCGCAGGAAGAACTGGTTCGTGGACGTCGCGGTCCTCCCCGACCCGCCGACCTCGACGGAACCCGTCAAACGACGGTGGGTGATCGAGACCATGCGCTCGGGGGGAGCGGGAGGACAGCACGTGAACAAGACGGAATCGGCGGTGCGCGTGACCGATCCCGACACCGGCCTCTGCGCCCAGGCAAGCGAAGAGAGGTCCCAGCACCAAAATCGCGCCCTGGCCTTCGCTCGACTGGCGGAAAAGATCGCCGGCCAGGGTCGCGAGGCCGAGGCTTCGCGGCGCGGATCGCTGTGGGAGCGCCACGACCAGCTGATGCGGGGTCGACCCGTGCGGATCTACGAGGGAGGAGGTTTCGTCCGCAGGTCTTGAGCGATTCCCCGGAGTGTGCCTAACTTGGCCAGATGCGCTCAACCCTGCCTCTGGCCTTGTCGATCCATTTCCTGGCCTCCGTCGTCCACTCCGCCCCCCGGTCGGCGGACGACTCCCTGCGTTGCGAGCTGGGAGCCCAGCGCGCCGACCGGCTCTGGACCACCGATCCCAAAAAACGCGTGGGAGATCTCCAGGCGGACATCTCGCAGCTCCTGGAGCGCATCCAGGCTTCCGGCGCTACCGTGCGCAAGTCCCGCGAAGCCTGCGGCGGCGACTCGCTCTGCCTGGCCGCGCAGCGGACGGCGGAATGGAACCTGTCACAGCTCAAGCGCCAGCACGCCCGGATGGACGACACCCTGACGCTCCTGCGCACCGCCTTTCCCTCCAGCTCCACGCCTTCCCGCAAGACCCAGAAGGCCACCTCCGATTCGCTCTGCCGGCTGGACGCCAGGTCCACCGCCTGCTTGAGCTCCATCGCGGGCTGGACCTCCACATGGGCCGCCGATGTGGAACGGGGACGCCTGGTGGACCAGTATTCGTTTGACAGGAAATGCTTGGAGTGGGTCAAGAGCGGCAGACTCAGGACACCTCCCCCCTGGCCCCGGATCGTGACCGGCCAGGAAACCTCCGTGCGCGACGCGGTGGCCGCCGCCAACCGGCTGGCGCGCCCGGCTACGGGCCGCCCCCAGGCGGGAAACGTCATGCGCATCGCCCAGGCGGCCTACCACAGCGGCTTCGGTCGCGATGCCGTGGGAATGCTGGCTCCCATCCCCGACGCGGCTTTCGGATGGCCCCAAGGCCGCTTCCAGAAACACACGCTGATGGGCCGCGGATGGATGACCATGGGGCGCCCGGATTCGGCCCTGTCGGAATTCGACCGCGCCGGACTCGCCGATTCCCTGGAACGGAAGTCCGACTGGGATCTCAGGATCTCGCCGGCTCTGGTGCTGGAATACGTGCGCGCCCGCTGGGAGGTACTGGGCTCCGACGAGGCCAACAACTACCTGGCCCTGTGGGGAGGGCGCCCCAACGCGGATCCCGCACTGGTGGATTTCATGCTGGGGCCTCCGCGCTGGAAGGTGGGGAAGACCCGCAAGAAGTGAGTCCCTTCGGGTCACGCCCCCCTGGGGGGGCTTGCTGCGGGGTGGTCCATTCCTTCCTCGAGCTACCTTCTCCCGATGGAAACCTTCGCATCCGTACCTCGTCCACGGCTCGTCGCCTTCGATCTGGACGGCACCCTGCTGCGGTCCGACAAGACCACCTCCGAACGCACCCGCAAGGCCTTGCGCGGAATGCTCGCCAAAGGAGTCGAACTCGCGGTGGCCACCGCCAGATCGCCCCTGATGATCGGGAAGCTGGTCCCCCCGGAACTCAAGGATGCCGTTTGGATCGCCCACAACGGCGCCCAGGTGCTCCACGGCGGCGCGGAGTTCCATCGATGCTTCCTGGAGCGAGGCATCCTCCCGGAAGTGGCCGGACTCGCCTTGGAATTCTCGCCGACTCCGTTGCTTTGCGTGGAGTTGGACGGAGCCCTCTACTCCAACCGGGACGTGACCCATCTATGGGGTCCAGGCTTCCAGGTGGTCCCCTTCCAGGACCTGCCCGATGGCACACCCCCCAAGATCTTGGCGGGACTGGAGGACTGTCCCGGTTTCGCGGAAGCTCTCCTCCGGACCCTGGGACCACGGGCGCAGATCGATGTGACCGACGCCGGCCTCTACGCGCAGATCCACGCCCCACGGGTGGCCAAGCACCACGCGCTGGACGAATGGATCCGACACCGAGGGATCTCCTGGTCGGAAGTGTCGGCCTTCGGCGACGACGTCACCGACGAGGGCATGTTGCGCCTGGCCGGATGGGGCGTGGCGATGGGCAACGCCCCCGAACGCGTCCAGGCGGCCGCGAAGTTCACCACCGCCACCAGCGACGACGACGGAGTGGCGCGCTTTTTGGAGAGGTGGACTCAGTAGGCCTGCGAAACTAAGCTTCTGGCCGTAAGATGATCCCTTCCACGGCCACTGGCCGTTTCTCCGGGGCGATGGTCGGCCCGGACGGTTCACAGGAGATTCCATGGGCGCCGCCACTCGTTTCGATCTGGTCCAGAAGGACATCCCCCAGGCGTGGTACAACATCACCGCCGACTTCCCCACCCCCATGGCCCCGCACATGCATCCGGGGACCCAGCAGCCGGCCAAGCCCGAGGACATGCTGGCCATCTTCCCACCTTCCATCGTGGAGCAGGAGTTCTCCACCGAACGATGGATCCCCATCCCCGAGGAAATCCGGGATGTGCTGTCCTTGTGGCGCCCCACGCCCCTGATGCGCTCCGTGCGCCTGGAGAAGGCCCTCGACACCCCCGCCCACATCTACTACAAGTACGAGGGGGCCTCGCCGGCGGGATCCCACAAACCGAATTCGGCCGTTCCCCAGGCCTGGTACAACCGCAAGGACGGCGTCAAGCGCCTGGCCACCGAGACCGGTGCCGGCCAGTGGGGCAGTTCGCTTGCCATGGCCTGCAAGCTCTTCGGGCTGGAGTGCATCGTGTACATGGTGGCCTCCAGCTACCGCCAGAAGCCCTATCGCCGCATGGCCATGGAGACCTGGGGCGCCACCTGCCATTCGAGCCCCTCGCAGGAGACCGCTTTCGGTCGCAAGATCCGCGAGGAAGACCCGCACACGGTCGGTTCGCTGGGAATCGCCATTTCCGAGGCGGTGGAAGACACCGTCACCCATCCGGGAACCAAGTACGCGTTGGGCAGCGTGCTCAACCACGTGTGCCACCACCAGACGGTGATCGGCATGGAAGCCATCCAGCAGATGGAACTGGCCGGCGAATTCCCCGACGTGGTGATCGGTTGCGCCGGCGGTGGTTCCAACTTCGCGGGAATCGCCTTCCCCTTCGCGAGACAGAACCTCACGGAAGGCCGCAAGACTCGCTTGGTGGCCGTGGAGCCCGCCAGCTGCCCCTCGCTGACCAAGGGCGAGTTCCGCTACGACTTCGGCGACACGGCGATGATGACGCCTCTTCTGAAGATGTACACGATGGGCAACGACTTCATGCCCCCGGCGCTGCATGCGGGCGGCCTGCGCTACCACGGCATGGCCCCGCTGGTGAGCCATCTGCACAGCCTCGGGATGGTGGAGCCGCGCGCCTACGAGCAGCTGGACGTGTTCGCCGCGGCGACCCTGTTCGCGCAGACGGAAGGCCTGATTCCCGCACCGGAGTCCAGCCACGCCATCAAGGCCGCCATCGACGAGGCCCTGGAGGCCAAGAAGGAAGGCAAGAAGCGGGTGATCGTGTTCAACCTCTCCGGCCACGGATTGCTGGATCTGGCCAGCTACGAGGCCTATCGGACGGGCAGTCTGAACATGTAGCGAAAAAGCCCCGGGCAATCGCCCGAGGCCTTCGATCAACGTCCTTGAGCGCAAATCCGGTCCGCCGTGGAACGATCGCAATCGTTCCGCGGCGGCGAGTTCCCCCTTCAGTTGAACACGATGGTCATGACCGCGTGCTTGGGCACCACGATCGTGGCACCGTCGGCCAGTTGCATCTTCTCCACCTTGGGACCGGACTGGTCGTAGGTGGCGCCCGTTGCCTCCTGGGTCTTGAGACCGCCGGAGTTCTCCTTGGTGAGGATGCTCACCGTGGCCTCGCCCTTGAGCCCCGGAACCTTCAAGGTGGTCTTGTAGTCGGTCTCGGCGCTCTTGTTGACGAACACGATGGCGGTCTTCCCGTCGGGGCGCTTGGAAATCCAGCCGGAGAGGTTCTCCTGGTTGGACGCGCCTTCCAGCAAGGTGCCGGTGAGCGCGTTGGCCATCATCGAGAAGGCGAAGTACGAGGGACGCTTGGCGTTCTGGCCTTGCGGATCGGCGCCCACGGACAGCAATCCGTAGTCTCCCATGCGCTTGTCGCGACCGTTGTACAGGGCCCACAGGTTGGCCACCTGGATGGGGCTCTGGGCGAGGTGTCCCAGGTAGTCGGCGACGAACACGCCTTCCACGTGCGACAGGATCTGGGGGCCCGGGTTGAAGTCCACCGAGTTCCATTCCGTGAGCCAGATGTCGTACTTCTTGCCCTTCACGCCCAGCTCTTCCACCTGCTTGCGCACGTCGCGCATCAGTTCGTCGGCTTCCGAGCTCACCGCCAGCAGACCCACGTCGTTCTCGGAGTTGGCGCCCTGCGCGTAGTGGTGGACGTTCACGCCGTCGACCACGTCGGCCACTTCCTTGAAGACGGCCTTGTTCCAGGAGCCGTTGAGCATCCACACCGCGGTGACCTTGATGGTGGGATCCACGGCCTTCATGGCCTTCACGTATTCACGCACGGCCTTGCCGTAGGCGGTGCCGCCGTCCTTGCCCCACTTGTCGTAGTACTTGTGCCAGTTGCCGTAGATCTCGTTGCCGATCTCCCACAGCTGCACCTTGGGCCCCTTGGTGCGGGTCTTGTTCACGTACCTCACCCATTCGGCGGCCATGGCGGGAGTGCCATCGCCCACGTTGGCGGTGAACATCGGACGGATCCCGGCTTGCGACGCCCAGTCCAGGAACTCGTCGGTATCCACGTGGAAGTCCTTCTTCTCGATGGTCTTCTTCCAGTCCTCCTCGTCGGAACGGAGGCCACCGGGATAGCGCACCACGCCCATGCCCATCGGCTTTTGGACGGAAAGCGAAGTCGCGTCGATCAGCTCGGGCGCCCACAGGCCCACGTTCACGCCGTAGATGTCGCCGATCGCCTGGACGGTTTTCTTCGGGTTGGCCTGGAAGACCGCGGCCAGCTCCGCCGGAGCCGCTTCCTTCTTGATCTCGCGGGCGTTGGTCACCTTGATTCCGCCCACCCAGAGGGTGCCGGGGATGTCGCCGCCCGGCTTGAAGCCCAGCTGCACGATGCCATCCAGATCCAGCTTGTTGTTCTGGACCGCCTGCGGAGGCTGGTAGTAGGGGAACTTGGAGAAGTTGCGGAACGGGACCAGGATCTGGTTCCATCCGCGGGTGGCGCCGGCCTTGGTGATGAAGTACTCGGATCCCTTGTCCTGGATGGTCACGTCGATCGACTGGTAGGACTTGTCCGTGTACAGCCAGAAGCTCAACGCGTAGTGCTTGGAGTAATCGACCGCCAGTCCCTTGGCATCCTCGGCGCGCACGAAGAAGTCGTACCAGTCGCCGGGCTTGAAGTCCACCTTGATGGCCTTGCCGGAGAGTCCTGCCGGGGGAGGCTTGGGGAAGTCGCCCACCTGGGTCTTGATGGTGGCGGTGTTCCCGTTGGCGCTCTTCCAGGCGGCCGCGGTCCGGGTGAAGTCGTCCACGGTCGCGTCGGCCGCATCGGACTTGAACGCGTCCCAATAGGCGTCCGGATCGTAGATGCCGTTGGCGGTCTTGGTGATCTGGATCTGGTCCAGGTAGAAGATCACCGGCTTGCCCTTGCCCACCTTGTTCTCGTCGCGGCCGATGGAGAGCCGGAATTCCTGGATCTTGCTCCAGTCGACCTTGGAAGGCACTTCCTTGCTGCCCTTGGCGTCCCAGTACACGCCGTCGTCCAGGAAGGCCTTGAGAGGAATGCGCACCTGGCTCCATTCGCCTTCCTTGAAGACCACGTAGCCGTCGCCCACCACCTTGGTCTGGACCTTCTTCTCGTTGCCCACGGCGTCCTTGCCCTGGTTGTCCAGAAGCCCGATGAAGAACTTCTTGGATTCCGGCCCCGCCTTGATCCAGAAGGTCACCGTGCCGGTCTTGCGGTAGGGTGCCAGATCCAGGAACTTGTCGACACCCACGGAAAGGGTCACCCCCGACCAGTCGTTGTCGATGTAGGTCGCGAACACCCCCTTGTTCCCGGAGGTGGAACTGGGTAGCTCCTTGGAGACGGTCTTGCCCCCGTACACGTACGAGAACGGTCCCCCGGTGGGAATGCCGTCGATGAAGAACGATCCCACCACCGCGTCGTCCAGCTTCAACTGGGCCTTGGTGGGTCCATCCATCTTCTCGTCCATGTCCAGCCAGTCGTCGGCGAACACCGACGGAGCCTTCTTGGCCTCCTTGGGAGCCGCGCCTCCCACGGGAGCGAACAGGCCGCTCCAGGATGGTGAGACGCCGGCGGCGACCAGGGCCGCGCATAGCGCCAGATATTTGTTGGATCTCATGGAGTGCCTCCCTCTGAAGCGTTTCAGCAGAAACCAAAGATGGCTCATCGCCGCGGCTTCTGCACCTGGAGACAACGATGGGGCCAAAAACTTCCTCGGCGGTAATCGAAAGCGAGGTCGACTCTTCACGAAACCCCGGTCGAGACCGAACTTCGCCCTTCCAGGAAAATGCAAACCCCCGAATTCCGCCAATTTCGCGGATTTTCAGGAATTCCATCAAGCGTCCACCCGGAAAATGCAGGGTCCATCTGCTCGGAAACCTCCGCAACGAACCTTCGTCCAGCTGGAATCCCTCCGACGAAACAGCGGACACTTCCCGCCCAGCTCCATATGCGAACCGTCGCGAAGGGGCGGGCCGCACATGAACGCAGGCTTTCAACACCAATCTCCTCCACCTAGAGGACGACTCTTGCCACTTGACCTCCTGAATTGGATCCTTTCACGTGGTGAATCAAACGCACACACCTCGCGCATCGGTGTTCGGGAAAGGAACGAGCTTCGATGTGGCTCTGCTCCTGTCGGTGACCATCGCCGTGGCGGTGTTCATCCTGCAGTTCAACCACCGCGAAGTGGAGCTCACCTCCTACCTGAGACCCCACGTCTTCACGGACGCCGAAGTGCGGGGGGAGTCCACCGCCGAGGCGACCCGGATCGATTCCGTCTGGCGGTTCAAGTACCAGCTGCGCTACGGATTCGCCTATCCCTTCGCCGGGATGGAACTCCACTTCGACTCCCTGGCACCTCGGGAGGTCCGGAACTTTGAGGAGTTCGACAATCTCCACGTGCGGATCCACCACAACAAGGTGGATTCGTCCCTGTTCCGTCTCTGGATCCGGACCCATCGCACCATCCAGGGCAAGCGTCTGGTGGCCCCCAGCGAGGTCCAGTACCAACCCGAGCTCGGCTGGACCGATCTTTCCGTCGACTGGAAGGCCCTGCGTCTGACCAGCTGGTGGATATCCCAGAACAAGGCACCGCTGTCCGAACAGACCGTCCGGGTGGACGACGTCTCCTCCATCGCGGTGGTGACCCCCGACGTGAACTACGGCCCCGACCACGGATCGTTGGAGATCGGCGCCATCTGGCTGGAAGGCCCCATCATCCGTCCAGCCAAGCTCCTGTGGACCGTCCAGATCCTATGGATCCTGTGGGGTCTCACCTTCCTGGCCCAGCGCTGGCTCGCCTGGCGTCATCGGGCACGCCACGCCGAGAGCGTGGTCCCCCAGGTCAAGACGGAATTCCTGGCCACCATGAGCCACGAGATCCGCACTCCCCTCAACGGCATGATCGTGCCGGCGCAGCTGCTTCTGGATTCCAATCTGGGGCCTGAGCAACGGGCCCACGTGCAGACCATCCTGGAATCCGGCGACCACCTGGCCGCCATCCTG
>DAOPYN010000009.1:0-76171 GCA_035352895.1 Fibrobacteria bacterium | reverse complement strand
CCATCCTGGAATCCGGCGACCACCTGGCCGCCATCCTGCAGGACGCGCTGGATTCCTTCAAGCTCGACGGCGGAAGCCTGGAACTGGAAAGCCTGCCGTTTTCCGTACGCAAGGTCGCCCAGGACGTGGGAGCGGCCTTCGAATCGATCGCCGCGGAGAAAGGCATCCGGGTGGTGGTCAAGCTGGACTCCAATCTTCCCGCCACCATCCAGGGCGACCCCTCGCGTCTGCGGCAGATCCTGGTGAACCTGGTCTCCAACGCGGTCAAGTTCACCCACAAGGGGGAGGTCCGCCTGGAGGTGGTCTGCGTGGTGACTCCCCCCGGCGCGGCCGGCCGGATCCGTTTCTCCGTGGTGGATTCCGGGATCGGAATGGAACCGACCGCCTCCGCGCAGCTGTTCCAGAAGTTCACCCAGCTGGATTCCCGGCTGGGTCGCCGCTATGGCGGAACAGGTCTGGGCCTGGCCATCGCCCAAGGATTGGCCAAGCGCATGGGAGGCTCCATCGAGGTGAGCAGCGCGGTGGGCGTGGGCTCCACCTTCTGGTTCTCGCTGCCCTTCCAGGAAATCCAGCAGGAGCCCGCAACGGAAGAGCGCGAATCCATCAAGGATCCGACGGAAGCCATCCGGGTGCTGGTCGTGGACGACAACCGGGTGAACCTGCGGGTGGCCAAGGCCTCCCTGGTGAAGATGGGCTGCCAGGTGGAGGAAGCCTCCGGCGGAATGGACGCGCTGAAGGTCCTGGAAAGCAAGACCTTCCACCTGATCCTGATGGATTGCCACATGCCCGAGATGGACGGTTTCGAAGCGAGCCTGAAGATCCGATCCTGGCGCGACGACACCTCGCCCGAACGCCGCAAGGCCGCCACCACGCCCATCGTCGCGCTCACCGCCGACGTTCTTCCCGACATCCGCACGCGATGCCTCGCCGCCAAGATGGACGGCGTGATCCCCAAGCCGTTCCGCCAGGAACAGCTGGCGGAAGACGTCTCGCGCTGGGCCGGCGCCATCCACGTGGAGTGATCGACCGTCGCTGCCATCGCTGGGTCCAGGTTAATGGACGCGCAATGCCGGACTCACGAGTCTGAAATAGACTTGCTCCAGATTTTGTCCCCGTGAGACATCCGTGTTCCCGGCGTCGTTCCGCACCTGGAACACGTCGCGGGGACCGGTTTGCCGAAACGAAACGAAGGAGCAACCATGCGATCCAAATTCGCGATTTCCCCGCTCGTGGCCGGACTGGCCGGGGCGATGGCGGTCCAGGCACAGACGTCCGGAACGATCCACCTCGTGTACACCTCGGACCCCCACTACGCCATCACGCGTACCCGCTTCCACCAGGCGTCGAAGGTGGGCGCCCAGACGGTGAACCGCGCCATGATCCGCCAGATCAACGCGCTTCCCACCAGGACGCTTCCCGCCGATTCCGGAGTCCTGGCCAAGGCGCTCGTGGGCCCGATCGACTTCCTGATCCAGACCGGCGACATCGCCAACCGGATGGATTCGGCGAAGTCCTACCAATCGGCCGCAGCATCGTGGGCACAGTTCTGGGGCGACTACAACGACAGCCTGACCCTTTCCAGCCGTGCCGGCACCAAGCCGTCCATCCTGCTGGCTCCCGGCAACCACGATGCGACCAACGCCATCGGTTACCACGCCAGGATGGTCCCCGACACGGATCCCACCTCCATGGTGGAGATCTACAACCGGATGCTGAACCCCGCTGTCGCCAAGACCAACGCCACCTACGACTACGCGACCGACAAGGTGAACTACTCGCGCGACATCGGCGGAGTCCACTTCCTGTTCGTCAACATGTGGCCGGATTCCGCCAACCGGATCTGGATGGAATCGGACCTCGCTTCCGTTCCCGCTTCGACCCCCGTCCTGCTTTTCGCGCACGACCAACCCTCGGTGGAGGCGAAGCACTTCACGAATCCGAACGGCACAGGGACCATCAACGCGACGGACAAGTTCGAAAATCTCCTGGCCGAGCGCCTCAAGGACGGCGGCCTGACCATCGACGACGAGGCCGTGATCGAAATGCGCGGCCTCGCCGCGTTCCTGAAGGCCCACAAGAACATCCGCGCCTATTTCCATGGAAACGAGAACGCCAACGAATTCTACACCTGGAGAGGTCCGGACAACGACGTGGCGCTCCCCACCTTCCGGGTGGACTCGCCCATGAAGGGGAACGTCTCCGCGACGGACGAAACCAGACTGTCGTTCCAGCTGATCAGCATCGATTCCGCCAAATCGATCATGACCGTGCGGGAAGTCCGATGGAACCCCGACTCCACCAGGTTCGCTTCCAGCGCCTGGGGCGAATCCAGGACCATTTCCCTGGATGTCCTTCCCTCCAACGATTCGCTGCTCGCCTTGGCGAACTCGCTGGTGGACACCAACTACGCCATCCCCTCGTGGACCCAGCTCCTGCGCGCGCGGACCAGGCTCTCCCAAACCGGATCGGCGGAGGCGGAGGCTTCGCTGCGACAGGCGATCACGGGACTCAAGGGAAGAGAAGTGCCGTTTTCCGTCACCACCAACTACAACGGCGACCCCGCGACCCGCATGGCCTTCAACTGGTTGACCAACGCCAGGACGACCGGCGAGGTCGTGCAGCTTATGGCCACCAGGACCAAGGACACGTCCTTCTTCGACTACAACGCGCACACCATCGACGCTTCCACCGAAGCATGGGACGATGTCAACTACAACGCGCCGGGCAACGGACTCGCCCTCCTCGCCTCGATCCCCAACCACAGCAAGCGCAACTACTCGGCGAACAAGGCGGTCGCCACCGGCCTGAAGCCCAACACCACCTATTCGTACCGGGTCGGCAAGAGCGGCGCATGGAGCGCCATCGGGCATTTCACCACGGCGAAGGCCGACAAATCCCCGTTCTCGTTCATCTACTTCACCGATCCGCAAGCCAACGACGACGACATGTTCGGCATCTCCTCCAAGACCCTCCACGCCGCCGTCTCCCGGACCAAGGGGGCGAAATTCATCCTTTCCTGCGGCGACCTCGTGGAGACCTCCGGATCCACGAATTCCGAATGGGAGTACGAACAGTTCTTCCAGACCCAGCAGGACATCTGGTACGAGTACCCGCTCGTCCCGATCATGGGCAACCACGACAAGTCGGTCAACAGGAACTTCACACGGCACTTCAACACCGCCGTGACGCCCTTCGACAGCGCGAAGGCCACGACACCGGGAAGCGTGTACTCGTTCGTGCAGGGCGACGCCCTGTTCATGGCGCTTTCCTACGAAGACTACTCCGTCCCCGGATATCTCGATTCCCTGAAGAGCTGGATGCGACGTCAGATTCTGGCCAACCCCTCCGTCAAGTGGCGCATCGCCTTCTTCCACAAGACCATGTACACCGGAAGCCAGAGCCACCAGAGCGACGCCGACGGCAGGATCGTCCGCGACTCCATGGGCCCCCTGTTCGACTCCCTGCACATCGACCTGGCGCTCCAGGGGCACGACCACATCTACGAAGTGATGGGTCCCATCAGGAACAAGGCATTGGTCGCCGGAGCCGCGACGCACCTCACCAAGGTCGCGATCGACCCGCGCGCCAACGTGACGGGCCTGCTCGGCGGCACCTTCGACGTGGCCAACGGCACCCTCTACTTCCTGAACAATTCCGCCGGCCGGAAGAAGTACGAGCCGCGCAACAAGGCGGCGATGGACTCGCTGGAGGCCAAGATCGGCATGAGCAACTACTTCAGCCTCTTCTCGGGACGTTTCGGCCAGACCGGCGAACCCACCTTCAGCGAGATCCGCGTCTCCAGCGAAGCGATCGACGTCGGCACCTACACGGTCGACGATGCGGGGACCGCCATTCCCTTCGACGCCTTCAAGATCGTCAAGGGAAGGGTCAGCCCCATCGGCACCACCTTCCAGGCACCCGTCCTGCAAGCCGCCTTCGACGCGAATGGACGCAACATCGTGATCGATGGCAACACGGAAGGCATCGGGCTCGCCATCGACGTCCTGGACATCCGTGGAAGCCGCATCGCGAGCCTGGAATCCCGTTCGGCGACGACGACGGTATCCGTCCCCGGGATCGCCAGGGGGATCTACCTGGTGAGGACGCGATCGGGTACCGCGGAACGGACCTGGAGGCTGGTCAAGGACTGACCCTCTCGCGATCGCCGGTCTGGAAGGCTCTCCGGGAATCCCCGAGGGCCTTTTCCGTTTCCGTCGCCCGGACGGAAACGGGACGGCACCGGATCCCGGTGCCGCTACAGGAACCGGCCGATCAGGCTCGAGGGATCCGCCCGCAGTTCCTCCGGCGCACCCTGCGCCACCACCAGCCCCCCGTCCTTCCCCGCGCCCGGACCCAGCTCGACGATGTGGTCGGCCTGGCGCAGAAGCTCCACGTTGTGCTCGATCACCACCACGCTGTTGCCCGCATCCACCAGCCGATGCAGGATCGCCAGCAGCTGCTCGATGTCCGACAGGTGCAGCCCGGTGGTCGGTTCGTCGAGGATGTACAGGTTCCCCTCCCGGTTGAGTTCGCTGGCGAGCTTCAATCGCTGCCCCTCCCCACCCGACAGCGTGGACAGGGATTGTCCCAGCTGCACATAGCCCAGCCCCACCTCGTCCAGCAATCGCAGTTGCTTCAGGATCGCCTTGTCGTGGAAGAACTCCAGGGCCTCGGCCACCGTCAGATCCAGGACCTGGGCGATGTTCAGTCCGTTCCAGCGCAGGGACAGGACTTCGGGAAGGTACCGGTCGCCCTCGCACGACGGACAGGCGACGGCCACGTCGTCCATGAAGTTCATCTCCAGCCGGAGCGTTCCCTGGCCCTTGCATTCCGGGCAGGCTCCCCCCGAATTGAAGCTGAACAGCCCCTGCCCGGCACCGGTGGCGGCGGCGAATCCCTTGCGGACGGCATCGAACAGTCCGGTCCAGGTCAGCAGGTTGGATCGGCTGCTCCGAGCGACCCCCAGCTGATCCACGACCACGGAGGGATGACGCTTGGCCAGTTCCTCGTGGACCAGGCTGCTCTTGCCGCTGCCGGCCACGCCCGCGATGGCGCACAGCACCCCGCGGGGGATGTCCACGTCGACCCCCCGGAGGTTGTGGGCGCGCGCGTCGCGGATCTCGAACACGCCACGAGCCGTGCGCCGGAGGCGATCCTTCCGCAGGCGGGCTTCGCGCAGCATCCTTCCCGAGGCGCAATCCGATTCCATCAGTCGTTCCACCGATCCCTGGAACATCACGCGCCCCCCGTCGCGACCGGCGCGCGGGCCGATCTCCACCACATGGTCGGCGGCCCGGAGGATGTCCGGATCGTGCTCCACCACCAGGACGGAATTTCCCTGGTCGCGCAGATGCCGCAGGAGTTCCAGGAGCTTTTCCGTGTCGCGGGGATGCAGTCCCACCGACGGCTCGTCCAGCACGTACATCAGACCGGTGAGGTCGCAGTCGAGCTGCCGCGCCATCTTGACCCGTTGCGATTCGCCACCGGAAAGGGTGGCCACCGACCGCGAGAGCGAAAGGTATCCCGCCCCGATCCCGACCAGGTGGCCCAGCATGGAGCGGATCTTCCGCACGAGGCTTTCCGCCACGGGATCGTCCACCTGTTCCAAAAACGCGTCGAGATCCGTCAATTCCAGGTCGCAGGCCTCGACGATGTCCAGACGACCGAGCCTGGGGCCGCGGGCCCGCGGATTCAGACGGCCTCCACCGCAGGTATCGCAGTCGGCGTGGACCAGATAGCGCTGGTAGGCATCCTTCCTGGCCTCCGGAAGTTCGTCCTCCCCCTTGTTCACGTACAGGCGCTCCAGCCGCACCAGGAGCCCCTCCCACTTCTTGCGATAGGCCACTCCATGCTGGACGCGCTCCACTTCGGCATCCTTGGCGCGCAGGAGCAGATGGAGTTCGTCGCGGTTCCACTCCCCCAGGGGTTTGTCGATGTCGAAGAGGCCGTTGGAGGTGAAGTCCCTCCAGTAGTAGCCACCCACCTTGAAATCGGGGTGGACCACACCGCCTTCGCGGAGGGATTTCGCCGGATCGATCAGCTTCGCCTCGTCGATGCGGATGCGCCGGCCCAATCCCGCGCAATCCGGGCACATCCCCTCCGGATGATTGAAGGAGAACAGGTGGGACGGCCCCACGAAGGGCTTGGCGCAGCGCGACCAGAGCAGACGCAGGTAGGTGTTGATCTCGGTGGCGGTGCCCACGGTGGAGCGCAGGGTGCGCCCCAGACGTTTCTGGTCGATGACGATGGCCGTCCCCAGGTTGGAGAGCGAATCGACGTCGGGACGCGAAAGCTTGGGAAGCCGCCGCTGCGCGAAGGTGGAGAAGGTCTCCACCAGTTGGCGCTGCGCCTCCACGAACAGGGTGTCGAACACCAGCGAGGATTTCCCCGCCCCCGACACGCCCGAAAAGACCACGAGCTTCCCGCGGGGGACGTCCAGGTCGATGTTCTTGAGGTTGTGCACCCGCGCGCCGCGGATGCGGATGGGCTCATCCATTCTCCAGCTCCTTCGTGTAGGCGTCCAACCAGGCCATCTCTCCCTGGAGCATGTGGGCCTTGCGATCGCACAGCGCCTGGTCGGACTTGGGGCACCCTATCTCGGCGAGGTATCCCACCATGCACTTCCAGAAGTCGATCGCCTCGCCCAGCCCGGTGCGGTAGGTCCCCAGCAGCTTGGCCACTTCGGCGTCCGGAAGGCGATCGCTCCAGTAGATCGCCGCGTCGAACGGAGACCTCGGGGTCCCGTGGTGCGACAATTCATGTCGCAGATAGCCGTTCAGGGCCGCGCTCCCCTTGGCGGTGGGACGGTAGACGCGCCGCTTGCGACCTCCCGCGGTGGCCTCGGATTCCCCCTTGACCATCCGCTTGAGTTCCAGCCTGCGGAGCATCTTGTAGACCGTGGTCCGCGAAAGATCGGACCAGGTCTGCATTCCGCGTTCGTGGATCTCCAGGGAGATCTGGTAGGGATGGCGCGGCCCCTCGGACAACAGTCCAAGCAGGGTCGCTTCGGCATTGCAGATGTCGCTCGAATCCATGGCGTCCTCCGATAGTGCACCTGCGGAATATGCGAGGCAAAGAGGGGGTTGCGCAATACTGTACGGCGTTCAAAATCGGATGGACACCCTAGGAATGCCAACGATGCGCTCGAGGACAAAGGGGCACAGGAGGGACGCGGCCATCTCGCAAAGCGAACCTGCGCCGCAAGATGCAGGCCTCTGAGGGGCATATGGTGGATGCCAACGATGCGCTCGAGGACCTAAGGCGTACGCGAAAGGTACGCCGACGGTCCGAGAAGCGAGTGGGCGCCGCCAGATGTCCCTCAGAGGGGCCGGACGGGCTCCCACAACTCCAGCCGATGGTACCCTTCCGGGTCCTGGGCCGGATCGTTTAGGTGGAGCTCGAAGCAGGGACGCTCGTCGGGCTGCCAGCCGCTGGACGGGAACCATCCGACCATGAGCGCGTTCCACGCCGCGAGGTACTGGCCGGGATGGATGGCGCAGGTGGCCACCGCGTACTTGCCGCCGGGAATATCCATCGTGCCGATCTCCCCCTCGACCGCCGTACCGGCCGGGACGGTGATGCCGACACTGATGCGCAGCTTCTCGGTCGGTGTCACTTCGGGATCGTCGTGGTAGATGGTGAGGGGGCGCGCCTCGGGGCCGAGGAGCCCGCGCGGGCCCGCCCATGCGAACACCTTGCCGAACAGACGACCGAAGAGTTCGGCGTCACCTGCGTACGGTCCGATGTGGCGGACGTAGGCGAACGCCCTGGGCGCGGCATCGCGGACCTCGACTTGGACTTTGACTTCCTGATCTGGCATTGGGAACCTCCTGTTGGAATGGGTTCCATCAAGATGGTCCGCCAGCTCGTCGAAGTCTTGGCTCTGCTTGCGATCCATTTTGCCTTGCTTGCGATTCGCGTCGGGAGGACGCTTGCCGACTCGCCACGCGCTGGCCGAAACGCCGAACTGGCGCCGGAACGCCCTAGCGAAGACGCTGGAGTCTGGCATCCCCACGCGCTCGGCGATGCGCGAGACGGGCGTGGCCTGTTCGTGGACGAGGAGCTTCGCTGCCTTTTCCAGGCGCAATCGCGTCACGAACGACATGAGGGGTTCGCCCACCACCGCGCCGAAGACGCGATGGAAATGGTACGGCGAGAAGCAGCCGACTTCGGCAAGCGACTCCAGGGACAACTCCTGGTCGAGATGGCCTTCGACATGGTCGAGTACGCGGTGGATGCGGGCGTAGTACTCGGCCTTGGCCATTTCGGGAGCGATGTCGGGTCTCAGGGAAGAGCCTCCGTGCGGCGTTGCGTGATGCGCGTACGCTCGGGAAAGTAGCTCCAGTACTTGCGGGAAAGGAGCCGCGCGAGCTGCCTGGGATTGGCGCGCACCGGGATGTTCACGGAGTCGTGGAAGACGGTCCGGAGAACGCGTCAGCGGTTGTCGCTTTCCGCAACCACGAGCACGGATTAAAGGGGGGCGCACTCAATGAGGCAGAATGAGGAGACGTCTTTGTGCGCTGCGACAGGTAGGATGGAAAATCATTGATGCACACATGTGCAGTATACACCCGCACCTATGCAAGCGCAAGCGAAAAGCGACTCATCGGGGCTATCGAGGCGCTTCCTGCGACTGTTCACCCGGGGTGCAATCCGATGGTCTGGTTGGACGACTCCATTCCAGCAACCCTTCGGCTTCTCCGTCTCTGGTGAAGCCGCTTTTTTCGAGCACGGAGATCGAAGCGAGATTCTCCGGCTCGCAACGCGCCTTCAGAATCGCGACGGAGCCGTTTTTCTCCACCCATCGGATGATGGCTTCGACGGCTTCGGTGCAGTGCCCCCTGCCGCGTTCGGATGGAACGATGCCGAATCCGATCTCGACAGCACCGTTTTCGGGCCTTCCCAGGAATCCAGCGCTACCGACGATGCGCGCATCCTTGTCCAGTGCGATCCAAGGGCTGAATCCATCGGCGGCGCCGTCCTCGGCCAGGGAACGGAAGACGGGAAGCGCATCGAGGAGGTCCGATTCCGGCCATTCGGAGGATGGCGTGATGCCGAGCGCTGCATACTCGGCCGCGTCGCCCGACTCGGCGGCATGAAGCAGGCTCGATGTGAAAGGGAGCAGGATGAGGCGTTTTGATTCGATGCGCAAGGATTGGGTCTTTTGCGTCGAGCCGGAACTCTTGTCCATCATCGCTGTCCTTCGGTGTTCAGGCGGAGCCCGCGCGTAGAACGGCCTCCAGGAGTCCAGGGAAACGCGCGGAGAGATCGTCGTGCCGCAGGGACAAGTGACGGGATGTCCCTTCCAGGCGCACACGCACGATGCCCGCTTCGCGAAGGATCTTGAAGTGGTGCGAGACGGTGGACTTGGGCATCTCGATTCCCAACGCACCACAAGGCGATTCCCCATTCTCGGCAAGCCGTGCCACGATCTTCAGGCGGACAGGATCGCCCAACGCCACGAGCACGCTTGCGAGGTCGATTTCCTTGCGATTTGGATGGAACAGAGGAGCCGCCATGAAAAACAAGATACCAATGTGGCACATATTGTTCGTATGTTCCATCATTTTAGTACAATAGAACAATGAAGGAGTCCTCTCGTGCGATCATCCCCTCTTCCGATCCTGACCGTCGGTACGTTCGCCGTCGGAACCGAACTGTTCGTGATCGCCGGCATCCTGCCTTCCATCGCACGCGACCTGGATGTGAGCGTTCCCGTCGCGGGACAACTGGTGACGGTGTTCGCGCTGGCCTACGCGGCAGGCGCCCCGTTGCTGGCCGCCTGGACGGAGAACCTCCCGCGGCGACGGATTCTGACTTCGTCTCTGGTGGGATTCGCCGTCGCCAACCTGCTGGCCTCCGTCGCCGGGTCGTTCTGGGCGATGCTCGCGACCCGTGTCGTGGCGGCGCTCTCCAGCAGCCTGTTCCTTCCCTCCGCTCTCGCCCTGGCCGCGCGTCTGGCACCAGAAGGACGCCGAGGCCGCGCCCTGGCCATGGTCATGCTGGGACTCAACCTGGCCACCATCCTCGGAGTACCTGCGGGAATCCAGGTCGCGACCCTGTTCGGATGGCGATGGATCTTCGTTCTCGTCTCGGCTCTTTCCGCTCTGGTGGCCGTCGGCGTGGTCTTCCTGGTTCCCGAGCCTCCTGCGATCAAGGGTGTGGGTCTGGGCGCACGATTCGCGGTATTGCGGCGCTCCGGCCTGGGCCGCGCCCTGGCACTGACCTCGGCGACCTTGCTCTCCGTCTACGTCGTCTACACGTACCTTGCGGTATTGGTCCATCGTAGCGCGAACATCGGACCTGCGGGCCTGTCCGGGCTTCTGCTCTACTTCGGTGCCGCATCGACACTGGGCGCGTGGCTGGGCTGCCTTCTCTCCGATCGTTGCGGCTCCAGGACCGTTCTTGCCGTGACGGTCGGAGTGCTTGCCCTGGACCTGGTCGGCTTCTCCTTCCTGTCCGGCTCCTTCGCCTCCATCGCCGTTCTCCTGACGGCGTGGGGATTGGCCGGGGGAGCGTTCAATCCTGCCCAGCAAAGCCGCTTGGTGGGGCTCGTCCCGGAGGCCTCGGCAGCCGCCCTGGCTTGGAACAGCTCCGCGGTCTACCTGGGCCAGGCTCTGGCGGGAATCGCGGGAGGACTGGTCCTCCAATGGGGAGGGGCGGACAGACTCGGCTGGATCGCCGGGGCGTTCCTGGGAATATCGGGTCTGGTGCTGCTGCGCGACGATTTCCGCGAGGTGAAAGCCAGAGTCGAACCATCCCTGACCTCCGCGATCCCGCAGGATCGGATACCACTTGGTCGCCGCGAGTTCGGTGTCCGCATCGTCGAGTCCCCCCACGGTCCTTCCCCGGAGCTTGCTGACCATGGAACCTTGGACGGAACGGTCGGGAGCAGGATCGTTCTAGAGAAAAGGGCCTCCGCGGAGCGAAGTTGCCTTCACGGTCGACCACCGCAAGGAAGGAGACGATGATGAACCGCATTGGAAACGAGATCGTGTTGGATCGCGACGGGACCCGCCGTGGAGAGGGCCTTCCATGGATTCCCAGCCCGAAGTTCGAGGGCGTGGCGATGCGCAACCTCCTGGAGGGAACGCGTACGGGAGGACGCATGAGCGCGCACCTGGTCCGGATCGAGCCGGGCAAGGCGATCGGGGAACATGTCCATGAAGGCTCGTTCGAGATCCACGAGATCCTGGAAGGATCGGGTGTCGCGGCGATGCCGGGCGAGTTGCGCGAGTACCGGCCGGGAGTCGTCTCGCTGATTCCCCAGGGATCGCCTCACGAGGTGCGGGCGGGGAAGGATGGGCTCGTGCTGCTCGCGAAGTTCGCTCCGGCCTTGGGCTAGTCCCAGTCGTTCAGGCGGCCGGGCGGAACTCCCACCGCCCGGCGGAAGACGCGCGTGAAGTGGCTCTGGTCGGAGAAACCAAGCTCCAGGGCGACCTGCTGGATGGGCATCCTTTCCAGCAGCATCTCCACCGCCGCCTTCGCCCTCGCCTGCAGATGCCAGGCATGGGGCGGCATTCCCGTTTCGGAGCGGAACAGACGGCTGAAGTAGTACTCGCTGAGTCCGGCCGAGAAGGCGAGCTCCTCCACCGCGACACCATCCTCCAGCGACTCCAGCAGGTAGCGGCAGGCGTCGCGGGCGACCGCCGACGGAGGTGAGACGGATTCCGTCAGGCCGTCGGCGATGCACCCCGCGAGGAAGCGTGCGAGCGCCTCGCGCAGTCCGCCTTCGGGATGCAGCGGAATGTCGAGAGGAGCGGCGCGCACGATCGCTTCGAGTCGCGACAGTTCCGGGCTCGGAGGGAGAGCTACCGTGCGGGGACAGGGGAGATCTTCCCGCTCCAGGTCCTCCTGGAGGATCTTCCCCAGCAGTTCCGGCGACAGCGAGAGGACGACGTAGTCCTGTCCCGTTGGGCCACTGCGGCAGCAATGGGGAAGCCACGGAGGGATGCAGAACGCGTCCCCTGCGGAGAAGCTCCATCGTCCGCCAGGGGTTTCGATGTGGCGCGTCCCATCCAGGATCCAACCCAGCACCAGGGACGAATGCGCGTGGCTTGCGAAGTCCTGCTGGATCCCCCGGGCACGCACCACGCCCAGGCCCGTCGAGCGGGACGGCTGGAGGTGGATGCGCGCCTCGCTTTGGTCTGGGGGCGGGTTCGACTTCGGCTTTGATCTGCCACCGGTCATCTCGCAGGGAAAGATGCATCGCCTGACTTCGTCGAATCCACTCCTCGTTGGCGAGGCTGGGTCTCGGCGGATCCTCCCATGGGAAACGGTGGGCGCCCATGCGTCCGGCGGCAATCTGGATCGCCGACCGCGGAACGCGGCTATCGGATCACCAGGCCCATCAGACCGGCGAGGTAGGCGGCCTGCGAAGCGTCCACCACCGCGCCGCGCAGATCGCCCGCGCCCACTTGCACGCCCTCGATGCGGCACCCGCAGAACACCGCACCCTCCAGCTTCGCGAAGGAGAGCTGGCATCCCTCCAGGTCGCAATCCTCGAAGACCGTCCCGGAAAGGTCGGCGCGCTGGAAGTCCGCGCCGCGCAGGAGGCATCCCGCGAACCGGGTCCGCCGGAACGTCGCCTGACGGAAATTGGCCATCTTCGCCTCGCAGGAAGCGAACCGGCAGTCGGTCAAGGCGGCATGGACCAGTCCCATCCCGGTCAGTCGACACTCGTCCATCTCCACCCGATCCAGGATCGCCTCCTCCCAGGATGCGTTGGCCAGGTCGCATCCCCGGAGGACGACCTCCTCAAGATCGGGCCTGCGCAGGGAGGATCGCGCCAGACGGACCCTGGAAAGACGGGACGACGAGATCTTCGGGGCATCGGCGATCCGATCGGAGAAATCCGTCCCCTCCAGCGTCAAGCCGCTCCGATGCCCGCCATCGGCGAACGGATCGGCGGAGACCTCCACGGGCCCGACCACCCTCGCCCCGGCACCCGAACCGCGGGGCGCCACCACCGGCGACTTCGCTCGACGTCCGTTCGACAGCGTGGCCTCCCTGGCTCGGCGGGACCACCCACGGTTCCGCACGAGGCGCAAACAAGAAGTTCGTCGCGGGGATGGCAACCATCCTCCACCCTACGACGTATCCACGCCCGGGTTGGGAGCATGGAGACCTTCCGCAGAACCGGAGAAGCGATTGGGATCGGTCCGGTCGGCCTGTTCAGCGCGGTGGCGCCTCCGGGATCACCAGGCCCACGAGCTCCAACGGCGAACGGTCGTTCTTGCGCGCGAGTTCCTCGAGGGAGGTGTTCGCCTCGACATGTTCGATCCCGGCTTCGCGCAGCACCCCGCGAAGTTCAGCCTCCGTGCGATCCGTGAGGAGCGCCAGGTCGGCGAGATCGGCGTCCAGGACGAGTTCCAGCGACCGCCGCGCCTGGATGTGCGGACTGGGAGTCCGGGAGCCGTCCATGGCAGATGCGACGACGAGCAAGGAAAGGACGGTCGAGACCACGGCGGCCCATTTCGAGGAAGGTCGCCGCAGGTGGGCGAGCAGGGCCTTGCGGTGCAGGAAGAGATGGAAGGCCGTTCCCGCCAGGAACAGGACGCTGGACACCTCGTGGACCGGGTCCACCACACCGCCGCGCACGCCCAGAAGCAACGCCGCGCCGGTGGCGCACAGGGGGATGGTCGAGACGATCGTCAAGGGAGTGGCGAAGTCGCGAAGGTTCATGCGTTCGCTCCGGTGCTGGATTGTTCTAGCCATTTCCTGATGGTCGCCAACGTGTCGGTCGCGGAGGCCATCGCTTGGGCTCCCACGAGGCGATCCATCTCCTTCTCCAGGGCGTGAGCCTGCTCGTGGATCGCGGTGAAGGTCGAGAACCCCTTACCGGAAAGCCGTGCGCGGTTCCTGCGCGCATCCTTGGCGTCGGGGATCCTCTCGACGAGGGCGTCGGCTTCCAGGGATTGGAGCTGCCTCGTCACGGCCGCGGCATCGATGCCGAGCCGTCGTGACAATTCGAGGGTTCCCAGGCCCTCTTCGGAGACGGCCAGCAGGCGGAGGAGGGCGAAGCGCGCGGGCGTCGAACCTGTCCTCTGGGCGAAGCGCGACATCAAGTCCTGGTGGAGCTCCATCAGCTCCCGCAGGAGATGGGTCTGTCGGCGGTCGTGGATCCGGGATGGATGGCTCTTCTTCGAAGTCGACAACTGTTCCATGGAGCCAATCTACGCCATTTTATTGACCAAGTCAATGATCTTGTCAATGATCCAGGGAACATCACTCGTCGGCGTCGGCGTCGTCCTCCGGGGAAAAACGCCATTCGAGGATGTCGCCCGGCTGGCACTCGAGTTCCCTGCACAGCGCCGAAAGCGTCGAGAAGCGGATCGCCTTGGCCTTGCCCGTCTTGAGGATGGACAGATTCGCTTCGGTGATGCCGACGCGCGCGGCGAGTTCGCCCAGGCGCACCTTGCGCCGGGCCATCATCACGTCGAGGTTGACGACGACGCCCATCAGACCACCAGATCCGCTTCGGATCGGAGCTTGCAACCTTCCTCCATGACCCAGGCGATCACGACCATGGCGATTCCGGCGGCGAAGGTGGGGACGTGGTCGCTGGAAAGACCGAAGCTGAGCAGATGCTTGCCCGGAGGGTTGTCGAGAGTGAGCACGAGGCTGTGGATCGGCGTGGAGAGGAGGATGTCGAAGATGGAGAGTCCGAGCAGGAGCCGCCCCATGCGGGCGAAGCATCGGACGTTCTCCGTCGCGAAGATCCGCCCTTCGCGGTAGAGCCCGAACAGGGCCACCCATTGCCGCATGAAGAGGAACTGGAGGGTGGCGGGAACAAGGGACACGACCATCCCCACGAACTTCACCTTCCAGGTGATGGTGAACTCCATGGCGGGGTCGCAAATCATCGACGAACCGATGCCCAGGTCCGGCCCTCCGGCAAGGGTCTGCAGCTGCGCTTTCGGGAGGTGTTCGAGGATGAGCCAACCACCGATCGTCAAAGCCGGCCAAAGCCACATGCCGATGCGCGAAACGTTCTGGAGGATGCGGGAGACTCTCGCCAGGCGTTGGCGCGTGTTCGATGTCGCGGGTCTGGTGCTCATGGCTTGTCCCTTTCTGGAGACGCGGACGGTGGACCAATGAAGGGAACATACATGCAAATTTATCGTTTATCAATAAATTATTAACGCTAATCAGGAAACGGCATCCTTTGCTTGACATCCGATGAAAGGCTCGCTAGATTACCAACGGTAATTACCAGTGGTAATATTTCGCACCAGGAGGACTCGATGACCATCCGCTTCCTTTCCGTCTGGAACGCGATCGCGTTCGCCTTCACCCTGCTGTTCTGGTCGACCGTGGCGCTGTCGGGTCGCGTTCCAGGGCCGTGGTCCACGACAGGCTTCCTGGAGCGCGGCGCGAGCGCAACGACGTGGGGTTTCCTGCTCGCCGACCTGGCGTATTCCCTACCCCTTCTGTTCCTGGCCGCAATGGGCTTGTCCAAGCGCGCGGCATGGGGATGGCTGTGCGCCCAGATGGCCAACGCGCTATGGATCTATTCCATGAGCGTGATCCTCTTCCGCGACATGTTCACCCGTGTCACGCCCGGAAGCGTGCTGTTCCTGCCTTTCCTGGCCGTGGCCTTGGCATCGATCCCGTACCTGTGGAAGGTCCGGTCGAGCTTCGGGATCGCATGATGGGAAAGGATCTCGATCCCCCACGGATCATCGAGGCGACGCTCCGGTTGATGGCCCTCGAAGGGCCTGCCACGGTCGGCTTCCGTTCGGTGGCGCGCAGTCTTGGGTGTGCCCACTCGAACCTGTACAACCACTTCCCCGACCTCGATTCACTGCTGTGGGCGTGCGGGGACGCGATCCTCGAGCGCATGACGGAATCCATCTCCACGCCGGAGAAAAGCAAGGACGCCCGCCTGAGGCTGGAATGTTTCTTCGGGAAGGCCCTCTCGTTCTACCTCGACCATCCCGGCTGGTTCCAACTCCTTTGGTCGCATCCCTTCCGGACGCCTCGCCCACGGTCCAATCGCGAGGCGGCCGATCATTCCATCGGGGGAGCCGTTGACCTCTTCGCCAGGGAGCTGGAACACCGCGTGGACGCGCAATCGGCCCACGAGATCCTGCACGTGGTCCACGCCTACCTGCACGGGGAGCTCGCGATCTTCTTCTCGGGAAGGAGCCTCTTCGGGACCCGCTCCGAGTTGGAGGCAAGCGTCGCGGAGCGCTGCGCCGACCTCTCGATCCTGCTGGACCGCCCTTGAGTCCATCCTCCCCTTTCCGGACGAGTCGTCTTCATCGATCTCCCCGACCAGGGGGAATCTTCCCCGGACCGCACATCCCGGTAGAACGATCGTGATCGGGCGTGGCTCTCCTCGTGCGCTCCACGAGTCGCGAGAGTTCGCCCCGATCTCCACCCATGAGCACGGGCAGGTGGGTTCGGATGGTGTCGAAGTCCAGATCCCACCACTGCAGCGTTTCCAGCAGTTCGATGGTCTCCGGATCGAAGCGGAACTTGATGGAACGCGCGGGAACACCGCCCACCACTTCGTAGGGACGCACGTCGCGGGTGACCACGGCGCGCGTCCCGATGCGCGCTCCGTTTCCGATGGTCACGCCGGCCATCACCACCGCTTCGTACCCGATCCACACGTCGTGGCCCACCACGATGTCGCCCTTGTTGTCCCAGGCCGAAGCGACGGGCAGGGAAGGATCCCAGACGCTCGCGAAAACGGGAAACGGATGGTTGACGAATCCGCGCGAGGAGTGGTTTCCGCCGTTGAACAGGAACCTGGCTCCATGGGCGATGGAGCAGAACTTGCCGAACACGAGTCGTTCGTCGTTGACGGGATAGTGGTACAGGACGTTTTCCGTCTCGAACCGCAGAGGATCGCGGAAATCGTGGTAGTAGGTGAATTCGCCCGCCTGGATGCGGGGATCCTTCACCACGTCCCTGAGGTGGCAGATGGTGGGGTCCCCGGGCCGGGGATGGATGTCGTAACCCATGGATGGAACTCCTCGATGCATGTGGAAACAGGCACGCCATGGTAGTTTTTGATCCTGTCTGCGCCGTGGAAGCGAGGCGGAATCGGAAGCCGCGCGAAGCGGTAGCAGCCGGAGGGGGACGACCATGAAGCGGGGTTTGGTGCTGGAGGGAGGCGGCATGCGCGGCTTGTACACGGCCGGCGTGCTGGACGTCCTGATGGAGCGCGGCGTCGAGTTCGACGGTCTCGTAGGGGTGTCCGCCGGCGCGGTCTTCGGATGCAACTACAAATCCCGTCAGATCGGCCGTGCCCTGCGCTACAACACCGAATACTGCCGCGACCCCCGCTACATCAGCCTCCGCTCGCTCCTGCGCACGGGCGACCTGTACGAAGCGGAATTCTGCTACCGCACCCTGCCGGAGGTCCTGGATCCGTTCGATTCCGCGGCATTCGGCGCCAATCCCCTCGAGTTCCATGTGGTGTGCACCGACGTGCGGACGGGACGGCCCGTCTACCACGGATGCGAGACCGGCGACGCCGAGGACGTCCAGTGGATGCGCGCATCGGCGTCCATGCCCCTGGTTTCCAATGTCGTGCGGGTGGGAGGCATGGAACTCCTGGACGGAGGCATCGCCGATTCCATCCCCATCGCCTGGGCCCGAGACCATGGATACGACCGCAACGTGGTGGTCCTGACGCAGCCCGCGGGATATCGCAAGAAGAAGAGCGCCCTGGTCCCGCTGCTCAAGTTCCTCCTGAGGAAGCATCCGAAACTCGCCGAGGCGATGGCGAGGAGGCCGGAGGTCTACAACGCCTCCCTCGACGAACTGGAATCCCTGGAGCGGGCGGGGAAGGTCCTCGTGTTCCGGCCCCGGCACATGCTTCCGTTGTCCCGCACGGAACGGAATCCGGACAAGCTCCGGATGGCCCACCGGCTGGGGCGCGAGGCCGCCGAGGAACGTCTCGAGGAGCTCCGGGCGTTTCTCCGCTGAGACAAGGCTTTCCGTCGGGAAAGCGGGATCGCGCCAAGAAACCCCTTGACCCGACGACGACTTCACGGTTTAGGTTGGGGGCATGGAGACGTTCCGCATCACCGAACTGGGAAAGCGATTCGGCTTGGCCCGATCGACACTCCTGCACTACGACCACATCGGCTTGCTGAAGCCCGGTGGACGCACCGGATCCGATTACAGGGTGTACACGGAGGCGGATCTGGCGCGGCTGGAACGCATCTGCTTCTTCCGGGAGGCGGGATTGGGGCTCGCGGACATCGCGCGCATCCTCGACAGCTCCGAGGAGGAGGCGGAGGTCCTGGAGCGGCGCCTGCGCGAGATCGGGCGCGAAATCGCGGTGCTCAGGGGGCAGCAGAGGGTCCTGGCCTGCATGCTCCGAACCGTTGCCGGCGGCGTGGACTCGTCGGGTCTCGACAAGGAGTTGTGGCTGGATCTCCAGAAGGCCTGCAGCATGGACAAGAAGGCGCTGCGGCGCTGGCATCTCGAATTCGAACGCAGGTCGCCGAAGGGACACCACGACTTCCTGCTGGGTCTGGGTCTCTCGGAGAAGGAGGCCATCCAGGTGCGGATGCTGACAAAGAACGTTGACGAGAATGGAGTCGCCATGCGCTATTTCTACGAGTTGTTCGAGGATCTCCCCCGCCAGGGTCCGGGTTGCGCCGAGGCCACGCACCAGGCCCTTGACCTCGTGAAGGGGCTGCCCGGCTCGCCCCGCGTGCTGGATGTCGGGTGCGGACGCGGCGTGCAGACGCGCATCCTCGCGCGACGCCTGGGAACAAGGGTCCTCGCCATCGACAACCATCGTCCCGTGCTCGATCATCTGGCACGCGACGCAGCCTGCGAGGGGCTGGACGTCGAAACCCGCGAGCTGTCCATGATCGACATGCCCTTCGAGGAGGAAAGCTTCGATCTGATCTGGGCAGAAGGCTCGATCTTCATCGTGGGCCTCGAGCGCGGGATGGAGGAGTTCAGGCCTTTCGTGGCGCAGGGAGGGTATCTCGCCTTCACCGAGATGTGCCTGTTCGAACCGGATCCTCCGCCCGAGCTGCGGCGCTGGTTCGACGAAGTGTATCCGGACGTGCGTACCATCGAGGAGGTTCGGACGATGGCCGGGAGTTCGGGCTGGGATGTGGTGGGAAGCTTTCGCCTTCCCGATCGCGCCTGGTGGGACGACTACTACGCGCCGATGCTCGAACGCATGGCCGGACTGAAGATCCTCCATGCCGACGAGCCGGAGGCGCAGGAGGTGTACGAGCGCCTCGAACACGAGGTCGAGATGTTCCGCAAGCATTCCGGGTCCTACGGGTACGCATTTTTCGTGCTGCGCAAGGGGGAACGGCGATGAGATTGGAAACGTACGGATACGATGCGCGCATCGAGTCGTCCCGGCGGGAATCGGACCTGCAGGAACACGGGATCGGTCGCGTGGTCGCCGAACACAGGGAACGCTACGTCGTGGCGACGGAATCCGGCGACATCGAGGCGGAGGTGTCGGGAAACCTCCGCAACCGCGCGACCACACGCGAGGACTTCCCCGCCGTAGGCGACTGGGTCGCGCTGGACGAGCACGGATCCGGGGTCGCCATCGTGCACGGAATCCTGCCGAGGTCCTCCACGATCTCGCGCCAAGCCGTGGGCTCCTTCGGAGAAATCCAGATCATCGCGACCAACATCGACCACGCCCTCCTGGTCCAGGCGCTCGATCGGGATTTCAGCCTCGCGCGGCTGGAGCGCTACCTGACCCTCTGCCATTGTTCCGGGGTGGAGCCGATCGTGGTCCTGACGAAGGCCGACCTCGTCGATCCCGAGGAACTCGCAGCGAAGATGGAAGGAATCGCCGAACGGATCGGCGGCCTGCCCGTGGTGGCCGTCAGCGATCGTCTGCCGCAGGGCTACGCCGCCCTGGAAGCCACGATCGTACCGGGCAGGACCTACTGCCTGCTCGGATCGTCGGGAGTGGGGAAATCGACGCTCCTCAACCGCCTGTGCGGCAGGGAGGCGATGCGCACGGACACGATCAGCGACAGCACCGGCAAGGGACGCCACGTCACGAGCCACCGCGCGCTGGTGGTGCTGGAAAGCGGAGCGCTCCTCGTCGACAATCCCGGCATGCGCGAAGTGGGCATCGCGGACGAGGGATCGGGCCTCGAGACCACCTTCGACCGGATCCTCTCCTTCGCCGAGGCCTGCAGGTACAGGGACTGCACGCACACCGCCGAGACGGGGTGCGCGGTGCTGGATGCGGTGCGCCAGGGCGACATCTCCCCGGGAGCCTACGAGAGCTGGAGGAAGATGCGCAAGGAGAAGGAGCACTTCGAATCGACGGTCGCCCAGCGGAGGAAGAAGGATCGGGCTTTCGGGAAGATGCTGGACACGTACAAGCGGGACATGCGGCGCAACGGCCTCTAGGTCGCCGACCCCGTCTCCCCGGCCTTGCCGACCGCGCGAGGAAGGGTCACCCGGAAGACCGCTCCTTCGCCCGGACGTCCCACGGCATCGATCCTCCCTCCGTGGCGTTCGAGGATCCTCGCCACATGGGTCAAGCCGATGCCGTGGCCCTCGAATCGGTCCCCATGCAACCGTTCGAACGGACGGAACAGCCGATCGGCCAGTTCGGGATCGAAGCCGACCCCGTTGTCGCGGACCTCGAACCAGTCCGCGTTCCCCTCCGTCCCTCCCGAGACCACCACCATTGGAGACGGATTCTGTCGAGAGTACTTGAACGCGTTGGAAAGCAGGTTCTGGAGCACCAGCCTCACCATGGACGGCTCGCCCGACACCTTCAGGCCCGGAGCGATCTCCAGACGCGCCCCGTACCCCATGTTCGCGGCACGAAGTTCCTCGGCCACCTCCCCGGCCATCGCCGAAAAATCCACCGTCTCCCGGCGCAGCACGTCATCGCGGTCCGTCGACTCGTAGAGGATGGTCCTGATCATGGTGGACATCCGGCCCGCGGATGCCGTGATGGTTCCCAGGAGGTTGAGCTGGTCGGCCGTCAGGTTTCCCGAGGCCTCGTCCGACAGGATCTGCGCGAATCCGGAAATCGCGTGCAGGGGGGCGTTCAGGTCGTGGCTGACCACGTAGGAGAATCGTTTGAGGTCCTCCATCGCCTTGCGAAGCTCCTCCGTTCGCTCCCCCACCCTCTCTTCCAGCCGTCCGTTCAGGATCGCGAGATCGGCGGCATAGGCACGGTCCCGCTCGGCCATTTCCATGCGGGCGCGCAGGAGCCGCCTCTGGAAGTACAGGAGCGGCAGCAGAGGAACCAGCATGAGGAAGACGAGGAAGGCCGAACGTCCCAGGCAATGGGCGAGGAGGGTCCGATAGTCCGCCAGCTTGAGATCGGCGGCCAGGATGTAGCGGACGCCCCCCGGCGACCGACGGGGGATGAAGACGGAGTAGTAGCTGTCCCAGATGTTGGTGTACCAGGCGAAGCGATGCGTGTCGTCGTCGGCATCGAAGGCCTGGACCAGGGCTTCCGGCGGCTTGGGGTAGTGGTTGTAGAACCGGCTGGGCGTCCCGCGCAGCGTGTCGCCGCGGGTTTCGTTGCTCACCACGAAGCGCACGCCCCCGTCGATCCGGACCATGGAGTAGACGTATTCCAGTCGCAGTCTGCCGGCGAACCGGTTGAGCTCATGCACCAACCTCGCGTACTCCGCGGAATCGATCGGATGCTGGAGGTTGTAGCGGTCGTGGAAATCGACTCCCAGGATCTGGTCCAGGGCGTAGCCGGCGGCTTCCATGGTGGCATCGATCCTCTGGCGTTCGCGGGAGCGCTCCATCCAGAACTCGGCGAAGGAAAGCGCCACGGTGGACAGCAGGTACAGCCCCACTACAACCCAGATCCAGCGCGGAGAGGAGGGATCCGACACCCGGTGCAGAGGTCGCAGCCAGCGTGGCCCTCCAGCGGGCGCCGACTCGGGCGCGGAGGGGCCGGCAGGTCCAGCTCCGTCGGCTGGATTGGTGGGCATCATGGAGGGAATCGGTTCCATCCCTGGGAATCTATCCAAAATGCCCGTACCTGTGGGAATATCTCCCTCAGCGCGTCAGGGCGAACACCTTGCTCGCACCCTGGACGCGGACCCTCACGAAGATCGCCCCGGCGGAGTGGGCGGGAATGCCCAGGACCTGACCCGCCTGCGCGTTCAGCGTGTTCCCGATCCGTCCCTTGGCATCCAGGAAGCTCACGCTGGCCGGGCCGGAAAAGCCGTCCAAACGGATCCCGTCGCGACCCGACACCAGCCGGATGCCTCCCGGGGCGGATTCCGATCGCGTCCGCACTCCCGAGGTGGCCAGGGGGATGGGGGTCTTCTGGTATGCCGAGATTTTCGTCCCATACCAGCCCCCATCATCGGTGCCAGCGTAATTTGCGCAGCCAGGGTTTCCGCCTCCAAACAAGATTCCAGCAAATCCGCCATTTGTCCACCAGTCAGGATGAGCCAGGAAAGTCTCCACGATGTCGTCGCGCTTGGATGCTTCAGGGTGGGAGGAATTTCCCTCTGCCATCTGCCAACCGACCATCGGTAGACCCGTGCCATGTCCAATAGCTCGTGTCCAAAGAAAGAACTTCGCATAACATGTGGAATCCCAAAACCATTGGGTGCCCTTGATCCCGGCATCGTAATCCGTCTTCTCCACGAACACAACGTCGCCCTTGCCCTCAGCTCCAAACCCATTGATGAACCTAGCGATTGTCATTCCACTGAACAGATGCGCCTCCTTGCGACCACGGCCCACCTGTCCAGGAATATTGACACCCCAATGATTTGGCATATGCCCAATAATCACCCCTTGACTCGCAAGTTTGATACGTGCCCTAGCGACCATATACTCCGCCCAACCCTTCATGTTTGATGAGTAGGTCTTACCAGACAGGCTGTTCGCTTTGGTCATAACCACCGGTATCTTGGCAGGATCGTCAGTGGGGATCGCTTGGCCGTTGTCGCCCGGCCCGCGAGTCAGGAATCCATACATATCAGGCTCCAGAATAATCATATAATCACGCTGCCCACCTTTTATCATTTGGTCAAGGAGCCATTCATACCTGGTGAAATACTCCTCCATGTAGGTTGCATTCACCAAGTTACCAATGACAGTGGTATAACCTTCACCACTCTTGCCCAAATTATACCAAACGAAAGCGGATTTCACCCCCAATGTTTCTGACTCCTTGGCGTAATCCGCAACATATTCTCCCTTGTTTGGAGCTGTTGGACTCCAGTATCCTTGCGTCTCCTTCATCACATACTGGTATCTGTACTGGCCTCCCGCTTGAAATTCCTTTGTCGCTTTACCAATTTCCGTCTTATCCAATCCTCCGATCAGGAAGTAGGAAGGCCATGCCGCAGGCAGTTTCCCAGCAATCCCATTGGGTATCGCCAAACTATGATTCCCAGTTCCATCTGTGATAATCACAGAGTCGATCAATAGATCAACCTCTGGCTGCCCAGGTAGGTTACGAAGATACAGAGCCTTTATCGCAGTATCCGTTCCGGTGAAGCTCAGGGGAACGACGATTTCCTTCCATTCAGACCCGGCCGGGATCTCAACGGCCTGGGCAACAGAAAATGACCAATTTTCCATCTGCCATTCCACCGTGAATCCAGTAGCCGCAGTCCTGTTCTTAACCCAGAAGCGCACATCGGCATACCCTTTAACCGGAATTGATCGGTCCGTGGGCGTTTTTATCCCACAATTCCACCAAGCTCCTGAGGAAGCCTTAAGGGAGATGGCGTCGGTTCCAGAAAGCGCGCCGGTGCAGGTCGTAGGGATCACGGCCTTTCCCCCTCGCTGAACCGTGACCAGAGCGCCGTTCGCATCGGAGCCAGGTATCCCAAGGCTATCGCATCCAACATCCAAGTACAGAGGCTGATCATCAAAAGCTAAGGCAGCTCCCGACAGCAACAACACCGAACGCAGTAGACGAAACACGATGACCTCCCGATCGGAACACTCTTGAACGGCTCAGCGACCCTTGAAGTTAGGTCCTGACCCGGCTCTCCGCGCGCCAACCCGACAGCCTTACCGCTGGGAAAACCACCCAACCTACCGGAAGGCGAACGAATGCTGCCACAGGAGCATTCCCTGGTTGGACATGGTGTAGCCCGTGGCCAGGCCGCGCCAGCCCACCACCACGCGATCCCGCTCTCCGACGGGTTGGTGCCAGCCCAAGGCCAGCGAACCGATGGTGGAAAAGTATCCGTCCAGGGTCTCGCCACCCCAGCTGTAGAGCGGGACCAAGCTGATCTCGCCCCATGGTCCGCGTTCGCGGCGCTGCAACGAGAAGCCCACCCGCGTCCAGACGTGGAGGCCTCCGGGTTTGGCTTTCGAATCGTATCTCGAGTCATCCGAACCATCGACAGTACGCCAGAAGAGGGTGATCGAGTCGTCCCAGTACCGGGTCTGGCGTCGCGTGAAACCCAGCAGGAACGAACCCCCGCCCGCAACGGAACTGCCCGGGCTTGTCGCCAACATGCCCAGCCCCACCCACGCGGACCAACCCGCTCCGTATTCCCCACCGACGAATGCGCGAGCACCGCCATCGCCGGGGACCCATTGCAGTTGCCCCCAACCTCCCACGGGAGATGTCGTCCAAAGCCCGTCTTTCGGAGGCCCCTTGTCCGTTTGGAGGATGTGCTCCACCTGGGTCTGCTGGACGCGGATGCCTCCCGTAAGCAAGGCTCCCTCCCAACCCGTGCCGGCATCGTCCACCAAGGGCGGCACGGTGGGCGCGTTCGTCCGCATGGCCCCATGGGACGGATTGTAGCTGGCGCAAGCGGAGGTGAGGAACCATGCGGCGGCCGCCGCCAAGCACCCCCAAAGGAGGAAACCCCTTCGCACGACTGGACCGGAGAGGGAATGCATGGAGTGGAAAGATGCAATCCCCCGACGTCCCGGTCGATCCGGAAGGATCGATGCCCTCCGCACGGAGCGGAGGGCGGAGACTCACGCTTGCTTGGGATCCGATCCGTAGCTGTTCTCGCCGGCTTCGCCGGGAGTCACCGCGAGGATCAAGTTGTAGATGGGGATCAGCAGGAACCACCCGCTCTTGCCCACGTCGTGCATGCGACGGATGCCCACCGCGATGCTGGGAACGACCACGACCAGCGAATAGACCATGCTCAGGTAGGGGAACTTGATCATCCCGCCGACGAATCCCAGCACGAAGGAGATGATGGAGTTGAACAGGACGAAGTACCAGTATTCGGCACGCCGTGCACGCCCATCGAACTTCGCGAAGTTCTGGAGGACCTTGAGGTAGTATTCCATTTTCTGTCTTTCCTTCCGCTCCTACTCGTATGGCTTTTCGGAATCCGCCCCGTTTTTCGCGTGGTTTCTGGACTCCACGGAACATCCACCGTGCGCGCGGTCACCGCAAAGGGGAGATCGGCACGGGGAGGGATCGAAGGAAAGGCTAGGTCCGCCGGGTTCGCCCGTCAAGCGACGGAAACCGGGACGTCGCCCTCATCGAGCCAGGATCGGCTCCGACCAGGTGCAGCTGCCGACTTCCCTCAGGAAGAAGACGCCTCCGGTCGCTCGCGACCACTCGAACCGAAGCGCACCCGAAGCGTCCGGCCGGGAAGACCCGAGGATCCGCCCCCGGGAATCGCCCAATTGCCAGGTCCGCCCGGTCCGGACCCCTTCCACCACCAAGGCCGCCCCCTGCCAGCGCCACCGCAGGTCCGCGCGCCGGGCGCGGGGACGATTGGACACCTGCTCCAACTCCTTCAGGTCCAGCCGGACCAACCCCGAATCGCCCGTGGCGTGGAGGTACCCCCCGTCCACGAAATGGATCGCCATCCGCTTGCCCGCGATCCTGGGGACTTCCCTCCAGATTCCGGCATCGCCGCGACGGACGAACACCCTGGTCGTATCCGATCGGATGGCCACACCCATGGTCCATCCATCGCTCATCGCGATTCGCACACCAGGGATGGAATCCGGCGAAACGGCGTCGAACCTTTCCCATGTGGCTCCGAGGTCTCGGGTGGCCACCACCGCGACCCGTGCGTCCGCCGCCATGAAGACCACCCATCTGCCGTCGGGCAGACTGTCGAAGACCTGGAACCGCAGCGCCTCCAGCGGAGGGAAGGGAATCTCCAACCAGCCGCCATCCCCCTTGGGACTGCGGAACACCCTCCGCACGGTGTCCGTCAACCAGAGGCGGGACCCGGCGAAGTTGGTCCGTCCCTGGGTGGCGCCTCCCGCGACGGAAGCGACCGGAACCACCGAAAGCGTCTTCCAGGTGCGGGCGCTGTCCGTGGACCGGAACGCCAGCACGCTGTCGTCCCGGAACAAGGCCATCAGATAGTTCCCTTCGCCCCGGCGGGTCCACAGGCTGCTGGGATGCCCCGAGCCTTCTCCCACGAGCGCCCGATCGAACACCATGGGCCGCCATGCGTCCTCGGCGGGCTCGTAGCGGGAGTGCAGATCGTCGGGGTCGTCGGGGTCGGACACCACCACCCCATCGCCGAACGTCCAGGAGAAGGAATCGGACCGCCCATCCACGAAGACGCGCCAACTCGCACCCCGATCCTCCGAGATCCACGCACGATAGGCGGTGTCGGTGCCGAACCATCTGCCATCCGAGAGGACGGTGGCGGTCTGGAGCATCTGCCCGGCAGGCTGTCCCGCCGGGATCCACCGTGGGGAAGCGGATACGTGAAGAAGGAAGGCGAGCGCGATCGAAACCATCGGGATCCCCGGTCGGAAGGTTATGGCCAATTCTATGAAATCAAAAGGCCCGCCGGAATCTCTTCCGACGGGCCTTCGCACAGGTTTCGCCCGGGGTTATCCCAGAACGACTTCGACGGTGTGCTCGCCGGAGGTGAAGACCGGAGCCACGTTGCCTTCCACGGCCTTGCCGTCGACGACCATGGACTTCACGCCCTTGGACACGTGCGACGGATTCTTGACGCTGATCTTGTAGGTGGCGCCGCGGAACTTGCGGACCACTTCGAAGGCGTCCCAGGCCTTGGGCACGCAGGGATCGACCACCAGACCCTGGAACGAGGCGCGCACGCCGCAGATGTACTGCGTGGCGGCCTGGTAGGTCCAGGAAGAGGTGCCCGAAAGCCACGCGTTGCGGCCAAGGCCGAACTGCGGGTGCTCGTCGCCCAGGATGTTCTGCGGATAGCAGTAGGGCTCGGACTCGAACTCGTCGAGGATCTCGTTCTTGGCGGCGGGGTTGATCTGGTTGTAGTACTGGAACGCGCGGTCGCCGTTGCCGACCATGGTCTCGGCGATCATCACCCACGGGTTGGCGTGGAGGAAGATGCCGCCGTTTTCCTTGGCGCCGGGAGGATAGGTGGACACGCCGCCGAGCATCGGGTCGAAGCCGGTGTAGCCGGGCCACGACAGCTTGATGCCGTTCTTGGTGTTCATGATCTCGTAGGTGCTCTGCAACGCGGTGAGGGCGCGTTCGCCCTCGGCGAATCCGGAGATCACGGGCCAGCTCTGGCCGTTGGTGTAGAGCTTGCCGTACTGGTTCTCGTTGGATCCGATGGGGTTGCCCTTGTGGTCGAACCAGCGCTTCCACCACTTTCCGTCCCAGGAAGTCTCGTTGACGGTCTTCTTCATCGCGTCGTAGTAGCCCTGGAACTCGGCGGCCTCGGCGGTCTTGCCGGAAGCCTTGGCGATGTCGATCGCCTCGATCAGCGCCTTGCCGAACAGGTTGGCGTTGAAGAGGGATTCGGCGCCGGTGGGCAGGTTCACCGTGTCGTTCCAGTCGGCGAAGCCCAGGTGGGGCAGGCCGTGGGCGCCGCGGTCGTTCCAGGTGAAGCGCAAGCTGCGGCACAGGTGCTCCCAGACGGTTCCCGTCTCGAGGGCCTTGCCGGTGTGCTTGTCCTTGTCGTAGAAGGGGATCTGCTTCTGGAGGAACTCGAGCTTGCCGGTCTCCTTGAGGTATCCCGCCACGGTGAGCACGATCCAGAGGTGGTCGTCGCCGTAGTACTTGGGCCGATCCTCCTTCTCGCGGGAGTCGCCTTCGTTGGCCTCCATGGTGGAGGGGAAGTACTGGTGCATGGCCGAACCGTCGCGCTTCTGCACGGACAGCAGGTTCTCGGCGAGCACGAGAGCTTCTTCCGGCATGTGGCTCATGACGCCCAGCAGGTCTTGCGAGCTGTCGCGGAAGCCGATGCCGCGGTCGGAGCCGTAGCCGAGCTGGTAGAGCGACAGGTAGCGCGACCAGTTCTTGGTCGTGTGGCACTGGCGGGGGTTGTGGACGTTCACCATCGAGTTGAAGGAGGCGTCCGGAGTCTTGACCTGCAGCGCGGTCAGGTAGTTCGCCCAGAAGGCGGCGAGCTCGTCGAAGGCGGCGTCGACGTTCTTGAGATCGCGGTACTTGGCGATGGAAGGCTTGGCGGCCTCGATCGAGGGCTCCTTGCCCAGCTGGGTCACGACGCGGTAGGAAGCGCCGGTGGCCAGGGTGCCGGCCGCGAACTGCTGGGCGGCCAGGTTGTCGCCGCGGATGCAGGTGGAGTTGGTCAGCTTGTCGCCCAGGAGAGCGAGAGGCTTGGCGAAGGAGCCCATCTCGTTCTGGCCGAGGAACTTGCGACGATCGGTGTCGAAGGAGGCGCAGGGCTGCGAGGCGGTGAAGTAGTTCACCTCGAAGTCGCGCTTCATGAACGCGTACTGTTCAAGGATCACATGGCCGGAAGCCTCGGTGTGTGCCTTGGTGGTCATGGTCTGGGGGACCCAGTCGGCGTTGGTCAGGTGCTTGAGCGCGTCGAAGTGCGAGAACTCGTACACGGGCACGATGTCGACGGTGACGGGCGCGCCGGTGTTGGTCACCTGGATGTCCTGGAGCAGGACGCTGGATCCGGTGGGCACGAACACGGTGATCTGGATCTTGAGGCCCCTGTACTCCACGTTCCAACGGCTGTACGAGAGACCCACGTGGCATTCCCACTTGTCCATGGGCACCAGGGTGGGAGTCACGAAGGGCGAGAAGATCTCGACATTGCCCGCGGCGTCCTTGACCTTGAAGTAGACCGTGGAGCCCTTGAAGTCGGAGTTGGGCATCCAGGCCAGGTACTTGGTGATGCGGTTGAGGGCCGGATCGCCCTTGCAGATCAGGCTTCCACCCGTGGTGTCCACGATGCCGCCGAACTTCAGGGTTCCGACGTAGTTGCACCACTTGATGGGAGTGGCGGGATTGGTGACGACGTATTCCTTCTTTGCGTCGTCGAAGTAACCGTACTTGGACATGGCGTTCTCGGAGGTGTGGAGTGGACGGTAGGGTGGATGGATGGCAGTGGCGCCCTAGGCGGGAGCCAGGGAGTCGTTGAGGGCGAACCATCCCTTGAGGAAGGGGTGGTTGCGCGGTTCTGACAGGATCTGTTTGGCCGCCTGCACGTAGCGCAGCTCCACCGAAAGGTGGTCGCGGCTCATGCAGTTGAGGAACGGCCCTTCCGGATGGAGGGTGGGACGCTTGTGGTTGGCGATGAGCTGTTCCAAGGACTCGATCTCGCTCTGGAGATGCTTCTCGTGGCGATTGAGTTCCAGGAGCACCTGGTGGGGCGGCAAGGCATCCAGGTAGGCGAAGCCCAGCGTGCGGGGGTCGTCGTTGAAGCCCGTCAGGTGGCGTACCACTTCCTGGGCCAGGGTCTTGCGGCCCTTCTCGGAAATGGTGTAGATGGTGCGCTCGGGGCGGTTGCCGTCGCGGTCGGCGCGGCCTTCGATCTGGTGGGACTTCTCCAGCCGCTGCAGCCTCGCGTAGACGGTGCTGGTGCTGATGCGCGCCCAACGATCCATGCCCCGCTCCCGGATGAGGGTCAGGATGTCGTAGCCCGACGCCGGCTTTTCCGCCAGAGCACCGAGGAGGACCAGATCATAGCGATTTGCAGCAGGTTGGCGCTTTGCCATGTGGAGTATTCCAATGTAGAATATTCCCTGAAAATGCGCAAGTGCTTTGCGTGACAAGACTCTATCCCGCAAACCCCTGGCTCGCAAGACGTTGGGCAACGGAAAGACGACTGGTGGGAAGCCGCACTCCTTTTTTGGAGTATCAGGCCTTCAACTACCTTTTTTCGAAGGTCCAACCCGTTCCTTTTTCTCGCGGGAATCGCGAGAGGCAGCTTGATGCGCCCACAGACAACCAGTTCGCAAAAGCTCAAGGCCGATCCGATTGGATTCCCGTCCACTCGTTGGTCGTTGGTCGGAGTGGCTGGCCAGGATCGATGCCAGGAGGCGATTTCCGACCTCGTGGCCATGTACATGCCCGCCCTGCGCAATTGGCTGGTTCGATCCAAGAGGCTGGAACCCCAACTCGCCGACGACGTCCTCCAGGCGTTTCTTGTCGACAAGATGGTGTCCGGCTACCTCTTCCGGATGGCCGATCGCCAACGGGGCAAGTTCCGGAGCCTGGTCCTGCGCGCGTTGGGCAACTTCTCCAATACGCTCCTTTCCAACCTCTCCCGGGACAAATCCCGCCTGGTGGTGGTGGAAAACGAAGACGTCCTCGGTGTCGGCGCCGCTCCCGAGCAGGACGACCTCTTCGATTTCGAGTGGGCGAGAGCGCTTCTGGACAACGCCATCCTGGCCATGGAATCGGAATGCGCCAGGAAGGGCCGGAGCGACCTCTGGGAGGTGTTCCGATCCCGCGTGCTGGGTCCTGCTCTGGAAGACAAGCCGCCGCCACCCTACGAGGATCTGGTACTGCGACTCGGGCTCCGGGCACCCCGGGAAGCGGTGAATCTCATGGTCACCGCTCGACGCATGTTCCAGCGTTGCCTGGAAACGGAGGTTTCCCGGTACGCGACGAGCCCGAACGAAATCCAGGAGGAAATCAACCAGCTCCAAGCCGTGCTCGGACGGATGCGGGCCCTGTGAACGAGCCAACCCCTCCGAGGAAGTCCATCCTGACGGACGCATCGAATCTGGGACTGTCCCGTCTCCTGGAGCCGGTCGACGAGGAGATCGTCTGGTGCGAGGACGATTTCCCCGCCCTCTTCGAGCATCTTCTGGGCGCCCGGATCGGGCTGGAATTGGACGACCCGACGCTCGCCACACGGCACGAAACCATCCAGCATTGCCTCGTTTCCCCCCAACGGGAGGAAGGTCTCCTCCTGGCCATCAAGAAGTACGCGGTGGCGAACATGTCGGATCCCGGGGGGTCTCTTCCAAAACCCCTGGCGAAAGCCTTGTTCCTGGCGTCCATCGCCTCCAGCCGGTTGGCGGGGTTCCGCGGATTCTCCCGGCTTTCCGATGTCGAGTTCCAGCAGGGAGGACACTGGTGCCTGGCGCAGACCTGGGTGCCCGCCTCCGTCAGGGAGCTGGTCCGCGACGCTCTCCGCCATTCCTCTAACGAGCCTGGAAGGGTCCATCCTTGAGCATTCTCCAGATCGGCGAGATCATCCGCGACACCTACGAGGTGGAAAAATTCCTGGGGCAGGGCGCCTTCGCGGAAGTCTACCGTGTTTCCCACCAGTTCATGCGCCAACGCCAGGCGATGAAGGTGTTCAAGACGCCCGGCACGACGCTGTCCGACCTCGAGATGGGAATGGGAGAAGCGAGGATGCTCTCCGAACTCCGCCACCCCAACCTGATGGAGGTCTTCGACGCGAACGTGATGGAGATCCAGGGGCGCAGATACGGCTACTTCACCATGAACTACATGCCGGGTGGAACGCTCGAGACCTACTGGCGCTCCTTCGGAAACCGCTTCATGCCGGTGGAGGAAGTGGTCGACGTGGCCCGGCAGCTGTGCCGAGGTCTTTCGCTCGCCCACTCGAAGACGCCCGCGATCGTGCATCGGGACATCAAGCCCCAGAACATCCTCGTGAGCTACCCCGAAACGGGCATCCATGTTCGTCTGAGCGATTTCGGACTGGCGAAGGCCGTCAATCCGCTCACCTTGCTGGCCAGCTCCCGTGGAACCATCGGATTCAAGCCGCCCGAATCGTTCCGGAACCAGGACTCCTGCCCCGCCGACATCTGGGCGCTGGGAACGACCCTCTACCTCCTGCTCACCGACAACCTGCCCTTCCCAGCGCTGGGCAACCGCGATCTGGAGGATGCCCACCGGTTCCTGCGCCCCTTGATCCCCGCCAGTTCCTTCAATTCGGCGGTCGATCGCGCCTTGGACACCATCCTGTTCCGCTGCCTTGCGTCCGACCCCCTGGATCGGTATCCTCATGCGATGGAGCTGCTCAACGACCTGGATCGGTGGTCCCCCGGCGCGGACCCCCTGGGTTCCTGCCTGAGCGACTACGGGAAGACCTGCACTCCAGCCCCGACACCGGCCGCCACCAGGGAAGCGGATGCCGCCCGTCTGGCCGAACAGGCCTTCGAAGTGGCCAAGGATCCGACCCGGCTTGCCGAGGCCGCCGAACTCATGGAAGAGGCGATCGGCAAGAACCCCGAGTTCCGCGACAAGTACAGGGAACACCTCCGCCTGTGGAGGCGGGGAGTGATGCATGTCGCCATCGGGGCCTTCCCGGAAAGAACGAAGAATCGCGAAACGCCGCGCAACGAGCGAGGTCTTCCGCAGTAGTTGGGATATCTACGAAAGGAGCCTAGATGAGCACCCTGGACGACTGGCTGGAAACGATCGAGACGGATATGCCCCGGCGGAACGCCTTCCGCATCCTGGGAATCCCGGGCAGAACCACCACCAAGGAAGCTCGTCGGCTCCAGGAGCGCGCCGAGAAGCGCCGACGCCTGGGAATGGAGGACGATGCCCCGAAGGCCGCGCCTTCCATCCTGGATCTGAAGCCTCCGTCCACCGCCGAGGAAATCCAGGAGGCGATCGCGAGGATTTCCGATCCGCTGGAACGCTTCACCGACGAGCAATTCTGGTTCAGCTCCCCGACGGATGCCCCCGATCCGTCGTTTGCGGCGCTCGTGTCCGGCGATCAGGCCGGTCCGGAAAAGCGCTGGCAGGAAGAACAAGGACTCGCATCCCCTGTCGGGGCCCATGCCCGGCACAACCTCGCCGTCCTCTGGCTGATCCAGCAATTCGAGAGCTCCTGCCCTCCCTCCAACTGGGCACGGGTGGCCAAGGCCTGGGCCTCCCTCCGGGACTCCGAGGACTACTGGAACATCGCTTCCGATCGTGCCATGGAACTCGCCGACGCCCGCCTCACCTCCGCCCATGCCCGCAAGCTGAGGAGCTCCGTCCTTCCCGCCATCCTGCGGTTGGGATCCAAGACCGCCTTGGCGGCCGCCCAGTCGGGACAGGTCGCGCAGGCGCGGACCATCGTACAATCGCTCCGTTCCGCCTTCGCTCCCTCCGAGCAGGGCCTCTTCGAGAGCACCCTCGCCGACGTGCTTCGCCCGTGCCGCGCCCATGTCCAATCGGCGATCGATGCGGCCAAGCGTCAATGGACCGCCACGCCCCACAAGGCCGACGAAATCGTTCGAGGAATCCAGGACCAGTCCGTGCGCTCCCTGGATGTCCTCGATTCGCTCCTGGACGACGAGGACGTGGTGAGGCAGAGCGCGCACGATTCCGTCGCCGAAGCGATGTCCGACGGGACGTGGCTGTTCGCCAACACCACCAACCTCTGGAAGAAGGCGATCTCCCTCCTGGAATCGGCCCGCGAGATCGCCGGTTCGGAAGGCCGCAAGCAGAAGCTCGCCGACGAGATCGCCACCCTGAAAGGAAACCAGGAGGCCGGCAACGACTGGTGCTCCGAAGGGTACTGGGATCTTCCCGCCGACACCTTGGCATCGATGGAAACCGCCAGGGCGAAGGTCAAGAGCGGCGATTTCGACGGTGCCATGGACATCCTCTGCTCGCTGGATCCGGCCATCGGCAAACCTCTGCGGCGCGCGGTCTCCAACTGCCTGAGCCTGAATGCGATCCGCACGGGAAATGCGGCTTGGAACGACTTCGAGCCGCAGTCGAGCCAGCGGAAGGCGATCCTGGCGAAGATCCAATCCCTGGTGGGAACGGACCGGCTTTCCAGCTTCCTGTTCAGCCTGCCCACTCCGGAAACGCCTTCGTACATGATGCCCGGCTGCATGTGCTGCGGAAGCTCCTCCTAT
Source organism: Fibrobacteria bacterium (assembly GCA_035352895.1). GTDB lineage: Bacteria > Fibrobacterota > Fibrobacteria > UBA5070 > UBA5070 > UBA5070. Next base: position 42,220 of record DAOPYN010000009.1, on the reverse strand, counting down.
TCGCGCTGGATCCGTTTCACCCACAAGGTGGGAACGCTCGACCTCACCCTGTTCATGTGTTCTTCGTGCTCCGACAAGGAGGACAAGGAAATCGAGAAGAAGAAGGCGACCCTCCGCGCTTCCCTGGAAGGCGGACTCGCCCGGATGCTCCTGGCCGACGAGGTCGATCCGGGAGACCCCGGGGTGCGCAAGAACCTCGATGTGATCAAGAAACAGGTGAGCGACCTGGGCGGAAGCGCGAAGGCCTCTGATCTGAGGAACAAGCTGAACAAGTCCTCCAAGCGGGAAAAGAAGGTCCCGGCTGGAGCCCCTTCCCAGACCTGCCATTTCTGCGCAGGCGGCAAGGCGGATCCTTCCTTCGAAATCACCGTTCCGCTCCACGACGACGGCAGGAAGATTCCCTTGCTGTTCGGGGAAGGCACCGAATACCAGGCGACGACGATCACCGTGTCCCGTTGCCCACGATGCGCCCAGGCGCACAAGGAGCTTCCTCTCGCCCAGGCCGACTGGAGCAAGCAGCTGGAGGAACAAGGACGTCCCGAGAAGTTCCCGGACCTGTCCTCCCGGATCCAATCCGCACGCAAGGCCAAGGACAAGGCGGCCGGCGAATGGAAGCGTCGCATCAAGGAGGCCAACCGCGAAGAAGAGCTGGCGGCAAGCATCAAATCCGCGCAAGCGGAACTGGACACCATGAGGACCTTGACTCCGGTGCACATCGTCGCCATCTCGTTGGCGGGTCTGGCGGGCATGATCCTGGGTGCGGAAGTCGTCTCCAGCGTCCTGGCTGGAATGGCGCTGGCCATCGGCGCCGCGATCGGAATGATCGCGTTGATCCAGAAGAGGCTCGTATCGCCCTCCAATCCCGCCTCCGCCCGACTGCGCAAGCTCAAGGACGAACTCGAGGCGAGCAAGGCCGCGTTGGCGAAATTGGAAGCGGAACGCGACAGGGAAATGGAATCCCTGGACAAGACCCTCTCCCTCGCGGAATCGGCCTTGGAGGAAGCCCGGACGGCAGCGAAGAAGAAATGGGAAGCCAACCATCCCAAGCCGTCGTTGGACGGAGGCATCCGCCCGGAACAGACCTACCTCGAGGCTCCGGAAATCGTCCAACTGCGCACGAAGAAATGGTCCCTCGGGCCTTCGCCGGCGTCCCAAGCCACCTCCAGCAAACACCCGAACCATGTGACCGGCCTGATGGAGGCTTCCGCATGAACAGCTCCTTTTTCAAATCGATCACGGCTAACCAGTACGCGGCCATCGTCGGGATCTTCCTTGGTCTGCATCTGGTCTGGATCCATCTATACCCTGCGGTCGCCCCGGAAATCGCATTCCGGCACAGCGCATGGTCCGGAGTCAGGACCCGGGCGATGGAGAAGATGGACTCGATTCCCGAGAAGGATTTCGGGCTTCTCGTCCGATCCTTGGAGAGCAAGAGCTCCCCCAGCGAGCAGATCGTGGCCGCTATGATGGTCAAGCCGGAGCAGATCGGCAAGATCCAGAGCCAAGGCGCCCTCGAAGCACTGGTGAGACATGGAATGTCGGAGACCAAGGCGGTCGCGATCTCGGCGATCACGGACGAAACCCTCCTGAAGGAGCTCATCACCGGGAGTTCCCTTCCGGATTCCGTGGAGGTGATCGTCATCGGGAAGCTGACCGACCAGGAATTCATCAAGGAGCAGATCGAGAAGGAATACGACGAGGACATCCTGGTCGCCTACATGCGCCGATTCAAGGACCAGAAGACCCTCCTGGAATGGATCGAGACATCGACCTCGTCCTCGAAGCTCAGGTTCGCCGCCGTGGCCGGATTGGAGGACCAGAACCTCCTTGCCGACTACGCTTGCGGACGCAAGAAGATATCCGGATACTCGTTCGAGACCGACGGCATCCAGGACGCCGCGGCCAAGGCGCTTTCCGATCCGGAAGTCATCCTCGCGAACCTGGGGTCGATGACCGAGTCCAGGGTCAAGGTCGCCGTGAAGAAGATCAAGGATCCGGCCAAACTGATGTCCATCGTCCGAAAGCATCGATCGAGCGATGTCCGGGTCGCCGCGATGGAATCGATCGCCGACCAGGACAGCATCCAGGCCATCGCGACCCTCCCGGTCTCGGGCTACTACGGGGACCCGAACCGATCGGTGAAACTCGCGGCGATCCGGCTTCTGGACAAACAGGATGTGCTGGCGAGGATCGCCCTGGACCCCAAGACCGACGATTCGTTCCTGGAGGCGGCGGTTTCGCGATTGACCAACGACACCATCCTGATGGGTGTGATCCGCGGCAAAGGCTCCGACCGGGCGAAGGCGGCGGCGGCCGACCAGATCCGCAACCAGGACAGCCTTGCCGTGATCGCCCAGATGCCCGTCAAATCCGAGTACGAGTACGAGAAACGGCGCATGGTCACCAACGCCATCTCCCACCTGGAAAACCAGGACATCCTCGCCCGCCTGGCCCAGGACGAGAAGAAGGGTACCAAGATCCAGGTCGCGGCGGTCGAAAGGCTGAAGAACAAGGACATCCTGAGGTCGATTTCCAATCGGGACTGGCCGGGATACGACGGCTACCAGATCAAGAGCGCCGCCGAATCCCGCTTGCGCGATCTGGATTGACCTCCGCATCTCCTGGTAAAAACCACCGATCCGGATTTTTCCCACGCAACCTGGGCATCCGAACGCGGTAGATCCACATATCGGAGGGCACTCCAACCCTCCCCTCACCAGAAAGGGATCCATGTCCGGAAAGAACCCGAAGAAGTCCTCCAACGGCGGCAAGCGCAAGTCGTTGATTCCCGCGAGCCTGGATGCTCTCCGCAAGCTGGGCGCCCCCGAAGGATCCCGGCCGGCCAAGGGAACGCCCCCCGCGGCACGCCCGACCTCCTCCACCCAGCCTCCCGTGCGCGATGCGGCTCCCAAAGGGATCCAGACCTTCGATTCCGCCTTGCTGGCCACCACCGCCACCAGCCTGTGGTACCTGAAGACCAAGTTCTTCAGGAAGGAATGGGGAGATGTCGAGCCCACCGACGACGACCCCAGGGTCCGCAAGGCCCTGGCGCGCCTCGAGAAGGGCATGGATGCGCTGAGGAGCATCGGTCTGGTGGTGGAAGATCCCACCCGCCGCAGGTACTCGGCCGGCAGCGAAAGCATGAAGGCCATCCAGATCGAGCCGACGGAGTCCGTGACCTTCGAGGTTGTGACGGAAACCGTCCAACCCGTGGTCTACCTGGGGGATCGCCTCATCCAGCGCGGCGAGGTCTTCGTGGCCGTGCCCGTGGAGCCGACGGCGGCTCCGCAGCCACCCGGGCAGAACCCCTGAACGATCGCACCTTCCAAGAACTTCAGAGCAGCCACTCCACACATCCATCCATCGAGGCATCCATGGAACGCCACACCATCGATTTCGGAATCGATCTCGGAACCACCAACAGCACCATCGCGGTCGTCGACGGAACCGACGCCAAGGCGATCCCCAACAAGGCGGGATCGGTGATCACACCCTCGGCGGTGTGGATCGACAAGCGCAACAACCTGCACGTGGGCGCCCAGGCCAAGGAGCGGGCCCTGATCGGCGACCCCGAGAACGGCGACCTGGAATTCAAGCTCCGCATGGGTCTGGGCGAGAACGGAGCCAAGAACTTCCTGCGCAGCGGGCGCCGGATGCTGCCCGAGGAACTCTCCGCGGAAGTCCTGAAGTCCCTGAAGATGGACGTCCAGACCAACATGGGCGAGGAAGTCCGCGCCGCCGTGGTGACCGTCCCCGCCGCCTTCGAGCTTCCGCAGACCGCGGCGACCTACCGTGCCGCCTGCGGCACCTCGCCCACCGAGATCGCCCAGGGGATCCCCCAGATCGCGGGTGCGGGATTCTCCCACGCGGTCCTGCTCCTGGAGCCCGTCGCGGCCTCCCTGGCCTACGGATTCCAGTCCAAGAGCGACAACGTCTACTGGCTGGTCTACGACTTCGGCGGGGGCACCTTCGACGCGGCGCTCATGCGCGTGCGCGACGGCCTGATCCAGGTGGTCAACCACGACGGCGACAACCACCTGGGCGGCAAGCTGCTGGACTGGGACATCGTGACGGAGAAGCTCGTCCCGGCCCTGACCTCCCAGTACAATCTTCCCGACTTCCGCCGCGGCTCCATCCGCTGGCGCGATCCGATCGGCAAGCTCAAGTACTACGCCGAGCAAGCCAAGATCGAGGTCTGCCGCACCCGCGCCGCCTCCGAGATCTGGATCGAAGGTCTCTGCGAGGACGAGGACGGAAAGCCCGTCGACTTCAGCTTCAACCTGACCCCCCAGGACGTCCAGGAGGTCAGCCGCCCCTTCATCGAACGTTCGCTGAACCTGTGCCGCCGGACCCTCAAGGAGAAGGGGATCTCCGGACAGGATCTGGATCGGGTGCTGATGGTGGGCGGAACCACCCTGAATCCCTGGGTGCGCGAAGGGGTGCAGTCCGCCCTGAACGCCAAGCTCGACTTCAGCGTCGATCCGGTGACCGCGGTGGCCCGTGGCGCGGCGATCTTCGCCGGCATCCAGACCATCCCCGCCTCGGCCATCAACCAGACAGAGCGCAAGGGGAAGTGGACCCTGAACATCGAGCACGTGCCGGTGGGCGACGTGGTCGATCCGGACATCGGCGGGAAGGTCCAGGGGCCCCAGGGGGAATCGGCTTCCGGTTGCACCATCGAGTTCGTGGACACCAAGACCAAGTGGCGTTCGGGCCGTGTCCCCCTGAATGCCCAGGGCGCGTTCCTCACCCAGCTGTTCGCAGAAGAGAAGAGGCGCTGCGAATACGACATCGAACTGTGCAACGCCACCGGCACCCGCCTGGAGGTGTCGCCCGCCAGGATCACGTACACCATCGGCGTGCTCCCGGACAAGCCGCCCATCGCCAACTCCATCGGCATCCGGCTGGCCAACGGCGACATGAAGCACTACCTGAGCAAGGGCACCCAGCTTCCCGCCCGCGGATCCAACGAGCACCGGACCACGGGCCTGCTCCGCCATGGCAACGAGGACGACATCCTGCGGATCAACGTGCTGGAAGGCGAACACTCCCGCGCGGACATGAACCGGAGCATCGGCATGCTCAAGATCCGCGGCGCGGACATACGCCGGGATCTGCCGGCCGGCAGCGAGATCGAGGTCAAGCTGAGCATGAACGAGTCGCAGCAGGTGCGCGTGCACGTGTTCATCCCCCTGCTCGACGAGGACTTCGAAGCGGTCTTCCAGCTGCAGTCGGCCGCTCCGGAGCTCGAGGAGCTCAGGGCACGCGCCGCCGACCAGAAGGCGCGTCTGGCCAAGGCCAGGGACGAGGCGCAGCGTGGAGAAGTCGTGGACGCCCGCGGCGCTCTCGCCCAGATCGAGGACGAGAACATGGAAAACGAGGTGGACCATCTGTTGGCGGCCGCCGAACAGGACCCGGATGCGCGTTCCCAACTCAACCGGCGCCTCCTCGACCTGGCCGCGGCCACCTACGAAGCGGAACAGGCCATCGCCTGGCCCAACCTGGTGGACCAGGCCCAAACGACCCACAAGGAAGCCGCGGATGTGATCCGCGACCACGGCACCGACCAGGAAAAGCGACGGATCGCCGAATTGTGGGACGAGCTCCAGGTCGCCATCGGGAAGAAGGATGCGGAGCTGGTCAAGCGCGCGAAGGATGAATGCACCGAGATCATGGTCCACCGCCTCACCAACCTGTCGGGCTTCGAGACCATGCGCTTCGGATGGCTGGAGAAGGACTACGAGGCCGGAAAGATGACCGACAGCCAGCGCGCCAAGGCGCTGGTGGAACGGGGCAGGAAACTGATCGCCGACAACAACCAGGGCACCAAGACCATCAAGGAAGTGGAGGAGGAGCTCAAGGTGCTCAACCGGCAGCTGGCCTCCCTGCTTCCGTCGAACACATCGACAGGTCCTGTCACAATCGAGGTGCAATAGGATCCCGCGGGCCGTCCTCCGCCGGAGGACGGCCCGCCACCAAAGCGGATCATCGTCGTCCTTTCCCGATCCTCCGCGCAACCCAAGCGGATGGTTCTGGTATTCCCTCGTGTCGGCGGCGGAAAGGACGCGAGGTGCATCCAGGATCCCTGGAGCGACCGATCCTCTCGAGCCGCAATCCGCGAACCAACCCGAAGTCGAATGCATCCATGGAACTCACACCCCAGTCGACACGCCACGGAAGGCCTCCATTGTCGAAACGACAACATCCATCGGAAGGCGTTGCGCACCCGTTTTTGGCGATCGGTGGATCCTTTGATCTTCCTAGCTTTTCGCCACCCATGAGTGAAGCCCGACATCGCATTCCATCTTCGTCGGACAAGGTCCACGGATCGCAGCCGATCGCCGCATTTCCCGGTTCCCGCCGGAGGGCCGACGCGTCGCACCAGCGCAAGGGGAACCTCGCCCCATGAGCTTGGATGAAGGCTTCCTGGAACGATTCGGTCTCGACCTCTATCGACAGAATCCGTTTTGCGTGCTCGGCCTGGATGGCCGGGCTTCCGTCAAGGAAGTCCGGCGGAAGCAGGAGAGCCTCGAGAAGCGACGCAAGCTCGGCCTGGAGGCCGAAGCGACGTCCTCGTTCCTCTCGCCGACACCCCCTCCGACCGAAGAGGAATCCGCGGCCGCCCTGAACCGATTGACAGACCCGAAACTTCGCTTCGACGACGAGGTTTTCTGGTTCTGGACGATCGAAGGACGGCCCAACCAGGCCCAGGTCTCGCTGGCCTGCGGCGATGTCGCCGCGGCGGAATCCATCTGGACCGAAGCCCAGGAATCGACGGGGCCGCTCCGTGCCATGGCCATGCACGATCAAGCCGTCTGGAAGCTGCTCTCGGTGCTGCGCGAGGGTGGCTCGGGCCCGGAATGGACGAATGTCGCCGTTCTCTGGCGCAGGGTGCGCGACCTGGAAGGCTTCTGGAGTCTCGCACGGGACAGGGCTCGGGAATTGAACGACGTTCGCCTGGACGATGCGCATTGCGCGGAGCTGCGCGAAGCGGTGTTTCCCGCCGTCCTCAGACTGGGACTCCTGAAGGCGATCGAAATTTCGATCGACGGCCAATCGAAAACCGCACCAGACATCGCATCCGGACTCCGGGGCGCCTGCACCGGCAACGACCTCCACCTGTTCGAACAGGTGATGCGCCAAGCCACCAAACCGGTGCGGAACCAGATCCAATCGGCGATCGATGCGGCCAAGCGTCAATGGACCGCCACGCCCCACAAGGCCGACGAAATCGTTCGAGGAATCCAGGACCAGTCCGTGCGCTCCCTGGATGTCCTCGATTCGCTCCTGGACGACGAGGACGTGGTGAGGCAGAGCGCGCACGATTCCGTCGCCGAAGCGATGTCCGACGGGACGTGGCTGTTCGCCAACACCACCAACCTCTGGAAGAAGGCGATCTCCCTCCTGGAATCGGCCCGCGAGATCGCCGGTTCGGAAGGCCGCAAGCAGAAGCTCGCCGACGAGATCGCCACCCTGAAAGGAAACCAGGAGGCCGGCAACGACTGGTGCTCCGAAGGGTACTGGGATCTTCCCGCCGACACCTTGGCATCGATGGAAACCGCCAGGGCGAAGGTCAAGAGCGGCGATTTCGACGGTGCCATGGACATCCTCTGCTCGCTGGATCCGGCCATCGGCAAACCTCTGCGGCGCGCGGTCTCCAACTGCCTGAGCCTGAATGCGATCCGCACGGGAAATGCGGCTTGGAACGACTTCGAGCCGCAGTCGAGCCAGCGGAAGGCGATCCTGGCGAAGATCCAATCCCTGGTGGGAACGGACCGGCTTTCCAGCTTCCTGTTCAGCCTGCCCACTCCGGAAACGCCTTCGTACATGATGCCCGGCTGCATGTGCTGCGGAAGCTCCTCCTATTCGCGCTGGATCCGTTTCACCCACAAGGTGGGAACGCTCGACCTCACCCTGTTCATGTGTTCTTCGTGCTCCGACAAGGAGGACAAGGAAATCGAGAAGAAGAAGGCGACCCTCCGCGCTTCCCTGGAAGGCGGACTCGCCCGGATGCTCCTGGCCGACGAGGTCGATCCGGGAGACCCCGGGGTGCGCAAGAACCTCGATGTGATCAAGAAACAGGTGAGCGACCTGGGCGGAAGCGCCGACGCGAGCAAGCTCCGTGCGAAATACCATCCGTCGAAGCCGAAGATCACCGTCCTGCCACCGAAGGCCGGGGGCGGACGAACATGCCACTTCTGCGGCCGGAGCGTCGAGTCCCAGGGATCAGAAATCCGGCTGGCCATGTCCAGTGGAATCCGGAAGACCAAGGGGCTTTTCGGGGAACTCAAGGAATGGTCCACCACGGAGGTCGGCGTTCCCAGGTGCCAAGGGTGCCGAACCGCGCATGGGGAGCTGCCTACTCGCCTCCGGGCCTGGAATCTCGAAAGGGACACCCAGCTCCAAAGCCCCGCGTTGACCGCCATCGCCCTGGCCGTGGAGGCCGCGCGAGACGCGGAGGCACAGACGAAGAGCGCCATCGCAGATCGGAAGAAGGCAGCCAAGGCCGATTGCGAGCGGATGACCGAAGCGATCCGAACCATCGAGAGCGCCCCCATCCCGGACGAGAGATTCGGCTGGAAAGAGCGCATCGCGATGGGCACCGCTTCGGCAGGTGGAGTCATTCTGGGATCCGAGGCCTTCCACTCGGCCAGGATCGGGATCGCGGCCGGGATCGCGACGATGGCCGCCGGAATCGGGTTGTCGAACCTGGTTTCCCGCTTCAGGAACAGGAAGCGGACGCAACTGGACGCGTTGAAGAAGCAACTCCAGGTCAAGCTTTCCGAGTTGGCCTCCATCGAGTCGCAAGAAAAGGACACATTGAGAGGTCTGGAGCGAAGCAGGGTGTCCGCCGAGGCCGCATTGGAATCGGCGAGGGCACAGGCCACCGAGTCGTGGGAACGCACCCACCCGCGACCATCGCTCCCCGATGGCATCCTCCCCGAGGAAGACTACCTGAATGCGTCCGCGATCCAGGAGTTGCGAAACAAGCAATGGGGCTTCGGAAGCACGGCCAGCACCAATCCCGGATCCTCGCACCCCACCGAAGTTCGGGGACTGGTCGGCGGAGGGAGCGCATGAGATCGAAGAAATCCCTGTTCGTCGGCCTCGCCTGGTCCACCGCGATCGCCGTCGGCATCTGCGCAGCCTGGTCCGTGCTGGCTCCTCGGCTGGCTCCGTCGTTCATCCTGCGCAACAGCGGATGGACATCCGAGCGCATCGACGCAGCCTGGACGCTGAAACTCCGGCTCGAGGAGCTCCCCACTTCCGGATCCAACGCATCGGACTTGCGTGCGGATCTGACCTTCGCGCTGCGGGATCCGTTCCTTCCGATCCGTCGGATCGCCCAGGACGGCCTCCACTCCTTCCACGATCGACGCGACGGAAAGCACTATCCGTACATCTTGGCGGGAAAGTTGGCCTGGATGGCGCAGAACCTCGCCTATTCCAGGAACAACACATGGTCTCCGGGGGGATCCTCCGGCGAGGGCGCGTTCCATGGCCTCCTCTACACCTGGCAGCAGGCACTCACCTCCTGCCCGGATGGTTGGAGATTGCCCAGCGCGGAGGAATGGTCGGACCTGGTTGCGCAGGCGGGCTCCCGTCCGGGGAGGGCGCTGAAATCGGACGACAGGAAATGGTACGGACGCAGAGCGCCGAGGTGGGACGGCAACGACTCCATGGGTTTCCATGCCTTGCCCTCCGGTGCCTTCAACCCCAGATCCGAACTGATGGTGGGATTCGATCGCGAGGCGCTCTTCTGGACGTCCACTCCATCGCCATCCTTGCCTTCCGAAGCCATCGCCCTGGGCCTCGCCACCGGAAGCGACTCCGCCAAGCGCTCCAACCGACGAGTCGACTTCGGGATGTCAGTCCGTTGCGTGATCGACCCAGCCAGGCTGGATTCCATGTCTTCCGCGCCATCCGAAAGATCGTCCGCGGATCCGACCGATCCTTTCCTGGACACCACCATGGTCCCGATGGCGATCCGGACCCCGACCCACGCGCGATCGCCCCTCGACTCGGGGGCGCGGAAGCCGGAAACCGGGGGCGAGAGCGCCGCGACACCACCGACGTCGACCAGCCAACTGGTCGACTCCAGGGATGGAGCCAAATACCGCACGGTGGAGATCGGATCGAGCGAATGGATGGCCGAGAACATCCGCTACCCGACCCCGGAATCCTGGTGCTACGAGGATGCCTCCGAGAACTGTCGCATGTACGGCCGCCTGTACGACTGGCAGCACGCCAAGCAGGCCTGTCCTTCCGGATGGCATCTTCCGTCGGATCGCGAATGGGGGACCGCCATCGCGATCCTGTCCAAGTCCGGGGCATCCATTCGTTCCGCCGCCTGGGAGGGCACTTCGAACGCGGGATTGAACATCCTTCCCGCAGGAGGACGCGACGAGAGCGGAACCTTCCAGTCTCTGGGACAGACAGGGTATTTCTGGACCGCCACGGAGAAGGGAAGCGACCAGGCTGTCTTTCGCGCGCTTTTCACCAACCAGGCCCTGCCCGCATCGAACACCTATTCCAAATCGAGCGGCTTCAGCGTACGCTGCGTGAAGAACGCGGGAGCATCCCCATGAAAGGAACGATTCATCTCCTGTTAGCGAGCTTCCTCGCCGGCTCGATGGCCCATGGGGGCATCTATTCCGGAGGTTTCTCCTACGAGGAAAGCCCCAGCCACAGATCGATCGGCCTGATGGACCTGGAGTACAAGTCCGACCACCTGATCGGATATGGAATCTCCCTGGCCACCATCCACTTCCGGGACGGGCGGGAAACGCCGATCCAGATCGACGCCCCTTCCCTGGGCGAGCGGTACAACGGACGACTGTCGGGAGCCAGCTTTTCCATCCTCTCCCCCATGCTGAACTTCTACCCGATCGTGCTGCGCAGCGAGCGGGAATACCTGTCCGTTTACGCGGGAAGCAAGCTGAGCTGGGAATTCGAGCGGCTCTACGACCTCTCGGAAACAACCAACGGCGCCGGATCGTTTCCAGAGAAGGAAGACCCCCGATCCACCAATTCGAACAAGGAAGTCTTCCTCCTGGACCTCTACTCCTACGTCGGGTTCGATGTTTCGCCGACCAGGAACCTGACCCTCCACGCCCGCTATGGGATGGACTACGTCAGCTTCTCCGGCGACATCCAGGGCACACCGCATTCCCTCGTCCATCTCCCGAACGCCGCGATCGAGAAATGGGCGGCAGGGATCACCGTGGGATTTGGCCCCCTTTCCAACCACTGCGTCGGCGGATCGAGGATGCGCTCCCTGGGCTACTTGCCGACCAAGGAGGATCTTCGATACGCCGCATGGAAAGCCAGCGTGAAGGAAGCGTACACCAGCGGGAATGCCCGCCAGCTGGAGGGAATCGCCACGAACCGGGAAGCCCCCCTCCAGATCCGCAATCTGGCCCTCGCTTCGCTGGCCTCGCTCGGCACGGATTCCGCCATCGCATCGCTCGAGGCCATCGCCACCTCCGAGCCGGGATCGCCCCTTGGCACCAGCGCGGCGAGATTGCTGGCCTCCGAGTCCCTCCACACGGGCCTGGGTGCCCTGTCGCGAATCGCAGGCACCATCGCCATCCCCGCCCAGATCAGGGAAATGGCCATCGAGCGCATCGGCGAATTCCAGTCGGATTCCGCGAACCTTCTCCTGGAAGGAATCGCACTCAACGAGCGCGATTCCGCCATCCAGTCGTTGGCCCTGCGCAATCTGAGCTCCGATGCTTCCAGGTACCGCCTGGCCATGGAATCGCGATCGTCTCCGATCCGCCAGTCGGCCCTTCGCGGCATCTCCAACGAAGACGTCCTGCTCCAGTGTTACTCGCGGGTCCAGTCGACCACCGAGAGGCAGCTGATCGAGGATCTGCTACGGACCCAGGAATCCAAGGTGGAAATCCTCCTGCGCCAGGGCGATTGGAAGAGGCGCAGGCAGCTCTTCCAGGAACTGGCTCCCGATGGCCTGGCCCTGCTGTCGCGTCGATCCGACGATTCCGCCCTCCGGATCGCGGCGGATGTCCTCGCCGGGCGATCCTCCTGGGATCAGGAATTCCTCCGTTCGAAGACTGGCGACGTGCTGGGAGCCGTGGCGCTGGTCGATCGGAACAAACCCAACCCCCGGACGGTGGTGCTGGCCTGCCACCAATTCATCATGGAGGGAGACTCGAGCCGCATCCCGGAACTGGAAAGCCTCCTGGAATCCTACGGAGATCTCAAGCTCGCCGAAGACTACATGAACTGCGGGCACCCCCGACTCGAGGGTGCGGGAAGGGCTTGGGGCATCCGCAGAGGATACGACGTGAGATCGGGCAGCGATGGATCGCATCGGGTCCGATGGGGACGAAAGAGATGATTCCCACGCAACCTGGGGTGGTGGCATCGGTATTTCAAGGCGAAGAGGCACGACGGCTGCTTCTCGACCTCGAACCCTTTCTCCCAGGATGGTCCCACCATGTACACCGCAACCACCACCTCCCACGATTCCTTCGAACCCGACACCGCCGACATCTCCATCCCCTGGACGACGGGAAAAGCCGTACCGCTTGCGGTGATCGCGGTGATGACCTTGTTGTCGGTCATCCTCTCCGCCCTGCTGGACCTGGGCCTGTACGAAGCGCCTCTGCTGCCACTGGTGGCGATCGCGATCTACTTGGGTCTCGCGTATTTCGTCTCGAGGGGGAGTTCCCTGGCCCTCGTGATCGGCATCGTCCTGTACGGACTGGACACCGCGTGGCTTGTGGTCGCCCAGGTGGCCTCATTCATCGGCAATGGTGGCAACCACCTTCTGTTCGCGGCGATCTTCATCCACTTCAGTCTCCTGAAGGCCCTTGTGGCGCGACCCAGCGGGAATTGAGGCACACAAGCCCGCACGAGGACCCGAAGGATCCGCTCCGCAGCCTCTCCAGACCGGCAGATCCAGACGCAATCGACGGAGACCGCATCCAATGACTCCTTCCCTGCTGATCCCGATGCTTTGGAGCGTTCTCCTTGCGGCGGCACCCGAGAAGATCCACTACAGCGCCACCACCGGCGGATTCATCGGGCAGAAGGCGGATGGAACCTGGGTCTGCATCCTTGGAGCGTTCGGAAAGCCCGGGCCCTGTCCCAAGAGCATGATCGAGAAGGCCGCGGGCGGATCGAAGTCGGCCTCCCGACCGGACACCCAGGCGGTCGCTCCACCGGACACCACCATCGCCGGGGAAGAAGCCCGGCCGCCTCTCCCTGCGAAAGTGGATTCGGCGCCTTCCCAGCCCAAGCAGCCTTCGCTTCTCGTCTTGGGAATGGAAACCATCGCACTGCCGAAGACGTGGGGCGACCTTGCCGACGACCTCTTCGCCTCGAAACTTCGCAGGATGGCTCGGCTGACCTTCCAGAGGGATTCCGCGACCAGATGCGGCGATTCCTCCTGCGCGCTGGCTGCCGGCAAGCGCCATGCGGCGGATCGAGTCGCCTTCGCGAGACTGGAGCGATCCCCCGATGGCTACCTGCTTTCGGCGAGGATCCTCGAGACCAGCACGGGATCGATCCTTTCCTCCACCAGACGTTCCACCGAAGGAGCGTTCGATCGTTCGTTGCTCGTGGTGGTGGAAGATGCCGTGGCGGAGCTCTCGGGGCAGCCGATCGATCCCGCCCCCGCCCGAGCAGGCGCCGCCGCTCCATCCCACCCCAAGGAAAGGCGCCCGCTTCCACCACCCGATTTCGAAGACACCGCGAACGTCGATGCCAAGTCCAGGAAGACCGCCTGGCCATGGGTGTTCGCGACCGCGCTCGCCGCCGGGGGTGGGGCCGCCGTCTTCCTCCTGGAACCCATGGAGCCGCAAGCCGCGCCTCCTCCCAAATCGAACAACGACATGATCATCAGGTGGGCGCCATGAAGATCTCCAGATCATTGCTCGCGATCCCGCTTCTGGCAATGACCTCCTGCCAGTCGGATCGACGCCCCACTTCGGGACCGGAGGAAGTGTCCCTGGCCCCGAGGCTCACCGCCGGGAACTCGCCGGTTCCTGTGACGGATTACGTCAAGATACGCATTTCCGACGGGAAATCCGGAGCCGTCCTCTTCGAGGGGCAGAGCGCCTGGGCGGCCAAGATGGTCACCGTGAGGAGCCTGCCTCCAGGCACCCGATTCAGCCTCCGGATGGAGGGATTGAAGCTTCAAGCCGACCGGTCCTTCGCTTCCTGGTGGGTGGCGACGTTGGACAGCACAGTCCCCGACGTCCGATCGGACCTCGCCGCCTGGTCATTCCCGGTTCCCGTCCGGATCCTGGACACCCTCCATCCGGCGGCCGGATATCCGACGGTCGTGACGAATTCCGACAGCACCCGGGTTTCCTTCCCCCTGATGGACGACTCCCTGGCCTCCGTCCTGGTGAACGGCCTTCCCGCGGAGATCGGACCCGGCATGGTCGTTTCGGCGACCATCCCCACCCCCGTGGGTTCCATCTCCCGGATCCCCATCAAGCTCGTCGACAAGTCCGGCAACGTGACGCTCGACACCTTCGCGCTCTGCGACTCCTCGATCTCGGTGACGGCCGGCCCCAGGGACACAACGATTCCCCATTGGGTCCGTGATTTCCAGGTCCACGCCTCCACGAAGTCCTTCGCGCGGATCGATTCGGTGACCGTGTCCGGCACTCCCATGCTCCGCCATCCAAGCGTAGACAATTTCTGGACAGGCAGGATCGGCGCGACGCCAGTCGGGACCTGCACGCTCCAGGTCGTGGCCCACCTGGGCTCCAGACAGGCGAAGGCGGCCATCCGAGTGGTCCGCAAGGACGTGGAGCCGTTGGACTCGACCCTGTCCCGGTTGTCCAGCCGCCCTGGAAACATGGATCTCGCTTCACCTCCGCCGAACACCCCGTTGAAGGACACCGTGGCCGGATCCACGAAATCCGTTCTGCTGAAGGCGGTGGCCGCCGAACCGACGGACAGCATCCGGTTCAACGGATCCCGCGACAGCTCGGTCACCCTTGCCGGAGACTCCACGAGAGTCCGGATCCGCGTCACCAACCTCAACGGCAATTCCATCGAATACCTGGTCGACATCCTCCGCATGGACCTCGCGAGTCTCCCTTCTCCGAAGGCCTCCCGCGTCGGACTCGTCGACACCGGGACCATCGTGCTCTTTTCGTGCGATTCCTCGGGAGTCACGATCCAAACGAGCAAGGACACCGCCCTGGGCTGGAGTTCGTTGCAGACGAACGCCCTGGGGATCCAAACCAGCACATCCCTCTGGGTCAGGGCGACCAAGCCGATGCACACACCGAGTCCAGCGGTGAAGTTCAACTGGTTCCTGAAGACCGTCGGCCTCCCCGCCCCCCGGGTCAGCTTGGCCTCCGGCCCCGTCGATTCCAGCCAAACCGCCCTTCTCGCCTGCGACTCCATGGGAGTTTCCTACCAGTGGAGCGCTGACACCACCTTGGGCTGGACCTCCATGGATGCCGACACGTTCGTCGTCTCGCAAGCCGGATCCTACTGGTTCCGGGCGGTCAAGCCAAGGCACAACGCGAGTCCCGCCGTCCGGATGACCTGGACGATCCGAGGACTGGAAGCGGACGCCCAGGAGCCAGACAATTCCCGTCAGACAGCCGTCCTCATCGCCGCCAACGGTCCAGCGGTCTTCCACTCCATCATGCCCGGGGACGAGGATTGGGTCCGGTTCAACATGCCGGCGGGCAAGGCATTCCGCGTTTCCGCTTCGGGAAGGCCCGACTTGACCGTCGAATTGTTCCGCGACACGGCCACGAAACCGGCTACCCTCGATTCCGGGACGATCGTTTCCCGGACGATCTTGAACACGGCCACCATCCGCTGGTACGCCCGCATCTCGGGATCCGGCGGCTCCACCGGAAGCTACAAGGTGCAGCTCGCCTCCTGGGACTCCGCCGCCGCGGACGCCTCCGAACCCGACGACGACAGGAGTGCCGCCGTGCCCTATCCGCTGAAGTACGTGCTCAATCGCACGATCCATTCCACGACGGACCAGGACTGGCTCTATTGGACGAGCTCGGTGGGCAGGACCGGCACGATCACCCTGACAGGCTCCATCAACCCCAAACTGGAGCTGTTCCGCGAAGGCACGGAGGATCCCATCGACGTCTCCGCGACCGGTTCGAATTCTGTCCGCTACGTCTCCGGCATGGCCCAAAGATTCTATCTGCGCGTGACCGGAGCGAACGGGAGCATCGGAACCTACCAGCTGGAACTCGATTCCCGCGACACCACCTTGCCCGACGAATTCGACCCTTGCGAACCCAACAACACCCCGGGAACGGCCTACCCGATCACCCTCGGAACCCCCTTGTCGGCGAAAAGCGACGTCGGGACGGACTGGTTCGTCACCCCCACCCTTTCTCCGGGGTCGTACCAGATCAGATTCGCGGCCGGCGACATGTGGAACTGCGCCTTCGTCGCCTACACCGCCACCCAGGATGGCGAAACCATCGCCACCAAGACGCTGCAGGCCTGCAGCGGAGGTACCTGGACCCAGGTCTTCTCCGTACCGGCCACGGGGCCGGTCAGGATCCAGATCGGCAACTTCCTCGCGGACACCGACTACACCATAACCCTCACGAAGAAATAGCTACCTCCAGTTCGTCAAAGAGGTGACCCATGGACTCCAGCCGCAGAAAATTCCTGATCGCGCTCGGTGCAGGCGCGATGGCCGGGTGGCTGGCCTCCCCCGGGATCCTTCCGAGGATATCCCCGACGCGCCCCCGGAACCATGGCGGGCACTGTCCCGTCCTGGCCGACGGGATCGCCCCACGCACCACAGCCAGAGCCCGGGAACTCGTGCGCATCGACTCGTCCCGAGCGATCCATGTGGTCGGCGAGATCAACGAATCGGCATGGAAGGTCCTTTCCAGGATGGATGGCCTGCACACCGTGGAGGACATCGCCCGGGCGATGGCGACCTCGCATCCATCCGGGGATCCCGATGCCTGCCGGTCGGCGATCGCCCTCTTCCTGGCCGAACTCGCGATGGCCGGCCTCCTGGCAGAGCCCTTCCACGTGGACATCCATCGGACGGAATTCTCCGCATGAATCCGGACCGATCCAGGGAGGAACTCTTCGTCGTTCCCGGTGCGGACGGAAGCCGCATCATCTACGCGCCGCTAAGGAGGACGGCGATCGAAGCCAATCCAGCCGCCGTGGACCTGGCCGCCCGGATCGTCGCCGGAGAGTCGTTCACGCCGACCCAGGCGCAGCGAGATGCCCTCTCGGCCATGGAACGAGCCGGTTTGTTCCAGGAGCCCTACCCACCCTTCCCGATTCCTCCGGCCGACTACGTCCATCGGCCGCACGAGGTCACGCTGTTCACCACCACCCGCTGCAACCTGCGGTGTCTCTACTGCTACGCGGAGGCGGGATCCAGGTCCTTGGACATGCCGTTGGAACTGGCCGAGGCGGCCATCGAGCTGGTCGTCCGCAATTCGCTGGAAGTCGGCAGGAAGGATTTCATCGTCGGCTTCCATGGAAGCGGCGAGCCCACCACCAATTGGAGCCTGGTCCAGGGCGCCACCCTCCACGCGAAGCGACGCGCCCGCGAGACGGGACTCGAAGCCCACGTCCATTGCGCCACCAACGGCTTGCTGTCCGACACCCAGATCGATTTCATCCTCGAGCACTTCGGCGGCCTGAACATCTCCTTCGACGGCCCAGACGACATCCAGGACCGCCAGCGCCCCCTGGCAGGAGGAGGACGCTCCTCGACGGGAGTGAAACGGACGATCCAGCGCCTGGAAGAGGCCGGGTTCCCCTACGGGATCCGCGTCACCCTGACCGCCGCGGAAGCGCATCGGATCCAGGAGATCGTGGACTTCGTGCACGCGACATGCCCCGGACTGGAACAGATCCACCTGGAGCCGGTCTGGCAGTGCGGAAGATGCCGCACTTCCGGCGAACGCCCGCCCGTGGACGAAGTCTTCATCGACGGGTTCCGCAGGGCCTGGACGAAGGCGAAGACGGAAGGCTACTCGCTGTTCTATTCGGGAGCCCGCATCGACACGCT
Organism: Fibrobacteria bacterium; assembly: GCA_035352895.1. Taxonomy (GTDB): domain Bacteria; phylum Fibrobacterota; class Fibrobacteria; order UBA5070; family UBA5070; genus UBA5070. Next base: position 24,201 of record DAOPYN010000009.1, on the reverse strand, counting down.
GACGGACAGATTCTGCGGAGCATCCGGCGACGGATTCACCGTCACACCCGAAGGCAGGGTCACCTCGTGCTTCGAGGTTTCCGATCCGGCCGACCCGCGCTCGGCGCTCTACCACTACGGCGCCTGGGACCCGGAATCCGGCGAATTCGTCTTCGATCCCGGGAAGCTCCGCATCCTGGCGGGCCTGAGGGTCTGGAATCTCGCGCACTGCAGGGACTGCTTCTGCAAGTGGCACTGCGCCGGGGATTGCCTGGCCAAGGCCATCCCCGGATCGGACCCCGCGTCCCACCGCGGAAGCACGCGATGCAGGACCAACCGGGAACTCACCCGGCACCAGCTCCAGGGACTCCTTTCGGAGAACGGAATCCCGAACCCAACCAACGGAACACGAAGCCATGTCCGAAACCCCGAATGACCGCCCCCTTCCCGGCGCCCCGCCGGGCGACGACCCCGACCCCAGGATCTTCCTGTACGTGGACGGACAACGATTCCACAGGCCCAGCCTGGAGACCTTCTACGCCCGGCCGGAAGGCGGCCAGGATGGAAGCAAGCGTTCCAGCCCGACCTCCTGCAGCTGCAACACGGTGTCCGGCTCGTATTGCTCGTGCAACAAGGTGTGCACCTGCAACTCCGTGGCGAGCGGTTCCTCGGGAAGCTCCTCGAGCGAAAGCCGCGAGGAGGAATCCCATGGCCACCGACCAAGCTGTTCGTGCGTCGGCTATTCCTCCGGAGGAGGGCACCGTGTCTGCAGTTGCGTTCCGGTCCACTGATCCCGTCGTTTCCATGGGCGCATCCAGACGGGAAACGTCACATGGATGCATCCGTTCCCTCCGGCGCGCGGCCCTGTTCGCGCTCTGCTCCCTCTGGGCATTCGCCCATGGACAATCGCCCACACGGGTGGAGGCAAGGGAGCTGCGAGGCAAGGATCCGGCGGCGTTCGCGGACGCGGAGGAGCTGTACGCGGGTACGAAGGGAGCTCCGATGGACACTTCGACGAGCGACGGCTGCGTGGACACCCTCCGGAACCTGCTCGCGAAGGCCAAGGTGGGGTCGGAGGAGTTCTGGGAGGACCTTGAAACGCTCCGGACCCGGCGCATCCATCCATCGCGGGTCGGTCGGCTGTTGGATCTCGCCGACCTTCCTTCGATGCGGATCGTCGATCCGCGCAGGTCGACTTCGGACGCGGACGAGGCATTCCTGCTCGGCAACCAATCCTACGAATCGAAGCAGTTCAGATCGGCGATTTCCAGCTACGAGGATGCGATCCGGTTCCAGGCATCCCATTGGGATGCCTGGAACAACCTGGGACTGGCGGCGCTCCACGAGCACGAGGACGCTTTCGCCGCACTCGTGCTGGCCATCCTCCGGAAGAACAAGCCCGAATACGCTCCAGCGGGCATCAACCTCACCGTCGCCGTGGAGAGACTCGGGAATTCCCGCCTGGCCGGGGACATCGCCATCCAGACCCGCAAGCGAAGCCCCGCCCACCCCATGAGCGCCTACAACGTCGCATGGTTCGAGAACGCGAAGGGGAACTTCACGGGGTCCACGACGATCCTGGATTCCCTCGGCCACACGGACACCCATTACCACGCGCCCCGCTGGCTGCAAGGCATGAACGATCTCGAACGGAGCGGGACGATCCGAGGCATGTCGTTCGATGCGATTCCCGAGGATCGACGACCCTCCGGCGCTCCGACTCCGCGAAGGCTGGCCGTCGGAGACTCCCGGCTGGAAGTCCGTGTCGGCGATTCCCTGCTGGGAATCCTTCCTCAAGGCTCCTCGATTTCCGTCGCGACCACCTCCGGGGACTGGACCGGCTTCTACTCCTGGACCGACTCGACCAGGGGCATCCAATGGGTCCGCACCTCCGAAATCGAGGATCCCGGATTCCTTCGTGGCGTCTTCCGGAGTCTCGGCGACGGGATCTCCCGGGCGTGGAGCTGGCTTTCCGTCCTTGTCTCCAGTCTGATCGAGGATCTGGGAGGGAAATGAACCAGGTCCGGGTGGCCCCATGAGGATTTCGCTGGTCCGGCCTCTCTCGTGGACATCGACCTACGATCCCGAGGTGCAGGAGCCGCTGGGACTCCTGTACCTCGCCGCCGCCCTGAGGCGTGCCGGCCACGAGGTCCTCGTCCTGGACGGCCAACTCGACCCCTCCTCCGCCTCGGACCTGGCCGGCAGGATCGCCGCCTTCGGCGGGCAGGTCGTCGGTACGACTCTCGTGAGTCCCGACGACCTGCCCGCCGCGGCGACTCTGATGGCGGACGTCGCCGACCGCATGGGGGCGTCGCCGGTCTTCGTCGCCGGAGGAAGCCTGGCCACCACCTCGCCCCGACTCGTCCGCCGGAGCCTGCCTCCGGAGGTTGTGGTCTTCCGCGGGGAGTCGGAGGCATCGTTGACGAAATTCGTCAACGACATGGAGCGCGACGCAGGCGCGGAGGTACGAGGCGGGATCGTCGACCCCGTCCCCTCGCCGCTGGACGATCTGCCGCCGCCCGCGCGGGACTTCGCCGGACTGGCCATGGCGAGGAACCGAAGCCTCAACGTACAATCGTCCAGGGGATGCACCGGCTCCTGCTCCTATTGCTGCACGGGGACGAACTCCGGGCTTCCCGGGCGGGGATGGAGGGGAATGTCCGCCGACCGGACCGCGGACGAACTCGCCGCGCTCGCGCGGGAACACGGCACGAAGGCCTTCGCGTTCGTCGACGACGATTTCCTGGGCCCCGCCGATGACGCCCCTCTGCGCGCCCGATCCATCGAAGATGCCTTCGCAGCCCGTGGACTGGCCGTCGGATTCAGCGCGCAGCTGCGCATCGCCTCGATCACTCCCGAAAGCGCCCGATCGCTTGCCAATGCCGGTCTGGCCTGGGCCTTCGTGGGGCTGGAAAGCGATCGTCCCGAAGTCATGCGGCGCTGGCATCGGCCGCGCCTGCCCGACGACGCTTGGGAGCGCATCGCGCTGCTTCGCCGTCATGGAGTGGAAGTCGTGGCAGGCGCGATTCCCTTCCATCCCGAAACCGACATCGAATCCCTCCGGCGGTTCGCCGAACTGCTCCATCGGAACCATCTCCTGGATCCGCGGACCGCTTCCAACCGCCTGCACCTCCTTCCCGGATCGCTTCTGCATGCCCAACTGGCCGCAGCGGATCCCGAAGCCACGTTTCCGCCTCTTCCCGAACCCCTGGAGCGACTCCATGGGCGATTGGAGGATTGCCTGGCGCCCATCCGGCCGACCTGGATCCAGGTCGCGCACCAGATGCCCACCCTGGCCTGCCTGGAAAAGGCGACAGTTCCCGTCGAGAGGTCCATCTCCGTGGCACGCGGCCTGCTCCATGAAGTCTCCAGCCTCGTCTTCAGGACCCTGTCCGAACTCCTCTCCGCGACCGAAGGATCCGACGCCGCCGGATCCTCGGTCGCGGAAGGCCTCCGGGAGGCGAACTTCCTCGCTTCCCTGGAGATGGCCTCGCGAGCGGAGCGGGGCGGACTGGTTCCCGACCCCGGGCAGCTCGGCGAAGCCATCCGGCGGCATCGCGGGTGGAGGCCATGAGCCTCCCCACACCGGTGCGGATCCGGATCGTCGCCCCGCTCCATCGCCCGGAGGAGGTGCCCGATCTCGCACGAGCCGGAGCCGACGAGATCTACTGCGGATATCTGCCCCCGGATTGGATCTCGCGATACGGAGACTGGGACGGCCTGTCGCGCCGCCAAGGAACGGTGGCGAATCTTTCCTTCCCCGACCAGCTTCGCCGGACCGCTCGCGCCTGCGCGGAGCTGGGGATGGGATCCGCCCTGGCCTTGAACGTGCGCTTCACCGAAGCCCAGATCCCGAGCGTGCTGGACATCGCACTCCTCTGGGAATCCGCTGGAGGGACTTCCGTCGTCGTTTCCTGTCCAAATCTCCTGCTTGCCCTGGATCGTTCCGGATCCCGCCTGCAGCGCCACCTGTCCCTCCTGGCCAACTGCGCCAATTCCGCCGCCATCCGCCTGTTCCTTCCACTCGGAGTGAGCCGATTCGTCCTACCCCGCGAGCTGACCATAGCGGAAATGGCGCGGATCGCGGCGGTCGAGCCCGGTCTCGAGTACGAGGCGATGTCCTACCACGACAAGTGCACCTTCGTCGACGGCCTGTGCGGATTCTACCACGACACGGTCCAAGCGGTGGAGACGGACCTTCCGGCCGACTTCGACGCATCCGACCCTTCGCTTCCCTGCGTGGAACGCATCGACCCCGGGTACGAAGGCCATGGATGCGGGATCGCGTTCGCGTCGTCGCAGGGCGCTCCCTTCACCTTCGGGACGCGTTCCTCCACCCCGGGATGCGCGGTCTGCGACGTGGCGGCGCTGGCCGACGCCGGCGTGACCTTCCTGAAGATCGGAGGGCGGGGTCTGCCGCTTGCGGAGAAGATCAGGGCCATCCGACGCCTGCGCGACGCCGCGGATCGGCGCGAATCGTCGACGGCCGGTCGCGCGGCACCGATCCCGCCCCAGGATCCTTCGAGAAAAGGCTGCAGGGAAGGACGATGCTACTACGGGACCGATCGATGAACCCGCGGGGAATCCAGCGCGCCATCTGGAACGAAACCGCGATCGGGAAGGATCCGGATGCCGTCGACCGGTGGTACTTCGGGCACGAGACCTGCGCGACACGGGCCATCGCCTCATTGACGAATTCCGTCACAGTCGGGGACGGGATTCCATGCACCTTCGTATCCCCGTGCTTCGTGTCGGACTCGGACATGGTCTCCATCCTTCGTCGGGTGGAAGCACTGGGGAAGTCCATGCCAGTGGACGAGATCGTCTGCAACGACTGGGGAATGGTCGAGACGGTGGGAAGGAACGGGATCGCCAGGCCTGTACTCGGACGCCTGCTGTCCGGCCAGATCACCGATCCTCGTGTCGCCCGTTGGCCCGAAGGATCGTGCCCTTCCGGGAGGACGACGCCGATTCGCCTGCCGGACGGGAAGCTCGGGGTCCTCCGCGGACGGCCGATCCCAGCGGAGTTGGCCGAACGGATCCGTTCCATCCCTTCCGCCGATGCGTCCTTCCTCGATTGGCTCGCTCGCCTGGGCGTCCGGCGGATCGAATTCAGCAACGTGCTCCAGGGCCTATCCCTGCCGGCATCCCTCCAGGCCTCCGCCACGCTCCACTGTTCCGACGTGGTCGTCTCGGTGTCCAGGACGTGCCGCCCCCATCCCGATGGCGAGCTCCGGAGCCCGGGCTTTCCCGTGCCACTGCAGGCCATCGACAACGTCCTTCGTTATCGAAGCGGGATCCTCCATCCGGGATCCGATCATCCCGCGATCGATCGCTTGGTGTTCCGCAGCTCGGTGAACGCCCCCTGCAATCCCACCTGCACCAACTTTACCACGCAGGAATCCCCACTCGACGCAACCGGTACGTGTCCGGAAGGTATTTGGGATGGATCCCATCCCACGGAGCATCCATGGCAACGCACACAACCGGAGAACCGGAAACCTTGAGCAGACAGCTTCGGGGAGACCTCCTCTTGCGGCACCTGGCCCGCTCGAATGCGCAGACCAGCGAACTGCGGTCCTTCCTTGGCGGCTTCTGCACGCCTCCCCTGCGGCTCGAGCAGGAGGTCGTCGTGGAATCCTGCCTCTACCGGATCAGCGCCTACCGCCACGCCCTCCAGGAGGCATGGCTCCAAGCTTCCAACAAGTCCGGTCTCGGGAATGCGCCCGGAGCGAAGGAGGCCATCCTCGACTTCCTCGCGGGAATCGATCCCCTTACGCGATCGGGCATCCGGCTGGTGGGAACCCGTCCGGCCATGTCTCTCCGCGCGGCGAAGGCCTTCCTGACCTCGTGGCTGGTCGTCCTGAACCTGGACGTCGCCGATGGGGACCTGCGGGAGGAAATCGCCGGCTGGCTGATCGCGGAGGATCGCGAAGACAAAAACCGGATCCGCGCGCGGTTCCTGCAGCGGCGGGGTTTCACCTTGGCCGGGGAACGCGCGCAGGTCGATCTCGAAACCTCGTTCGACACGATCCTCGAATGCGCCTCCAGCCTGTTCGAAGGACGGGACGCATCGGGTATGGAGGACTGGTTGTCCCGCGAATTCGCCGCGGCGTCGCTGATCGCTCCGATCGCCGAATGGGTCGCGCGATCCATCTGCCTGCGCCATGGTCTCCACGGACGGCGTCTGACCGCCTTGGCCAGGACCTGGGCATCCCATGGCGGGAAGCCCTTCGATCCGAAGAACCACACCGATCTCCTGATCGACCTCGCCTCCGGTCCCGACCACCTATCCTACGCCCAAGGCACCGAAATGCTCCGGGAACTCTGCCAATCCAGGATCGACCCCGATCGGTTGTTCGATCCATCGCGTCTGGACCGGGAGCGGACCTTGGACCTCCTCGATCGATGCGAACGCGATCGTTCGCAACCCTCCTAGCCGAAGCGTCCGGAACCTCCCGGACGCCGGCTCACGCGGAGGAAGCGGTCGCTCTGTTCACCCCTTCCTCCCGCCGTCCAACCAGGCGTCGTAGGAAGGCTTTCCCTCCTTCTTCCACCACGACCACCAGCCCCACCCGCCGCAGCGGGCCAGTCGGGAGCCTTCGAAGGACGATTCGCCGGCGACCTCCCACCACTCGTCGAAGTGCTCCAGGTTCTTGGGGTCGCCACCGGGAGACCATCTGCGGAAGAAACCGCTGGAACGGAAATCGTCCCAACCTTCGTCGCGGCGGCAGGATCCCTTTCCACGCCATTTCCCGGGACGAGGGTGGCTGTGCCCGCCGACGTTCCCGAACAGGAGCCGCGACAGGAACACCAGACCGAAGGCCTGCCAGAAGTCGATGGTCGGGAGGCGGAACAGGCCCGGCATGAGCCAGTTCCACAGGTGCTGGACCACCAGGCCGAAGAGGAAGGCCACCAGGGCGGCCAAGGCCAGACCGGCAAGGATCTTGAAGAAGAATCCCACGATTCTCATGATGCGTTCTCCAGGGTTGGCGGTTCGAAACGTTCGGCCATCGCCCGGGCCAGCTGCTTGATCGCCCGCGATTTGCGGGAGAGCAGCGTGCCCACGGGGATGTTCCAGGCGCGGGAGAGTTCGGCGAAGGGAATGCGCTCGAATTCGTTGGCTTCGATGATCTGGCGATCCAGTTCGGACAGGGCATCGAAGGCCTCGGCGAAGGCTTCCTGGCGTTCGATGGATTCCAGCTCCCCCAGCGGATCGAGATCGGGATGCGGCAGGATTTCGGACAACGACAGTCCGTCGGACATGGGAGTCTCCAGGGATTGCATGGGTTTGCGCGAGCGGATCCGATCGATCACCCGGTTTCTCAGGCTCCGATAGACGTATGCGGAAAGGTTTCCGATCTCGGAAAGGGGGTCGGCCCGTTCGAACAGACCCGCGAACACATCCTGCACCAGGTCCTCCGCATCCATCTCCGCGGCGTCGTCCAGCCGACGACGGACGAACGCCGCCAGTCTGGCGCGCTCGGCGGCGAAGAATTCGGACAACTGGCTCATCATCCCCGTAGACGGCATGCCGGGAGGATTATTGCATCGCTGGCGGATTTTCCCGGCACGGACCTCCCGCGACCGGCCAGGATCTCCCGGATCGGTCCGCCGCCCCTTCGTGGGGGCGACTTCCTCATGGGACCGGCGGCAGCCAAAACCGGAAGATGGTGCCTTCGTCGGGGGAGGTGGTGAAGTCCACCTTTCCCTTCAGGTAGTTCTCCCCCAGGATCTTCATGGAGTGGCTGCCCAGTCCGCGTCCGGATTTGGCCTTGGTGCTGAAGGAACGATGGAAGATCTGGTGGGAGATGTCGGCGGGTATGGTCCCGGGATTCCATACGGAAAACACGGGGGTGCGATCCTCCATCGCGAACGAAAGACGGATTCCGACACCGGGAGCGACCGCCTCCAGGGCGTTGAGCCCCATGTTCAGCAGGATGCGGACAAGAAGCGAGGGATCCGCCGCCACGGATCCGCCTTCGGGGGCGTCCACCAACACCATGCGGTTGCGGCACGCGGGATGCGACCTGAGGATCCCCGCGACGGATTCGAGGATCTCCCGCGGATCGGTCTCCCTGGCGCACACGTCCAGATCGCCGCTCTCCGCGCGCAGGACAAGCCTGTGGTCGTTGACGAAATCCGACAGACGCTTGGATATGGAGAGGATCTTCCCGGCGACGATGTGCTCGTCCACCCCCTTCTCCAGGACGCTCGTCCAGCCTTCCAGGGCCAGCACGGTGTTGGCCAGGTCGTGGAGGAACATCTTCTCCAGCGTTTCCCGGCGGAGGCGTTCGCTCGCGTCCTGGAAGACCACCACCTGGAAGCGCCCCGCCCCCATGTCCACCATGCTGGCCGTGACCAGGAATTCCCGGCCCTCCCAGATTCCGTCGCGGCGCATGGCCATGCGGCATTCCGTGCGGGCCCTGCCGTCCTGGAGGCTCGATGCCAGGATCGCCAGGGCGGCGCCGCAGCAGGAACATGCCTTCGAGGTGCCGCACAGGTCGGGACCATCGTTGGCGTGGACGCACCCCATGATCTCGCCCCAACGGCGTCCGGTGGGAGAATCCGCGCGCCGCAGGAGAAGGGCGTCCTCCAGTTCCGCGTTGGCCGCCAGGACCTGGCGCTGGCTGTTGAGGATCACCACGTAGCCCGAGAGCGAATCCAGGATGGCCTTGGCCAGCGGGCTTTCCAGGCAGGCGGCCACCTGCGCCTGCAGTCGACTGGGATGCGCTCGGCCAGCCGGTGCGAAGTAGGTGTCGTCGGAACCGTGCGGGAGGTTCAGCATGGCTCAAATCATACACTCTGCCATCCCCGATCCGGATTCCCAGGTCCCGAACCAGGGGCTTGCGGATGGTTCAGAAGCCTGCCAGGACGGCGCTCCGATGGTCTCCGGAACGAGATGTCGCCTGGATCAGGACGGCGCCCTTCCGGACCACCTCATCCAGATCCCATTCCACCCGGCTTCCGCCCTCCACCGCGCGGATCGCCAGCACCCGCCCCTCCAGCGACCGGACCCGAAGCTCGGTCGGCTCGTTCCAGGGAAGGTCCACGACCATGCGGGTTCCCGAGCGCACCACGGAAAGTCGACCGTTTCCGGTCGCCACCTCCGGTCTGTGGCCAACCCCGGAAACGGCTCCCACCAGGCGGATGTCGGGTTTGGGAGCCTTGTCCACACCGGCGCCGAGCCAGAACCCCAGATGCGGGGGCTGGTTGTAGGCACCGTTCTGCCAGGACATGGCCAAGCGATAGACCGGGTCGTGGGCCAGGGTGTACAGCCGATGGGTGGTGGGCACGGTGGTGGTGGTCAAGTACAGGTTCGCGTCGTCGTGCAGGATCACTTCCTCGCGCCAGTCGCCCAGCAGATCGCCGCTGAAGTTGGGAGTGGCCTTGGTTCCGTTGCAGGAGGTTCCTTCGAGGGTGATCAGGCGCGTCGTTCCGTTCCCATTCCACTTGTCCAGCTTGTTCCCGTCCAGGAGTTCGTCCTGGAGGTCCCCGTCCCAGTAGACGCGGAAGTTGATGCTGGGCTTGGCGGTGGACAGCTGCTTTCCCTTGCTGGAGTAGATCCCGGCACCGGCCGCCGACCACATCTCCTGGCCGGGCGAGGCGGCATCGATGTCGGCGGCCATCCCGCGTCCGTTGTCGGAAGCGTAGTTCTGCCCCCAGAGGATCTTCCCCGTCCTCGCGTCGTGGAGCTCGTGTCCGTAGGCCATGGCGGTGTCCTCGTGGACTTCCCAGACCTCCAATCCGGGGTTGTCCGGATCGAGGTCGGAAAGGTGCATGGCATCGCCGTGCCCCAATCCGGTGGAGTACATGGACTTGCCGTCGTGGTCGATCGCGCTCGCGCCTTGCACGATCTCGTCGAGACCGTCGCCATCGATGTCCCCTGCGGACAGATTGTGGTTGCCCTGGCCTCGCAGCTTGGTGTCCCCGTTGTAGGTGTCGAACAACCAGCGCTGGGCGAGGGTCTTGCCATCCCAATCCCATGCCGCCAGGGCCATCCGGGTGTAATAGCCATCCTGGAAGACCATGCTCGGCTTCTTTCCGTCCAGGTAGGCGTTGGTGGCCAGGAAGCGATCGAAGCGCCCTCCGTAGTCGTCTCCCCAGATCGCCTTGAGCTGGGCGGCGGTCGGATTGTCGGGGGCGGTCGGATGCCGACGGGGAACGTAGACGACGGTCGCCATCTCCTTGCCGGTGGCACCCTCGAAGATCGTGAGGTATTCCGGACCCGCGTTGACCCTCCCGGCGGAATTGCGGTAGTCCTTCGAGTCGTCGTCGGAAGCGGCGGGCCCCTTGGAAAGGAATGCGTTCGAGGCGTCCCGCGTCCCGGGAGCGGTCTTGCAGGCGACCTCGGCCTTGCCGTCGGAGTCGTAGTCGCCCACGAGCATCTGGGTGTAGTGCGCCCCCGCGCGGATGTTCACGCCCAGATCGATGCGCCAGAGCTTCCTGCCCTGGAGGGTGTAGGCGTCCAGGAACACATTCCCGGTCATTCCCGCCTGGGAATTGTCCTTGGCGTTGGATGGATCCCACTTCACCACCAGATCCCACCTGCCATCGCCGTCCAAGTCGCCCACGGCGATGTCGCTGGGCGAATACGTGTAGGCGGATCCTTCCAGGGTGCCGCCCGCGGGCCGGTCCAAGGCGATCTTCAGTGTCTGGCTGGCCCAGACCGCCGCCTCCCCTCCAACCGTCTGTTCCACTCCGTCCTGCACCGGGCGCACCGAGTAGATGGACGAGGCCGTGCCCGCTTCGTCCACCAGATTGGTGGCTCCGGTGATCGGCGAAGCGTTGACCTTGGTGGCGCCGCGGTACACGTTGAACGCCAGGTTCGCAGGATCGGTGCCCAGCACCCGCCATCCCACGAACACTCCGGAGGCGGTCTTCACGGCCACCACCCCGCGATCGAGGTTTTCCATGTCCCGTGTGGCCGCCTGGCCTCCACAGGCGAGGGCGAGCAGAAGGGATGCTGGCACGACGAACGAGCGTTTCACGATTGGAGCCCTCCGGACACCAAAGATCCATCCTCGAACGCGATCGCGGTGGTGGATCGCATCGGGTTTCGTTGAAGACTGTTCAACGCTTCCTTCCACCGGAGGGGACAAGGGTCACATCCCGGAAAGCCGTTCCAGCCAGTCGGTGGTGATGGAATCCCGCTGGAAGGCGATCCAATCCAGTCGCTCCATTCCCTGGATCCCGATCATCGGCGTGCTCCACTCGCCCCGCGCCTGGGCGGTGGAGTACGAGAACGAAAGCATCGGCCGGGCATCGACCACCAACCGGAAAGTTCCTCCCTCCCAGGCGATCCCCACCTGGCGGGAACCCGTGTCCAAGGGCATCCCGATGCCCACCAGGGTCCGCCCGTCCACCGTCAGGAACAAGGTGTCGGCACCTCGCCAGGCCACCTTCAGGCCCTGCATGGCCCCATCCGTCCAGTTGAAGACCTGGATCGGGGTCCGCGTGTCCACGCGACGGAACCGCACCGCCAACGCGAAGTCTCCGGAAAACCCCAGAGCGCGCCTAGGCAGACGTATCGGCGGCGACTGGTCGAGCCAGGGTACCAGGGAATCGACGGGGAGGCCGGGGAAGACGGAGTCGCGACCATCGGTGGAACCGAGCATCAGGGTGGGCCGCCCCGCACCGATGGGAACCTGCGCACGCGCGCCGGACGGAAGCCGAAGCGCGAGGGGAAGTGCACCGGAAGGAAGCGAGTCCAGGCGGAAGAATCCACTGGGTTCGCAGGTCGCGCGCACGCCCACCGCCGCGATGGAGACGGTCTTGCCTGCCGCCGCGGGAAGGATCCCCACAAGGCTGCCGAGGGGTCTCAGGGTGTCCACGATGGAATCCCCTTCGCGGATCTCGCGCTGGAACGAGCGCTCCCCGCGCCGGACCACCACCGACCAGCGCCCCGGCCCCACCCGGAGCGTCGCTTCTCCGCGCGCGTCGGTGGTCGCACGCCGGGAAGGAGCCGCCACCAGGGAATCGAGGGGCCAGACCTCCACGCGCGCACCGGAGCCCATCGCGCCGTCCGGCAGAACCGCCCGGACCGACACATCCCTGGCCGATCCCGTGGGCTGCGTCGCTTCCGGGGAATCGGCGGATTCGATCACGTGGGGATCCATCCCGCAGGAAGCCAGAACGCAAAGCGCCAGGCAACCGCACGACAACCTTTTCCCCCGCTGTCGAACGTCCGGATTCATTCCAGGATCAGACCCCGAGCGGGCCCGGCGGGAAGCTCCACCCAGTAGGCTCCCGCACCGAGGCCGGAAAGGTCCAGTTCCGGACCTCCCGGCGAGACGAGGACCACGCGGCCCGAGGCGTCCACCACCCTGGCGGCGGACCCGGGAAGTCCGATCAATTTCCGTCCATCCAGGCGCAGCGGAAGCGGGTGCGCAGCGGGTACCACCACGCTCGATCCCCCTTGGAACTTCGCCGTGAAGGTCTTTTCCAGGGTGTCTTGCACGAAGGTGTATCGCTGTGCCGTGGACACCACCTTGCCGCTCTCGTCCGCCCAACCCTGGAACACCTTGCCGGAGGCGGGCTTCACCTTGAGGGTCACGGTGGCTCCTTTGGGGTAGCGCCGCGTGCGGGTGAGGGTTCCGGCATCCTTGAGATTGGCCTCGACGGTCACCGTGCGCAAGGGGGCCACCAGCGGAGCCAGGAGCTTGAGGATGGAATCGTCGGGCTGGCAGGAGATCTCCTCCACCACCATGCGGGCGTTCTCGAGGGCGCCCAGCTCCTGGAAGTGGGTGCCGTCGGAGACGCCGTCGGGGAAGTTGGGATACTCGCCGGCGTCCAGCCCCAGGAAGTGGAACTTGGTGAGGTAGGCCTGGCCCAGGGTGTCCATCAGGAGCTTGGACTTCTTCTCCAGATCCAGCACCGGCACCTTGTTGTCGGCGGCCGCGTGGATCATGGCGGCCCGGTAGTTGTTTGCCCCTTCGGTGAACACCTCGCGCACGGCGGTTCCCGTCCAGGTGTTCATGTTCATGGGGGTCACGAACACGGGGTGGGCTCCCTTGGCGCGGGCCTCCCGGGCGTACTGCCCCAGGTACTTCTTGTAGTCGGTGGTGTCGGTGTAGCGCTCTTCCTTGCTGAAGTCGCGGTCGTTGTGCCCGAACTGGACCATCAGGATGTCGCCGGGCTGCAGGGAGGCCAGCGTGGTGGCCCACCGCCCGCCCTCGATGAACGAGCGCGAACTGCGCCCCCCGATGGCGTCGTTGACCACCGTGACGGATCCCGACTTGAAGTACAGCGACAGGACTTGTCCCCATCCGGTCTGAGGGTACTTGCTGGCCGCGTAGTTGCAGACGGTGGAGTCGCCGATGATCACGATCCGCCGGGTGGAGGCGGTGGCCGCCCACACGGCGGCGGCCAGGCAGGCCCCCGCCAAAGCCACCCATGCACCGGTCGAACGCTTCATGGCACCACCACCTTCCCGGACATCCGCCAGAGTCTTCCTTCGAACCGCCATGCGTGGACTCCGCGGACCGTCGGCTCCCACGAGACGCTCCGCCCCCGATGCACGGCGAAGGTCCTCCCCGCGGGATCGGACAGGGTCCAGATTCCGTCTTCCTCGGATGTCCCCACCAGGATCCCCGACTCGCGCCGAAGCCTCGCGCCCCCGACCGGATCCGGCTGGGGTGCCCCCGTTCCCGACACCGCCGAGATCGCGCACTGGAACGGCGTGGCGGGCAGCCCCTGGCTTCCGACCAGATTCATGACGGGATTGTTCGCCCAGGCGTACCGGACTTGGGTGGGTTTGGAAATCGAAGTGGTCAGGAACACCGTGTCGCCTTTGAGCGAGGCGGTGGCCCAGGACCATTTGTCGTCCGATCCCGCCACCGCGAACCCGGTGGGAGCTGTGCCGCTGGAGACCGAAAGCTTGCCTCCGCGGGCGTCCCACGGGATCACGACCGTGGAGCCTCGGAAGTAGCAGTCGGTCGGTTTGGGCGACAGGTGGACGAATCCGGTCTGCTCGTACAGCCAGCCGCGCGCCAAGGCTCCCAGCCGCGCGCCGAGTTGGGGTTTCTGTGGATAGTGCCAGGTGGTGGTGGAGCCCAGGTCGATCGCCACGGAAAGAAGGCTGTGGGGCATGGTGTCGGTCACCTGCCGTTGCGCCTCCCGCACCGAGGCCTGGTTGCTGGCTTCTCCTGCCGCGGTCTGGAGCGCGCCTTTGTGGCACATGCCGACGACGATGAACGGCATGGCCGGCATGTTCCAGGCTTTGCGCCACCCCTTGATCAGCGCCTCCAGGCGTCGATTGTAAGCCGGGGTCAAGGCCGACGACGACGCGTCGTTCTCTCCTTGCAGATAGACCGAGCCCCGGATCCCGAATCCTTCGACCGGCTCGATCCAGGTCTTGTACATGCCTCCCGCCTCGGTGTCGCCCGACAAGTCGGCAGTGGCCGCCACCGTGGCGGGGTCCAGCCACGTCTTGATGACGGTACCGCCCACGGAGGTGTTCACGATGCCCACCGCCACACCATCCAGGTGGTCCAGGAGGTCGCGCCCGAAGAAATACCCTGCGGCGGTCATGGATCCCACCGTGGTGGGCGTCACCTGCTGCCACTGGATGGTCTGGTTGGGCTGGCGGGTGGTGATGTAGCGGAGCTTGGGGTAGTTGGCCACCTTGATGGAATCGGCGAGGTCGGGGTACTCCGAGTAGCCCATGCGGGTATCCATGTTGGATTGCCCCGCGCAGTGCCAGACCTCGCCCACCATCACGTCCGTGTAGGTGAGGGTGGTGGCCCCCTTGATGGTCATGGTGTAGGGGCCGCCCGCGGTCATGGCGTCCAGGTTCACCTTCCAGGCGCCGTTGGCCACGGTGGTGTTCTTGGACTGCGTCCCCAGGGTCACCGTGACGTTCTCCCCGTTGGTTCCCGTCCCGAACACCGGGATGGGCGCCCCGCGCTGGAGCACCATGTGGGAACCGAACACGGGCCCGGTGGCCACGGCATGCGCGGAGGCGGCCAGGGCCAGGAATCCGCCAAGAAAGACGGGAAAGGACCTTGCGGCCAGATCGCTTGGACGAACCATGCCCAGAGAATAGTCCACGCGGGCCGGATCCGCTGTCCTCTTGTCGCTTTGGTGGCCGGGATTCCGTTGAATCCGATTCATCGGCTTTCGCGGCCGGGAAGGGGTTCGCCTCCCACCGGCGGGTCCGGAGGGGTTACAATCCCCTTTGTGGACTCACTCTACGCCACCGACGACTACCGGGCCTGGCTGAAAGAGCGCTACGAGGAGCGCAAGCGCTCCAATCCGCACTTTTCCTACCGGTTCATGGCCCAGAGGGTGGATATGGATCCCGGACACCTGGTGAAGGTGCTCCAGGGGCGGTTGCATCTGTCGGAGAACAAGCTGGGACCCATCGCCAAGCTGTTCGGCTTGGACGCCCGCGGCGAGCGCTATCTCCTGGCCCTGGTCCGCTTCGCCAAGGCGGTGCGCAAGGAGGAGGTGGAAGCCCGCTGGGAGGAGCTGCAGGCCCTCAAGGATGTCCAGACCCGGGAGTTGGCCCAGGACCAGTACGACTTCTATTCCAGTTGGATCCCCACCGCCCTGCGCGGCCTGCTTTCCCTGGAGGAAGCGGATCAATCGCCGTCGCACCTGGCCGGACGCCTGCATCCCACCCCCTCCGAAACCGAACTGTCCCGCGCCTTGGACCTCCTGATCCGCCTGGGCCTGGTGGAAACCTCCGACCAGGGACGGCTGCGGATCGCCGACAAGCACATCCGGACCGGCGATCTCTGGAAGGAGAAGACCGTCCGCGCATTCCAGCGCGAGACCCTGCGGCTCGCCGAGGCTTCCCTGGACGACATCCCTCCCCGTCGCCGCGACGTCACCACCCTCACCCTGACGCTGGCGGAGCGGGATCTGGGCCTCCTGCGGGAGCGCGCGGCGGAATTTCGCAGGGACCTGATCCGCCTGGCCGAGGAATCCGACCCGGCCGACAGCGTGTACCAGGTGAACATCCAGATCTTCCCGTTCACCACCCCTCTGGACCGACCCGCGCGGAAGGCCAAGCCATGAAGCGCCCAGGACTGTTCGCCATCGCGTTCGCCCTGGCATCCTGCGGCCTGGATCGCCAGCAGGGGGGCTCCACCTCGGAGACCTCCAACGGACTGATGGTGCAGGTGGTGTCGCAGGACGGCAAACCCGCCGCCCGCACCCTCGTGCGGATCCGGCCGGCCGACTACCTCGCCGACGACTGGACCCGGCAGGATCCCTCCCAAGGCATCCTGGACACGATCACGAACGATTCCGGCATGGTGCGGGTCGCTCGCCCTTCGGGGGAACTGGCCATCGAAGTGGTCTCGGCCGGCGCTCGGACCCGGATCCACCTGGACAGCGAATCCTCCCTGGCGCGATGCCAGCTCCAACCGGCCTCGCGGCTTTCCGGATCGGTGCACCTGGAGCCCCAGGACGAACGCGCACGCATCCAGGTGCGCGGCCTGGAACGGAGCGTCTGGACGGATTCGGCGGGAAGATTCCAACTGGACTCCCTGCCCGCCGGGCGCCTGGAAGTGCGGGCGAGCATTTCCAGGCGGGGGACTTCCGCCCAGTTCCTTTCCGCCCTGCATCCCGGGGAATCCGACTCCCTGGGCGGGATCCAGACCTCGCCCGAGCGCCCACGATGGACGGATTCCGTTGCGGTGTGGATGGACACGCGGACCATTTCCGGACTGACCGGCCCGGTGGATTCCGTTTCCGTGCTGCTGCGCCTGGAAGACTCGCTGTTTCCCGTCGGCGCACGGACGCGCGGCCAGGACCTGCGCGTGGTGGATTCGGCGGGGAAGGCGGTTCCCTTCTTCGTGGAGGCCTTCTCCCGGGAAGGGAGGTTCGCCCTCGTGCGGGCGCTGGTGCCCCGCGTGCACCCCTCGCGCCTGGCGGTGGTCCTGCGCGTGCGGTGGGGCGACCCCTTGGCGGAATCCGTCTCCTCCCCTTCCGGGGTCTTCCCCGGAGCCCGCGGTTGGGCGGGCGCATGGAGCCTGGATCGGCAGTACGTGGACGCCGCGGGTCGGCTGCGGGCGGCCGACGCCTCCACCTGGCGCGACGACGCCGTGCTCACCGGATCCCTGGCCGCCGATCCGGAAGGAGGCGTGAAGTTCTCCCGCTTGGGCATGTCGGGATTCGCCGCCAGCGGCGACCGGGTGGATCTGGACCATTCCTTCACGGTGCTGTGGCGGCTCAAGCCCCAGGACAAAGGCCAGGTGTTCCTGGGATGGGGCGATTCCACGTGGCGAGCTTGCAAGAAGGACTTCTTCCTGCAAGTGCCCAAGTCCCTATCCCGCCAAGCCGGATGGAATCCCGCCTTCACCGCCCGCGCGGACACGGACTTCAATGTCTATTCCGTTTCCGAGAAATCGGTGGAATCGGGTCGTTGGGTGGTCCTGTCTGCGGTCCGCGACCTGGCAGCCGGCGACTCCGCGGTCCAGTGGTATCACGAAGGCGCCCCTTCCGGACAGACCACCACGTCGCGCTTCACCTACCAGGGGGACCTGCCGCGAGACAGCCTGGTGGTGGGATGGCGCCACTCCGACGCTCGCCGTTTCACGGGAAGCCTATCGGACCTCCTGATCCTGCGACGTGCCATGCCTGCCGAATGGATCCGGCTGCAGAGCGCCTTGCTGTCGCAACCGCGGACCGTGGTGCGGATCGGACGCTGAACGACGCGGGCACACCCATCCATCCACTGGAGCAGGATCGACGTCCGCCCACCACGTCAACATGGTTATCTTCCTCCCATGATGCCCCCACGGCCAAAACGCTCCAAGCTGCTGGTTCCGCGTCTTCGTTCCCTCCTCGGCTCCGGGAGCCGGACGGCCCTGGTCTGCGCACTGCTTTCGTGCGGCGCGGCGTGGTCGGCCTCCTTCGCCTATCCCTCCACGGTGCTGGATCGGATGGCCTTCGAGGACCTCCCCCGACCCAACGACACCTGCTGCCAGACACGTCTGGTGGGATGGAACGCGGATGGACAGGTCGCCACGGCCGTGAGCGAGTATCTCCCCGAACAGGGAATGTTCCGGTTCGCCGTGGATTTCCATGACCTTCTCAACGACGAACCACGTCCTCTCTTCGAGCGGAAGTTCTTCCGCGCCGATCCGTTCATCGAGGGCGCCTGCGCCCGCAGCAAGGACCTGCTGCGCTGCCTCTGGAAGGAAAACCACGCGGAAATCTCGCGGGAACTGGCCAAAGTCGGCATCCGCCAGACCATGGGCCAGAAGCTCCTGCCGCTTCCCAGGCACACCATCGAGTGGACCGCCTATCCAGACCGTTCCGCCGAATCGACTCCGTTTTCCATTTCCGATTCCGCCCAGCGCCTGGTGTTCCACATGGTGGACTCCGCCGCCGGCGGCCTCCATCTGGTCCCCTACGGCATGCTGGGAGACCGCTCCACCAAGAAGCGCTGGCTGGTCCTGCGGTTGTCGCGCCGCGAGCTTCTGGATGCCCCCATGACGGTGCTGGGCATCCGTTTCATGAAGCTGGATTTCGCCCTTTGAGCGACAACGACGCCAACCGCCCTTCCATCCACGCGCGCTTCGTCCAGGAACGGCGCGCCCTCCTGGAGGAAGGACGCGAGTTCGCCCTGGAATACCCGGAAGCGGCGCGGCTGTTGGATCCCGACCAGGTGGACGATCGCGACCCCTACGTGGAACGGCTGGTGGACGGCTTCACCTTCCTGACCGCCCGCTCGCGGGAAGCGGCGCTGGCCGAAGAGGACGGGCTGACCGGGCACCTCCTGGAACTGCTGATGGGTCCGCTGGAACAACCCCTGCCGGCCGTCACGGTGATCCAGCTGGATCCGTTCCGCATGCGCGAAGGCGAGGTGGTGGTCGAGAAGGGAACCATCCTGGTCCCCAGCGACAAGCGGACCGCCGACTGCCGGTTCTCGGCCACCGAGACCACGGTGCTGGACCACATGTTCGTGCGCGACGCGAAGGTGGAGACCGGCGACCAGGGCTCGGCCAGGCTGGATCTTTCCCTGGGCTGGAATTCGTCGCGCACCCCGGAGACCTGGCCCGACCGGATCCGCATCTTCCTGCATGGGGACGCCCCGGTGGTGTGGTCGCTGCGCTACGGCCTGACTTGTCGCCAGGCCCGCTGCGAGGTCCAGACACCCTCCGGAGGCTGGATCGCATCGAGCCAGGTGCGCTTCGAACGCCACGACGCCCCCGGATACGGCGAGGACGCCGCGGGTTCCTCGCCGTTGGCCGACGCGCGCGACTTCCTCTGCTGCGACGAACGATTCCGGTTCGTGGAGCTTCGCGGCCTGGGAACGGTCCCGGTGGCGGAGAACCCCGTCATCTCCATCCGGATCCACTTCGACGGCAGCTTCCCGCGCGGGATGTCGCGGGCGGTCTCCGCAGACAATTTCCGACTCCACTGCCTGATGTCGGTCAACCGCTACCTGGAATCCTGCCAGACCCTCTCGTGGGAGCACGACCGTTCCGAGAAGGTGCTGCGCCCCCTGGGACCGCCCACGAGGGAGGTCCTGGACGTGTCCGGGGTGGACGGCCTCACGCAATCGCATCCGGTGCGCACCATCCGCTACCGCAGATTCTCGGCCTACCGCCACGCCCAGAGCGGCCAACGCTACTTCCAGATCCACCGGCGCACCGACGTCAACGGAAAGCCGCTGGTGGGCCTCACCGTGGGGCATCCCGACCCCTCCCACCCCTTCGAGGCCGAATACCTCTCGCCCGAGGCCATCTGCTGCGACGGAAACCGTCCCAACGAAGCGGTCCCCCCCTTCGCTCCGCTTTCGGCCAATCCTCCCCTTCCCGAACGCGCCACCGCCTTCACGCTCACCCGCCCCAGCCCGCTGCACCGACCGGCGCCCCGGATATCCCCCCTCAACCGGCTCCTGGCCTTCGCCAGCGGCCATTTCCAGGGCCTTCTGGACGCGCGGCGGATGCGGGACGCCCTGCGGCAGTTCCTGTGGGATCCCGCCGAGGCCAAGCGCCTCATCGTGGACTCCCTCCAGGAGATCACCCACTCCACCGAGTACGTCACGCGGCTGGGCGTGAGCCGTCCCGTCCTGCACGTCTCCATCCGCCTGCGCGACACCACCTGCGCTCCGGACACCTGGGACCGGCTGGGCCTCCTGGACGCCTACGCATCCATCCTCCACCGCATCGCCCGCGACCAGACCCCCATCGGAGCGGGATGCCGCACCACGGTGGTGGTGGAGCCCTCGGGCGCCACCTTGGAACACGTCGACTGACCCGCACCTTTTCACGATCGGGCCGTCGAGCCCGTTCGGGGAGCATATCCACGCCATGCGAATCCTTCCACGAATCCTGATCGCCTGCGCACTGGGTTTGGCCGCCTGCGACCGCGGCACGGCGCCGCCCGACGGTTTGGTCCAAGGGGACGACGAGAGCCTCCAATGGGCCGTCGCGGGCATCCAGGACGACCTCTCCAGGCTGCGGAATCTTCCCTTCGACGCGCCGGTGATCTCGCGGTGGGTCAAGCGGGAACGGCTGATGGTTCTCCTCGATTCCATCGAGGCCGCCAACCCCGGGAAGCCGGACACGACCACCGGCCCGCACCCCACGGAAACGGAACTTTTCGTCGCGCTCGACCTGATGGACGCCGCGAAATCGGCCGAGGAGGAACAGCGGAAATTCGACGGCGACAACATCGGCGGATTCTACGTGACAGGCACGGGCAAATTCTGGCTGGTGGAGGACCCCGACCAGCCGGAGGAGGTCTCGTACACCCTGATCGCCCACGAACTGGCACACGCCCTGCAGAACCTGAACTTCTGGGACACCCTTCGCAGAGGCGCCGGATACGACGAGCACCTCGCCCTCCAGCATCTGGTGGAAGGCGAGGCCGAATACCTGGGGGACCTGTGGTCGCTGCGTCCGAGCACCATCGAGGCCTTCGAGGCCAAGTACCGTCCCATCACCCTGGACTTCATCCTGGATGCGGCCAGAAACGACCATCCGACCACGCCCCTGGCGCTCACCCTTCCCATCTACAGCCACTACTGGGTGGGCGAATGGTCCATCCACGACCAGCGCAAGGCGTTGGGTTGGTCTTCGATCGACGAGCTCCACCGCAACGCCCCGCGTTCCACCAAGCGGATGCTCCATCCGTTCGCCGGAGCGGACGCGTTGACCATCGCGGAATGGCCGGAGGATGTCTTCAGGAACCGCCCCGGCCTGGTCCCCCTGGGGTCCGATCGCCTGGGCGAAGTGTACCTGGCCGCCATGCTGCATTGGCGGGCACCTTCCCTGGCCTGGAGGTCGTCTTCCTGGAAGGGAGACAGATTCTGGCTCTGGCGCGCGGGGGATTCCCTCCACCACATCGCGGCAGGTCGCATCCGCTTCGAGACCGCCGCCGATGCCACTCAATTCCTGTCCAAATGGGCGGCCGGACGGGGCCTCGTGGCCAAAATCGACGGGGAGTTCGACAGCCTGGAGGCTCCCCGCGGGGACACCGGCCGCGTCCGCGCGGTACGGCGCGGCGGGGATGTGTCGCTCATGTACGGATCCCATCCCGACCGGTGGCCCGCGTATGTGGCCGACTCCATCTGGTCCGAACTGGCGGATGCCCGTCCCACGAGCCTTTCGGCGGCGCGCCGGGCTCCCTCCGTCGCGGATCCATCGAAGGCATCCTTCCCCCCGTTCCCCAGCAAACCGGTGCACATCTGGAAGGAGTACCTCCGATCGCGCCCCTGACCCGCCTCCTTCCAGCCTAGGCGCCGACCGTTGGCCATGCTCCCTCTTCAACCTCTGGTCCTGGTCGCCTGCGCTTCGGTCCACGCCCTGCCGCTGGATTCGTTGTTCGCTTCGCCCCAGGCGGTGGAGCCGGGCATCTCCACGCGCAGCGAGACGGAGAACGACCGGATCACCTTGGGTGCCAAGGCGATGTTCCGGGACTTCGGCGACTCCACCCTCGTGGTGTGGGACACCGTCCAATTGCGACAGGATCCGACCACCGACGCCTCGGGGGAGCAAACCCTCCACGCGCTCTGGTCCAGCGGACGGATCGACGCCTCCGGAAAGTTCCTGGGCCGCGCGGGAGGACTCGGTGCCGCATCACCAGCAGCCGGCGAAAACGCCTGGCTGATCCAGGGCCTGGGTCGCTGGCGCTGGGAGCGACCCCAGCTGGACGCCTCGCTGATCGGCGGACTGCTCGCCGAATCGCAGGATCCCGGCTCGCTCACCCAGCCCCTGGAGCCCGGCGAGACGGCAGGCTCGGGCGGGACCAACGTCCAAGGCGGACTGGAAGCCTCCTGGCACGGCACCTCGGATCTGGCTCCCTTCGCGGAGGGATTCTGGATCCAGGACCTTCTCCCGTCGCGTCTGCGGTGGTCCAGGGCGGGACTGGCCACGGGCGCCAAGACGTCGGTTTCCGGCGACGGATCCGACACGTTGCGATTGCACCTGGGCTGGGACACCCTGCGGCTGCGTTCCAGCCGTCTTTCGGCGAACCTGGGCGAGGGAAACGCCAAAGCCCAGGCCGACTGGAGCCTCCGCGCGGGCCGCCACTCCTGGCTCCTGGAAGGCGCCTTGGAACGCTCCATCCGCAACGACGCGACGTGTCGTTCACCAGGCCTGGAACGCCGCTCCTCCCTGGGGGCCGTCTCGCTGTGGAGCCCCCTGGGACGGGGAGCCTCACACGCGCGTCGTCTGGAACTGGATCTGGAGACGCGCAGCTGGTGGACCTCGCCCTTGGCCGGATCTCCCGACCTCTGGGCCGGGGAGGACCGGAAGAACGACGACGAGACGCGGACCCTGCGTCTCTCGGACACCCTCGCGTGGGTGTCACCGGACACTTCCTGGACGATTTCCGGCATCCTCCAGCAGTCGCTCGCCGAGGTCCGCCATCCGCAGAACGAGTCTCCCCTCTCCACCGATCGGCCGGACGAGGACCTTTCCGTGCGGATGTTCACCCTTTCCGTCCGATCGGCCCGATTCGCGCCGTCCGACCGCCCCTTGGCCGGATGGACCACCATCTTCCAGGAAGACGTGTTCCCGCGCGCGAGCCAATCGATCCGCACCTCCAGACGCCGGGAGAACCGGCTTTGGGGAGATGTCGCCCTTCCGATCCACGAGGTGATCCGCCCCCTGGCGGGTGCCTGGGCTCGGGAACAGCGCAACACCTGGCGCTTCGATTCCTCGCGCGCGGCGGGATTGCTGGACGCGGGCTGGTCGGTCGGGTTGGAAGCCGGCCCGCAAGCATCTCCTTGGGTGGCTGTGCGCTTCAGCGACGGCACCACCAAGACCGGCGCGATCCTGCCCGAAGGCTTCGCTCCCGACCGGGTGCAGGAGGATTGGATCGTCTCCCTGACCGGCGAGATTCCCGTGTGGGAGTCCCTGGTCGCCCACCCCTGGGGACGTTGGCAATTGGAACGGACGCGCAGCTGGGACGGATCGGCGTGGATGGCACCGGACCGGTCCACCAGTTCCCGTGCGGGTTCGGACGCCGAGTGGAACTCCGAATCGCTTTCGATCTCGCTGGGAGCGGGGCACCAATGGAACCAACCCGGGATGGATTCGTGGATCGCGCACGGGGAGGCAAGATGGATCTTCTGAAGTTCGCCGCCCTCGGCCTGATGGCTGCGCTGTGGGGATGCATGGATCCCTTCGCTCCTTCCACCCCCGAGAACCCCAGTTCCGGGGCCACCGTCTTGGCCACCACCGCGCAGCAGGTGCCCCAGCGGGTCGGGGAAGCCCTGGAGCAGAAGAACCCCGACCTGCTCGGAAACATCCTGGGCGATGCCACGGTCCTCTCCGCGCCCACGCTTCCCGACCAGGACCAGGTGGGGCTGCGCGTGTGCGTCCAGCGCCTCGCCTCCATCGATCCGGGCAGTCGGCTGACGTGGTGGAATTCCACGCCGACCACCACATCGTCGGGCGCCTCCACCTCCGACACCATCGAGATCTCCATGGACTACCGCCTGGCGAGGCAGAGCGCGGACCGCACGCGCCTGGACACCCTGGCCATCCAGTCCGGATCCAAATGGACCGTCCGACGGGTCAACCCTTCCGAATGGCGCCTCCTGCGCTGGCAGGACGCATCCGCGTCCTCCTCCTTCCTGAAGCTCTGCGGGAGCCCGCGATGAGACGATCCCTGTCACTGCTGTCGCTGGCCCTGGCGGGCTGTCTGTTCACCTCCGAGGAAGTGGAGCCACGCAAGGCGGCCCTTCGGGTGGCCGACTCCCCCGAGGCGTTCTTCGAGCTCTTCCGCCTGGCCTACGAAACCCGCTCGGCG
>DAOPYN010000008.1:70663-107155 GCA_035352895.1 Fibrobacteria bacterium | reverse complement strand
GATGGAGTGGCTTCCTTTGTGTCCTTGCGCGGCGAACACGGTGTCGGCAAATCGCCCGATCAGGGAGGTTCCCACCGCGCCCCGAGGTAGATCGCTGTCTTCTCCCCGGAAGACGATCCAGCGATCCTTTCTGGTGAAGGACGTGTCGTGCCAGGATACCGTGACCACGCCGGATAGCGAGTCGTATTGCGCCTCCAGTCCGGTCGCCAGAGGGAGGCCGTTGTACACCAGATCGAGATCTCCCACTTCCACCGTGCTGTCGGGAATGGCGCGGGGGAAGATGTAGGTGGGGGTGTAGTCCTTCAGGTGGCTCAGGGCGACCAGCTCCATTCGGCCCGCGGGAACCCCGTCCATACGGAAATTGCCTGCGGAATCCACGTTCGCGAAGAGGTTCGTGCGTCGGATGTGGACCCAGGAAATCGCAGGAGAGTGCATGGGCTGGACGCGGATGCGGCCCTTGAACGAGCCGGTGGGGCGGAGGGTGTCGGCGGGGATCATCACCGTATCGCCGTCGGAAAGGACGGAATCGATGAAGACCGCCCTGCCCGAGCCGTCCTCGGCGAGGAGGCTGAAGTATCCTGGCTTCAGGTTCAAGGAAACCTGTCCGTTGGGGTCGACGATCGCTTGTGCGACGGGAAGCGTGTCGGTCAGGCTTTCGCTTGCCGCGAACACGCGGACCCGGGCTCCGGAGGCGGGCTTTCCGGAGCTTTGGTAGAACGTCGCCTTTGTGTGGGTTTCGTTGTTGGTGCCGGTCAGGCGTTCATCCTGACAACCAGTGACGAGGCTTGCCACGACGAGGCTCGCGAGCGTGGATTTCGTGGTGTTCATGGTTGAGGCTCCTTCGGGGATTTCTTCAGGGGGATCAGGGAGATCTGGAAGAGGTGGACATCCGTGGGCGGGAAGGTGTCCTGGTGGACCATCGCGCGGATCTCGGATCGGAACGTTTCGATCTTCCGTTCGATCCGGAGGGCCACCTCGCGAGAGACGGACACCACGTTGGTGGCGACCAGGCGTTGGGGGGCATCGGCCGCCAGCAGACTCTTCTGGGCGAGCTCCAGGTGCTGCAATTGCAGTTGCACGATGACGTTTTCGCGCGTGCCTTCCGGTGCGGTCAGCGAGTTTTCCGTTGGCTTCCAGAATCCGTCATCGTTCTGGGCGATCAGACCCAGATCGGCCAGAAGGGACAACGACTCCCGGACCTGCCCGGGAGTCAGGCGGGGCATGATCTCCTTGGCGATGCGATCGGGTTCGTCGCCGTAGTTCCCCGTATCCAGGAGCGCGCGGATGGCTCCATGGCGCCAATGCCGGTAGAACTCCATCTGGCGCAGTTCCAAGGTGGTTCTGGGTGTTTGGTTGGTGGCCACCAGTTGGTCGAAGGCCAGTTCCCGTTCTTCCGAGGAGGTGGCCTGGGCGAACCGCACCAGGGCACGGAAGTACCGGCTCTCGTCGCGATCCAGTTCCAGGAGCACGACGAACCGCTCCACGAACGTGGAGGTGAGATTCCGACCTCCCACCACGTCCGGAAAGAAGCTGCGCGTGTTGGGAAGACCCAGTCGGCGATGGACTTCCGCGTTGTTGAACCGTGGGTCGACCTGGCGTCGGAAGCTCATCCAGTCAGCCAGGAACTTCCGGTAGTCGTTGTATTCGTAGATGTTTGGCGGACTCATATCAAGCATAATAAGCCGCTATTCCGTATCGGAGAAGCGGAGTACTGTGCATGATTTGTAGAAGGGTATGGAGATTCTACCCGCGGTTCCGTGCTCGCGGATGGCAGGACGCATGCACTTCCTGGAGGGTTCCCAGGTCCAGATGGGTGTACATCTCGGTGGTGGTCACGGAGCTGTGTCCCAGCATTTCCTGGACGGCGCGCAGATCCGCTCCGCCTTGCAGCAGGTGCGTGGCGAAGCTGTGGCGGAGCAGGTGCGGGTGGATGCGGTGGCTGCCCTTGCGACCCGAGTGGTCGTCGGTCTGCAAGCCGGCCACGTGGGCCCAGCGGTCCAGGATCTCCCAGGCCGAGATCCGCGAGAGCGGCCCTCCCCGGAAGTTCACGAACATCCGGTCCGTGCGGGGTTGCAGCTGGGGGCGATGGTGATGGATCCAATCCTCGATCCTCTCGATGGCGATCTTGCCCACCGGTACGATCCGTTCCTTGTTTCCCTTGCCCCAGACTCTGACCAGACCTTGTTCGGGGAGCCACCCCGCCAAGGGCAGACCCACCGCTTCGGAGACCCGCATGCCGGTGGCGTAGAGAAGCTCCAGCAAGGCCCCGTCGCGTGCTTCCAGGGGTTTGGAGCGTCCAGGAGCGTCCAGGAGCCTCAGAGTGTCCGCAATGGAGAGGACTCTGGGCAGGCTATTGACCGCCTTGGGCGAGGGAAGATCGGCAAGTGGATTCGCACAAGCGCCGGAATCCAGTTGCAGGAAGCGGAAAAACGCCTTCCAGGCCGATCTGGCCCTCGCGACGGACCGCAGGGACAGGCCTTCGCGGGAAAGCTCCTCCAGATGGTCGCCGACCTCCAAAGGCGACAGATCCAGAGGGAGACGGCCAGTTCGCGTCGCCATCCGAGCCAGTTTGTCCAGGTCGCGGCCGTATCCCTCCTGGGTGCGCGCGGAAAGGCCACGCTCCAGGGCGAGATGATCCATCCACCGCTCCAAAACGGAGGACCAGGCGGGAAGGATGGGTTCGGTGGGTGCTGCCGGTTTCATGATCCTCCAGAATTTGCGGGCAGACACCGGATTTGGCTATGCCGGAGGTTTTCGCCGGGAAGAATCCGGGGCTCCGGACAAGCCTGGATTCGCCTGGATTTTTGCGGTTTGCGATTACCGGACGGGTAGATCCTTATATAGATTTTCCGGTCGGAAAACCTTCCAACACCATACACCACATTTGTTTTCCAAGGAAAAGAGAGAGGAAGAGCGATGTCGTTCGCGAAACTCGATCCCAAAGAAGCCGCCAACCTGATCCAGCACGACATGACCGTGGGATTTTCCGGGTTCACCCCGGCTGGTTCGCCCAAGGTCGTGTCCTTGTCCCTTGCCGACAAGGCCAAGGCAGAGCACGAGGCTGGTCGTCCCTTCAAGATCGGCGTGGTCACCGGAGCCTCCACAGGCGACTCCCTGGACGGCGCCTTGGCGCGGGCCGATGCGATCAAGTTCCGCACTCCCTACCAGTCCAACGGCGATCTGCGCAAGGCCCTCAACGAAGGCCGGGCGGAGTTCTTCGACATGCACCTTTCCCAGCTGCAGCAGACCCTCAGGTCGGGCGCCCTGGGCAAGATCGACATGGCGGTGGTGGAAGCCGCCGACGTCACCGACGACGGCGAGATCCTCCTGACCTCCGGAGTGGGCTCCATTCCCACCACGGCCCGCATGGCCGACAAGGTGATCATCGAGTTGAACGTCGCACACTCCAAGGATCTGCACGGCATCCACGACATCTTCGAGCCGGCCGATCCTCCGTTCCGCCAGCCCATCCCGATCACCTCGGTGCGCGACCGCATCGGGACGCCGCGATTGAAGATCGATCCGAAGAAGATCGTCGGCATCGTGGACAACAACAGACCCGACGAGGTCAAGGGCTTCGACGAACTGACCGACGTCACCCGCCAGATCGGTGCCAACGCCGCCTCCTTCCTGGTCGGGGAGCTTCGCGCGGGCCGCATTCCAAGTCAATTCCTGCCCATCCAGTCCGGTGTGGGAAACATCGCCAACGCGGTGATGGCCGCGTTGAACGACGCCAAGGACATTCCCGCATTCGAGATGTACACCGAGGTGATCCAGGACGCGGTGTTCGACCTCATCGATTCCGGCAAGGTGAAGTTCGCTTCGGGCTGTTCCTTCACCATCTCGCCCCCGGTGCAGAAGCGCCTCTACGACGATCTCAAGCGCTACCGCCAGCATCTGATCCTGCGTCCGCAGGAGATCTCCAACAACCCCGAGGTGGTCCGCCGCCTGGGCCTGATCACCATGAACACCGCACTCGAAGCGGACATCTTCGGAAACATCAACTCCACCCACGTGCTGGGGCGTTCGATGATGAACGGCATCGGCGGATCGGGAGACTTCACCCGCAACGGGTACCTCTCCATCTTCGCCTGTCCCTCCACCGCCAAGGGCGGCAAGATCAGCGCCATCGTTCCGCTCTGCTCGCACATCGACCATTCGGAGCATTCCGTGGGAGCCCTCATCACCGAGTGGGGCGTCGCCGATCTGCGCGGCAAGGGGCCGCTCCAGCGCGCCAAGACCATCATCGAGAACTGCGTGCACCCCAGCTACCGCGACCAGCTGCGGGACTACCTGAAGCTGACCGGCGGAGCGCACACCCCGCACACCCTCTCCAAGGCCTTCCGCATGCACGTGAAGTTCGAGGAGACGGGATCCATGCAGGGAGTGGATTGGGCGTAACCGCCCCAGCGCGCAATCGGTGCTATGTTTCTGGGGGCCGTCGAAATCCGACGGTCCCTTTTCGTTTCCCCTCCTTCGATTCCCCGGTGCGAGCCCGCATGGATCCTGTCTCTCCCAAGGCGCATGGCGCCCCTGGTCTCCTGGAACTGTGGCAGCCGCTGCGCGGACTGTGGTTCTGCGTGGGGGCGATGTCCGGCTGGGCGAGCCTTTCCATGCGCGCTCCGTTCGGATGGGTCGCGATGGTCGTCGGAATCGTGGGCGGACTCGCTCTTGCCCGCGGGTGGGCGTCCCGGCTGGCTCTTGGACTTGGTCTGGGCTTGCAGTTGGCGATCGCCCTGGCCTGGAGTCCGGTGCCCCAGCGGTCTCCGGCGGAGTGCAGGATCGGCGTGGTCCTGGAGGAGACCTTCCCTTCGGGTGCGGGAGTGGCCAAGGTGGTCGAGTGCGACCTTCCGCAGTGGCGAGGGACGCGGGTGCGCGTGCGCGGAGGAAGCCTCGGCGACACCCTCCGTGGGATGGCCCGCCTGCGTCCTCCGCGGGCCGCCACCGTCGAAGGGGCGTTCGACGAACGGAACTGGATGGCTTCCGAGGGATTGGACGGAAGGGCTTCGTGGCTGGATTCCGTGCAGGTGCGTCCGTCCCGCGCGGGGTCCACCTTCCAGATCTCTGACAAGATCCGTCGCATGGTCCGCGGTGCCCTGGCGAGGCGCCTGGAGCCTTCGTCGGCCGCGCTCTGGACGGCGACGCTTCTGGCCGAGAACGACCGGGTACCCGCCCAGGCGCTGGACGCCTTCCGTCAGAGCGGATTGTTCCACATGCTGTCCGTGAGCGGATTCCACATGGCGGTGCTGGGCGGAGGGACCCTGGTGCTCCTGTGCCTTGTCCGGGTGCCCCGCCGCATCGCCTGGATCCTGGCGGCCGCCGTTGTGATTGGTTACGCTTGGCTCCTTGGCGGATCGGCTCCCATCGCGCGGTCGGCGGCCGCGTTCGCCCTGGCGTCACTGGCATGGATCTCCGGAAGGCCCGTGCATTCGGCGAACGCGTTCTTCCTGGCCCTGGGCGCACTCGTCGCCTTGGATCCGCACGTCCCCTTCCAGTTGGGCGCCCAGTTGACCTTCGCCGCCACGGCGGCGCTCCTGTGGGTGGCCCCCGTCCTGGAGTCGTGGACGATTCCTGTCAGATGGAGGGATTCGCGGACGGGGCGCTGGCTCCTGCAACCCCTGGTGCTCTCGGTATCGGCGACCTTGGCCACCGCGCCCATCCTGGCTTGGAACACGGGGACGGTCCCATGGGTGGGCATTCCCGCGGGGATCCTGTGCGGCGTGGTCTTCTCGGTCGGCTTCCTCGCCGCGATCGCCACGGTGTCACTCTCCTTCCTGCCCATGTGGGCCACCAGCGGATTCGCGGGTGCCGCGGACGGTGCCGCGCGCTTGATCTGGGAGATCACCCTCCGCAGTGGCCAATGGGGATCGGGAGTGTTCCATCCAGGGCGGCCGGATGTGGTCACCCTGGTCCTCGCCCTCGTTTCCGTGGCGTGCATGGCGTGGATGGGGAGGAGGGCTCTGCGCTGGAAGCTGTTTTCCGCTTTGCTGTGCGCCTGGGGGCTGTGGGGCCTGGCGGAAGGGGTCCGCGATCGGCGATCGCTGGAAGTGGCCTTCCTGGACGTGGGGCAGGGAAGCGCCGCCGTGGTGAGATGGCCATCCGGTCGGGTGTGGCTGGTGGATGCGGGGCCCGCGTCGTGGAAGGATCCACGACGCAACGCCGGTAAGGAGCGGATCCTGCCCTTCCTGACCCGCCGGGGGATCCGGAGCCTGGACGCGGTGGTGGTCAGTCACGCCGACCTGGACCACTGGGGAGGATTGCGGGGGCTCGAGGAAGCACTCCCGCCTTCGCGGCTGCTTCTGTCCGCCGACAGCGGAACCCCGGGATCGCCCGGTTTCGATTCCCTGGTGGGCGACCTCCTGGCCAGGGGGTGGAGCGTGGAGCGGATCGGACAGGGGCAGAAACTGACCTACAACGACGGAGCCCGCTGCGAGGTGCTTGGTCCGGGGCTGTCGTCTCCGTTGCCGCGCAACCGGTCCAGCCTGGTGCTGCGGTTCGTGTTCGATTCCACCGCGGTGGTCTTGGCGGGCGACGCCGATTCCGTGGAGGAGGCGGAGATCCTGAGGTCCGACCTCGCCCTGGGCGCGGAGGTCCTGCTGGCGGGCCACCATGGATCGCGGCATTCCACCCACTCGGGATGGTTGGCTGCGGTGGGGCCTCGCTGGACCGTGCTGGCGTACGGTCCGGAGAATCGCTACGGGCATCCCAACGAGGAGGTGCTCCGACGCCTGGATTCCGCCGGTTCGCAAGCCGTCCACCTGCCGTCGGGCTCGGCGGTCTTCCACCTGGATGGTCGCGTTGTCCGGCCTTCCGAGGGGGCTCCCGCCGCGTTCTGGGGAGGACCCTGGCGTCGGGACGTATCTTTGGCGCGTCCATGGACCTGGAAACCACCCTTCGCGAAATCTTCGACCAGACCGCCATCCTCCGGCGTCCCGTCAACGGGATCGTGACCGGCTACCACGAGCTTCCCTACTGGATCGTGGGACCCTTGGAAGGAGGTTCGGTGAGAATCTCGGGAACCATCCGGGTTTCGCCGCGCATGGTGCTCACCTTCCGCCAGCTGTCGGAACAGTTCGGAACCTTCTTCGAGGGTGACGACGGATTCATGGACCAGGAGATCGTTGGGCGATCGTTCCAGTTCGCCGTGGCCCGCGATCCATCCAAGTCGATCCGCAACGAGGCCTTGCGGATCGAGCGTTCCGACGAATCCTTCGATTCCAGCCTGGACCGGATCCACGAAGACCTCCAGCGCACCGAGGATACCCGGACCGGCCTGATCTCCTGCCCGTCGCCCCGGTTCTATCCGGTCTCGGTGGATCGGTTCATCCGCGAGATCCTGGATCGCGAGCTGGGGCATGGCCGATGAACCATCCGCAGGACGATCCCCTCCGTACGCCCTTGGTCTCGCGGCGGCAGGTCTTCCAGGGAGGGTATCTGGCGGTGGAGCGTCGCGAATACGGGGATCCCGACCGTCCCCAGGTCCGCGAGGTGGTCCGCGTCGGGAACGGGGTCTGCGTGCTGGCCGTGCTTCCCGATGGCCGGGTCCCCATGGTGCGGCAGTTCCGGCAGGCGGTGGACCGCGTGCTCCTGGAACTTCCGGCCGGGTTGGTGGAGCCGGGCGAGGATCCCCGGGCGGCGGCTAGACGGGAATTGTCCGAGGAGACGGGGGTCCGGGGCGGGGATCTCCGGCATCTGTTGCGCTACGCGCACGCCGAGGGCTATTCCACCGCCTGGTTGGACGTCTTCCTGCTCACCGGCGCTTCGGAGGATGCGGCTCGTCCCGACGCGGACGAACAACTGGAAGTGGAGTACCTGGATCTCGTCGAATACGGACGACGTGTCCGGGCGGGTGGTTTCCCCGATGCCAAGACCCTTCTGGCCTACCACCACGCCGCTCCGATCCTGCGTGCGGAGGGATGGGACGTTCCCTAGGTTGCGGGCTGCTTCCCGGAGGTGAGATGGTATCATCCAGGCCATGTCCAAATCTCCAGCGATCCAAGATCCGGTCGAATTGATCCTCAAGGAGGGAGTCCAGCTTCCCAGCCTTCCCGAAGTCCTTCTCAAGCTGGATCGCGAGCTCGCTTCGGAGGAGGCGGATCTCGCCAAGATCGCCAAGCTGGTGGGAATGGATCCGGTCCTGTCCGGCCAAGTGCTGCGACTGGCCAACTCCTCCTGGTACAATCCCGGTGGCAAGTCCATCCAGGACCTCTCCCGCGCGCTGGTGCGGTTGGGGATCCCCACCACGCGGGATCTGGTCCACGCCCTGGTGATCCCCGCGCTGTTTCCCAAGCAGGGGTCGGCGATCGATCTGGCCAGGTTCTGGCGCCATTCCTTCGCGGTGGCCCTGTTCGCCCAGGCGATCGGGAAGCGGTTGCGGCTGGATCGCCAGGAGATGGAAGTGCTTTGGACGGCAGGCCTGCTCCACGACATCGGGGCCCTGGTCTTCGATCTGGTCTCCAAGGAGAATTTCCGCCGGATCCTCAAGCTCTGCAACGAGGACCCCTTCGCGGATCCGAAAGAGGAGATGTCGAGCGTGGATCTTCCCTCGCTGGAACGGGAATGGATGGGGGCCGACCACGCGAGCCTGGGAGCGGTGTTCCTCCAGAAATACTGGAAACTGCCCGATCCCATCGTCTGGTGCATCCGCTACCACCTGGACCTGGGGTGGGCGTTGGAAGAGCCCTTGGCGACGAGGTCCATCCTTCCCATCCACGTGGCCAACGCCCTGTGCGAGGAGCGAGGGGAAACCTGGGTTCCCCCACGCGGCAGGAAGGGGTCGCACCTGGGACCTGCCTGGCGGAAGATGGGGTTTTCGGAGGAGGATGCCCGGGAAATGGCCGCGGAAGTGGATACGGCGTTGGAGAGGTCCGACCAACTCCTGGCCGCCACGGGTTGATCGGCGCGGGCTTCGTACCTTTTGCCCGCACCGGGGGGACACGGGGATCGGACGTCCACCTCTCCCCGTGGCAGCCACGACGGAGGAAGGAAATGCGGATGATCCCGGGAAACGTCCATCGCCTGGCATGGAGCCTGGTTCTGGTGCTGGTGTGGTCATGCAAAGATGGTGCCACCGAGGGGAAGGAGGCGGCAAGCCGCTCCGATTCCGTCGCCCCGGCGCATCGGAATCCTTCCGACACGACTTTTTCGCCCGCGGAAATCCGACGTTCGGGTAGCTCGTCTCCGGATACCTTCCCGGAAAACGGCTCCGTGAAGACGGATTCCGTCGCCCCGGCGAAGGGGGAGCCGGCTACCGTTTCGTCGGAAACCAAGCCTCCCGTCGCCAAGCCCGAGCCTCCCGCTCCGAAGGCTCCGGCGACCACTCCCGCCGCACCTCCCGCGCCTCCTCCGCCCGTGGCGAAGGCAGGTGGCGAAGGTCCGGGAGCGGAAGGGGATTGGGTTCTCCAGATCAACATCCACAAGTCCGAAGCCGAAGCCCGCGCGCAGGTCCAGAAGCTCGCCGAGCAGGGGATTCCCGCCTACGCCATCCCGGTGCCCACCGGCGAGACCAAGCTTTCCGGCGACTACTGGAGGGTGAGGGTCGGACGTTTCCGGGAACGGGCCAAGGCCCAGGCCTGGGGCGAGGCGAACATCGTGCCGCGCGGACTCAAGTTCTGGGTGGACAAGAAGGCCAACGAAAACCGTTCCGCGGGGAATCCCTGATGCGCGCTCCATACATCCACATCGTGAACCTGGGTTGTTCCAAGAACCTGGTGGACACCGAACGCATCTACGGCGACTTCCTTTCCGCGGGATTCCGCATGGCCGAACACCCGGACCTCGCCAACCTGGTGGTGGTGAACACCTGCGGGTTCATCGAGGCGGCGAAGGAGGAGTCCGTCAACGAGGTCCTGGAGAGGATCGCCCACCGCAAGCGCGGCCAGAAGGTGGTGGTGGCCGGATGCCTTTCCCAGCGATACAAGCAGGATCTGTCCATGGAGATTCCCGAGGTGGATCTTTGGGCGGGAACCTACAAGCCCGGCGAACTGGTGGCCATGGTGAAGGAAGCGGGTTGGAAGATGCTCCCGGAGTGCTCGACGGTGGAGCGGATTCCGCGGGTGCTGACCACCGCGAGCCATTACGCCTACGTGAAGGTCTCGGAGGGCTGCGATCGCGTATGCTCGTTCTGCGCCATTCCCGGGATCCGCGGCAAGCACGAGTCCCGCACCGCCGACGAGGTGGTGCAGGAGATCCGCGACCTATCCTCGGAAGGCGTCAAGGAGGCCATCCTGATCGCCCAGGACCTCACCTACTGGGGTCGGGACCTGGGCAAGGGGAAGTCGCTGTCCGGTCTCCTGAAGCGGATC
The DNA here is from genome assembly GCA_035352895.1 of Fibrobacteria bacterium. Lineage (GTDB taxonomy): Bacteria > Fibrobacterota > Fibrobacteria > UBA5070 > UBA5070 > UBA5070. The sequence continues at coordinate 96,851 of DAOPYN010000008.1, read as the reverse complement.
CTGTCGGAAACCGACATCGAGTGGCTCCGTCTCACCTACGCCTACCCCCAGTTCGTGGACGATTCCCTGCTGGAGCTCATGGCCACCGAAAGCCGGATCTGCTCCTACCTGGACATGCCGCTGCAGCATGGTTCGGAGCGGATGCTCAAGGCGATGCGGAGGGGACACACGCGAGAAGGATTGCGCGAACTGCTTTCCCGCATCCGCTCGGCGGTTCCGGGGATCGCGCTGCGCACCACCTTCCTGGTGGGATTCCCCGGCGAGACTGAGGACGATTTCAAGGAGCTGATGGAGCTCGTGGAAGAGAACCGCTTCGATCGGTTGGGCGGGTTCACCTATTCTCCGGAGGAGGGAACCCACGGCTTCACCCTTCCGGATCCGGTGGATCCGGACCTGGCCCAGGATCGGCTCTCCCGATTGATGGCGCGCCAGTCGGAGATCAGCCTGGAGCTGAACGAGGCCAAGGTCGGGCGGACCTTGCGGGTCCTGGTGGACGAGGTCGCCGAAGGACGGTCGCATCGGTTCGACGCCCGCACGGAGCACGACGCTCCCGAGGTGGACAATTCCGTGCAGATCCTGGATGGCGACGCCGAACCGGGGACCTTCGTGCAGGTCAAGGTGGTGGGCGCCACGGAATACGATCTCGAGGCGGTGGTGGTGGAGTGACCGACCGGCCGGATCTGGACGCGGCGTTGGACCGTTTCGCCGACCACCACGTGCACGGGCTCGGGCATTCGAAGTTGACCGCCGCCTCCTACAGATCGGACCTGGTCCAGATTCTGGCCAGGATTCCTGGTGGATGGGATGGATTCACTTCGCGGGCCATCCGTTCGGCCTTGGCGGCACGGCTGCGGGAAGGTCGGGAGGCTTCCACGGTGGCTCGCGAAGTCGCCGCGCTGAGGTCCTTCTCGGAATTCGCGCGTCGGCAGGGATGGATCGCCACCGATCCCATGGAGGCGATCTCGGCTCCCAAGCGGGCGAAGAAGCTGGTCGAGGTGGTGTCGCGAACCGATCTGGAGAGAGCGATCGAAAGCCTTCGGGAACGATCCATCCAACTGGAAGGCCCCCGGCGGCAACGGGCACTGAGAGCCCGGGTGATCCTGGAGATCCTCTGGGGCTCGGGGTTGCGATTGGCCGAGCTGCTCTCTCTGGATTGGGCCGACGTGGATCTGGACCAGGCGCGCATGCGGGTGATGGGAAAGGGAAGGAAGGTGCGGTTGGTCCCCCTGACGGACCCGGCTCGCGATCTTTTGGCCGAATTGGGTGGAGCCTCGCGGCAGGGGCCGGTCTTTCCGGGGCGGACGGGGCGTCTGGGGCGTCGGACCGTGGAGCGCGACGTGGCCGACGCTCTCGCGTCGGTGGGACATTCCGGCGCCGACTGGCCACACGCGCTGCGCCATTCGTTCGCGACCCATCTTCTGGACGGGGGGGCTGACCTGGTGTCGGTGAAGGAACTCATGGGACATGCGAACCTCGCCGCCACGCAGATCTACACCCATGTTTCCGTGGAACGACTGAAGAAGGCCTACGGCCAAGCCCATCCCCGTGCCTGAGGGATTCAGGGTGTCCGTTGCCGGAGACACGTCCAAGTTCCTACACTATTCTTAGAATGTCCCTCCATCCTCGCATCGGGTTCTTGTGGGTGTGCGCGGCTCCGGCCTTCGCTTCCGACCCGGCGAGTTCCTTCCCGACCGTCGGCACGATGCTCGGTTGCGGGGCCGTGGCGGCCTTCGTGCTCGGATGGTGGTGGATTCGCAGACGTCGCCTGGCGAATCCCACCGACGACTCCGCGGCCATCCACGCCATCCTGGATTCGTTGCCGGATGCCACCATGCTCATGGATTCGCAGGGGAGGATCCGATGGATCAGCAGATCCCTGGAAACCATGCTGGGTTGGAAACTCTCGGAAATCCAGGGGCGCGATGGTCTGGCTTTGGTCCATCCGGAAGATCTCTCGCGGATCCAACCCATCCTGGAGCAGGTCCTTGCCACCCCGGGCATGGAGTGCGTGGCGGAATTTCGGGCCATCAGCAAGGACCGGGGGGCGGTCATCGTGGAGACGGCCACCCAGAATCGTCTGGACATCCCATCCATCCAGGCGGTCGTGCTCACGGCGCGTGACGCCACGGAACGTGTGAAGGCGCGCCAGACTCTCCAGGAAGCCAAGGACTTCGCCGATCGCATGGCTTCGGAAAAAGCGCAGTTCCTTGCGGTCCTCGCCCACGAGATCCGTACCCCCCTGCAGGCAATGGAGTCGGCCTTCCGATCCTTGGAAAACGATTCCCTGAATCCATCCGAGGCTCTGGAGCTGCGTGGTCTGTCCGCACGTTCGGCCAGATCCCTGCTGCAGATCCTGGACGACCTCCTGGACCTTTCCCGCGAGGAGGCGAGGGTGGTTCCGGTGCGATCGGAATCCTTCGATCCCATGGACGTGGTCTCCGAAGTGGCGGGTCTGTTCGACATCACCGCCCGGGACGCCGGAGGCAGCGTATCCTCCGTGTGCGAAGGCGGCACCGACCATCTCCTCGGAGATGCGGCCAGGATTCGACAGATTCTGGCAAACCTGGTGGGGAACGCCGTTCGCCACGCACCGGGCGTTCCCGTGGAGATTTCCTACAAGGGGACCCAGGAGCGCGACGGCATGCAGCGTTGCGTCTGGGAGGTCCGCGATCGTGGTCCAGGCATGGGAGTCCAGGAAGCCGCCCAGATGTTCCAGATCTGGAAGAAGGGGACGGCCTCGCGCGGGTCTGGTCTGGGGCTTTCCATCGTGCGTGGCCTGGTGGAGGTCCTGGGGGGCGTGGTGGAAGCGTTTCCCCGGCCGGGAGGGGGACTGGTGGTCCGGGTGGAGCTTCCCATGCAGCGGGCCACCGAATCGGCTGCCAAGCCGAATTCCTCGGATTCGTCCCACGGGGAGCCTGGCTTTCCGGAGGGAATGCGACCGGTTGTGCTGGTGGCCGAGGACGATCGCACAAACCAGGTGGTGATCCGTCGGCAACTGGAAAATCTGGGTTGCGTGCCCATCATCGCTGCCGATGGCCAGTGCGCGGTGGATGAATTCTCCCATGGAGGAATCGACGTGATCCTGATGGACTGCCAGATGCCTCGCATGGATGGGTATCAGGCCTCCAAGGCCATCCGCGAGATGGAGGCGCAGCGCGGCACCAGGAGAGTTCCCATCCTGGCGGTCACGGCCTGGGCGATGCAGTCCGACAAGGACCTGTGCATGGAGGCCGGCATGGACGAGGTGCTGACCAAGCCGCTGCGTCCGAAGGCGCTCCAGGCGGCTTTGGTTCGCTGGTTGACCCCTCCGGCCGCCTGACGCCCAGGCGCGTCTCCGTCCAGCGGGGTTTTCTACCTCAGCGTGCACCCGGCGGCCCGATGTGTGCGGATCGTGGGTTGCGGGAAAGGGAGCATCCATGGACATCTTGACGGACATCGTGCATGCGGGCATGTGGGACGAGGATCCCACCGGGACTTCTTCGGTCCCCATCTTCCGGGGATCCACCTTCTCGCAGGAAATGGGGTTCCAGGCCCGATGGGACTACGGTCGCAGCGGCAACCCGACACGGGCCGCCTTGGAGGAGGCCATGGCCAAGCTCGAGGGTGGACAGGCCGCGTTCGCGTTTTCCTCCGGGATCGCCGCGATCAACAGCGTCCTGATGACCCTCTCCACCGGAGACCACGTGGTGGTGGGCGAGGACATCTATGGGGGGACCTATCGCACGCTGAGCCTGTTGTTTTCCCGATGGGGCCTGGCCACCACCTGGGTGGACGCATCGGACTTGGACGCCGTCCGGGCGGCCATCACCGACAAGACCCGTGCCATCCTCGTGGAGTCGCCCTCCAACCCCCTCCTGCGCATCTGCGACCTGCGCGGCATCGCCAGCCTGGCCCGCGAGCGTGGAATCCAGGCTTGGACGGACAATACCTTCCAAACGCCACTATTGCAGAGGCCGCTGGATCTGGGGTTCCATGTGAGCATCCATTCGGCCACCAAGTTCCTGGGCGGGCATTCCGATGTGGTCGCGGGGTTGGCGGTCGTTTCCGACCAGACCATCGCCAAGGAGCTCTACAAGGTTCAAAATGGATTCGGAGCCATTCTTGGGCCCGACGATTCCTGGATGGTGTTGCGCGGCATCCGCACCCTGGCCGCGAGGCTCCGCATGCAGCAGGAACATGCCCTGCGACTGGCGCGGTGGCTATCCGGCAGACCGCAGATCCATGCGGTCCACTATCCGGGTCTTCCCGATCACCCGGGAAAGGACATCCACGATGGCCAGACGTCCGGGCCCGGTGCCGTGATGTCCTTCGATCTGGGCGATGCGGCTTGCGCGGAGGCATTCCTGCGGGCGGTGGAACTTCCTCTCACCGCCGTCAGCCTGGGGGGGATCGAGACCATCCTCTCCTGGCCATGTCGCATGAGCCACGCGTCCATGCCCCCGTCGGAACGCAAGCGACGGGGCATCGGGGATGGCCTGCTTCGCCTGTCGGTGGGCCTTGAGGATCCCGCCGACCTGGAAGCGGATTTCGAAAGGGCCCTGGGAGCCTAGCGGACCCGCACTTCGATGCGGCGGTTGCGGAGCCTTCCGGCTTCCACCGCGTTGTCGGCGATCGGTTCCGCCGACCCGTAGCCTCGAACGGAGATTCGCCCCGGTTCGGTTCCCAGGTTCACGAGGTGTTCCTTCACCGCTTCGGCGCGGCGGAGGCTCAGCGAGAGGTTTTCTCCTTCGGGTCCGCGCCGTTCCGTGAATCCGGCGATCTCCACCTTCGCGGGATTGCGCTTGAGAACCCGAGCCAGGTGTTCCAGCACCGGAAGGGATGTTTCCAGAAGCCTCGCGGTTCCCTGCTGGAACTGGACACCTTCGAGAATGGCCTGGGACCCCTTCGTGAAGGTCAGGATTTGGCATCCCGTGGCATCTACCTTCATCCCGTACTTGGAGTTGGGGCATAGATCGCCGATGTCCCGGACGCCGTCCTTGTCGGAATCGGCTTCCGGATCCGCCGGTGCGGAACAACCGGAGGAGTCCACCGTGCTGCCCCGGGCGGTGGAGCGGCAACGGTCGCGGGAATCCGGGACTCCGTCGCGGTCCGAATCCTTCTCCGGCTTGGCTGGCTTGGTGGGCGGGATCTTGGTCGGCTCGACCGGTGGCTGGGGCCGGTTCGCAACGGCGGAAACCGCCTCTGGAGGAGTGGAGCCCACCGGGGCCGGCTCCGCGATGGGTGTGGAGTCGGAATTGGTGGCAGGGGAAGGAGGCTCCGTCGGAACAGGCGAGGGTGGCGTCGGTGCGCAGCCGTCGGTGTCCACCTTGGTTCCCGAGGGCGATGCGGAGCAGAGGTCGCGGGAATCGGGAACGCCATCCTTGTCGGAATCCGCTGCAGGTTTCGCGATGGCCGCGACCGGGCATCCCGCGGCGTCCACCGCCATATTGCGCGGCGAGGCGGGGCATCGATCGACGGCGTCCGGAATTCCGTCGTGGTCCTTGTCGTTGCCCACGGTGCAGCCGAACTCGTCCACTCGGTTTCCGATGGGTGTACTGGGACAGTCGTCCAGAAGGTCGGGAATCCCGTCGCGATCCGCATCGCTGGGGCAGCCCTGGACGTCCACCAGCATGTTGGCGGGGGTTCCCGGGCACCGATCCGCCTCGTCCTTGATTCCGTCTCCGTCGCGATCGCCGGGAAGAGCCGCGGCGGGCGCTTCCACCGTGGCCGATCGGTGCGGGAGGCTGAAACTCCCGAATGTCCAGCTGGCTCCCACCACCAGTTTCTGGAGCTCGTCGCGTCTCTCGAAATAGCCGCCTTTGCTGGAAATGCCGTCGATGCGGTCTCCGTCGGCCATGACCAAGTAGGTTTCCATGTGCGCCCACACGGACAATCGTTCGGTCAGGAGCACTTCGGCTCCGGCTCCCACGGGAACGAAGACGTTGCCGTCCAGATCCTGCGGAGACCGGTTGGAGAATTGGGCGGTGCCGAAGGTGGAGGCCACTCCCGCGAAGGCGAACGGACGTACGGCACCCCAATCCAGCGATGGCTGGAGCAGAAGATCCACACCAAGGTGGCAGAAGTCCTTGGTCAGGAAGGTGGGTTTGGCATCCCCGTTCCCGACATTGCCGAACCCGAACACAAGACGGGTTCCGAGCCATTCCGTGGGATGGTATTGGGTCTGGATCCTGCCGTAGGCGGAGCCTTCGTCACCCATGCTGCCCGAGTACCGTTGCACTCCGATTCCCGCGCCGACTCCGAATTCGCCCTCCAAGGGACGAGGGTGGAGGGCGATCGCCAAGGGGGCGGCGGAGGGGATGGCAAGAAGCAGGGTGCGGATTGGGTTCATGCGGTCTTCATGGGAAGAGGTGCGGTGGGGAGGACAGGATCCGGCATGTCGGATCCACGACCCCTTCAAGGAGGTCCAGGCGGGAAAGGTAGGATGGTTTGCGCGGAAGGTGGCTGGAACGCCGCTAGGACGGCGGAGTCCTGAGCCAGGGAAAGACTTCCATCTGGGTCAGGACTCTGGGGCCTTGGGACGACCAATCCTGCATCTGAGGCAGGAGATGCCCGAATTCCTGGTTGGATTGGATCCGTTCCGCGCGGCGCAACGCCTCCAGGATGGCCAATTGGCTTCGGAAACTGTGTCCGGGCTCCGTCCGAGGATCCGCCTGGTGCCAGTCCAGTGGGCCGGTCAGGACCTGCGCGAGGGAAGCTAGGCCGTGGCGCGCCCAGCAATCCACCACCAGTGCCGCCTCGTACCCGGAGGTCCTCGCCAGCGGAAGTTCGCGGATCATCGCCGGGCGGAGGGCGAGGAGTGGGGATGCCGGATCGGAAAGAACCGACAAGGGAGGGCACAAGACGGAAAGGAGCGGACGCAGGGCCAGGAGGGACAAGGTGGATCCACCGACCGCTCCTGCTCCCTGGGCCAGGGCCAGTTCCGGACGTTGGGCCAGGGCCAGGGCCAGGGTGGCGAGACCGTCCATGTCCAGCCGAAGCACGTTGGCAGGAGCCACCAGAAGGATGTCGGCGTCGGAGTGCTCCAGGGCTTGCGCCAGACCGTCGCCGTCCGCGGAAGGCTCGCACTGGGCGGCGCGGGGGTTGTCCGGAGCCAGGAGGTCCGCTCCGGCGTCGACCGCGATCTGACAGGTGTTGTCAATGGAACCCAGGTCGGCCACCAGGATCCGTCGCCAAGGGGTGCTTCCGCCGGGCCATCCATGGCGCAGGAGAAGAAGGTGTCTCTGCAAGGTGCTCGACGAATCCCGGGAAAGCAGGCACAGATCCATGGTCAGGTCGGTGCAGGCGGCGAGCTTGGACGGTGCGTCGCGGGAAACCAGAAGCGAATTGCGGAACAGCCATGCCTCCGGAGTCATGGAATCAGCCTCCCGGCGACCTGGATCAACACCGCGAAGGCCTGCCGCAGTCCCGCCTGCAGACTGTCCAGTTCCAGGCTCTCCTGGTGGGTTTCCAGACCCACGGTCTGGGCCAACCCGATGGTCACCGCGGCGACCCCGTAGTGGAGGCAGACCGAAGCGTCGGAACTGGACGCCCCGAGTTTGGGGGTGAGTCCGGCCCAGACCTGCGCCTCCTTGGTGCCCACCACCAGCGGGTCTTCCTGAAACAACCCGGTGGCGTGTCGGAACCCCCGTTGCTGGAGTTCGGCGCGGCACCCCACGAGTCCTTTGCAGAGTTGCGAAGCCCGAAGCTGGGATTGCTTGATCATGGTCTGCAATTCGGTTTCACCGTCGGAGCGGAGCTCGAACCGCAACACGGCCTTGGACGGCAGCATGTTCCAGGCATCCCCGGATTCCAGCTTGCTCGGGTTGTACAGCGTGCGGGGCAGGGATGGTTTGGGAATGTCCTCCATCTCCTGGGAAAACCGCATGGCCAGGCGCAGGGCGCTGGGGCGTTGGCTGTCGCGCCAGCAATGGCCACCGGGAGTCCATACGGTGAGTTCGCCGCGGTAGGTCCCCACCGACCAGTGGTCCAATCGACCCAGTCCCGGGCCTTGGAGGCAGATCACCTTGGTGGCCACCGAGGGAAGCCAGGGAAACAGGGCGCAGACTCCACGAAGATCTCCGGACATCTCCGATCCCACCGTGGCCACGAACCACACGTCGCCCAAGCCTTGGACCTTCTGCTGCGCCAGGGTTCGGGCCAGCGCCACCAGGGTTGCCAACGCGATGGCGTGGCTTGCGATGCCGGGGCCGGTGAGGCGGTCCGGACGGACATCGACCACCGTGTGGTCTTCCGGGGCGTACCAGGAATCCAATGGGGCCAGGATCACGGTCCCAGGCTGGGAGGGGTTTCCGACCAGGACGGAGACCACGTTGCCCGCCGAGTCGATCTTGGCTTGGCCCAGTGCGTCCTGGAGAAGTTCGTAGACCAGGAGGGCGCGGGCGGCTTCCTCACCGGTGGGGGAGGGGATTTCCGCGATTCTCACGGCCTCGGCGACGATCCGGGGGATTTCCGCTTCCAGCCGTGTGAGACCCAGCCAGAAGCCCGCCTTGCTGGAAGCGGCAGGGATGCTCAGCAAATGGGACTCCAGCTGGGGAAATTTCCGACCGATAACCTATCCATGCATCCCAACATATCGGCGATCGAAGGCTCGAGTCAAGCGGATCCGCTCCAAACGGCCGTACAGACCCAACTTTTGCGCAAATCGATGGATCTGCAGAAGGCGCAGGTCCTGGATCTGCTGCCCAAGAGTGGCCGATCGGAGTTGGGTACCCGCCTGGACGTCATCGCCTAACAGAGAATGGATTTCGCCCTCGAGACAGGGCGACTGGTTTTCCGAGGATCACTTGACCCAGAATCAAATCGCGCAACGCTGGAGTCGCCTGCGCTCTTTTGCCTGCCTCCCGGATCGGGGCGGTCCGGGTCGTGTGTTTGCTGGGGCCGATGGATGCAGGCCTTGGCCTGACCGGAGGGGGGGGCTGCGAAAACAGTTCCGGATCCACCGGAGGGGTGAACGTCCTGGAGGCCATGCGGTCCCGTTCCTGCCGGGCAGGGGGGGCTGACTCCTCCCACGGCATGTCATCCAGATCGCTGGGAACCGGCACGTTCTGAGCCGTTTCGGATTTTTTCCGGGCGGAGTTGCGGAGAAACTCCCATGCCTTGTAGGCCACCACCAGGAGCACCAGGATGATCTGGAAGACGTTGGGTTCCACGGTCATCAGCCCTTGCTGGTCGAACCCGGGGTACCCGAACCCGACAGCGATTGGCGCATGTCGGTGTCGGCCTGGACGTTCTTGAGCTGGTAGTAGTCCATCACGCCCAACCTGCCGGCGCGGAAGGCTTCCGCGATGGCCATGGGGACCTGGGATTCCGCTTCCACCACCTTGGCGCGCATTTCCTGCGTGCGGGCGATGTTTTCCTGCTCCTGGGCGATGGCCATGGCACGGCGTTCTTCGGCCTTCGCCTGGGCGATGTTCTTGTCGGCATTGGCCTGGTCCATCTGGAGCTTGGCGCCGATGTTTTCGCCGATGTCCACGTCGGCGATGTCGATGGAGAGGATCTCGAAGGCGGTGCCCGAATCGAGTCCCTTCGCAAGAACCGTCTTGGAAATGTTGTCGGGGTTTTCCAAGACCGATTTGTGGCTGTCGGCCGAACCAATGGTGCTCACGATCCCCTCGCCCACGCGGGCCAGGATGGTCTGTTCGCCGGCGCCACCCACCAAGCGGTGGATGTTGGTGCGCACCGTGACACGGGCGATCGCCTTCACCTGGATGCCGTTCTTGGCCATGGCCGCGACCATGGGCGTTTCGATCACCTTGGGGTTCACCGACATCTGCACGGCTTCCAGCACGTTGCGACCGGCCAGGTCGATGGCGGTGGCCTGCTTGAAGTTCAGGGGGATTCCCGCCTTGTCGGCGGTGATCAGGGCCTGGACCACGCGCGAGACGTTGCCGCCGGCCAGGAAGTGGGCTTCCAAGTCGTTGGTGGTCACTTCAAGTCCGGCCTTCACGGCCATGATCTTGGAGGTCACGATCAGGCGCGGATTCACCTTGCGGATGCGCATTCCCACCATCGAAAACAGGCTGATCTTGGCGCCGGAGAACAGCGCCTGGATCCAGAGCCCAAGCATGTTGAAGATGATGATCAGGAACACCAGGCCGACGACGACCAGCGAAATGATCAACCAGTTGGGGATATCCAGTTCCATGAAGGGTTCTCCTCGTGTGATGCGGTTTTGGAGGCGATGGTTTCGAGATAGTTATTGCGCGGCGTCGCGCACAGGTTTGACCAGGAGCTGTCCGAACTCCTTGCCGCAGATCTCCACCAGGCGTCCCGATGGAAGGAATTCGCCGGTGGAACGGGCGTCGAATTCGGTGGTGCCGATGCGGATCTTCCCGGTGGGGCGAAGGTCGGAGACCACGGTCGCCGTCGCACCGGGAGCGGGTTCGGCGACGGAGTCGCGGAAGGGACCGTCCAATTTCGCCTGCAGCACCCAGTCGCTTCGGGACAACCGACCGAAGCCCCATTTCAGGCAGAGGGGGAAGGCCACCAGATCCGCCGCGAGGATGCACCAACCGGCCATCTGGGAATGCTGGAAGCCGCTCCACAGGGAAAGCCCCGTGACGGCGACGGTGGCGATGGCCAGGATTCCTCCGGAGGGGAGGAAGATCTCCGCGAACAGGAGCGCGAAGGCCACCACCTGCAGGGCCAGAGCCCATCCGAGGTCGTTCATGCGTCCTCCCGTTCCACCACCCATTGGGCTCCGGAGAGTTCCACCACCCGCACCCGGGTGCCCTTGTCGAGCATTCCCGATCGGCTCAGCGCGTCGTGTTCGGAGCCGTCCACCTCGATGCGTCCCACCGGGCGCAGGGCGGTCAGACAGATTCCGGTCCTTCCGGAGATGTCGGGTTGGCTTTCGCGGACCTCGCCGGGCTTTCCGGCCAGGGTGGCGGTGAGGTAGGGGCCTTCCCGGAAGGGGAGGAGCGGCACCAGGTAGCGGAAGGTCAGGATGCTCACCACCGCCGCTCCCACCGCGGCGGCCATCACCTGGAGGATCCCCCTCTTCATCTGCACGGCCTGCCAGGGCATCTGGGGGTCGGGGACGGTGAATCCCTGCAGCGAGAGCACCAGAGCCGCCAGCAGACAGACCAACCCCGCCAGGGCGGGAAACACCAGTCCCGGCATGAAGGCGATCTCGATCCCGATGAGCAGGACTCCCAGCAGAGCCAGAGCCAGGGCGGTGTACGATGCCATTCCAAGCAGGAATTGCGAGCCCAGCGCCACCCCCAGGAAGATCACGCCCAAAATCCCGAAAAAGCCGGTGCCGGGCATCTTGTACTCCAGGTACAAGGCGGCCAGACCCAGCACGAAGAGGATGGACACGTACTTGGAGATCCATCGGAGGGTGGATTCCGACCAGGTGGGCTCCATGTGGGCGGCGCGTTCCCATTTGCGTGCGGCCAGGAGCGAGTCGATGTTTACGAAGGTCCCTCCCGAGAACTGCCAACGGACGGCTTCCTGGTCGTCCAGCGTCAGGAGTTGTCCTTCCTCGACCACCGTGCGCACGTCGTGGAAGCGGGACTGCGCGGTATCGGAAAGCTCGTCCCAGGTCTGGTTGGAGAACCAATGCAGGTTCCCGGCGGAATCCCGGGCCGTCCTCACGGAAAGATCCTTGGAGACCATCTTCTCGGCGAGCGAGGCGGGAACTCCCGATCTCTTGGCCAGGGCCCGGAAACGGGCGCGCAGGGGGCTTTCGATCTTCTCTCCCAGGAACTTGGGGCCTTCCTGGGTCTGCAGGATGGGGGCGCAGTCGCCGATGGTGGCACCCGGAGCCATGTAGATCTTCTGGGTGGACAAGGCGATGAGCGCTCCCGCCGATATCGCCTTGCGGGCCACGAACGCGGCGGTGGAGCATTGCTGCACGGCACCGATGGCGTCGGAAATCTCGAAGGCGGCGTCCAGGCGCCCTCCCCAGGTGTCGATGTCGAACAGGATCACGTCCGGTTTGGGAGTCTGGGCCAGGGCATCGTCGATGGCGCGCTGGGTGAAGTGCTGGAGGCCCTCGTCGACTTCGCCGTGGATGGGAACCACCACGACCCGCTTGCTGGCGGCCTTGGTGGTGTCCGATGGCGCGGTTGTCGAAGAATCCCGGGCGATGGCGGTGTCGGTGCCGGACAGGAACAGGAGGCTTGATAGCGCGATGGCGTGGATCATCTGGTAGCCTAAGATAGACGGTTGGCATCAACTCGGCGGGTCGGCATCCCTGCGGCGAGTAACTTTCCCGCACTTCCATGGATTACCAAGTACTCGTTGTGGGTGGTGGACACGCCGCCATCGAAGCGGCTTCGGCCAGTGCCCGGATCGGGTGCGCCACCATCCTGGTCACCCAGTCCTTGGCGGCCATCGGGCGCATGAGCTGCAATCCCGCCATCGGCGGAGTCGCCAAGGGCCAGCTGGTACGGGAGATCGACGCTCTGGGTGGCCTCATGGGCCTGGCGGCCGACGCCTGTGGAATCCACTTCCGGATGCTCAATTCCAGCCGAGGCGCCGCCGTTTGGGGCCCTCGCGCCCAACAGGACATGGACAGGTATTCCCTGTGGATGCGTCGGGCACTGGAGGTCCACCCCAACCTGTCCCTCCTGGAAGGGGAGGTGGAGAGGATCGTTCCGGTCGCCGGGGGATTCGAGGTGGGGCTGGCGGGTGGAACGGTTCTGACCGCATCCAAGGTGGTGGTCACCACCGGCACGTTCGCCCAGGGTCGCCTTTTCCGGGGCGAAGAAGTCTGGGAGGGGGGGCGGGTGGGGGAGCCGCCTGCCTTGGGGATCTCCGGTGCCCTCCAAGGGTTGGGTCACCGGCTCCGCCGCCTCAAGACCGGCACCCCTGCGCGACTCAGGCGCGATTCCATCGATTGGAGTCTCGCGGAGCCTCAGCCTGGCGACGACCATCCGTGGCCGTTCTCCACCCGCACGGCATCGGTGGAGAACCGGGCGGAATGCCACATCGTGCGCACCAACGAGCGCGTTCACGACCTCTTGCGGGGGGGATTCGCCCGCAGCCCTCTGTTCACGGGGGTCATCCAGGGAACGGGACCCCGGTACTGCCCGTCCATCGAGGACAAAGTGGCTCGCTTCGCCGCACGCGACAGCCACCAGCTTTTCCTGGAGCCGGAAGGCCTGGAAAACGACCGGATCTACATCAACGGGTTCTCCAGTTCGCTTCCAGCCGACGTGCAGGATGCCGCCTTGCGCGCCATCCCCGCCCTGGAACACTGCGAAGTCCTCCGCTACGGCTATGCCGTGGAATACGACGCCATCGAAGCGCGTTCCCTGCATCCCACCCTGGAATCGCGGATCGTTCCCGGATTGTTCGTCGCCGGCCAGACCTGCGGGACTTCCGGCTACGAAGAGGCCGCCGCCCAAGGCTTGGTGGCGGGAGCCAACGCCGCCTTGGCCCTCCTTGGACGGGAGCCCTTCCTGCCGGATCGCGCTTCCAGCTATCTGGGCGTCCTGGTGGACGATCTCACGGGGTTGGACCTGGTGGAGCCCTACCGGCTGTTCACCTCGCGAGCGGAATTCCGCCTGCATCTGCGCCACGACAACGCGGAAGAGCGCCTGACCGAGCACGGATGGAAACTTGGAATGGTGTCGCAATCGCAATGGTTGCAATTCCAGGCTTCGAAACGGGAACGCGAAAGATTGGCTTCCCGATTGGAAACCGTGAAACTTTCCGTGGCCGAATTGCGACCATTCCTGAGTGACCGCGGCGAATCCATTCCCACCCAATCCGTACGAGCGATCGAAGTGGCCAAACGATCCAATGTCGAGCTGGCCGACCTGTTGCTGGCGTTTCCCGAACAGCTCGATCACTCCTTGGATCGTCTGGGAATCCTCGCGGTGGAAAGTTCTCTCCGGTACGAGGGTTTCTTCCAGCGCGAGCACCGGGATTTGGAGCGCATCCAGAAATGGGCCACCCGATGCTTCCCGCCCGAGATGGACTGGATGTCCGCGACCGGAATCTCCATGGAGGCGCGCGAGGCCTTGTCGCGCGCGAAGCCGCTCACCGTGGGGCAGGCTGCGAAACTCCCCGGGGTCCGTCAAGGTGATCTTTCCGTGTTGCTGTTGTTTGTTTCCGGTTCCAACGGGAACTAGGTTTCCCGAAGACCGCTCATCCGGTTCCCAGGGGGATGGCCCTGGCTTATGGTTTCTCCGAGTACTCCGCGAGGGTACGGGTTTTCCCGACCATTTTCATACGATCCTTATTTATGCGAAAAGCATGGTATGTTCGATAGGCGTTGATTCAGGAGCTTTCCCATGAACTCTCGTTGCGTTCCATTGCGTTGTCTTGCCGTCCTCGTCGCAGCTGGGATGCCATCGATCGTTTCCGCCCAGGTCAATCTCGATCGGTACACCCCGTCCGATGCCTTGATGCCGTATTCGCTCTACACCACGGATTCCATCTTCCTGCCGTCGGGTTCTTCGGGTCTGTCCGATTCCGGTTGGACCGGCACCGCGGGCGGGGCGTTGTTTTCCAGCGGCGCCAAGATCCGATCTCCGTACCTGTCCGTCGTGCGCGGCCTCACGGTGGGGATCAACTCCGGAAACATCCGGAAGCTGAACGTGGGGCAGGATTTCAAGATCGGCGATGGGAACGTCCTGACCGACACGGTCACCCTGCATTCCTCGCTCACGCTTTCTTCCACCAACATGAGCGTGGCCGCTCCGATGTACGTGACCGGGAACGCCACCTTCACGGGAACCACCCTCGCCGCGGCCGTCAGGGCCACAGGAACGGTTTCCGGAGGAGCCTTGGTGGCGGGAGGCAGCCGGCTTTCCAACCAGACCTTTCCCGCCGGCATTCCGCAGGGGTTCCCCCTGAAGGTGTCCGATGCCAAGTTCCTGCCCGGGGGGCTGTACCTGGATTCGGTGACGGCGGGAACAATCGACATCAACGTGAATGTGGGCCGCAATCCGGCCTACCATGACACCTCCTTCCGAACCCAGGCAGATGGTTCTGGGATCCAGCAGGTGGAGTACTGGCATTGTTCCACCGCTCTTCCCAAGGCCCAGGCGGATGTCGTCTGCAGGGGGGACACCCTCCTGCCCGGAAACTACGGGGTTTTGAACATCGCCAAGAGCGAACGCGCGGTGCTGCTCACCGAAGGCCTCTACGTCTTCGATTCCATCGCGCTGGCTTCCCAGTCGGCGATCATCGCCGCCCAGCCCGGGAAGGGGCGCACGGTCGTCCAGACCGTCCGAGGGGTGTCTTCCAACGGCGGCAATTCGTTCATCGGGCCCGCGGGTGCCATGATGGCCACGGGTTTTGGCTCCAAGCCGGGCGAATTCCTGGGTGGCACCATGATGCTGGTCAGCGGAAAGGACCTGGTGACCTCCAGTGACCAGCGGATCTGGGCCACTCTGAGCGCACCACGCGGCGAGCTGCAATTCGCCAACCAGGCCTTGCTGTTCGGGCAGGCCTTCGGGAAGGTCGCGACCGGCTTCAACAACGTCGATTTCGGCAAGGGGGCGTACATCCCCTTCCGCGGCGTGGTCCCCAAGCTGTTGTCGCTGAATCCGTTCCAGGTGTGGGAAACCGCCGATCCGGCCTGCATCGATCCATCGGGCCGGAAATGCCGCGACACGGTGCTCACCGTGCGGATCTCGGAGGTCACCGCCTACGACGTGGAGGCCCGTTGGCGCGCCCTGGAGCGTGTTCCCGTCAGCGCCGTGGCCGACGACGACTTCAAGTCGCTTTCGGGGAAGATCTTCATCCCCATGAATTCGCTGGTGGCCACCATCAAGCTGCGGATCTACGACGATTCGGCCTACGAAGGCCCCCAGACCTTCCGTCTGGTGTTCGACAGCATCAAGGGGGCGGGGTGCCCCGACGCCCAGGGCAAAGTGGATACCTCCATCAAGTCCTGCGAGGCGATCGGTACCATCCTGGACGACGACAAGGCGCCCATCCTCAAGGTCGTTTCCGATTCCGCCGTCGTGGAGGGAAATGCCGGTCAGAAAGCGTCCACCTTCAAGGTGTTCCTGCTCAATCCCTACCATCCCGCCGACACCCTGACCTTGCGCGATGCGCCGCAGCTTCCCGTGGGCTTCCGGTGGTCCACCGCCGACGTGCTGGCATCCGCCGCGGACAAGGATTACTTGGCGCAGTCCGCCACCTGGGACACGATTCCCGCCGGCAAGGTATCCAAGTCGATTTCCGTCCAGGTGCTGGGGGATCTGCGGTACGAACACGACGAAGGCTTCTGGGTTCGCGTCGACCAGTCGACCAACGCCACCATCGACGGACCGGTCACCCGGGACGTGGGGGTGATCCTCAACGACGACGCCATGCCGACGCTCCAGATCTCCTCGCCGCTGGTGCAGGAGCCTTCCGTGTACGGCGACACCGCTTGGGCGACGTTCGTCCTCAAGATGTCGGCGCCTTCGGGTGTGGTCACGGATCTGCGCTGGAGCACTCGCGATTCCACCGCGCTGGGCACCGCCGACTTCGCTTCCGTCCGGGGCGATTACCGCAGCGGGACCGCCCATGTGGCCATTCCGGCCGACACCGCCCAGATCCTGGTACGCATCCCCGTGTTCGGCGACACCCTCTACGAGCGCACCGAGTATTTCTCCCTCAAGATCGACTCCCTCCTGGAGTGCCTGATCCTGGATTCCCTGGGCACCGCCACCGTGCTGGACGGCGATTCCGCACCGCGTCTTTCGGTGGTGGACACCCTCTTCAAGGAACCGGCCACCGGGACTCTTGCGGCTGCGGTCCGTCTGCATCTGTCGCGTCCAAGCGGTCTGGTGACCGTGTTCGACTGGAAGGCGGTGGATGGTTCCGCCAAGGCTGGCCTGGACTACACCGCCAATGGCGGCTCCTTCCGGTTCCGCGCGGGGCTTTCCGACACGATCGTTCCGGTGGACATCCTTTCCGATTCGCTTGGCGGCGAAGGTCGTGAAACCTTCCAGATCCAGCTTTCCAACGTGGTGGATGCGGTGGCCGGGAACTTCTCGGGCACGGTCTCCATCGACGACGCCCAGGACCGGATCCGGGTCTGGATCGACAGCCTGGCACCGGTCGCCGAGGCCGATTCCCTCTTGCATCTGCAGCTGCGCACCGATTGGATTCCGGCCCACCCCATCCGTCTGGATTGGCGGACGGTCGATGGCACCGCCAAGTCCGGCTGGCGCTACGCGGACACCTCCGGCGCTCCCACCCTCCCGGCCGGATCGCGCAGTCTTCCTCTTCCTGTCCGCATGACCACGGATTCCCTCTGGGAGCCGCCGGAGTACTTCGTGGTCCGCTTGGATTCGGTGATCGCTCCCTATGGCACCGTGGATGTGGATACCAATGCCCACGCCTGGATCCGCGAACCCAAGGCCCTGACCCTGGAATTCACCACGCCGGATACCGCCGTCCGGGAGGACGTGGCGGGAACCGTGAAGGTGGGCATCCGTCTGTCCCAGCCCGCTTCCATCCCCATCGCGATCCGCTTCCCCCTGCAGGGGACGTCCACCGCCAAGGCCGGCGAGGATTTCAATGCCGAGACCGATTCGTTCGTGGTGCCTGCGGGCAACCGTTCCTGGAACTGGCCGGTGGCCGTGGTCGCCGATTCCAAGATCGAACCCGACGAGATCGCCGCGTTCGGTTTGGTACCGCTCCAGTGGGCGGTTGCCGGAAGCCGCGACCGTTGGACACTCACCATCCTCGACGACGACTCCATCCCCGTCATCGTGATCCGGACCCCCCCGGACGGTCTGCACACCAAGGATTCCGTTCACACCATCATCTGGACCATCAACGGCGTGGAACAGCCCAAGAAGGACACCACGTTCAAGCGGGATGGCTGGCACTGCGTGGAGCGTCATGTGGTGGACCGCTTCGATCGGGTGTTCGGCGACACGAACTGCATCTGGGTTGACCTCACCCCGCCCAGCATCCAGGTGTTCAAGATCACCGGCAGGAATCCCCACGACCGCAGGGTGGACACCACCTGGTGGGGGGATTTGGCCAAGACCCGCTACGGCAAGGACACGATCTGGTACTGGACCCGCGATTCCATCCTGAATTCGGATGGCAAATCCTGGCGGGTGGAGGTGGACACCCACTTCGCAGCCACCGATTTCCGCACGGAAGGCCTGCATCCCACCCAGGTGAGCTTCTGTGACTCGGTGGGCCATTGCGTGGTCGACACCGGTTGGATCGATCTCGTGCTGCGCTTGCCCAAGCCGATCCGCGGGGTCTACTACGATCGCGACGGAGACGGAAGGATCGAGACCCTGGTGGTCCAGTTGTCGGATGCGTGGAATTCCGACATCGTTCCGCGTTTCGATTTCGGATTGCCTCCCGAGGAGCGCCACGACCAAAAGCCCGATTCCACCAAGCCCTTCCCGGAATTCGGGGATTCCTGGGACGAGACCCGATTCGTGATCCGCATCCAGGAGCCCTTCCGGTTCGGGGCCACAGGTTTCTCCAACCTCAAGGGCATCCTCTGGGAGGATTGGAGGGACACCGCGTACGCCGACACCTTCCCGATCGTGGACAGCGTGGCGCCGGTGATCCTGGAAGCGGTGATCCATCGCACCGAGCGATATGGAGTCCAGGACACCTTGCTGGTCTCTCCCTCCGAACCGATCCGATTGGCCGACGGCAAGGCGTGGCTACAGGTGGCCATGTGCCCGCTGGGAACCACGAAATGCGCCGACTCCCTGCGGATCTGGGCGACGGTACCGGCCACTTTGTTGCTGAAATCGGGTGATGGTCGCTACATGTTCCTGGTACCACCGGGAGCCTCCGGCTCCATCCGGCCTGGTGATCCGATGCGCTTCTTGGAGGGGGTTTCGGATACGGCGGGCAATCAGGTCGTTCCCAGCGAGGTGGTCTGGAAGACCATCGTCCAAGGGGCGCCACGTCCTCCTTTCGTCACCGTGAAGCCTCCCTACGACATCCCGCGGATCGATGCGGGCGAGCGCGATCGCGTGGGCCCGGGGGGCATCCTGATCAAGGCCACCCGCGGGGGCGGAGAAAAGCTCCAGTACTGGGATCCGGAGCGCGGATATCTGTCCGACGACGATCCCGCCGTGCGCAGCATCTGCCGCGAGGATCGCTACTGCAACGGGCCCACCATCAACATCAACCAGCCGGTGCGGATGATCATCTACCTCTACGACAACGCCGGCACCTATGTGGTTTCGCGTCAGGTGGACATCACCCAGGCCGATCTTGACGCTCTCTCCGGCGACCAGCTGGATCGCTTGAAGATCTCCTTGCAGTGGAACCACCGGACCACGGACGGGAGCGTGGTGGGCACTGGAGTGTACATCTGGAGAATCGTTTCCTACGTGAAGATTCCTGGCAGGATGCAGCCTGCCATCGAGAACAGCCTCTACAAGGTGGGCGTTCGGGTGGAGGGGCACGACGGATTCTTCTAGTCGAGGAGGGTTTCCGCTGGGGATTATTCCGTTCTGGACTAGCGTTCAGGTTGGTTTGCGAAACGAATTCGTGGCAACACTCGCAAGTCTCGAGTACACTAGAATGGATGGGCTGGCCTAGGGCCAGCATTCATTGTTCCAAGGTCCGATGTACTCCAGGGGGGAACGGAATTCGGGTGGTCCCCGAAGCAATCCTGCCAAAGTTCCCTCTGGTGTGGGAGATTTTCTAAATGGTTGGCCAGATTATCAGGGGAGACGCTTGCGCATGAGTCACCGATCCAGCCAGCACCGCAAGTCGCACTTTCTGTCGAAGGTGGTGGGGCTGGCGAGTCTCGGCTTTGCCGCGGTTGGTGTGCAGGCGGCTCCGGGAGTGGAGTACTTCGTCGTCGACTCCTCCTTGAACTACTACTCCGGATACGCCTCGGATTACATCAAGATTGACCAGCCCAACGGCATTTCCGATGGGATCGGTCTCTTCGGGACGGGAAAGAAGACGGAAATCCTAGCCGACGGCGTCTTGTTCAAGAACGGATTGCGGACTGGCACCCTCTACAATGCGGGAAAGTCCCAATTCAATGGCGAACACGACCACATGGCACTCCTGGTGAAGGCGGATGCCAACTTCGCCAACGGGATGGCGACCACCGGCCACATCACGGACCAGGCCTACGTGGGTGGGACGTTTTCCGGCTTGCCCGCCAAGAACTCCGCCGCTTGGTACAACCTGTTCAACAATTCGATCCAGGGATACGTGAATTCCTATCCGGCGCCCACGGCGAAGGTCCTGGAGTTGGAAGACTACCAGCTTCCCGGATACAATCCGCCTCCGGGGTACGCGCCTCCCGCGAACCTTCCGAACGTGGACATGTCGTTCAGCAACAGCATCTTCGTGAAGAACAACCAGTTCGATTGCCGCTCGGCCATGACCGTCCAGGGGTTCAATCCCGACGACTATTGCAATGGGGACACGCTGCGCGCGACGGACCGTGCAGGCAATCCCAACTACTTCGGCGACATCGTTGGCATGAACCAGGCGCACGTGTTGATCGGGGAGGGGGTCTACTACTTCCGGGATTTCCGCGGAAACCAGCCTTACCTGGTGGCCGCCCAGCCCCACAAGAAGCGGACCGTGATCTACCTGCAGAAGGGATTCAATCCCACACAGACCGGCAAGGTGTTCGTTGGGCCGGCCAGCGCTTTCGATTTCGGCGCCAACAAGGGCAAGATCGAGGTCTGCGACACAGTGGAGACCTCCACATGCTCGTTCGGCGGGACGGTGATGTTGGTCAGTCAGGGGCCGTTGGTGTTCCCCCGCGATTCCCCCATTTGGGCCACGGTTTCCGTTCCTCGCAACAGCGCACGCCTGAGCCAGCAGTTCCAACTCTTTGGTCAGGTCTTCGCTGATACCCTCTTGGGCGATCAGGGTTGGGAATTCACAAAGGGCAAATACATTCCCTTCAACCCGATCGATCCGGTGGTGAAGATCGCCGCGATGAATTCCTTCTCCATCCGCGAGGCCACGGAATCGGCTTGCCAGTCCCGTCTGGGAACCGCCTGCCGCGACACCAGCATCACGGTGAACATCGATCACGAGAGCCCTTACCCGGTGAGCCTGGATTACGACATCGAGGCGTATCCGGGCGGTGTGGTGGCCAATCCCGCCACCGAAGGCGCCGATTTCGTGAAGGTCGCCTCCGAACACGTGACCATCCCCGTGAGGCAACTGTCCGCGACGGTTCGTCTGACCATCATCGACGACGTGGTCTACGAAGGTGCGGAACGGTTCCGGATCGTGCTGCGCAACCTGCAGGGAGCGAGCTTCGCCGGTTCCGACGGCAAACCCGACACCACCTTGAAGCAGTTGCTCACGGATGTGACCATCCTCGACAATGATCCTCCGCCCGTGGTCTTCTTCGACAAGACCACGGCCTCGGTGCAGGAAGGAAACCAGGTGGCACTGCTGGCCAGGATGACCTTCCGGATCGGATCGGCCCTGACGGTGCCCTACTCGGTGGTCACTTCCGCCGCCTTCGGTGCCACGGAAGGCGCGGACTACGTCCTGACTCCGTCTCCCAAGAACCTGGTGTTCGCAGCCTACTCCGATACCGCGTCCATCCTGGTGAGCGCCGTCGCCGATGGCCTTTGGGAGCCCACCGAACGCTTCGCCGTGGAGCTGGGAGTTCCTTCCATCGCCGACGTCACCGTGGATCCCGCCTTGGCCCACGACACGGTGTCCATCCTGAGCGGCGATCCGATGCCCGATCTGCGGATCAACGACACCACCGTCGCCGAAGGCGGTCGGGCGACCTTGCGCGTTTGGCTGGGCGGCGTGGGCAGAAGCGGCGATTCCGCCTGCTTCGATTGGACCACCCAGGCGGTTGCCGCTCCGGACAGCGCCACCACCGGCCTGGACTACACCAAGAAATCCGGCCATGCCTGCATCACCGCCGGTTCCACCGGACTGACCCTGCCGTTCGTCCAGGTGCTCAACGATACGATCTTCGAGAAGACCGAGCGATTCCAGGTGAGGCTCACACCCACCTATGGCGCCACCGCCCCCGTCGCCGGAACGGTGTCCATCACCAACACCAACCCCGCCCCGACCCTGATCGTGGAGAACGTGACCCAGCGTCGTCCCACCTCCGGTTCCGTCGTGTACCGTTTCAAGGTCCGGCTTGTGGATCGGGTCACCGCCAAACCCACCATTTCCGGTGCCGATGCGGTCTTCTCCTGGAGCACCCAACGCTCCACGGCGCTGCCGGGAACGGATTACGACTCCACCGGAGCCGGTTCGGTCCGCTTCCGCGCCTTGACGGATTCCGTTATGTATCTGCAGGTGACGGTGCTCGGGTCCGTCCAGTTCCACGCCGATCCGTTGCAGTTCCGCGTGGTCACCACGGACATCGATGGCCTCGATTTCAGCGCCGCGGCGACCGCAAAGAAGCCCGAGGGCGTGGGGACCATCCTCACCGCCGTGGGGGCCCCCCGCCTGAAGTGGATCGCCGACACGGTCCAGGAAATGGGACAGGGGCAATCCAGCTACATCCACATGAAGCTCGCCCTGGTGGACAGTCTGGACGCTCCCACCACCAGCCGCGATCCGGTGGTGGCCGTCTGGAGCACCCAGGATTCCACCGCAACCGTGGCCTTGGGCCATTACGTCGCCGTGGTCAAGAACGTGCTCACCATTCCCGCGGGATCCTCCAGCATCGTGGACAGCGTGAGGGTGATCGGAAACGATCTCTACCAGCCCAGCCCCCGTTTCCTCAAGGGATTGATCGACCATGCGGATTCCCGGGCTTCCGGGTACGACAAGGCCAGGAGCCAGACCCGTGCATTGGGCGGTATCCTGGATGGTGACGTCGCTCCGGTCATCCTGGGTGTGGATGCACCCCAAGCCACCGAAGGCAACGCGGGTACCAAGGCCTTCTCCTTCGTGTTGAAGCTGGACAAACCTTCCGGTCTTCCCTTCACCTATTCCTGGGCCACCACCGGCACCGGAACCGCCACGGCGGGCACGGATTATTTGGCCGTGGGAGCCACCACCCGGACCATCGCCGCCGGAAGCACCGCGGATACAGTCCTGGTGCAGGTGGTGGGGGATCAGCGGTTGGAGCCGGACGAGACGTTCGGAGTCTCCTTCACGCCCGTTTCCGGATCCAATTCTTCCGCGGTGGTGAACGCCACCGGCACCATCCTGAACGACGATGCGCGTCCTCGGGTGTCCTTGTCGGTGGATTCCTCCGTGGTGGAGGGAAATGCGGGCACGCATCCGCTCACCTTCAAGGTCCGGCTCCTGGATTCCGCCACCGGTGTGGCGCTTTCCGCGGCCAGTTCCCCGGACATGCCGGTGTCCATCTGGTGGCGCACCCAGGGAGGCACGGCCCTCGTCTCCGACAACGACTACAACGGACAGTCGGGGCGCTGGGACACGCTGGCCGCCGGAACCGTGGAGCGGACCTTTTCCGTCCAGGTGCGTGGCGACACCCGTTTCGAACGCGGCGAATCCTTCCTTCTGGTCATCGATTCGCTCCGCAACATCGCCGTGTCGGGCAACATCCTCAGGGACACGGGTTGGATCCTCAACGACGACGCCCTTCCCCGCGTGACTGTCAGGGACACCTCCGTGCAGGAGCCTTCGGTCTACGCCGCGGTGGCCCAGATGGCCTTCGTGGTGAACCTGGATACTCCATCCGGTCTGCCGGTCCGCCTGGAATGGCAGACCCTGGCCCACTCGGCCCGCGGTACGGATTCCTTCGCGTTGGCCAAGGGCGACTACCGGAACTTCGACTCGGGATCGGTGGTGGTGTTCGCTCCTGGCGAAACTTCCAAGACCCTCCTGATTCCCGTCTACGGCGACACCACCTACGAACGGACGGAGGACTTCTACCTCCAGCTGGGACTGGCGACCGACGCCACGATCGACCGCGACCGGGCCACGGGAACCATCTTTGACGGCGATCAGCCTCCCGGCATCCGCATCGACGACGGGGGAACGGTGGTCGAAGGCGCGAGATCGGTGTTCACCGTGCGTCTGGATCGCCCCTCGGAAATCCCCGTGCGGGTGCGCGTGGTCACCCGCGACGGTACGGCCAAGGCCGGAGCCGACTACCGTGGTCTGGACACCAACCTGGTGTTCTTGGCCAACGAAGGCAGCAAGTCCATCCAGGTCCCCACCTACCTGGATACCGTGGCCAACGAACGCACGGAGGCCTACCGGGCGGTGTTGCTGTCCATCCAGGACGCCGCTGCCCTGGATACCACCGCCGACGCGTGGATCGTCGACCAGAATCCCAAGCCGGTCCTGGTCATCGATTCCATCGCACCGGTGGACGAGTCCGACACCACCATCCGCTTCTGGGTACGCCTATCCCAGGTGAGCGCCCTTCCCGTCCAGGTCGGCTTCGCCACCGTCGCCGGAACGGCCACCGACAACCAGGATTTCAAGGACACCTCCGGCATCCTGACCATTCCCGCCATGACCTCCGGAGTGCCACTGCCTGCGCGGATCCTGGCCGACCTCCTTGACGAGGACTCCCTGGAGACCTTCCAGATGCGGATCCATGGGGTGGTGGATCCATCCTTGGCCGACATCCAGGATTCCATCGGCCTGGCCGGCATCCTCGACAACGATCCGCCGCCTTCGATCTCGGTGAACGACACCTCGGTTCTGGAACCCGCCGCCCAAGGCGCAGCCACGGGTGCGACCTTCACCGTGCGGTTGGACGCGCCGTCCGGACGGACCGTCACGGTGGCTTGGCGCACGGTGGATTCCACCGCCAAGTTCGCGGAAAAGGACTACGCCTCGGCCAACGGGACCCTGACCTTCGCTCCCGGCCAGACCTCCAAGACTGTTTCCGTCAATGTGTTGGGCGATACCCTGGACGAATACACGGAATACTTCAAGGTGGTGCTTTCCAATCCCAGCAACGCGTTGCTGGGAGATCCGGTGGGCATCGGGGGCATCACCGACAACGACACCGCACCGGCCCTGAAGATCAACGATCCGGTGGTGCGGGAAGGCCATCTGATCGATGTGCGCGCCAACTTCGTGGCAACTTTGGAGCGTCCCAGCGGCAAGGATGTGACCATCCACTGGGCCACCCGCGACAGCACCGCCAAGTCCACCGGCGCCTTGGGAAGCGACACCTACGACTTCGTGTCCGGATCCGGCGACGTGACCATTCCCGCGGGGGCGAGATCGGTGGCCATTCCCGTCACGGTGAAGGCGGACAACTTCGGCGAGCCCACCGAGTCCTTCAGCCTGATCCTTTCTCCTGTCGCCAACGTGGAACTGGGGCGTAGCGACACCGTGGGCGTGGCGACCCTTCTGGACGACAACGGCCTGCCGGCGCTCTACATCGATTCCGTGGCCCCGGTGGTGGAGGCCGATTCCACCATCACCTTCCACCTGCGCTTGCAGTTCCCGCGATCCGACACCATCCACGTCAAGATTCGGACTGCGGCGGGGACGGCGACTCCCGGCGAGGACTACGTGGACTCCTCCGTCACCATCGCCATCCCACCGACCAAAACCAGCTACGATCTGAACATCCGGATCCTGGACGACCGTTTCAACGAGCCGGACACCGAGTCCTTCACGGTGAAGCTCGTGGAGGCGGATTCCGCCAACATCCAGGATTCGACCGGCCTGGCCTCGCTCCTGGACGACGACCTACCTCCGACGGTTTCCGTCCTGGACGGATCCGTGGTGGAGCCCGCCGCATGGGGCGCGGTGGATTCGCTGCGCATGAAGGTGGTGCTTTCGGCGATCTCGCACGTACCAGCTTCCGTGGAATGGCGCACCCAGGACGGCAGCGCCAAGGGGAACTTGGACTATTTCCCCTCGCAGGGTACGCTCCTGTTCTCGTCGGGCGATTCCGTGTTGCTGGTCTCCATCCCCGTGGTGGGCGACAGCCTGGACGAACCGGACGAGACGCTGGATGTCCGCCTCTCCTCGCCGTTGGACGCGAGCCTCGCCGATTCCATCGGGGTGGGCACCATCACGGACAACGACACCGCTCCGGGAATCCACGTCTACGGGACGCGGACCACCGAACCCGCCACCGGCACCACACCGGCCACCCTGCGGATCCGTCTGGACCGCCCCTCCGGAAAGGCCATTTCGTTCCAGTGGGCCACCCGCGACGGCAGCGCCAAGGCGGGTTCCGACTACGACGCGGCCAGCGGCGGCATCACCCTGCCCATCGGTGCGGTGGATACCCTGGTGCGGGTGTCCGTCCGGGCCGACTCCGTCGCCGGCGAAGGGGACGAGACCTACCAGGTGAAGCTCTCCTCACTGGTGGACGCCCTACCCTCCG
>DAOPYN010000008.1:0-70653 GCA_035352895.1 Fibrobacteria bacterium | reverse complement strand
GCCACCGGCACCATCGTGGACCTCCAGGGTCTGCCTGGCGTTTCCATCTTTTCGCTGGCCCCCATCGAGGAGAAGGACACCACCATCCACTTCGTGGTGCGGCTGAACTACTACCCGGCCCAGCCGGTGCGGGTGTGGTTGCACACACAGGCCGGAAGCGCCACGCCGGGCCTGCGCTACGTGGATACTGCCGGATCCATCCTGTTTCCCGCCATGTCGCGGGTGGATTCCTTCGGGGTGCGGATCCTCAACGACAAGATCTCCGAGCGGATTCCGGAAACCTTCCGCATGATCCTGGACTCCGCCAAGACCGCCAACATCCTGGATCCGGTCGGCAACGCCACCCTCCTGGACGACGGCGACGAGCCTCCGGTGGTGATCGGAAACGCCGATACCGTCTCCGAGGGAGGCGTGGCCCGTTTCCCGGTGAGGCTCACCAGCCCGACCAAGGACTCGGTGTGGGTGTACTGGCGCACGCAGGATTCCACGGCCAGGGCCACCACCAAGGACTACACCGCCGCCTCCGGAACCCTGCTGTTCGTGCCGGGGCAGCGTCTTCTGAACATCGAGATCCCGGTCCTGGTGGATTCCGTCTGGGAGCCGATGGAGACCTTCAAGGTGGTGCTGGATTCCGTGCGTCAGGGGCTTTTGTCCGCCCGCGACCGGGAAGGCATCGCCTGGGTCCGCGACGGCGGCGAGCCGCCTCGGATCGGGTTCGGCAAGGCCGACACCTCGGTGGTGGAGGACAAGGCAGGCGACGTTCCCGTGCGGATCGTGCTGGATCGTCCCGCCTCGATCGACCTTTCCGTGGTGGTTTCGGTGTCCGGCGCTTCCACGGCCCAGCAGGGAGTGGATTATTCCCTGCGCGACCTGATCCAGGACACCGTGCGGATCCCTGCCGGGAGCACTTCGGCCCGCTTCGTCGTGCGCGTGGTTCCCGACAGCATCGACGAATTCGACGAGACGGTGGATCTGGACCTGCGACCGCTGTCGCCGGCCGGATCCGGAGCTCTCCTCACGCACCGTTTGACCATCCTCGACGACGACGAGCCGCCCTCCTTGGTGTTCCGGATGGACACCATGACGGTGGTGGAAGACGTGGGCCAGGTGCGGGTGATCGCTCGGCTCTCCCGGGTTTCCGCCAAGCCGGTGAGCGCGAGCTACCATGTGCAGGGCACCGCAACTCCGGGGACGGACCACGACATCGTCGCCGGACAATTGATCGGATTCTCCTTCAAGCCCGGCATGGACACCGCCTCCATCGTGTTCAAGGTGGTCGACGACCGCATCACCGAACCCACGGAAACCGTCGACCTGATGCTGGACTCCGCCCGGAACGCCTCGCTGGTTGTGGGGCAGACCCGACAGATCGTGCGGATCCTCGACAACGACTCGGCGCCCGTGGTTTCCTTCGACCGACGCGATACCACCGTGCGCGAAGATGTCGGCAAGGTGAAGCTGGACCTGGTCCTGGACCATCCATCCGCCTATCCCGTGACGATCTCGTTGCGCGCTTCGGGGAGCGCCACGCTGGATTCCCTGCGCAAGGGGTCGGACGCCGTGCTGGATTCCAGCGTGGTCTACACCGTGGTGTTCCCGCCCATGTCCACCCGCGCCTCCTTCGATGTGGAGGTCATCGACGACGGTCGCGTGGAGCCCACCGAACGGATCGACCTCGCCTTGAAGTCCGTGGATACCACGGGCCGCGCCGGACAGGGCCTAGTCTTCACCATCCTCGACAACGACCACGACCCGGATGTGGAGATCACCCGTCCAAGGGACAGCATCCACACTTCCGATCCGCGCCAACCCGTGGAATGGACCGTCGACGGCAAGCCGCAGCCCACCACCTCAGATTCCCTGCGCCAGGGTTGGAACGTGCTCAAGCGTTGCTTCACCGATACGGCCGGCAACAAAGGATGCGATTCCGTGCATGTCTGGGGCGACTTCACCGCTCCGGTGGTGCAGGTCTTCAAGATCACGGGGAAGAACACCCACGATCCGTCCAAGGACACCACCTGGTGGGGCGACCGGGCCCGCACGCGATTCGGTCAGGACACCGTCTGGTACTGGAGCCGGGATTCCATCATGAATTCCGACGGATCCTGGCGGGTCAAGGTGGACACCCACCGCACCGTGACCGATTTCAAGGGCGACAGCCTGTTCCCCGTGCCGGTTTCCGTTTGCGACAGCGTGGGCAACTGCGGGCGCGACACCGGATGGATCGACCTCAAGCAGTCGATCCCGGTGGTGGACATCGTGACCCCTCCCGATGGTGCCCAGATCGTCGTGGGTTCCATCCCCGTCCTGCACACCGTCAAGGACGCCGGCAAGATCTGGAACGTCAACACGGTGGAAGCCATCCGCAGTCCGGGCAAGACCCCCATCAGACGCTGTTTCGAGGACGACGTGGGGAACGTGGGCTGCCACCAGCACCTGGTGGAGGTGGAGCCCATCCACGTGGTGAGCTCCACCTACTACGACACCGATGGTGACGGACGGATCGACGCGGTGGTCGTGGACCTGGATGCCAAATGGGTGGGATCCGATCTCCCCACCTTCGATTTCTGGCTCAACGACAGCACGCGCACGGGGCAGAAGCCCAACAAGGACAAACCCTTCTACGCCGGGCCCACCCGGGGCAAGTTGGTGGTGGTCGGCAAGGACAGCCTTTGGGTGGCTGCGGGCACCTTCCTGCGCGACGCTTCCGGCAAGGTTCTCCAGGGTCCCGACGGCCAACCTCTGACCAACGTCATGGGGGACACCGCCCGAGGAACGGATGGCCAACCCCTGCGCGACAGCCTGGGACGCGTGTACTTCAAGGTGGCCAAGACCGGAGTCGCCGACAGTACCCGGATCCTGGTGCCCCTGGTGCCTCCGTTCGCCTTCGGCATGACCGGCTTCGATTCGCTGCAAGGCGCCACCATGAACGCGACCTGGGTGGCGGTGGATTCCACCGGCAAGAAGGTGACAGGGACCTTCGTGGATTCCTTCAAGGTGGACGAGAAGGTTCCGCCGGTGATCGTGAAGGCCCAGATCCACCGCACGGAGAGCTACGACGACCAGGACACCCTGGTGATCACCCCCTCCGAGAAGGTGAAGATCGGTTCCGGCAAGGACTGGCTGGAGGTGTGGTCCTGCCCGGTGGGCAAGCGCAAGTGCGATTCGGCCAGCATGGTGTGGGTGAAAGTCCCGGCCGATTCCGTCCACGCCATGGGGGATGGACGGTACTGGTTCCTGGTGCCTCCGGGCGACACGGGCAGCATCCGACCGGACTACCGTGTGCGTTTCCGCAGCGACGTGTCGGACGCCAAGGGCAACGGGGTGGACGTGAAGAACACCCACTGGGCCACACCGGTCACGGGCATGCCCAGGCCGAACCTGGTGAAGGTGAAGCCTCCCGGGCGTATCGCCCAGATCCCGGAAAGCGAGATCGGGAAGAACCGCCCCGGCACCATCCTGATGAAGGTGACCAACGGCAGCCGTTCCCGCCAGGACTGGTGGGAACCTGGGGTGGGCTACAACGTCGACCGCAGCAAGGCCAACCAGGCCTGCCCCCAGGTGGAGTACTGCAATGGCCCGACGCTCTACCTGAACCGGCCCGCGCGGATGATCTTCTACATCTACGACCAGTTGGGAACCTACGTGACCTCGCGGGACATCACCATCTCGCAGGCCGACCTGGACGGAATGAATCCCGACCAGCTCGACCGCGTGCAGGTGGAGCTCAACTGGAACCACCACACGGATGAAGGTGAGCTGGTGGCCAGCGGGGTGTACGTGTGGCGCATCGTGAGCTGGGTGAACATGCCGGGCACGGCCATGCCGCAGATGACCAACTACCTCTACAAGGTCGGTGTGAAGATCCTGGTGGAACCACCCTGGTGATCCAGCCCGCCCTTCCGTTCTTCTGAGACAGAAATCGACCATGCATCCCTTCCCGGTGCACCACCGGGAGGTGGGGCCGGGGGAGGGGCCGCAGAGGCTCCCCGGAACCGATGGGGGTGGCAATTGTCCTGGAGAAGACCATATTTCCTTCTGACGTCCCTCTTCCGCCCGGGAGGGGGAGGCCGTCGCGATCGGGCGGTCGCCGCCAGCGGGCCCCGCAACTTTTCCACAGAGATCCAGCCTATGCAGCCCAATTCGATTCCAGTCTTCCGTTCGCGAGCGTTCGCCCTGGTGGTCTGGATCGGAATTCTTGTCTCGCATGCGGGCGCGGCACTCACGGTGGACGATTCCCTGAACCGGTATTTCCTGTTCGCGCGCAGGGGGATCCAGATCGACTACCGGGCTTCCACGGCCAATGGCGGGTGGGTGGGCAGCGACCGGCAGGTGACCATGGACGGGTACGACACCATCAAATCCGTGCTCACCGCGGGAAACCTGGTCCGGTTCAACAACAATTTTTCCGATGTGTGGGGGCAGGTCCGGACCAACGGCGTGCTCAGCACGGTGGACAACAACCGCATGCGGATGTCCGTGTACGTGGGCGGTGAGGTCCAGGCCACCAACAAGGACAATCGGTTCGAGGATTCCCTCTTCATCGGAGGCGGACACTTCCGGCAGCCATCGTGGGGGACCCATTTCTTCGGGCCTCCCCCGAGCGTATCCAGTCCCAACATGGGTGTGGCCGACGTGACTCCGGCCACCACTCCCATCCTGAGCGACCGAGTGGTGTGGAACATGCCCACCACGGCTGTTGTGACCACCGGGATCGCCCTGCCCGATACCGCCTTCCAGACCGCCAGCGATCTCGGATACCCTCGGAACGTGAAGACGGGGCCGTCGCCGTTGCGCTGGACCTGCGGAACCAACCAGGCCGTGGGTGGTTCCGACCTCTCCGGATTCTGCAACCCCACGGACACCATCCTTCCCCCGGGACGCTACGGAACCTTGGATCTGTGGTATGGAACCACGATCTACCTCACCGAAGGGGCCTATTCCTTCGATCAGATCATCCTGCGCGAATCCGCCACTCCCACCAGTCCGACCCGTCTTCTGGCGGTCCAACCCCGAGGGTTGCGCACCGTGATCCTCACGCGCAACGGTCTGGACGCCAAGCCCTCCGGCGCCCGCAACGTGATCGCCCCGGAGAAGTACCAGCTGGGCTACGGCACCGATTCCCTCCACTTCGCGGGCGGGACCATGATGCTCTACTCGGAGAAGAGCGTGGTGCTGAACGTGAACACGGAAGTCTGGGCGTCCGTGGTGGTGCCCAAGCCGAACACCTACGTGCAGGTGCACGATCGCGTCCATCTGTATGGACAGATCCTGGCGGATTCCATCCACATCAAGAACGACTTCAAGGGGACGGACGGCCAGTTCATCCCGTACTACCCCAACAAGCCAATCATCAGGGTGATCAACCTGGGACAACCCACTCCCGAAGGCGCCGAGGGCCAGCTGACCCGCATGAACCTGGCCTTCGACCTGGACCACATCGCCGGCGAAGTGATCCGCATCTGGTGGCACCTGGTGCTACCCACACGCGACACCACGGTGATGGGACGGCGCTACATGCCCTTCGACACGGGTTCCCAGGGGGACATCGCGGGATTCACATCGGGCACCTCCGTGGAGGGAATCTCGGATGTCCAGCCCGGACAGCTCACCAGCGATCCATTCTCCCGGTTCGTGCGCGGCAACAACTTCGACCAACCCAACCGCTACGCCATGCTGGTGGTGGACTCCGTGCGCGGAGGCACCCTGGATTCCAGCCGCATGTGGAACGGCAAGGTGGCCATGTTCGCCGGTATCCTGGACGACGACCCCCTTCCCACCATCCGCATCCGCGATTCGTCGGTCGTCGAGGGCACCGGGCCCGGCTACACACTGATGAAGCTGGTGGTCGAGGTGGTGGACTCCACCACGGGTGTCGCCCTGCGTCCCCAGGACGTGCGCAACGCGGAACTCTGGTGGTCCACCGCGACCCGCACCGCCACCGCCGCGGACTTCGTGCCCGTCGCCAAGGCTCGGATCCCGTTCCACTACAAGTCGGTGGACACCATCGTGGTGCAGGTGCGCATGGACAGCCTCTACGAGGGCGACGAGCGTTTCCTGGTACGGGTGGATTCCCTGGTGGGGCTGCAGAAGGTCAGCAGCAGGGTGCGCGACACCGCCAACGCCACCATCACCGACGACGATCCGCCGCCCAAAATCTCCGTCTCCGATGCCGCTGCGGTATCGGAAGGGGATAGCGCCAGGTTCACCGTCTCCCTTTCGCATCCCAGCGCCTTGCCCACCTGCTTCGATTGGAACACGCAGGACAGCACCGCCAAGCGAGGGGTGGACTTCGCCCGCGATTCGGGCCTGAACGTGTGCATTCCCGCCGGGGCGCTGTCGACTCGCGTCGCCGTGCGCACCCTTCGCGACAGCATCTTCGAACCCACCGAACACTTCCTGGTGAAGCTGTCCACCAAGACCGGAGTGGCCTCCACCGGAAACGACCTGGTGGGGGTGGGAGCCATCCTGAACACCAATCCCCATCCGCGCCTGATGGTCCGGGACACTTCCGTGGTCCGCTCCAGCACCTCCGACGTGGTCATGAAGTTCGTGGTCAGCCTGATGGATTCCGCCACCGGATCCGTCCTGAAGCCCAGCGGGGTGGCCACCACCTACGATTGGACCACCCAGGGCGGAACGGCTCTCGCCGACGCGGATTTCGTGCAGGTTTCCGGGACCTGCACCCTGCCGGTCGGGGCCACCACCGACACCCTGGTGGTGACGGTGAAGCCGGACGTCCGCTACAGCCCGCCGTTGACGTTTTCCGTCAAGATATCCAACGCGTCGTCCATCGCCACCGGGGTGAGCCGCCTGGTCGCCACCGGGACCATCCTGAGCCAGTTCGGGAAGCCACGCATGGTCCTGCTGCCGGATTCCGTCCAGGAAGGCGACAGCCTCCGCCGTCCCTTCCCCATGACCGCGGCCTTGCGGGATTCGGCCACGGGCAACCCCATCGCCAGCCGCGTGGCAACCTCCTTCGCCTGGACATTGGCCGATTCCACCGCGCGTCTGGGAACCGACTTCGTCGCCGCTTCCGGAACGGAATCCATCCCGGCCGGCTCCAAGACCAGGGAATTCGTGGCCGATTCGGTGATCGGGAACCTCCAGCGCCAGAGCGATCGTCTGATCAAGGTGTCCCTGCAGACCTCCGATCCCAACGCGCAACCGGGGGTCTCCAACGCATTGGGCACCATCCTGGACGACGATCCGGAACCGTTCCTCTCGGTGGACAGCGTGGTGGCCGCCCGCGATTCCGTGCCCGGCTCCCGCAAGCCCATGTGGTTCCACGTGAGCCTGATCGACCCCCGCACAGGGAAACCCACATCCAGCGGTCTGCCCATTTCCTTCCGCTGGCGCACCACCGACGGTACCGCAAAGAGCGGAACCGACTACGTGGGCGCGGTGTCCACCTTGGTGCTGCGCGCCTCGGTGGCTCGCGATTCCTTCGCCGTGATGTCCATCGGCGACGACCGCTACGTGGTGCCGGTTTCCTTCACCGTGACCTTGGACAGCGTGCGCGGAGCCAGCGCCAAGGACAGCGTGGGATTGGGAACCATCCTTTCCGGTGTCCGCAAACCCCGTCTGGCCATCCAGGGTGGATCGGTGAAGCGCTCCGAGATCCCCGGCGCCACCCGACCGCTTCCCTTCCAGTTCTTCCTGGTGGATCCCACCACCGGGCAACGTATGGCTTCCCGCGTGCCGGTGGTCTTCCAGTGGAGCACCTTCGACAGCACCGCCGTCGCGGGTCTGGACTACGTGGCGGTGGCCTCCGCTTCCGACACCCTGGGCGCAGGCCCCAAGGTCGATTCCCTGAGCGTCTCCACCTTGGGGATCGCCGCGTACACGCCACCGCGGCGGGTCGGAGTCCGGATCCACACCGTGGACACCACCTGGGTCCGTCCCGACTCCTCCGGTTGGCGCACCAGCGGACTGATCACCGACGAAAAGGAGGTCTACGCCCTGTTCGCCAGCCGCGACACGGTGGTGCGCGAGGACCAGGGCGGGCGCGTTCCCGTGGTGGTCCGTCTCACCCGCAGTTCCTCCGTGGCCACCACGATCGAGGTGAAGGTGGATACGGCCCTCACCACGGCGCTGGCGGGGCGGACCTTCCGCATGTCGGATTCCGTCGCGCACTTCGCCGCCTTCGACACCCTCGACACCCTGTGGCTGGTCCCGATGCGCGACAGCATCTTCTCCGACACCCTTCAGGTGAGGCTCAATCTCCTGCCCAACAACGTCGACAACATCCAGCTGATCGAACCGTCCAAGCTCACCATCCGGATCGTCAACGTCGATCCGCCTCCGGTGGTGCGCTTCCGCGACAGTCTCCTGGTGGTCCGCGAGAAGGACACCCTGGTGCGGGTGATGCTGGATCTTGACAGGCTTTCCCTGATCGGGATCGTGGGCACGGTGAAGTCCGTCGGTGGCTCGGCCATCGCGGGCAAGCACTACCGCCTCCAGCCCGACTTCACCTTCCCGGCCCTGAGCCGGACCACCGCCGTCGAGGTCACCATCCTGCACGACGGTCGCTACGGTCCCGACCAGGATGTGGTGCTTTCGTGGGGGACTTTCCGCGACGACAAGGTGGTCACTCCCGATCCGGTCCACGACCGCGAGCGGATCCTGATCCGCCAGGGCGACGATCGTCCCAAGCTCTCCTTCGCCCGCGACACCCTGGTGGTCCGGGACGTTTCCGGCTTCGCCGACCTTCCCATCCGCCTGGATCCGGTCTCCGATTCCGTCGCGTTGTCGGATCTCGTCCTGGATTCCAAGCGCGGCTTGGCCAAGGGCGTGCTGATGGTCCCCGACAGCGCCTACGGCGTACGCATCGACACCGGCACCACCTCCGGGACCTTCCGAGTCCTGCTGTACAACGACGGCAAGGTCGGGCCCGATCGCGTGGTCCACCTGGTTCTGCGCCGTCCCCTGGGTGCCGACCTGGGTACGGATTCCCTGCTGACGTTGATCATCCGCAACTCCAACGTCCCGCCCGACGTGAAGATCGTGATCCCGGTGGATTCCGCACGCACCAACCAGGCCATCCAACGCGTGGAATGGACCGTGGACGGAAAGGCGCAGAAGCCTTCGGACACCCTGCTGGTGAACGGTTGGAACCGCATCCCTCGCTGCTTCACGGACACGGCCGGCAACGTCGGCTGCGACACCCATACCGTCTGGGCGGATCTGGTCCCTCCCGTGGTCCAGGTCTTCAAGATCGTCGGGAAGAACCCCCATGCCCCTGACAAGGACACGACCTGGTGGGGCGACCGCGCCCGCACGCGATTCGGCGTGGACACGGTCTACTACTGGGTCCGCGATTCCAGCTTGGACGCCGCCGGGAAGACCTGGAGCGTCAAGGTGGACACCTTCAAGGTGGTCACCAACTTCAAGGGCGACGGTCTGTTTCCCGTGCCGGTCGAGGCGCACGACGCCTTGGGCAACTACGGATACGACACGGGCTGGATCGATCTCAAGCAATCCATCCCCGTGGTGGAGATCCTGAATCCTCCCAATGGAGCGAACGTGGTGACCGGGAGGATTCCCGTCACCCACCAGATCTCGGACGGTGGCAAGACCTGGGTGGTGGGAACCACCAAGACCATTCCCCGTCCTGGTTCCGACACCATCCGGCGTTGCTTCGAGGACGACGTGGGGAACGTGGGTTGCGACGTGCACCGGGTGAACGTGGAGCCGGTGAAGGTGGTGCAGTCCTACTACGTGGACCGCAACGGCGATGGGCGGGTGGATGGCCTGGTGGTGGAATTGGATTCGCCGTGGGGAACCGATCTGCCTCGATTCGACATGGCTTTCAGCGACTCCGGCCGCACCTCCATGAGGCCCGATTCCGCCAACCCCTACTACGCTGGGCCTTCCCGAGGCAAGCCCGTGGTGGTGGGCCGGGACACCTTCTGGGTGGTCCCCGGTACCGTGCTGACGGACTCCGCCGGTCGTGTCCTCAAGGATCTTTCCGGCTACCCCCTCACCAACGTCCTGGGCGACTCCGTTGTGGGAATCGACGGCAGGCCCCTGCGGGATTCCCTGGGGCGGCTGCTCTTCGCGGTCGCGCGTCCCGGGAAGTTGGACAGCACGCGCTTCCTGGTGCCCGTCCAGCCTCCGTTCGCCTTCGGGATGACGGGATTCGATTCCCTCCAGAACGGGGTGATGCGTTCGCAGTGGCGCGTCGGTTCCGGCGACTCGGTGCGCACTTTCCTCGATACCTTCAAGATCGGCGAGAAGGTTCCGCCCGTGATCGTGTCGGCGGTGGTGCACCGCGTCGAGAACTACAGGGATTGGGATACCTTGGTGATCCGTCCTTCGGAGCGGACCGACTTCTCCAAGCAGAAGGATTGGCTGGAGATCCTGCGTTGCCCGGGCGTGCGTTCCACCTGCGACTCCGCAAGCCGCATCTGGGTGAAGGTGCCGGCCGATTCCATCCGCAGGCTTCCCGACGGATCGTATTGGTTCCTGGTTCCTCCCGGCGACTCGGGCAGCGTGCGGCCGGACCTCCGGGTCCGCTTCGTGGCGGGAATCGTCGACGATCGCGGCAACCGCGTGGACAGCTCGAGCCAGCACTGGTCCACCCCCGTGGTGGGCGCGCAGCGTCCCTTCCTGGTGCAGACCACGGCGCCTTCGCGGATTCCCAAGATCCCCCAATCGGAAGCCAACCGCGTGGCCAAGAGCGAGATCCTCATCAAGGCCACCAAGGGGCGCCGCAGCGCGGATGGATCCGCCAACGGGATGGAATGGTGGGAGCCCGGGTCCGGGTACGTGACCAATTCGTCCACGGTGCGCGATGCCTGTCCGCGCGACGAGTACTGCAACGGGCCCACCCTCTACATCAACCGTCCGGCGCGGATGATCCTCTACATCTACGACAACGTGGGCACCTTCGTGACCTCGCGCAACCTCGACATCACCCAGGCCGACCTGGATGCCATGGAGCGCGACCAGATCGATCGCATTTCCATCATGCTCCAGTGGAACCATCGGGCCTACACCGGCAAGGTGGTGGCCTCCGGGGTCTACCTGTGGAGGATCGTGGCCTACGTCAAGCAGGACGGCAGCCCCATGCCCGTGATGACCAATCAGCTGGTGAAGGTGGGCGTGCGGGTCCAGACCCCCGACGACTGGTTCTAGCCCGGATCCGGCTCCACGGCCCGGGTGAGGGCACGGTGGCCGGATTCCGTCCAGAGCTCGGCGCGCACGTATCGAGTGTCCGCCGGGACCTGGAACGCGGAATCGACTCGCAGCGCCGCGGGGGAAAGGTCCAACAGGACGGATTCGGCGCTTTCGCTTCTGGCGTGGCTGAACACGACCACGCGCCGGATCCTTCCGAATTCCACCAGGCTTTCTCCGACGATCCGTCCCGTACCTTCGGAGCGTTCCACCGCGTGGGCCGCACCCGGCACGGACAGCCCGAGCCACGGGCCGTCCGAGATCACGCAGGGAGCTCCCGTCAGGGCCTCGCGCAGGGAGGAGCGGGAAGGGGAATGGCCCGGGAAGATCCAGGTGCGCTGGTGTCCGAACCGGTGGAGATCGGTCTGGCCGAGGCGCAGCAGGGGGAAGGCCACCTGGGTGGCGCGGTTGAGGTCCCCGTGCGCGTCGTTGCCCGCGATGGGCAGTCGACGGTTCCCCGCCAACAGGTCGTTCACCCACAGGTCCCGGCCGGAGAGGAAATCGCGTCCCCACGATCCATTGGCGATCTGCAGTCCATGCAGACCAGGCCGCAGATCCTGCGGGTCCCACTGGCCGCGCCGGAAGATCTTCCGTTGCAACCACCCGATTCCCGGGCGGGGGTGTGCCGCGAACGCCGGGGCGCCGGATTCCGTCAACCGTTCCAGGACCTGGAGGATGGAAAGGTCCGGTCGGTTGTCCAGGCCGCGTCGGCCGCCATCGCCTTGGCCGGGGAGGTAGTCGGGGTGGTCGATGGCCAGCAGGTGGATGTTCTCCCCGCGGGAGTTTCCGCAGCTGATCTCCTCGGCGGGCAGGACCACGGGCATCCCGGGTTCGTCGGCGGGAAGACTCCTGCGGAAGGCATCGAAGCGTTGGACGGGATCGGCGGGGGATAGGTAGTCCGGGTGGTTCCAGGCGAAGTCGTAGGAGTGGTCGGTGGCCGCGTAGAAGCCAAGACCCAGGCAGCGCGCCGCCCGACGCATCACCATCGGATCGCCTCCCCATTCCACCGGATCCTCGCTCCAGACGGTGTGGCAGTGGAGGTCGCCACAGACCCATCCTTCAGGTGCGGGAAAGTCGCTGCCCAACCGCAGGATGCGAAGGCTCGAGGGAGGCAGTCCCGGAAGGTTGTGGTTCAGGAAGGTCCAGCATTTGCCCTTGGCGTCGGTGATGCGGAAGACGGCATCCACCCATTGGGCTCCCTCGATCCGTTCGCCCGGCCAGGGAAGCGAGATCCAGTGGAAGGGTTGGTCCAGGGGCATTCCCGGGTTCCAGGTGGCCTGCTGCATCCGCCCCTGGGCGCGGGCCACCAACCGCACCTCCTCCAGCCGCACGGGAAAGCGATGGGCGTCGTGGACAGCCAACGTCAGAGGGATGTCCTGATGGGGGAGGGCCAGGGAAGGCGCGTCCAGGATCATCTCCGGCAAAGCACGAAAGAGCGGCGACCACGGCAGCCTGAACTTGAAATGGGTTTCGGCGTAGCCGAGCATGCTGGGAAGGAAACTAGAGAATTCCGCTCAGTCCAGCGCCTTGAGGAAATCCTCGACGCTCTGGCACTTGTCCAGCGCCACGTGGAGTTCCAGGATCTCGTCGGCGCCCACGGCGTGGTCCATCACCGGTTCGCCCGCCGAGTGGACGGCCACCGGCAGGCGCGAGATGCGTTGCTTCACACGCAGGGCTCCCTGGGCCTCCTTCATGCCGCCGCGCTGGCGCAGGTAGCGGAACTCCGATGGCTCCACCTGGAAGGTCTGGCCGTAGTAGGAGACCAACGAGGCGCCGCAGGATGGACAGACGAGCAGAACGACCTGGGTGTTCTCGTCCAGTCGCAGGTCGCACGAGCAACCGCAATGCGGGCAATCCACGTCGATCGACTTCATACCCCAACAGGATACGCTCACTACGAGGGGACAGTCAACAACCCGACAACACAACCGGTTCTTTCCGGACGCGGATTGCCCTTTCCCGCGTTCGCCTCGTACCTTTTTTCCCATGAGCCATCCCGAATTGGATCTGGAACAAGAGCTCGCCCTGGCCAGGGATCTGGTCAAGCAGGCGGAAACCCCCATCCTCTCGCGTTTCCAGAGGAAGATCGCGGTGGTGAAGAAGCGCGACAACTCGCCGGTGACCGAAGCCGACCGCCAGGCGGAGGAGCTGATCCGCGCGAGGCTCGCCACCTTGCGGCCCACCCACGGGGTGATCGGCGAGGAATACGGAGTCCATCTGCCCCAGGCGCGCTACAAGTGGGTGGTGGATCCCATCGACGGCACCAAGGCGTTCATCCATGGAGTGCCTCTCTTCGGAACCCTCCTGGCCCTTCTGGACGGCGACCAGCCCGTGGTGGGGGTGATCCACATGCCGGCCCTGGGCGAAAGCCTGTGGGCGGCGCGGGGCCTGGGGGCTTGGCTCAACGGCACCCAGGCGCGGGTATCGGAGGTGTCCGACCTTTCCGATGCCCTTCTCCTGGACGGCTCGGCCATCACCGTCTCGCGCAGTCCGTGGGGCAAGGAGTGGATGGCCATGCGCGGCGAAGCAGGAGTGGCCCGCGGTTGGGGTGACTGCTATGGCCACCTGCTGGTGGCCTGCGGGCGGGCCGAGGCCATGCTGGATCCCGTCGTGAACGTGTGGGACGTGGCCCCCATGGGAGTGATCCTCCAGGAAGCCGGAGGGGCCTTCTCGAGCCTGGACGGAAAAGGGCTCCTGGAGCTGGGCAACGGCCTGTCCGCCAACGGTGCGCTCCATTCCACGATCCGCGCGCGACTGGCCACCTCGGCGTAGACCGCAGACACATTCCTGCCTCGCCCGCGGGGTGGGGTTTGGTACATTCCCAGGGCATGTCCGTTCAGAATCTTGTGCTTTTGGGCGCCACCGGCTCGATCGGCGCCAGCACCCTCTCCGTCGTGCGTGAACATCCGGACCGTTTCCACATCGTGGGCCTGGCGGCCCACTCGAAGGTGGACGAGTTCTGCGCGATCGCCCGTGAATTCCCCAAGGCCCGCCTGGCGCTCTTCGACGAACCCTCGGCCAAGCGGGCCGCCTCCCTTCTGGGGCGGTCGGTGAGCTTCGGCATGGAGGGCCTTCTGGAGCTGGTGGCCGACCTGGAAGCCACCACCCTGGTCAACGGCCTGGTGGGCTCCATCGGATGCCTTCCCACCATGGAAGCCATCCGCCGCGGACTGCGTGTCTGCCTGGCCAACAAGGAAACCCTGGTGATGGCCGGGGAGCGGATCAACCGCCTGCTGGACGAATACCCCAAGGCCCGGTTGTATCCCATCGATTCGGAGCATTCGGCCCTCCACCAGTGTCTGGGCGGTACGCCCACCACCGAGGTGGAAGCCCTGGTCCTGACCGCTTCCGGTGGTCCCTTCCGGGAGTTGCCCATCGACCGATTCGCCCACATCACGGTGGAACAGGCGCTGAAGCATCCCACCTGGACCATGGGCCCCAAGATCACCATCGACAGCTCCACCCTCTTCAACAAGGGGCTCGAGGTGATCGAGGCGCACCACCTGTTCCGCGTCGGGTACGACCGCATCCGGGTGCTGGTGCATCCGGGGAGCCATGTCCATTCGATGGTCCAGTTCCAGGATGGCGCCCTGATGGCCCAGCTGGGCACACCAGACATGCGTCTGCCCATCCTGTATTCGCTGGTGGCCCCCAAGAGGGTGACACTTTCCGGAGAACGGCTCGATCTGGCCAAGCTGGGTACGTTGAGCTTCCAGGCACCCGACCACGAGCGTTTTCCCGCCCTGGGGCTGGCCTACGCGGCCGGCGAGCGGGGAGGGGCGGCTCCGGCCGTGCTGAACGCGGCGAACGAGGCGGCCGTGGCACTGTTCCTGGACCGGAGGATCCCCTACATGGGCATCGTGCGGTTGGTGGAATGCTGCCTGTCCGAGCAATCCTTCGGCAGGCATCCCGATCTTGAAGAACTGCTCGCCGCGGACGCGTGGGCCCGTCGACGAGTGAACGAACTCGCCCACCTGGAAGCTGGTTCCCTCTCATGAGCGCAGGTCTTCTCCCTCCCGCCCTGGTGTCCTTCTTCCGCTCCGACATCCTGGGGGCGCTGATCGGGATCGGCGTCTTGTCGTTTCTGGTCCTCATACACGAGCTTGGACACTTCCTGGTCGCGCGTCGCGCGGGTGTGCATGTGGAGGTGTTCTCCATCGGTTTCGGGCCCAGGCTCTTCGGGCTCAAGGTGGGCGAGACCGAATACCGCGTCTGCGCGGTGCTGTTCGGAGGGTACGTGGCTATGCGCGGCGAGCCCACCTCGGCCCTGGAGGGGAAACCCCAGGATCCCTCCACGCAGAACGAACTGGAACGCCGATGGAACGGAAACACCTCGGCCTTGAAGGGCTACGAGGAGGTGTCCATCGGATGGCGGGCGGCCATCGCCGCGGCGGGTCCTCTGGTGAACATCGCCTTCGCGCTGGCGGCCCTGTGGGTGGTGGCCATGGTGGGGGTGAACGTCGAGGTCAAGGGAAGCATGGTCCTCTCGGCGGCTGATACCTCGGGGCCGGCCTTCAAGGTGGGCATCCGTGCCGGCGACACCGTGGTGGCGCTCGACGGCAAACCGCTCGCCGGAGCGTCCCGCTTCGCCGAGGATATCGCCACCAGCCTGGAAGACGACGTGCGCGTCTCCATCCTGAAGAACGGTCGGGACAGCGTGTTCGCTTTCCGGCCGGCACTGGCCCCCATCAAGGCCACCCGCATCGGATGGGCGGGAATGGAGTTCGGCGGCAGGCTGGTGCTTGCCCGGGTGCTGGATTCCACCCCGGCCGCGATCGCCGGAATCCGCGCCGACGACACGATTCTTTCCGTGGATGGTCGCCAGACCACCGGAGCCGAGGACTTCATCCAGACGGTGCAGGGGAGCGCGGGGCGCACCATGCGCTTCGCCCTGGCCCGCAAGGAGGGACGTTCCGTCGTGGAGGTGACCGCGCGGAAGGATGCCAGGGATGGACGTTGGCGGATCGGCGTGGTTCCCATGGACGTGGTGCCCACCTTCTTCCACCGCTACGGCCCGGTGGAGGCGATCGGGTTCGCGTTCGAGGGCGCCGTGGACAAGGGAACGGCCGTGTTCCGCATCCTGGGCAAGCTCCTGTCCCGCAAGGTGGATGCACAGAATCTGTCGGGTCCGGTGGGCATCGTGCGCGCATCGGGTGCCATCGCGCGCCTGGGCTGGGAGCGGCTGGTGGACTGGATGGTGCTCTTGTCCATCAACCTGGGCATCCTGAACTTCCTTCCGCTGGTGGTCACCGACGGTGGACGGCTGGTGGAGCTCGCCATCGAGAAGATCAGGGGGCGCAAGGCCGACCGGATGCTCATGGAACGGTTGTCCATGGTGGTGGTGGCCTTGTTCCTGATGCTGGCGCTCTACGTGACGTATTTCGACATCCAACGCTGGAACATGTTCAAGTAGCATGGCGGGCTTCCGGGATCTGGGTGGCCAGAGGGTCCTGTTGGCGTGTCCGGACGCATCGTTCCGTCGACGCGCCGCCCGCAGCCTGGAAGACGAGCTGGGGCTTTCCGTGGAGCTGGCCGAGGACGGCAACCGGGCGCTGGATCTGCTCCAGAACCGCTCGTACCGGCTCCTGGTCGCCGACACCGGGTTGACCGGCATCGCCTGGTTCGACCTGGTGCAGTTCCTTCGCGAGCTGCGCCCCGATACGCGCTACGCCATCCTTTCCTCCACGCCGGTGGAGGAACATTTCCGTTTGGCGCTGGAATACGACGTGGGCAGCCTTCTGCCGCGCCACGGAGC
The DNA here is from genome assembly GCA_035352895.1 of Fibrobacteria bacterium. Classification (GTDB taxonomy): domain Bacteria; phylum Fibrobacterota; class Fibrobacteria; order UBA5070; family UBA5070; genus UBA5070. Next base: position 53,720 of record DAOPYN010000008.1, on the reverse strand, counting down.
CCATCCGCTGCGCGATCTGGTGGAGACCGCCCAATCGCTTCTGACGGAGGACGTCTTCGGGTTGCAGCGCTGGCTGGGGCCCCAGGCCGAAGTCCACGCCCGCCAGGTGGGCAGCGCTTCGGAGATCGACACCGTGGTCGCCGAAGTCGCGGGGTGGTTCCCGGAAGGAGAGATTCGCCGGGTGTTCCGGCGATCGCTGGCCGAAATGGTCAGCAACGCGGTCTTCTACGGATCGTTGGACCAGGAAGGCGAGATGAAGTCCGAATGGGACCTGGATGCCAAGCTGGGACGCGACCAGGCGGTGTACGTGTTCTTCGGAAAAAGCCCTGCGGCATGGGGGTGCTCTGTGGTGGATCGCGGCGGGCGCCTCACCAAGCAGCAGATCCTGACCTGGCTGGAGGCCAACCGGGTGCGCGGCGCCCAAGGGATCCAGCTCAACGACCTCAACCACGGACGCGGGCTGCACATCACGCGTCGTTCCCTGGATCGCGTGGTGGTGAACATCCGCCACGGAGACCGCACCGAGATGATCCTCCTGCGGGACGTGGAGGAGGCCTCTTCCGCCCTGCGACCCTTCCTTGTCCACGAGTTCTGATCCCCGGCACGGGCGCGAGAAATCGGTTGCTCTGAGTACTGCTCAAACGTATATTGCCTATCCGTGCAGGATAAGCTCAAGATCCTTTCGGCCGCGGCCAAGTACGACGTGTCGTGTTCGTCCAGCGGCAGCACCCGGTCCACTCCCAAAGGTGGCATGGGCAACGGCGAGGCCTCCGGCATCTGCCACACCTTCACAGACGACGGTCGGTGCGTTTCGCTCCTGAAGATCCTCCTGTCCAACGTCTGCCTGTTCGACTGCGCCTACTGCTCCAACCGTCGTTCCAACGACATCCCACGTGCCACCTTCCGGCCTTCGGAGGTGGTGAATCTCACGCTCGAGTTCTACCGGCGCAACCTCATCGAGGGCTTGTTCCTCAGTTCCGGCATCTTCGGCAGCGTGGACACCACCATGGAGGCGCTGGTCGCGGTCGCCCGCACGCTGCGTGTGCAGCATCGCTTCGGGGGGTACATCCACCTCAAGACCATCCCCGGCGCCAGCCCCGACCTGGTGGCCCAAGCGGGCCTGTATGCGGACCGCCTGAGCGTGAACATCGAGATCCCCTCCGAGGAAGGGCTCAAGCACCTGGCGCCGGAAAAGGACTACGCCTCGGTGTTCACCCCCATGAACTCCATCCACCAAGGCATCCTGGAACACAAGGCGGAATCCAGGATTTCCCGACACGCCCCGCGCTTTTCGCCGGCGGGGCAGAGCACGCAGCTCATCGTGGGCGCCTCGCCGGAAACCGACTTGCAGATCCTGTCGTTGGCTTCCGGGTTGTACGGCAGGCAGCAGCTCAAGCGGGTCTACTACTCCGGCTACATCCCGGTCAATCGCGATTCCCGTCTGCCCTTGGTGGCACGTCCGCCGTTGCGGCGCGAGAACCGCCTCTACCAGGCCGATTGGCTCATGCGCTTCTACAAGTTCCAGTTCGACGAGCTGGTGGACGACCTCCATCCCGATCTCGACCCGGATCTGGACCCCAAGGCCGCCTGGGCGCTGCGGCATCCCGAGCGGTTTCCGGTGGACGTGAACCACGCGGATCTGGAAACCATCCTGCGGGTTCCCGGCATCGGGGTGAAATCGGCCAAGCTGATCGTGGAAGGGCGTCGCCACGGGACCGTGCGGATGGAACACCTGCAGCGCTTCGGAGTGGTGCTCAAGCGCGCCCGCCCCTTCCTGTACGATCCCTTCGCCGTGGGACTCCACCGCGATTTCCGGCCCGAACGGATCCGTCCTCTCCTGGCTGCACCACCTGAATCCACGCAGCTTTCGCTCTTCCCCTCTCCGCTGCTCTTGACCGCATGAACACCTGCGCTCCGGACATCGTCAGCCATGCCACTCCCACGGTTCTGGTCCATCCGGGAGGTTTCGACGGCTTTCTGACCGCCGTTTGCGAAGCCTTCCGATTGGAGCTTCCCCTGGTGCGGATCGAATCCGAAGGCGCCTTCGAGCCGGAGCTCTTCGAGGAGGTGCGCACGGTGGAAACGGATCCCCACCTGGCCGAACGGGCCGCCGACCGCATCGCCTGGCTGTGCGGGGAGACCATCCTCTCCATGATCCGCGCGGCGCTCCTCTCGGAACTTCCCGGCATCCAGAGCGTCGTGTGGCGCGTCCTGCGGGGTCTTCTGCGCGACGGGGCACCGGGCCGTGGGCGCAACATCCTGGATCCCGACACCCACGCCATCCTGGCCGCCGCCGAGAAGACGCGCCACGAGGCCCACCGCTTCCAGGGATTCGTCCGTTTCTCCAAGGCGCCGGACGGGTCGTTGTTCTCCGTCATCGCACCCGATCACGACATCCTGGAGCTGCTGGCCCCCCACTTCGCCGCGCGCTTCCCCCAGGATTCGTGGATGATCGCCGACGCCAAGCGGGGGCGCTGCCTGCGACACCACCAGGGGGAGGTGCAGATCCTGTCCGTGGATCCGGCTTCGCTTCCCAGGGAGTCCAAGGCGGTGGAGTCGCTCGCGTCCATGACCGACAGGGGGTTCCAGGAACTTTGGCGGACGTATTACCGGTCCACCAACATTCCGGAGAGGGCCAATCCCAAATTGCTCGCGAGGAATCTTCCCAGGAAGTACTGGAAGTATCTGCCGGAGAGGGGTTCCTAGCCTCGATTTCTTTGCCATGGCTTTCGCCCTGTACCTCGTTTGCAGGGTATGTACCCTGTGCCAGTTTACAGAAGGGTCGTTCGACAAGACCCCATCCGCTTCGCCGACGGGGCCCGGCGCCCCTTCTGTACATCTTCAGGGACCACCGCGTCGGGGGGCTTTGACTGGAACGGCATTGCCCGTCCCGCCACCGTACGGACGCAAAATGTTGCGTCCCTACACTGGCGGGACCATTTGGGGCGCGATTGATATCCTCCTGGCCCACGGCCTGCGATGAACCTCGCCCCCCTGGACCCCCATCGTTCGGTTCGCAACACTTTATTGCCGGAATCTGTCAGGATGCGGAGAGGAGTTCGAGGAGGCGGTCCGTGTCGATTTCGGTGGGGGTGCCGGAGGGGTCCCAGTGGCGCTTGCAGCCGCTGTAGCGGAGGAAGACGCATTGGGCTTGAAGGCCCAGGGCGCGCATTTCGTAGCCTCCCGAGACCAGGTGCAGCGGGCAGGCGGCCGCCACCAGTGCGGTCCGGCCGTCCTCGCGCCAGCGTTCGAGCCAGGCGGTGAAGGTGGAAGCGTGGGGGACCACGAAGACCTTGAAGTCCCGTTCTTCGCCCAGTTCGGTCAGCTTGGAGACGTTGCAATCGGAATCGCAGTGGGCGCAGGAGATGTCGGTGCCGCGCCGCAGGGCCATGCAGGAACGGTCGTCTCGCGATCGCATGCAACCGGGCACCAGCACGACCTTGCGGGGACGCTTCTCGAATCCCGGGCGGAATCCGCGGTTCATCGCCTCGGCGCCCACCATGTTCAGGTGGTACATGCGTTCGCTTCGGGTGATCAGGAACAGGTCCTCGCGGGATGAGGATTCCGACAGGACACGGTCGCGGAAATCCTCCACCCCTCGGGTCCACTCGGACAATTCCTGGCGTGCCTCATCCTGGAAACGCTCCGCCAGCCTTCGTGTGGCTTCGGTGAATTCGACGCCGCTCCAGAACACCCCCACGCCGTCCAGCCAGGGACGCATCCGCAGGGCTTCCTGCACGAATTCCCCGGTGGATTCCAGCCAGTCCACCAGGATGGGGTCCTGGGCCGGCTCCAGGAATTCCTGGCGGGGGAGGGCCAGAAGGGTGGAGAACAATCGGGCGCGCTCGGTGTCCGCCCAAGGTTTCTGGGCGGGGTCGTCGCTGCGCAGCCGCCACAAGGAACGCATCCGCTCGCGGGTGGCCGGTGGCGTGCGCCCGGCCAGCACCGCGTACTCCTCCCGCAGGATGCCGAAGGTGAGAAGCTCCACTGCGTATTCGCCCCGCGAGCGTTCCACCTCGAGGCCACTGGCGGCCCCCAAGGCCAATCGGGCGTCGATGAATTCGCCCAGGTCCTGCTCGACAAGCTCCAGGAAACGGTCGGTGAAGGCCTCCAGGGTGGCCTGGAAGCGCTGGGACGCTTCGGGGGTGGATTCGATCCGGTAGGGGCTGGCATGGCGGACGACGGTCCGGCACGGGGTACTGGGCATGGTGGGGCTCCGGTGGTGGGTTCTGGGAGTTGGACACCGTTCGGAGCCGGTGGTGTCACCTCCACATCCACCTGCGGCAGCTTTTTTCCGCATGGCTTGCGCCCTGGACCAACGCAGGTCCGGAGTCTCAAGCCGTGGGACTAGATCCTATCTGGGATACGTTGCCTTGGCGGAGGTTTCCAGGCCTTGGTCCAGTTCCTTGCGAACCAGGTTCTTGAATTCGCGGTAGGTGGGGAGCTTGCCGAAACCGATGTTGGTGGTGCGGTGGGTCTTTCCGGTGGCCTCGTACTGGTCGACGCCGACGATGTAGGGAGTGCCCATCTCGCGCAGGGCCGCCGAGGATTCCAGGTTGACGGATTTGATCCGTTTGCCGCTCGGGTCCTGGATGTGGACGGACCAGTGGTAGTAGAGTTCACCCTCCGGCTGGAAGTTCTCCGTGGCGATGGCGCGCAGTTGCTTGTGTGCGAATTCGTCGAATTGGAAGAAGCCCAGTTGCCGCAAGGTGGGATCGGTGGATTTCTTCCAGATCGCGACGAGCCGTGGCTTCCATGCCTCCCCCAGGTCGTCGCGGCCGGCTCGGTAGTGGCTTTCCATGAGGAGGCTGGTGGCGGCGTAGCTTTGGGTGTCGCGCTTCCACTCCGAATGGAACCACGAGGCGGCTTCCGCGAAACGGCCCAGGTCGTACAGGCTCAAACCCGCCCGATGCAGGTAGTCGGAGCGGCTGGAATCGAGTTGGGCGGCCAAGACGAAGTGTTCGGCGGCCTCCTTCGGGTGCGAAGACTCCTGGAGGATGAAGCCCAGCATGTGGTGGCTGCGAGCGTGGCGCTTGTCCAGACGCAGGCAGGTCAGGTACTCCGTTTCTGCCGCCGCCTTGTTGCCCGAATAGAAGTAGCTGCCGGCGAGGATGTCGTGGGCCGGAAGGAAGCTCGAATCCAGGCGGATGGAGGCCAGCAGGTGCTTCTGGGCCTTTTCGTCGTCCTCCAGCGCGAAGTAGGCTCGTCCCAGGTAGTATTCCTCCAGGTATCCCCGTTTGATGGAGGTTGATGACAATTTCTGCACAACCTCCGTGTTCTTCCTGGCATCCAGGAGGGTCTCGTATTTCGGGAGCACCTGGGAGGCGGCCAAGATGCCGCTCGCCAGGAGAAGGGTTGGGCCGAGGATGGAACGGAGGTGCATGGCGGTGCTTTCGTGGGAGGAGCGAAGTCCAATGTAAATGACGAGCCATCTTGGCCGTTTCGGTCAATGCCCAGCGACGGGATTGGCGAATTTCCTGGAAACCCAAGCGGATCCGCCGGATCGCAAGCGCACCACGAGCAGGGAGGGAAGGCGCGATCCGTCGAAGACCCATCCGCGCCGTCCCGGGGCACCCGACCGGGCCTCGAGCAGGGTTCCCGAAACGCTCCGCAATTCCATGGACAGTTCCCGATCGGAGCCGTCCATCGAGTGGAACAGGATGCCTCCACAAGGAGCGAAGCGAGGATGGAAGCATTGCGGGTCCTTCGGGGAAGGGGAGGGCTGGGGAGGCGTCGGAGCCTCGTCACCGATGTTCGAATCTATCCAATCCATCGAGTTCCGCGGGTGTCAGTTTCCTGGCCGTCCCCTTGGCCAGATCGCCCAGGACCAGAGGCCCCAGCGCCACCCGCACCAGGCGTTCCACCTCGATGCCCAGGGCCTCCAGCATTCGTCGGATCTCGCGGTTCTTGCCTTCGCAAAGGACGATCTCCAGCCAGCAGGTCTTTTCGCCTTGGCGGAGAATGCGCGCCGAGGCGGCCCGGAGCGTTTCCCCTCTGTCGAAAATGCCCTGTTCCATCCGTGACAATTCCTGGTCCGTCACCAGACGGTGGGTCTGGACGTGGTAGGTCTTGGGGATGCCGCGGGCGGGATCCAGGAGGCGGTCGGCCCAGGCGGTGTCGTTGGTGAACAGCAGAAGCCCTTCGCTGGCCATGTCCAGGCGGCCCACCGGACCCACGTGGGGCAGATCCATGCCCTGGATGCACTGGTAGACCGTGGGGCGGCTCTTCTCGTCGCTGGCGGTGGTCACCAGGCCGCGGGGCTTGTTGAGCATCAGGTACACCTTGGAGGCGCTCGCCAGGGGTTTGCCTTCGATCTCGATCCTGTCGCCCGCGCGGGTGGGAGCTTCGGGGTCGCGGACCACCCTTCCGTTCAGGCGCACCACGCCGGAGGCCACCAGCTTCTCCGCTTGGCTTCGCGAGGCGTGTCCGCTCTTGTTGATGGCCCGTGCCAGACCGATGCGTTTTTGGCAGTCCACGGGAGGGCAAGGTAGAACCAGAGGGGAGGGGGCATCCGGCGGCGTGTTTGCGAGTTGACGCCGGTGCACGAGGTAAATAGTTTTAGATAAAACCAAATGGAGGTGCCGTACATGAACGAATCCGTGATCGCTTCCTGGAACCTTGTCCAACGGGCGGAGAACCTGGTGTTGTCCACCTGGGACCACCAGAACGATTACCCTGACGCACGCACGCTGTTCAATCTCCGGGTGGTGCGCCCGGGATGCTTCGAGGCCGGGGCTTCGGCCCTGCCCAAGGGGTTCTCCACCTGGATCGCCACCAATACATCCAGCACCAAGGTGCGGCAGCTGCGCGCCAATCCCAAGGCGGCCATCTACTTCGCCGATGCGCAGAGGTTCGAGGGCCTGACTCTCCAAGGGGAGGTCGTGGAAATCCTGGATCCCGCCATCCGCCGGGGGATCTGGACCGATTCGTGGGCCATGTACTATCCCGGAGGATTGGACGGGGGCGATTTCACGGTTTTCGGGTTCCACCCTGCCAGGGCTCGCTACTACCACGGATTGGCCGTCTCACAGTTCGATCCGCGGTCGGTGCCGGAGCTCGCCTGAATGGGCGGCACGCCACGCGAAGGAGGCGTGCTCCTGGCGCAGGTCCACCAGTTGTCCGGTCGGGTGTTCGCGCGCGTCCTGAAATCCCATGGTCTGGACGAACTCAGTCCGGCCCAGGGGAGGATCGTGTACGCTCTGTGGAAGCGGGGGAGCCTTTCGCAGAAGGAACTGTCGGACGAAACGCGTCTGGACAAGTCCACGCTGGCCCTGATGCTGGATCGGTTGGAAGCCGACGGACAGGTGGTTCGCCGACCGGATCCCGCCGATGCTCGTCGGCGGTGCGTCTCGCTGACGCCGAGGAACCTCTCCCTCCACGAGGTCTACGCCAAGGCTTCGGCGGAAATGAACGACTTGTTCTACGCCGGTCTGGGGATCCGGGAGATCGAGCGGTTCGAACGGACCCTCGCGCGGATCCGTTCCAATCTGGAAGCGGCCGAGAGGTCCATGGACCGGGACTGAGCTCGAGCGGGACCGGAAGCGTCTATCTTCCCGGCAACGGAAACATCCACCACTCGACCTCGGAGACTTCCATGAACGCCCGGACCATCGCCACTCCACTCACCATCGCCGCCTTCCTGGCGGTGGGCATCACCGGCCTGTGCATGCTGCTCGACCTGAAGGGCGGCTACGTGAAGGGCCTCCACGAGCTGGCTGGCATCCTGATGGTGCTGGCTTCCGTCCTCCATGTGTGGGTGAACCGCGTCCTGCTGGTCAAGCATCTGAAGTCGTGGGTGGGAGCCGTGCTTGCGGTGGCGGCTCTGGTCCTGGTGATCGTCGCCGTGGTCGGACCCGGAAAGAGCGCCTCGGTGGATCGCGGTGGAATGTCCCGACGGCTGGTGGAAACGGCCATGGGCGCCGAGCTGAAGCGGGTGGCCATCCTCGCGGGCAAGACGCCCAGCCAGGCGGTCACGCAATTGCGCGGGAAGGGACTGGTGGTGGAGTCCGAGCAGCTCACCATCCAGGAGCTGGCCAAGCGCAACAACAAGTCTCCCTTCGAGGTCCTGGACCTGGTCCTTCCCCAGCCCGTATCCGACGACGACGACTGATCGCCGACCCCTCGCGAGGGAAAGGTTCCTACAAGGCTTCCTCGAGGATCGCGTCGATCTCGCCGGGGAGCAGGTCCACGGGGTTTCCCTTCATGGAACTGGCGCGCAGTCCCGCCTCGCGCATGGCGGGGATGTCGGCGCCCGTCAGACCCCAATGCGACAGTCCGCGGTTTCCCGCCAGGGCGGAAAGCGTCCGCAGGACCTCCAGACCGTCGTCCAGCCCCGCCTCGGGAGACCCGCACAAAAGCCGCGCCACCTCGCGGTAGCGGTCCAATCCGCCTTCCCGATCGGACAGGGCCTTCACATTGGCCTTCCAGACCGGAACCATCAGGCGTGCGCAGAGCTCGCCGTGGGGCGCGCCCAACCGCCCGCCCAGCGGCGCCGCCAGGCCATGGACCGCTCCGAGCTTGGCGTTGGCGAGGGCCATTCCGGAAAACAGGGACGCCTCGGCCAGGTCGGTGCGGGCCGCGAGGTCGGAACCGTCGCGAATGGCACGGGGGAGGGATCGTACCGAGCGGGGGATCCCCTCGCGGCACAGGGCGTCGGAAAATGTCGTGGAGTGCCGCGAGACCAGGGGCTCCACCAGCTGCACAAGGGCGTCCAGCCCGGTGCAGGCGGTGGTGTGGGCGGGAACGCCAAGTGCGAGGGTGGGATCGACCACAGCCAGACGGGGCATCAACTGGGGGCCGCGCAGGCTGGCCTTCACTCCCGAGGCGCCGATCACCGCGTTGCGCGTGGCCTCCGCACCGGTTCCCGAAGTGGTGGGGATGGTCACGCAGGGCAGCCCCGGATGGGAAATGGGCTGGCCCCCTCCCACCACCTCCAGGTGCTCCATGGGGTCGTCCCCGCCCAAGGCCAGGGCCGCCAGCGCCTTGGACAGGTCCAGCGCGCTTCCGCCGCCGATGCCCACCACCACCTGCGCCCCCCACCTGCGGATCTCGTCCAGCCGCTCCCGGAGCACGTCCAGGGTGGGCTCGCCCAGGCAAGTGAGGGTCAAAATCTGTCCACCAAGATCCTCCAGCGCCCGCGACAGCCACCGGGAACGCCGGGGATCGCTGCCCGTGACCATCGCGATCCGGTTTCCCAGCGCCAGGATCCGCGGGACCGCCTCCATCGCCTTGCCCGCCCCGAAGACGACGCGCTGGGGGATCTGGATCTCCCAGTTCACCAGGTGTCCGCCGTAGGATGGACCTCGCGGAACTTCACCGAGCTGCGGGGCTTGGCCATCATGGGTTCCACCAGGTCGCGCCAGGTCCTGTAGTGGGCGGTCTCCTTGTGGGCCGCGGGCGCCTGGTCGTCGCGGTAGGCTTCCACCAGCACGAAATGCGACGGATCGTCCACCGCGCGCACCACGTCGAAGCGGGCCACGCCCGGTTCGGCGAGGCTCGCACGGGCGTTGACCACCGTGGCTTGCAGGAAGTCTTCCTCCTGGCCTGGTTTGACATGGACGTCGACGTGCACGATCATCATGGATCAGTCCTCCGCGGAGTGGATTGGAAAGAAGTTGGTCAGCCTGTGGTGCGAAGACCGGAGGCGATGGCGTTGACGGTCACCAGAAGCTGCAAAAGAGCTTGTTCCCATTCGGGGGTCTGGGGCGGGATCTTCCGCCAGCGAACGATCAGGTCCACCTGCAGGCGGTGCAGCCTGCGCAGGGCCTGCGAACGCAGATCCAGGCTGCGGGCCAGACGGGGACGGCGTTCGGCGAAGGGGAGCCGGTACAAGAGGGCGATCATCTCGCGGGACTTGCGGTATTCCTGCCGGATCCGCTCCAGGAATTTCCCGCGCAGGTCGGGATCTTCCACCATGCCCGCGTAGAGTTCCCAGACGGATTCGTCCGTGTTGGCCAGGGTGGTTTCCACGTTGGCCACCACGTAGCGCAGAAGCGGCATCCCCTCCAGGCTTTCGGCCAGGTGGCGCCAGTCGTCGGGCCGTTCGCGGCGCAGGGTCTCCAGGGCCGTGCCCACGCCGTACCAGCCGGTGAGGTGGAACCGGGACTGGCCCCACGAGAACACCCAGGGAATCGCCCGCAGGTCGGAAAGCGTCCGCTTGCCCGTGCGACGGGCCGGACGGGAACCGATGCGGCTGGATTCGATGACGTCGATGGGCGTGGCCTGCGCGAAGAAGGAAATGAATCCTTCTTCCTCCACCAGTCCCTGGTAGGTCTCGCGGCTCCAACTCGAGAGCGATTCCAGGATGGCGTCCTGGCGGGGATCGTCGTCGCGGCTGGAACGGAGCGACCGGTCGGTGGCGCCCGCGAACAACAGCTCCAGGTTGTAGACCGCCGAGATCAGGTTCGCGTATTTCTGGGCGATGGTCTCGCCCTGTTCGGTCATGCGAAGTCCCGAGGCCAGCGAGGCCGGTGGGAGGGCCTCGAGGAAATGGTGGGTGGGACCGGCGCCGCGCGAGATCGTGCCGCCACGGCCGTGGAAGAACCGAAGCCGCACCCCGCGCGCGCGGGAGAGCGCCGTGAGGCGCCGCTGGGCGGAAAGGAGGTGCCACTGGCTGGCCAGGATGCCTCCGTCCTTGTTGGAGTCGGAGTAGCCGATCATCACCTGCTGCACGGGCTTGGACGATCTCTTCTCGCGGAGGGGGCCCAGGAAGGACAGGGTGTTGCGCGTGATGGGGTGGTCCAGGAACCGGTCCAGGATGGTGTCGGCCGCTTCCAGGTCGTCGATGGTCTCGAACAGCGGGGTGACCGGCACCAACGAGGCGATCCCGTCGGGAGTCTTCACCAGCAGGCCCGCTTCCCGCTGGAGCAGGTACACGGTCAGCAGGTCGGACAGGCTGCGGGTCATGGAGACGATGAAGGTGCCCACGCCGGCCATGCCGTGGCGCTCGATGTGCTCGGCGATCACCCGGTGGCTGTCGGCGACCGCCAAAGCCGCGTCCCCGGAGCGGTTGCCGGGAAGCGAGAAGGGCCTCAGGGTGGACAGTTCCCGGTTCAGGAATTCCAGGCGCTCGTCCTCCGACCACGATCCGAAATTCGTCTTCTCCGCTCCGGCGGTGGCCAGCAATTCCTCCACGGCGCGGTCGTGGAAGGCCGAATTCTGGCGGATGTCCAACTGGGCCAGGTGGAAGCCGAACACCTCCACGTGGCGGCGCAGCCGGAACACCTCCAGATCGGCCAGGCGGCGTGCGCCTGCGTCGCGCAGGGACCGGTCCAGGATCGCGAGCTCCTCTCCCAGCTCTGAGGCTTCGCGGAACTTCCAGGCGGGAACGGGCCCATCGGAGGCCACGTCCGGAAGCCGGGCCACCAGGAGATTCACGAATTGCCGCCAAGGTTCGTCCGGGTTGCGCGCCAGGGCGGGGGCGGCGATGTCGGCGGGCAGCAGCGAGGCCATCGCCTCCACCTTCTCCAGAAGCCAGGCCGGTGCCTCCTGGAGTCGGCGCGACAGGGAAAGGCGCGATCCCAGTCGCACCATGCGTTCGCGCAGGATCTCCAGGGCGGATGACCGCAGTTCGCCCAGGGCCATGCGGGTGGTGTCGGCGCCCACCAGGGGATGGCCGTCGCGGTCGCCTCCCACCCAGGACCCGATCCGCAGAAGGGGGAACCGCGAAGGCGCGTCGAGGAGGTCCGGATCCAACCCGACATCGGCCCACGCCGAACGCAGGCGGTCGTCCAGCTGCACCAGGGCCTCGGGGAACACGTGGCGCAGGTAGTGGAGGATGTTCAGGAGCTCTGCTCGCACGTTCGGCTTCTGGACCAGGATCTCGCCGGTGCGCCACAGGCGCTCCAGGACGTCCTTCACCTCCTCGTGGATGCGGCTTCGCTCCGAAGGGGTCCACATCCGGTTTTCCAGCTTCACCAGAAGCAGGTACAGTTCGCGGTGTTGCTCCAGGACCGTGGCGCGCTTTGCCTCGGTGGGATGGGCCGTGAGCACGGGTTCCACCGAAATTTCCGCCACCCGCTCGGCGATGCGCTCGGTGCCCGCCTGGGTGCGCACCAGCTCCGAAAGACAATGGCCCCACAGTCCGTTCTCGCGGGTCAGGCCATGGTCTTCCTCCTCGGCGCGGCGCATCTGGGCCGCACCGTTCTCCTCGGCCATGTTCAGAAGCTGGAAGCAGATGGAGTAGGCTTGGGCCAGCCGTTCCGGGGTGGGGGCGTCGTCTGGCTCCGCGGGGGTCATCCAGGGGAGCTGAGCGGCGAGATCATGCTCGCCCAGTTCTTCCAGCACGGTGCGGAAGCTGCCCATCAGCCAGCTGAAATCCTCGGCGAACTTGCCACGGGTGCGCTCTGTCCGGCTTTTGGGCGCGGGAGTCAACGGATCTGGGATGGTATGGGTTTCCATGGATACGAAGTCTACCAAAGCAAGGGCGCCCTGCACCCGTTCCAGGTTCTAAGTTTCCCGTTCCATGCCCATCGCCGTCTACCCGGGAACCTTCGATCCACCCACCCACGGACACCTCGATCTGGTCGAACGCGCCACGCGGGTGTTTTCCAAGGTCCTGGTGGTGGTGGCCCAGAACTCCCGCAAGACTCCCATCTTCACTTCCGAGGAGAGGGTTTCCCTGTTCAGCAAGGCCCTGGAGGAACGCGGGATCCTCGGCGTGGAAGTGCACGCGTGGGAAGGTCTGACGGTGGACTTCTGCCGGGCCCACGGGGCCAAGGTGATGGTCCGCGGGTTGCGCCAGAGCGGGGATTTCGATTCCGAGCTCTCCATCGCCCTGCTCAACCACAGATTGTATCCTGAGGTGGACACGATCTTCCTTCCCGCCCGGGAGGAGCATCTGGTCCTGTCCTCCACCCTGGTCCGCGAGCTTTCGCGGTTCCATGCCGACACTTCGCCTTTCGTGCCTCCGGTGGTGGTGAGGGCTCTTCGCCAACGTTTTCAGGGAGAAGCCTAGATGTTCGGAATGCCCACGCCGCCCGTGGTGAAGAACCTGATCATCGCCTGCGTGGCGGTGTTCCTGGTCCAGAGCTTCTCCGATGCCTTCCGGTTTCCCACCGCCGGACTGATCGAAGTCTGGGGCAGCCTGATTCCGCAGGCCGTGTGGGCCCAGGGGCAGGCCTGGCGGTTGGTCACCTACATGTTCCTCCACGGCGGGTTCATGCACCTGTTCTTCAACATGCTCACGCTGTGGATGTTCGGCGGGCCCGTGGTCGCGCAGATCGGCGAGCGTCGCTTCCTGGGCCTGTACTTCACCAGCGGTGTGATCGCGGGTCTGCTTTCCGCCCTGTTCTATTTCGCGGGACTCGCCGGCGGCCCCCATGTGTTCATCATCGGAGCTTCCGGTGCGCTCCTGGGGGTCATGTTCGCCTTCGCCAAATTCTTTCCGAACGTCCCCATCCTGGTGCTGGGAATCTTTCCCGTGCCGGCCAAGTACATGGTGTGGGGGACCGGAGCCATCTCGCTTCTGCTGGGCGTGACGGGGGAAGGGAACGTGGCGCACCTCACCCACCTGTTCGGGATCCTGGGCGGCTGGGCCTACCTTCGGCTTTCCGAACCCGTGGTCCGGGTGATCGAACGCGCCGCCACCGCCCACGAGACCAACAAGGCGCGCAAGGCCGTCGAGGAGCTCCAGACCCGCGAGGAGTTCTTCGATTCGCGGGTGGATCCCATCCTCCGCAAGATCTCCAGGAACGGCATGGATAGCCTCACCGCCCAGGAGCGCGACATCCTCCAGAAGGCCAGTTCCATGAAGCGCCCCGCCAACACGGTGGATCTCCGCGCCTGGAGACGAGACCGGGACGGATGAGCTCCGAGCTTTCCCTGCTGGCCGCGGATTCCAGCATCCCGGAGCCGGAGCGTTGCGAAAAATTGTCCGGGATCGTCCGGCAGATCGAACTTCCCGAGCGTCGGAAGGCGTTCCTCGCTCCATCCATCCAGGTGCTGGGCCAGTCCACTCCCGAAGGCGAAGCGGCGCTCCGCACGCTGTTCTTCGTGGGGACCACCTGGCGCAACCACCTGGCCAAGGTGGACCGGCTGGTGCACGTGCGCAAGCTCAACGCCCGCCGGGAACGCGGCGAGTGTTTCGGGGAGACACTGGATCCCCTCCTGGACTCCCTGGCCGGGGTGGATCTGTCCCTCTACGCCCAGGCCTTGCGCAACGCGGTGGAAACCGGAATCTTCCCCGATCCTTCCGCGGTGTCCATCCTGCCCTTCGAAGCCGCCTGTCTGCGCGAGAGGACGCGGCACCTGGCCGACATCGCCGATCCCTACAACATGCGGACCATGGCTCGGCTTCTGCCGCTTCTGCGGATCCTGGACGAGCTGGCCGACCGTCTGGACGTGCTCCACGCGGAGGCCACCCAGGGGGTCACCCAGGAGCCCGACCTGGGCCTGGTGAAGTTCCTGGGAGACAAGGAATTCCAGGCGGTGGGCAGATTCCTCCAGGAGGACGCCTTCGGTCGCGAGCTGTGGGAACTCCTGGGCATCCAGCGTCGCCTGCAGCTGGACCCTCCGGTCCTGTCTGCCCTGTTCACCCTCTCCAGATCGCTCGCCCTGCCCCGTCCGGAAGCCGGATGGTTGGAAATGCTCTCGTTCTGGTTGCGGTCTGTGGATCCGTCGGGTCCGCGTTGGACGGTGCGATGCTCCGTTCCCGCCTACCTGGTCAAGCTCCTGGTCCGCGGTGGAGTGCGGGCCGAAGCGGGGGGCTTGTCCTTTTCCGTGACGGATCTTGTCTTGCCTGCCCTCCTGGACGCGCATACCGCCAGCGTGGATCTGTCCAGCGGACGCAAGCCCCCGCCGCCCGACTGGAAGGGGCTGGTGCTGTCCAACATCACCCGCGACACCCTCATCGCGAGCTTCCTGGCCAACCACAAGTGCGTGCGCGTGCCGGGCATGGTGGAGTGCATCGTGGTGAACACCCGGTCGCTGCAGATCCTGTCGCTGATCGCCACCAAGCGCGACCTCTACACGGGACACCAGAACAAGGGCGTACCCGCCGCGCTCCTGCGCAGCCGCTGCAAGATCCCCATGAACCTCCTGCGTCGCTTCATCCACCTGCGGTTCGTCTCCCGCGCCGATCTCAAGGATCTCGCCGTGCGCGCCCCGCGCGCCGATGTCCAGAAGGAGATCGAGATGTACCTTGCGACCATCTGAAACCGCGATCCCCTCCGTTCGGGACCTTCCATGACATCGACCTCCGCCTCCAGTTCCGACACCTCCACAACGCTCGATCCGCGCGTGGGACTGGACTTCTGCCTGCGCCACGAGCTGGTCCTGCGCTCCACCCCCTCGGGAGTCGAGGTCCACTTCGCGGGAAGCCCGGATCCGGAAGCGCTGGAATGGGTGGCCTACCTGGCGGATCGCGCGGTGGACGACCTGGTGGTGGTTGGGCAAAGTCCCCACATCGAGCGCGACCTCGCCGTGATGCGGGGGCGGCGTGCTTCGGAAGGCGAATCGGGACTGCTGGCCGGGTTGTCCGAGGACGATCTCTCGGTGGGCGAAGGTTCCTCCTTGGACGAAATCCGTCGCAAGTCCCAGGCCGAGCCCGTCGTGAAGCTCGCCGACCACATCTTCGAGGAGGCGCTGCGGCTCTCGGCCACGGACATCCATCTGGAACCGGACGATTCCGGGGTCACGGTGCGGTTGCGCCGCGACGGGCTCCTGCGCGAGTTCCTGGTCCTGCCGCGCTGGGTGCAGGCGAGCCTAACCAGCCGCATCAAGATCCTCGCCGAACTGGACATCGCGGAGAAGCGCCTTCCGCAGGACGGCCGCATCCAGCGCCTGTGGCAGGGGGAATCGCTGGACGTGCGCGTCTCCACGCTGCCCACCCGCACCGGCGAGAAGGTGGTGCTGCGCCTGTTGCGCCAGGACGCCTCGGTGGTGGATCTGGTGCAGGTGGGGATGGGCGATCGCGTCCGTGGCCAGTTCGAAGCGCTCTGCGACCGCCCCCAAGGAATGGTGTTCGTGACGGGCCCGACCGGCTCGGGAAAGTCGTCCACCCTCTACGCCGCGCTGCGACGGATCCTGCCGCGCGACATCAACATCACCACCATCGAAGACCCCATCGAGTACCGGCTCAAGGGAGCCAACCAGGTCCAGATCCTGGAAAAGGCCGGCCTCACCTTCGCCGAAGCGTTGCGATCCATCCTCCGCCAGGACCCCGACGTGATCCTGGTGGGAGAGATCCGGGATTCGGAAACCGCCGGGATCGCCGTCCAGGCCGCCCAGACTGGCCACCTTGTGTTCTCCACCCTGCACACAAACGACGCGGTCGGCGCGGTCACGCGACTCTCCGACCTGGGCGTGCCCCGCTTCCTGGTGGCCTCGGCGGTGCTTGGCGTGGTGGCCCAGCGACTGGTGCGCAAGATCTGTCCGGAATGCATGGTCTGGTCGGAGCCTTCGCCGGAGGAGCGATCGTCGTTCCCTCCGGACACGGTCCTTCCCTCCCGGGTTCCCCGCGCCGTGGGATGCCCCGTGTGCGACGGCACCGGATACAAGGGGCGCACCGGAATCTTCGAAATCCTGGTGGTGGACGATCCCCTGCGCGAGGCCATCGTGCGGGGCGATCCGGAAACATCGATCCGCAAGCTGTCCGGCATGAGGCCCCTTCTCCTGGATGGCCTGGAGAAGGTCCAGGAAGGGCGCACCACCCTGGAAGAGGTCCTGCGCGTGGGTTTGCGTTAGCGACATCCGCGATCCCCTCGCCGGGGGAGCCTCGGTCTTGCCAAACCAGGCTCGTCTGCGTAGGTTTGTTCCTCGCGACGCGGAAGTAGCTCAGTTGGTAGAGCTCCTGCTTCCCAAGCAGGTGGTCGTGGGTTCGAGTCCCATTTTCCGCTCTGGTGACGCCCCTCGGTCCGGTCTGGACCGGGGGGCGTTTTTCGTTGGCGACCACGTCCGATCCCGGAGCATGCGATGTTCACTCGACTGGCCCATGTCTGCCTGAACGTGAAGAACCTGGAGCGTTCGGTGGAGTTCTACACCCGGCTCGGATTCTCCATGCGGTTTTGCTTCACGCGCCAGGGCAAGCCCTTCGGCGCCTACCTGGAGATCGCTCCCGACCAGTTCATCGAGATGTTCGAGGATCCCGCCCTCGAAAAGCCGGTGAACACCGGGTTGGTCCACTTCTGCCTGGAGGCCGCCGATCTGGAGTCGGAAATGGTCCGCCTGGACGGTCTGGGGATCCCATATACCCCAAGGAAACTGGGGTGCGACCACACCTTCCAGATCTGGCTCTCCGATCCGGACGGGAACGCCTTCGAGGTCCACCAGTACACCGATCGCAGTCTCCAGCGCACTGGCGGATCCGTGGAAGCGGACTGGTGAGAGCTCTCCCTGACCGCCTCGCGATCGGGGACCTCTCACCAGCGATGAACCGCTTCAGGTATATTTCCTACCCATGCACGCATCCCTCGCCGGTCGCGGGGGATTGTTTCGGGGGAAAAGATGTCCAAGCTCGCAGGCAAAGTCGCGTTCGTCACGGGTTCCAGCCGTGGAGTGGGGAAACTGGTGGCCCAGGCCCTGGCCAAGCAGGGGGCCGACGTGGTGGTCCACGGTCGCACGGCGAAGGCCTGCGAAGAAACCCTGAAGCTGGTCCGCGAGGCCGGAGTCCGCGGGGCCATCGTCTCCGGCGAGCTCTCCGATCCGGCCCAGGTGGAGCGGATCGCCACCGAGGCCCTGGCGGCCTTCGGCAGGATCGACATCCTCTACAACAACGCCGCCGTCCAGGCCGTATGGCGTCCGGAGGGCCTGGCGAAGCAGGAATTGTCCGACTGGACCACCGTGTTCCAGATCAACGTGTTCGCGCTCGTGCGCCTTACCGCCCGGATCGTGCCGCAGATGGTGGCGCGTGGCTGGGGGCGCGTGGTCAACCTCACCTCGGGGATCGACAAGACCTGGCAGCTGGCCGCCTACGGTGCCTCCAAGTGGGCCGTCGACAAGTTCACCGACGACAGCGCAGCGGAGCTTGCCGGCACCGGCGTGATCGTCTCCCGGATCGATCCGGGCTGGCTGCGCACCGACCTGGGAGGCCCGAACGCCGACAACGCGCCGGAAACCGTGCTTCCCGGCGCCCTGGTTCCGGTGCTTCTGCCGGACGACGCGCCCGGAGGGCGGTTCTTCCGCGCCCAGGAGCTGCGCGACGCGGTGATCTAGGCTTCGCCTTCGTTCGCTTCGAGCCCCTCCTCGGGGGCTTGGGAGCCTGGATGGCGGCGCTTCCAGAGCATCCACGACACCAGCCCGGGGATGGCCCAGATCCCCGAGGCGAAGCGCAGCACCAGGATGGTCTCCGACCCCGTGCTGGCGCGCAAGCCCAGGCGAGAAAACCCCAAGGCACCGATGGATTCGCCAACGCCCACGCCACCAGGCGAGAGTGGCAGGCTGTTTCCGATCATGGTGGTGGGAAGCAGCACGCCCAGCGCGGTGGCGGGCAGGGACAGGTCCAGCACTCCCGCGCATAGGAGCCCCACTCCCACGATCATGATCTGCGCGGCGAGCGAAATGGCCAGGATCCTGACCAGGAGCCGCCGATCGGTGGACGAGCGGGCCACCGAGGCCAGGGTGGTCCGCAAGAAGGCCATGGGCCGGACCAGCCACCGATGCTCCACCTGGGGGAGCCAGCGCTCCGCTTGCGCGCTCCAGAAACCGGCCATAAGGCAGCCGAGGGAGCAGAGGGCACCCACCAGCAGGGTCCAGCGTCCGATCAGGGACAAGGAACCGCCCTGGACCACGGAAAAGGCGCTCCATAGGGTCCAGGAGAGGAACATGCCGGTGATACCGGACCATCTGTCGATGGCCATGGTACCCAGGATCTTGGGGAAGGGATGGTCGCGGTCGGTCACCACCCAGCCCTTGGCGAGGTCTCCGGCTCCGTTGCCGGGCAGGCACGTGGAGATCCCCAGCGAGATTAGGGTGAGTCGGAAGGCTTCGAACCGACCCAGGTGGAGGCCGGCGGTCCTTGCCACGATCCGCCACCGCAGGCCCATCACCCAGAACACCACCCCGTGCAGGAGGGCCGCGCCGACAGCCAGGTGCGGATGGGCGGCGAAGCGCTCGGCGAGCGCCCCCGGACGCAGGAGACCGCGGTCCCACAGAACCCAGCACAACCCGATCCCGATCCCGATCTTGGCCACCCACAGGGCGGTCTTGCTCATGGTCCGACGCACATGTCCAAGGTAGCCACGCGCGGAGGCTCCATCCGTGCCCTAGCGGCGGGTCGTGAACCGGGCGATGGCGGGATAGTGCATGCCCACCTTCACCCCGTGGGCGGAAAACCAGCCTCGGTTCACCTCCAGAGCGTACTTCACGCGGGGGCTTGCCGACGGATATTGTCGAAGGCGTTCCGGAGAAACGCCCGGCTCCACCATCATGGCCTGGATGTCCACGATGGTCCCGGTGGAATCGATGTAGGCGATGTCCAGGTCGAAGTGGCAGTCGATCATCCAGAAGGACCGGGGTGCCTCGTCGGGGAACACGAAGAGCATCCCGCGGTTCCAATCCAGCCTGGTCCGGTTCGATAGGCCCAGCGTGCGCAGGGAATCGTTGTCCACGATCTCCAGGGCGAGCCGTGTCTGGCCCATCTCGAGGGTCGCCTCCTGGGTCCGGACCGCCACCGGCGTCGAAACGGAGGCGGGACGGGCGATGGACTTGCCGACGAAGACGGAGAGGATCAGTGGCAGGATCATGTTGGGGTCCTTGCTGGAGCGGCTCGCAGGTGGCGAGCCGCTCGTGGTGTCTACTTGCCGCCGGTGATACGTCCCCAAATGCGACCGATCAAACCGGTCTTGGGGGATTCCGTGGCGGAGGCGGGATTCCGGGAGCCGCCCTGTCCCGAGCGGGAGTCGCGTTCGCCGCGACCGCAGTTGCGACGGCGTCGTGCGCCGTTGCCGCCTTCCTGGGTGGCGCCCCGTTCGGAGGATCGTCCCGAGGTGCGGTCGGAGGAACGCTCCGAACCGCGATTTCCGCCGGAGCGGCCCGCGTTGGAGCCGCGGGAGGATTCGCCGCCTGCCGTGCGCTTGGAAGCGCTCTGGCCGGACCGGCCGTCCTTGCGCTCGCCCCGGGGCTGCGGCTTGGCCTTGGCTTCCTGGGGGCGCCGGACCGCGCCCATGGAGCCTTCGTGGCCGGGAAGCCAGGGCACGGGGCGTCCGATGCGCTTCTCGATGTCCCGGAGGGCTTCGGAGTCCTCGGAGGTCACGAAGGTGATCGCCCGTCCGGTGGCGCCCGCGCGTCCCGTGCGGCCGATGCGGTGGACGTAGGTGTCCGGGTCGGCGGGGATGTCGTAGTTCACCACCAGACGGATCTCGTCGATGTCCAGGCCGCGAGCTGCGATGTCGGAGGCCACCAGCACGGGCAGGGACCCGTCGCGGAAGCCGTCCAGCGCCTTGGTCCGGGCTCCCTGGCTCTTGTCGCCGTGGATGGCCATGGCGCGGATGCCCGCCTTGTCCAGGCGCTTGCAGACGCGGTCGGCGCCGTGCTTGGTGCGCGTGAACACCAGGGCGCGACCTTCGACGTCGGCAAGGAGGTTTTCCAGGAGGGCGGGCTTGCCGTCCTTCTCCACGCTGGCCATGGACTGGTCCACGGTCTCCGCGGCGGTGGCGGCCGGCGCCACGGCGACGGTGATGGGGTCGTCCAGGAGCCCGTCGGCCAGCTCGCGGATCTCCGGGGGCATGGTCGCCGAGAAGAACAGCGTCTGGCGCTTGCCGGGCACCTGCTTGATGATCCGCTTGATGTCGGGCAGGAAGCCCATGTCCATCATGCGGTCGGCTTCGTCCAGGACCAGGGTTTCCACTCCGGAAAGATCGGCCACCCGCTGGCCGATCAGGTCCAGCAGGCGTCCCGGGCAGGCCACCAGGATGTCCACGCCGCGGCGCAGGTCGTCTTCCTGCGGACGCTGTCCCACGCCTCCGAAGACGACCGAGGTGCGGAAGTGCAGATTCCGTCCATAGGTGCGGAAGCTGTCGCCGATCTGGGCGGCCAGCTCGCGGGTGGGGGCGACCACCAGGACGCGGGGGATGCGGCGGGTGCCGGGAGGGACCGGAGTGGTTTCCAGGCGGTGCAGGATGGGCAGCGCGAAGGCGGCGGTCTTGCCGGTTCCGGTCTGGGCGATGCCCAGCACGTCGCGGCCCTCCAGGACCGGGGGGATCGCGCGGGATTGGATGGGGGTGGGCCGCTCGTAACCCTCCTGCTCCAGGGAGCGGAGGAGGGGTTGGGCCAGATGGAGGTCGGAAAAACGCATGGATGCTTTCTGTAGATCCCGCCCGTGTGCCGTCCGGCACGACGGGGGATTCGCGATGTCAGGAGACGTGTTGGTTGAGGAACGCTTCGATGTCGTGGTAGTACGCCTGGATGGTCTCGGACCTTCTCCATCCGTGGCCTTCCCCCTCGAAGACGCGGTAGTGGTGGGGGACCCCCGCCGATCGGAGGGCTTCCACGATCCTTTCGGCCTGGTCCGGAGGCACGACCTTGTCGTCGGCGCCTTGGAACACGGCCAGGGGATCGCGGATGGACGCGCCGCGGTGGACGGGACTGCGCGCGTGGTAGAGGTCGGTCCGTTCGGGATACGGACCCACCAGGGAATGGAGGTAGCGGGATTCGAACTTGTGCGTGGTCAGTTCCAATTGGACAAGATCCGTCACGCCGTAGTTGGAGATCCCCGCCCGGAATAGCCCCGGGTGTTCGGCAAGGACGTTCAGCACGGTGAAGCCGCCGGAAGACCCTCCCTTTATGGCCATGCGGGATGGATCGGCCACCCCCTGGTCGATCATGGCCCGCGCGCCCTGGCTGCAGTCGCGGGTGTCCAGCTCTCCCCAGCGTCCGGCCAGCGCCTGTCGGTAGCGCTCGCCGTAGCCGGTGGATCCGCGGTAGTTGACCTCCAGCACCGCCCATCCACGATCCGTGAAGAAGCATGTGTCGGGGGAGAAGGAGGCCCCGCGGGCGGAGGTGGGGCCTCCGTGCACGTTCACCAGGAGAGGCCATCCCGCCGGGGGGCGGACAAGGTCTCTGGGAGTGAACAGCATGCCGTGCACCACCTGGCCGTCGTCCAGCCAGCTCACCGGGCTGGACTGGGGGAGATGGCCTCCGGTGGAGGGAAAGGAAAGGGCGATTTCGTGCCAGGAACCGTCCCAGCGCACCACCCGTTCGGGCAGGTCGGACGCGGAGGCGATCGCCAGGAATTGTTCGCCGTCGGGGTGGCCGGCGATCTGGGAGAACGACCGGTAGGGTCCCGGATCGATCTCGCGGGGAGGTGAATCCAGCCCCAGGTCCAGGATCCGTCCGATTCCCTGCCGGGAATCCAGCGCCCAAAGCCGGCGCGAGCCGTTCCAGGCGAGAACGCGCACTCCCTGGACCCAGGCCGGAGGCAGGAGACCGTCGGAGACGAACAGGGTGCAAGGCTCCCGATCGCCCTCGGACAGGACCCGCAGCCGGTAGGTATCTCCGTCGCTTTCCACCCAGGCGAGGTGCAGCCCGTCCGGCGACCAGACGGGTTGCAGGACCGGCCGATCGTCGCCACCCGCCACCTGGTGGCGGGAAACGATCCTTCCCAGGGAGAGGTCCAACTCCGCCACCATCAGACGTGCGCCGTCCCAAGGCATGCGGGGATGGTCCCACTCCACCCAGGCGATGCGACGACCATCCGGGTGCCAGGTGGGCTGCATGTAGAAGTCGGATCCACGCACCAGATCGACCGGCCAACGGCTTCCGTCGGTCGGGGCCAAGGCGAGCACGTCCACCTCGTCCAAGCTGTGCACGTAGAGGACCCAGGCACCATCCGGACTGGGGGCAGGCGAGGCCACCGCGCCGAAGCGCGGAAGGATGGGGTGGGTGGACCTGCCCTCGCGGGCACGTGCCAAGGCTCCGCCGCGCGGCACGAAAAAGAGATCCGCACCGGACAGCGTGAAATCTCCTCCGCCATATCCCACACCGGCGCGCACCGAGACTTCCGGAGTCAGATCGGTGGTGGACCCGGAGGGTTCCAGGCGCATCAGGGTGGACCGGTCGGAACGACCTTCAAGCCAGACGGGGCGACCGTCCGGTGTCCATGCCGTGTCGTCCAGACGCAACCGGGTGGACATCCGCTCGGGAGTCCACCAGCCCGCCAGGGGAGTTATTCCTTGTCTTTCCAGTATTCCTCCACGTGCAGCGCACCCGGATTGGCCCGCGTCCATTTCTGGTATCCGAAAGGCTCGAGGATGGCCGAGATGTCCCGCACCATTCCCGGGCTTCCGCACAGGTACACGTCCGTCTTGGCAGGATCCAGATGCACGCGGGCCATTTCGGCGAGCAACCGCCCCTGTTCCTGGAAGTAGACGGTCAAACGGCCCACTTGCCCCTTCCACAGTGGATCCAGGTGCGGACGAGAGATGGCCGGCAGGTAGACGAAGTTGGGAAGCGCGTGCGCCAGGGCGCGGAATTCGCCGTGGTGGCCCAGTTCCGCACGGCGGGTGGCTCCATGCAACAGCACGAACCGGATGTCCGGTCGCACCGCCGCGTGCTGGCGCACCATGGCCAGGAACGGCGCGATGCCGGTCCCGGTGCCCACCATCACGATGGTCTTGGCGAGGGCGTTCTCCAGAGTGAAGTTTCCGGTGATGCGCCGCCCCAGCTGGATGCGATCGCCGGGCTCCAGGCTCCAGAGCCGTGGGGTGAGAGTACCTGTCGGCACGTGGGCCACGTAGAACTGGAGGACCTCGTTCTCGAAACCGGCCGAGGCGATGGAATAGGCGCGCAGGACCATCTTGCCTTCCTGCGGAGGCCTGGCCTCGGGAAGGACGTCGCCCGAACGGGGGACGGAGGATTCCAGGCCCAAGGTCACGTACTGTCCGGCCTGGTAGGGCTCGAAGGCTTCGTCCGGCTGGATGTAGTAGGTGCGCAGGCTCGGGGTGTAGTCGATGCGCGCGACGATCGTGGCGTTGTAATTCTGGGAATCCGGAATGGACATGTAAGGTATTTACAAATAGTTCTTCGAAGGCATTCGCGAGCGGTCGGGCTCGCGGCGGGGAGCAGTGCCCCCCTGGGAGCGATCAGTCGTCGTGGTGGTGGAACGTGCGCGAGGGAGCGGTCAGAAGCTTGCCCAGCTCTCCCTTGGCCTCCAGCCCGTTGTCCAAGGTGTAGATGACCTCTTCGCCGGGCTGGGCCTTGCCCAAGGCGCGCAACAGGGTGGCCTTGGCATGGAAGCGGTCCGGGGAATCCACTTCGATGCGGTATTCGAAGCTGGCGTTTTCCGGAGGTTCGAAGCCGAGGCTGTCGATGTTGGTGGTGTAATGCTCGTGTTCCTGGTAGAACACTTCCTCCAGCGTGGCGATCTGCTTGAGGACGGGTTTGCATTCGGATGCCTTCGCCTTGTCGGTGGCACCCAGGAAACGCGGGATGGCCAGGGCGGCCACGATGCCGGCCACGACCAGCAGCATGGATCCTCCACCCAGGGCCAGGGCGACTGCCGCGGGATTTCCCTTCACTCCGGGATAGCGCGCGTCGATTTCGGATTGCGACTTGCTCAGGTAGACCACCAGTTCCACCAGGGAGATCAGGCCAGGGATCAACGTCCAGCAGAACAGCGCATAGAGCAGTCCCTGGAAGTACTTGCGAAGGAAGAACTTGTGTCCGCCGACTCCTCCCAGGAACAAGGTGATCAGGACCAGGGCGGTCTTGTCCACTCCGGGAGCGGCGGGTTTGGCGACGGGGATGGTGGCGGTCTGGTCTTCCACGGGATATGGTCCTTTGCTTGCGAACGGCTGCGAACGGATCCTCCGGGGAACGAAGCAAACCTAGGCATCCGTGGGCGGGTGGAAAGGCCTATTTTACCTTACGGCCACAGACAACGGAACCTGCGGAAACCTCATAGGAGACACCATGGAACGCGTCATCGTCGTTGGATCCGGACCAGCCGGCCTCACCGCATCCCTCTACGCCGCCCGGGCGAACCTTCAGCCCCTGTGCATCGAAGGATGGCAGCCGCTGGGACTCCTGATGACCACTACCGAAGTGGAGAACTTCCCGGGGTTCCCGGAAGGGGTGATGGGGCCGGATCTGATGATGAAGATGCGCGAGCAGGCCCAGAAGTTCGGGACCCGGTTCATCACGGAAAACGCCTCCAAGCTGGATCTTTCCGGAGAGGTCAAGAAGGTCTGGGTGGGGGATGTCCTCCACGAGGCCCGTACGGTCATCCTGGCCACCGGAGCGAGCTCGGTGAAAGTGGGGATCCCCTCCGAGGAGGAGTACCTCTACGGCAAGGGCATCAGCACCTGCGCCACCTGCGACGGCGCCTTCTACAAGAAGCTCACCGTGGCGGTGATCGGCGGCGGCGACAGCGCCATGGAGGAAGCCAACTTCCTGACCAACTTCGCGAGCAAGGTGTACCTGATCCACCGCCGCGACGAGTTCCGCGCCTCGAGGATCATGGTGGACCGTGCCAAGACCAACCCCAAGATCGAGCTGGTGACCCCGTACACGATCGACGAATTCCTCGGCGACGGCAAGCTCCTGAAGTCCATCCGCCTGAAGAACGCCAAGTCCGGCGAGCTTCGCACCTTGGATGTGGACGGCGCCTTCGTGGCCATCGGCCACAAGCCAAACACCGAGCTGTTCGCCGACCAGGTGGAACTCGACGAGAAGGGCTACGTCAAGTGCCAGGGTCGCAGTCAGAAAACGTCCGTGCCGGGCGTGTTCGCGGCGGGCGACCTGCAGGACACCACCTACAAGCAGGCGATCACCAGCGCGGGTTCGGGATGCGTGGCGGCATTGGACGCCCAGCACTATCTGGAATACCACGGCTGGTAGCCGTGGTGTGTCACTCCGCAAATCGCTTCGCTCAGCGGAGTTCGGTGGAGCACCACGGCTGGTAGCCGTGGTGGGGCTTGACGGATCCCGTCGTTCCGGAAAGGGTGTCAGGCGGGGGGTAGCGCCACCAGGCCCGAGCAGATCGTGGGGAAGAGCATGGGCCGTACTCGCGGGGGGTGGGGGACTGCGGCCAGCTCGAACCACGCGCGGGCGCTGGGTGGATTGGCGAGCACCGCGAGCGAGCTGTGGGGATCGGAATCCAGGAAATCCATCGCCAAGTGGCCTTCGGTGGATTCGGCGATGGAAGCCACCATGCGCTTGGATGGCTCCGGAAGTCCCAGCACACGGCTTTCCACCACCATTTCCAGGATACTGGCATCCAGACGGGAAAGGGGGGCGTCCAGGCCCGCGAAGCTGCCGAAGCATCCCAGAGGAGCCTTGGCGAAGATCATGGAATCGGAGTTTCGCCAGCGGAACACGAAGCCGTGGTGGGTGTCCTTGACGGTGGCCAGCAGGGCCTCCGCGCCGTCGGCTCCCAGGTACGGCAGTTCCTCGATCTCGAAGAGTCCGGAAAGCGCTTGCTGGAAACGTTCCACGGAAACGGCCAGCTCCCGATAGATCCTGTGGATGGGGGGCAGCAGCAGACCGGGGTCGTCCACCGACACCAGGTAGCAGAGAAGCGGCCCCGTGCCCATCGACGAGCCTTCCAGGTGGACCAATCGCGACGCGGAGAGCGTCTCCTGGATGCGTCGGATCGTTTTCGGGTCGTCCAGGCGGTGCAGGGTCCGTTCCACGGATTCGTCGTCCAGGAACCTCGAAACCACCGGGCTCGACCACAATCCGAGTTCGATCAGATCGGAAGTGGGGATCTCGTGCAGCACCACGTCCGGACGCCGGACGCCGAACGGCGCTTGCCGGGACAGCCCCCCGACGGAGGACGGATCCACCGAGGCGAGGAAGCCCCTGCGTTCGAAGCGGTCGTCGATGCCGCCAACGGTGGCGGTGAATTTCTCCGAGCAAGGGTAGAACGACGGAGGATCGATCGAAAGGATGCCTTCCTTGCGCCAAGCGGAGACGATCTGGGCGGATCGGTCCGGATGATCCGGATCGGGCTCCAGGTCCGGGTCTTCCGATCCCGTCTCCACGCGGATCCAGTTCCATGGATGCCGTTGGAAGAGCGCCTTGCGTCGGGCGGGCCCCAGTGTGAACAACGGAGGGCAGACCATCCCCACCAGATCTTGTCCGGTTCGCGTCGAATCGTATCGAAGTCCCGTGAAAGGGGCAATAGAGCTCATGGACTCTCCTATGGCCTAGATGATCCCACCCGTGCCATCGGGAAATCAACCGTTTTCACAGGCCGTTCCGTAGATCGTTTCCCGCCGGGAAACGACCGATCAGGTCCGGGGAACCCCCAAAAACCACAGGGCAGCCCAGATCTTCGCGTCCACCAGGGAGCCCTGGGCGATCCTCTCGGAAAGCCAGGAGGCCGCTTGGGTCAAGGGAATGGCCTCCACCCGGATGTTCTCTTCGCCGGGAATCCCGCCTCCGTCGCCCGTGCGCACCAGGTCTTCCGCCAGGACCAGCTGCAACGTCTCGCTGGTGAGTCCGGCCGACGAAGGAGCCCGGCAAAGGAAGGTGAGCTTGCCCGCCTTCCATCCGGTTTCTTCCTCCAGTTCGCGTCCGGCGGCCACCAAGGGGTCTTCCTCGGCGCCTTCGTCGCCCACCAATCCGGCAGGCAACTCGATGGTCTCCACGCCCACGGGGCGGCGGTGCTGGCGGACCAGGAGCAGTTCGCCCTGCGGGGTGGCCGCGATGACCCCCACCACGCCGGTGGCGCGGCGGCGGCGCACGAACTCCCATCCGTCGCGGTTGACCACTTCCAGCCAACGTCCTTGCCAGGCGACGGTGTCCATGCTCACTCCTCCTTCTTCTTGCGCGGGACGCGGGGAACGATGGCTCCTTCCACGATGCGGAAGTTCACGATGCCGTCGCATTCCGGATAGCGCGGGCAGGAAAGGAACGGACCGAAGCGGCCCTTGCGCAGCTTGGTGGGGCCCTGGCACTTGGGGCAGGGGAACTCCGGATGGAGCGAACCGATGGACAGGTCCGTTGGACCGCCCTGGCTGGGGGCCGCGTCGGGGCCGGATGCGCGCTCCTCGAAGACGAATTCCGTCTTCCACTCGTCGGTGAGCTTCACCCGGGCGGAGAAGGTCTTGCGGGTCTTGAAGCTGAAGAATCCGTCCAAGGGGCCGATCTCGCGGGTTTCCAGGAGCTGTTCGGCTTCCGCTCGCGTGATCATCCGCTGGCTGAGGGTCTTGTAGAGCTTGAAGTCGCAACCCGTGCATTCGTAGGCCTTGAGCTTCTCCTTCACTGGCTTCTGGCACACCGGGCACTTCCCGAAGGGTTCGCTCTCCTCGAACCCCGTCTCGTGGTCGAAGGCCTTGGCCTTCTGCACGATGGATTCGGTGAAGGTCCCGATCTCCTTCATGAAGGCTTCGCGGCGGATGCGGCCCTTCTCCATCTCCAGGAGCTTGTGCTCCCATTCGCCGGTGAGGCTGGGGGAGACCAGTTCCGGCACCGGGATGGCCTCGAGCAGGTGCACCAGCTGCATGGCCTTGGCGGTGGGGACCAGGTCCTTCCGATCGCGGGTCACGTAGCGGGCGCTCACCAGCTTCTCGATGGTCTCGGCGCGGGTGGCGGGGGTTCCCAGGCCGCGTTCCTTCATGGCCTCGGCCAATTCCTCGTCGTCCAGGAGCTTGCCGGCGTTTTCCATGGCCCCCAGCAGGGTGGCGTCGTTGTAGCGGGCGGGAGGCTTGGTCTCGAAGGCATCCAGAAGGACCGTCTCGGTCAGCACGCGATCCAACGCTCCTCCCAGTCCTGGGAGACGGGAGGCGATGCCGATCTCCGCGTCCTCCTCCTCTTCCTTCCCGAAGGCCTCGCGCCACCCGGCCACGGACAGGACCTTGGCGGTGGCGCGGAATGCGTCTTCTCCCACACGGGTCGTGCGCTCCACGATCTTCCAGATGGCCGTATCCAGGAACGCGGCCAGGAAGCGTCGCACCACCAGGTCGTAGATCTTGGATTCCACCGCCGAAAGCGCGCTGGACGGGACTTCACCGGTGGGAACGATGGCGAAGTGGTCGGAGATCTTGGCGTTGTCGAAGATCTTCTTGGCGTTCACGGCGCGAGTGGGGTCGGTGATCTTCGCCGCAAGCTGCTTGTAGGGGCTCACCAGCTGCCCCAGGATCCGTTGGACTTCGGGAGGATAGTCTTCCGGCAGGCACTTGGAGTCGGTACGGGGGTAGGTGAGCACCTTGTGGCGCTCGTAGAGGGCTTGGGCCGCCTGCAATGTGGTGCGGGCGGAGTACCCGAAACGCTTGTTGGCCTCGCGCTGCAGGGTGGTGAGATCGAACAGGGTGGGAGGCGCCTCGCGGCTTTCGCGGGTCTTGTCGGTGGCCTTCGCGGGTTTGCCCTTGCAGCGCTCCCGGATGCTGTCGGCAAGAGCTTTTTCCCAGATGCGGTCGGCGCGGTCGTCGGGGTCGTCCCCCTTCCTGAAGTCCTCGCGGATCCACATGCCTTCGTAGGTCTCGCCACCGGTCTCGAAGATCCCCTTGGCCGTCCAGAAGGGCCGAGGCTTGAAATTGGCGATTTCCCGTTCCCGTCCCACCAGGATGGCCAGGGTGGGGGTCTGGACACGTCCCAGGTTCGCGGTTTCCTTGCCCGCGCGACCGAACAGGCGCACCGTGAAGGCGCGGGTTGCGTTGATCCCCACCAGCCAATCGGATTCCGAGCGGCACATGGCGGCGTCGGCGAGTCCCGCCTTCTGGGCGGTGGGAAGGAGGTTCTGGAAGCCTTCCTTGATGGCCGTCTGGGTCATGGATTGCAACCACAGCCGCTGAGCGGGCTTGTCCACACCCAGGAACTTCACGATGTAGGTGAAGATCAGCTCGCCCTCGCGACCCGCGTCGCAGGCGTTGATCAGGCCGGTCACGTCCTTGCGCTTGGCTTCCTTCTCGATGATGTCCAGAAGCTCGGAGCCGCCCTCGTCCTCTTCCTCTTCCTTGGTCTTCTTGCGCCGAGCACGGAATTTCGCGTCGTCCTTGGATGCCTTGAGAGGAAAGCTCCCCGGCACGATGGGAAGGGCGTCCAGACGCCAGAAGCCGTACTTCTTCTTGTCCAGGTCCTCCGGCATGCACAGTTCCACCAGGTGGCCGGCCGCGGAGCAGATGATCAGATCGTTGCGCTCGAACACCTTGCCACGGGCGGAGAAGCCTCCCAAGGCACGGGCGATGTCGCGAGCGACGGAGGGTTTTTCGGCGATGACCAGTTTCTTGCTCAATCGAGTGACTCCAAAATGGGCGAGAATGGGCGAGAAGGGTACGGAAACATACCACAGACTCGCAAAAGGGGGTGGTTTTCTGGAAGAAGGGGAGTCTCGGAGTAGTCATTCCCTGTCGTCCAAGGTATCTTGGGCCTTCTTCCCATCGAACGGAAAGGTTCCAGTGAATCCAAGGATTTCGGTCGCGCTTCTCTCGGCGTCAATGCTCGCCGGGTGCGGATTCTCAGATTCCAGCAACTACGCCGGAGGGGCATTCCTGGATGCCCAGGGAGAAACCGTCTCCGCTCGGTCCAACGCCACCCTTGCCGCCTCCACGCGTTCCGTGGAGGCGCTTTCGCCCGAGGGCTACCCATCCCTGCCCGGCATGGGGATCCTGGTGGCGGGAACCGTCGGTTCGGATTCCATCCGGACGGTTCTGGGCTTCGATCTGCGCACTCCCTCCGCCTGGGGCGGGCCGGACGGCTTGCGGACAAACCCCCTCAAATCGCTGGACTTCACCGTCTCGGATGCCACCTGGGCACCCCGCCTGCGCCTGAGGATGGTCCTGGCCAAAGGCGCTGGCGCCTCGCTTCCGGCTGTGTTCATGGGTGTGGAGCCGTCGGGCCTTCCCGGCTTGCGGGTGGTGCTGGACACTGTGGTGAATCCCACTTCCGATGCAGATGGAATGCATTCCATCCCGCTTCCTGCCTCGGTGAGCGATTCGATCCTGGCCACCTCGGCATCCGATCGCGGTTGGCTTGCCGTGATCCTGGATCCCCAGGTGGTTTCCGCAGCCCAGCCCAGCTTGGTGCGGTTCCTCCAGCAGCCCTCCATCCGAATCGATTCCCTGCCGTCCTTGACCGTGGGAACCTGGCTGAATCAGACCGCGACGCGATCGGTGCAGATGCGGGCGTCCGGAGCATCCTCGGATGTCATCGGATGGTGGGCCGGTTCGGGGCGCCGGGTCCGCTTGGAGCTGGATGGAGACGCCATCCGGTCCTCGTTGCACCGCCAGGTTCCATCGGACGTGTCCACTCCGGAATTGGACCACTCCTATCATGTTCTCCAGGCACGGGCCTCCTTGGGATTCGACAAACTCGTGTCCAATCCGACCAGCGCCCGCATGCAGGTGGTGGCCCGGGTGGTGGAACGGGAGGATTCCTCGAGCCTGACCCTGGAACACACCCTGGGGATGCCCAGCTCCGTTCTCACCGAAAGCGAGGCAGGAAGCTCCGTGGGAGTGCGTTGCACCACCCTGGTCGCGGACATCCTGGCCGACTGTTCCGTGCTGACCGGGAGCGAGCCGCAGAAGAATGGCGTTCACCTCGCCTACGTCAACAACAAGTTCGGCGATTATCTGCAAACCCATTTCTGGTTGCGATTGGACCAGCCCGACCATGCGGAGTTCCCGGTCCTGAACAACTTGCGGGTAGCCATCCGTTCGGAGGGCTCTGGCCACGGTGGCGCCAAGCTCCGGGTCAAGTGGACCCGCCTGTACGCGACCTACAACCCCGACTCCCAAAGCGATTCTTTGGGATGGCGTTCCGGCGCCACTCTGGGGGCAGGTTCCAACCGGGTGGAATTGGAAATCCGCTCGGCGCTTTCCCAAGTGATCCAACAGAAGGCTCGCAAGGTGGTCCTGGACATCGTTCCCGTGGGCGGGAACGTCTATGGCTTGGATCTCTGGACCGCCCATAGCTCGTCTCCCAGCCAATGGATCGATTCCATCCGTGTCCTGGTTCGTCCTCGCGACGGAGGAAACATCTGATGCGCGCCCTGTATTCCCTGATTCTCGCCACCTGTGCCGTCGCTTCCGCCCAGAGCCCCCGGGCCATCCTGGGATGGGGCCTGGAAACCTCCAGCGCCGATGGTCCCTCTCGGGCCATGGGCGAGGCCGGCGCGGCCTTGCGCACCGATCGCTCCTGGGATCCGCGTCTGGAAGCCAGGTCGGCCTTCGCCACCCTCACCGCTTTCGAAGTCCAAGTGGCGCCGGGATTGGTCACCATCGACGACGACAAGACCCAGAACACCGTGAGCACCGCGGTCCTTCCGCGGGTGAGCCTGTCCATTCCCATGGGGCGGTTCGGACACGTGGGGCTCGGTTACTGGCAGCGCTACCAGCGGGCGATGGACTGGATGTCCTCCGACTCCATGGTGAGCCTTTCCGGGGAGGGTGGAAGTTTCCAGGGCGACCTGGGCTACGCCTACGCCATCCCCTGGGCCCGCGGCCTGTCGCTGGGAGCGACCTACCACCGGGTGCTGGGGACGGACCGGATCCTGCGCATGGAGACCTTCCAGGCTTCGGACGAGGCATCCTCGCTGAAGTTGCGCGATACCGTGCGCCACAAGTTCTGGGGCGACTACTGGACTGCATCCGCCTATTTCACCAGATCGAATCTCGATGTGGGCGTCTGGATGGATTTCGCAGGCGACGTGGAGGTGACCTCCAGCCGTGGCGCCACCAACCACGAGTTTCCGGCTCCCACCACCACCAGCGTCACCCCCGCCCAGTCCATCGGCACAGCGCTGGGCTGGAGATTCCATGGCCGGCATGCGCTGGTGGGATCCTACCAGACCACCTCCTGGGAGGGGATCGAGTCCGGGGCTTCGCGCCAGCACCAGGGTGGAATCGGGTGGCAGCGGGAGGGTTCCGCCGACCGCTACGACGATTATTGGCGGCGCCTGTCCTTCCGCGCCGGTGCCATGGGCGGGTTCGGCGGTCCCGGCGAAGTCGTGACAATCGCTGGCACCACGGGCATGGGCATGCCTCTTGGAAATTCGGGAACCCTTGATCTTTCGCTCCAAGTAGGGCAAAATGACGTGGACAACGGAGGGCCCGCGTTGAAGGAAACCTTCGTTCGGTTGTATGTTAGCGTTACTGGAGCCAGTTCCTGGGGGAAGTCCTTCAGAACCCGCAGGTGATCCCTTTTCGAGGAGACGTCGATGGCGCCGAGCCCTGCAAAATCAAACCGCGCCTCGGCCACCAAGAAGGTGGTCGGGGAAAACAGGCCGACGCAGCACAAGCTTGCCGCGACAGCTGATTCCCGGACCAAGGCTTCCAAGCCCGTTTCCAAGGCGCCTGCGAAGGCGACGGCGAAGCCCGCTTCGAAATCCGTCGCGAAAGTTCCTGTCACGGTCGCCGCGAAACCCGCTTCCACCGTGCCCGCCAAGCAGCCTGCCGCCAAGGCGTCTGCTTCCAAGGTCGTCGCGAGCAAGGCTTCGGTGTCGAAATCCGTCCCCGCGGTCGAGGTCAAGGCATCGCGCCTGACCCGCTCCAAGGCCACCACCAAGGTGCCCGCCGTGGCGCCGCTGGCGCAGCGCAAGGCCAAGCCGACCCGCCCCGTCAAGACGGGACAGGCAAAATCCGCCCTCCTGTCCGGCGAACTTCCCGGTGAATACGGGCTGGATCGCCTGGTCGCGATCCCCAAGGATCCCGAGTGGACCCACCTCTACTGGGAAGTCTCTCCCGAGACCCGTCAGTCCATGCCCACCAGCGAGGGAATGCTGCGGTTGCGTGGTTTCGACACCACGGGGCTGTACTTCGACGGCACCAACGCGCCGGTCGCATTGGACATCGAAGTGGCTCCCTTCGCCCGTTCCTGGTACGCCAAGCTTCCCTACCAGGGGCGCGTGTACACCTTCGAATACGGCTGGATCACCCCGCAAGGCGAATGGAGAGGCGTGGCCCGCTCCCAGCCGGTGGGTTTCGAGCCCGGCATGGCCCAGGTGGGCAGCCAGGAGGAGTGGATCTCCATCGCTTCCGAGGAGCTCTTCCGCGCCGCCGCCGGATTGGGCGACGGCGAGGGCATCCAGGATCTCATCCGCAAGCTGCGCGAACGCAGCGCGGGTTCGCACCTGATGGGCGGGGCCGCCTGGCTCACCTCGTGGGGATCGGGGATGGGGCGCATGGAGCTCGCGCCCAGCTCGTGGGCTCCCAATTCCGCCGAATTCCTCCAGCTGCCCTCCAGTTGGAGCAATACCTCGGTGGGATCCCAGGTCCATTGGTCGGGGCTCTCCTCCGGGGAGTTCCAGCCTCCCAAGAACCGCCAGAAGGACTTCTGGCTGTGGGTGGAGACGGAGCTTGTCCTCTACGGCGCCACCGAACCGGATGCCCAGGTGACTCTCATGGGACGTCCCTTGCAACTGAATCCGGATGGCACCTTCCGCGTCAAGTTCCCATTCTCGCACGGAACCGAACTGAAGATGGACGTGCGCGCGGTGGATCGCGACGGCGACCAGGTCCGCGAGGCGAAGCCCGCCGCCCGGCGCTGGACAGACTGACGCGTGGCGAAGGGATACCTGGGGCTGCTCCTGCACGCCCATCTGCCGTTTGTCCGCCACCCAGAGAACGCCCGGCACCTCGAGGAGGATTGGCTTTTCGAGGCCATCACCGAGACCTACATCCCGCTTCTGGACGTATTCAACCGCCTGGACGCGGAGGGTGTGCGCTTTCGCCTGGCCATGTCAATCACCCCGCCCCTGGCCGAGATGCTCGCCGATCCGCTCCTGCGCCAGCGCTACCTGGAGCATCTGGACCATCTGATCGCGCTTTCGGAGAAGGAGCTGCGGCGCACCCAGTACGTGCCGCGCTTCCAGTCGCTTGCCCGGATGTACCACGACAAGTTCACCTGGTGCCGACGGTTCTTCGGGGAGTGGTACGGAGGCGACCTGCTGGGCGGTTTCCGCCATTGGCAGGACCGGGGAAACCTCGAGATCGTCACCTGCAACGCCACCCACGGCTTCCTGCCCGCCTTGCGACAGAATCCGGCCGCGATACGCGCCCAGATCCGCCAGGGCGTGCGTGCCCACAAACGCCATTTCGGACGCAATCCCAACGGCATCTGGCTGGCGGAATGCGGATACTACGAGGGCCTTGAACAGGAATTGGCCGCCGCCGGCATCGGATACTTCTTCACCGACACCCACGGCATCCTCTTCGGGCAGCCGCCTCCGCGCTTTGGCGTGTACGCGCCCACCATCACGGGAGCGGGGCCGGCCTGCTTCGCCCGGGACCCCGAGACCAGCCGCGCGGTGTGGTCGGCGGAGACCGGATACCCCGGAGATCCCGACTACCGCGAATTCTACCGCGACATCGGTTTCGACCTGGACGAGGAATACCTCCACGATTTCCAGCACATCCCGGGATTGCGCACCAACACGGGCTTCAAGTACTACCGCATCACCGGCAAGGGCGTGGCCCAGGAACCCTACGATCCCGCCAAGGCCTTCGCCAAGACCGCGGTGCACGCGGAAGATTTCGTGAACAACCGCCGCAAGCAGGTGGATTGGCTTTCGCGCTTCATGGACCGGCCTCCGCTGATCGTGGCTCCGTACGACGCCGAACTCTACGGCCACTGGTGGTACGAAGGCCCCGAGTTCCTCTACTACGTCTTCAAGAAGATCCATTTCGACCAGGACGACCTGGTCCCCATCCGGCCCTCCGACTACCTGGAGGCCCATCCGGTGAACCAGCGCCAGCAGCCGGCCTTCAGCACATGGGGACACCTGGGCTACGCCGACGTGTGGGTGAACCCCACGAACGACTGGATCTATCCACACCTGCACGCCGCTGCCGACCGCATGGTGGAAATGGCGCGTCGCTACCCCGACGCATGGGGAGACTACAAGCGCGCCCTGGACCAGATGGCCCGCGAGCTGTACTTGGCCCAGAGTTCCGACTGGGCCTTCATCATGCGCACGGGAACCTCCGTGGAATACGCCGTGGCCCGTACCAGGGAGCACCTGGTGGCCTTCAACCGGCTCTACGAGATCCTGCGCGACAATCAAACCGTTCCGTTGGAGGAGCTGGCTGCCCTGGAAAGCCGCGACAACATCTTTTCCGACGTCGATTACCGGGATTTCCTGTAAAGAAGGATCGCATGCCCAGCAGAGATCAGGCCGGTCATCTCCACGACTCCGACCCCAAGGAAGGATCCATCTGGGAGGAGCGCGTCCAGATCGGACCGTGGATCAGAACCTCGCGGGCGGTCACCTACAACAATCCCTGGATCCGGGTGGAACACCACGAGGTGGAAGACCCCAGCGGCAGGCAGGGGATCTATGGACTGGTCCACTTCAAGAATCGCGCTTTGGGTTGCGTGCCGCTACACGACGACGGCACGGTGACCTTGGTGGGGCAGCACCGGTATCCGCTGGATCGATGGACCTGGGAGATCCCCGAAGGGGGAGGGCGGATGGATGTGGATCCGCTTGTGGAGATGCAGCGCGAGCTGTTGGAGGAAACCGGACTTGCCGCCACCCAGTGGATTCCGCTGGGACTCCTGCATCCGTCCAATTCCGTGTGCGATGAAGAGGCCAGCCTATGGTTGGCTCGCGGACTTGCCGAGGGCGAGCTGCATCGCGAGTCCACGGAAGGGGACATGAAGCTCCTGCGCGTGCCCTTACCCGAGGCGGTGGCCATGGCCTTGGATGGCCGCATCACGGATGCGATTTCCGTGGCGGGTCTCCTGCGTGCCAACTGGTGGCTGGGATCGGAGTCAGCCTAGTTTTGAAACGCTTCAGGGACTTGGAGCCAACAGGATCCGGAATCCTTCCGAACGTCTTCGGGTGCAGTGAGAAGTTTCTCGCCAAAGTCGTTCCCTACTCACGGGTCTGATCTATATTTCCGCACTCCCGGACTTTTGGGTCCAGTACCTGTCGTATCGCCAGTTTACGCAGAAATGAGGGTTTTCATGAGAGCCAGCCAAATTTCCCTGGGAATGTCGTTGGTCGTTGCGACCGCGCTCCTTTCCAGTTGCAAGCCCCCCGAAGGCGCCAACGGCGGAAACGAAGGCGGCGCCTTCCCGCGCAGCCAGACTCTGTACGTGGCCGGCTCGCAGTGGGGCGACCCCTCCTCGTTCAACCCGCTGGCCGAAACCTGGCAGCCCGCTTGGCCGGTGAACGACCGCTTCAACTTGATGTACGAGACCCTCCTCAACTACAACACCCTCACCGGCAAGATCGAACCCGCCCTGGGAACCCTGGTTTCCAAGGACAACGATTCCCTGGTGGTGGATCTGAACTCCGCGGCCAAGTGGTCGGACGGCAAGCCCGTCACCGCCGACGACGTCAAGTTCGTGTTCGATCTGGGACGCAAGTACCCCGACGCGGCGTCCGCCTTCGCCGTGCAGTTCATCTCCGAGATCAAGGTCGCCAAGGTCAACGGTGCCGACCGCCTGACCTTCCTGGTCAACAAGAAGGATCGCAACAACCCGCTGGTGGTCCTCGACCTCCTGCAGGCCATCCGCATCGTTCCCTCGCACGTGTTCCAGGCCTTGTTGGCTTCCCACGGCGACACTCTCGCCAACGTCAAGAAGCTCAAGATCGATTCCGTTCCCGTGGTGAGCGGCCCCTACAACCTCAAGGCCTACTCCAACGAGAAGATCATCCTGGAGCGCCGCGACGACTATTGGGGCAACGCCGCCCTGCACAACGGCCAGGCGCCCGCTCCCAAGTTCATCATCCACCCCATCTACAAGTCCAACGACGCCTTCGCGATCGGCCTGCAGAAGGGTGATCTCGACGCCTCCCAGACCTTCATCCCCCGCATCGGGACCAAGGCCAAGGACGGCGTGGGCACTTGGCTGGACGCCGCGCCCTTCTACGTTCCCGGCGCCATCCCCATGTTGGTCCTGAACGTCACCAAGAAGCCCCTGGACGACAAGAATTTCCGTCGCGCCATGGCTGCCGCCATCAACTACGGCGACGTGTCGGAATTGGCCGTGTCCGGATACTCCGGCAAGCTCAACCCCGGTCTGATCATGCCCACCGTTCTGGAAGGCAAGTACTTCGATTCCGCCGCTTCCGCCGCCCACGCGGTGGCCCTGGGCAAGGAATCGGCCAAGAAGATCCTCGCCGACGCCGGGTACAAGGCCGTGTTCAAGCCGGACGGCTCGCTGGACTACACCACCGACAAGGCCGGCAAGAAGCTTCCCACCCTTTCCATCATGGCTCCCGCTGGATGGTCCGACTGGGAAAACATGATCAAGATCGCCGTCAAGGCCATGCGCGAAGCCGGCATCGACGTGCGCGAGGGGTTCGTCGATCCCTCCAAGTACTGGCCCGCCAAGCCCAACGGCGACTTCGACATCCTCATGGACAAGCCCGCTTCCAACGTCACCCCGTCGCTGCCTTGGAGCCGCTTCGAGGCCATCATGAGCTCCCGCAACTGGGTCGAGTGCGGCAAGTCCATGAACGAGAACCAGGGACGCTACAACAATCCCAAGGCCAAGGAATACAACAAGAAGGTCGACAGCCTCCTGAAGGCCATCCCGCTGGTGACGGATTCCGTCTCCCTCAAGAAGGCCTACGTGGAACTGAACAACATCTTCCTGGACGACCAGCCGGCCATCCCGTTGGTCTACCTGCCTGAGCAGTTCTACCAGTTCAGCAACAAGACATGGACCAACTGGCCCACCGCCAAGAACTCCTACGGTCCTCCCCAGCTGCCCTGGGTGAGCGCCGGCATCAACACACTCTGGCAGCTCAAGTCGGCCGCCAAGTAAGTCCTCGGACACCGTCCAAGGGAGAGACATGCTCAAGCAATATCCAACGCTCCGGTTCATCCTGCAGCGTGCAGGTTGGTACCTGCTGACCTTCCTGGTCGCCGTGGTCATCAACTTCGCGCTTCCCCGGTTGGGTTCCGACCCGGTCGACATCATCATGGGACAAAACAGCGGGGGTGACCCCGCCATGCAGGAGATCAAGCGTGTCAGCTTCCTCAAGGAGTTCGGCTTGGCCAAGCTGGACGACAAGGGGGAAGTGGTGTACGACTCCGTGACCAACGCCCAGGGCGTGAAGGAACGGATGCCGGTCAAGAAGGGTATTGTCGAGCAGTTCACCACCTACGTCGGGAAGACCCTCCAAGGGGATCTGGGAAGCTCCTTCCAGAAGTACCCAAAGAAGGTCACCGAGGTGATGGGGGATGCGGTCCCTTGGACGGTGGCCCTGCAGTTGCCCACGATCGTCTTCGGATGGATCATCGGCAACCTGCTGGGCGCCCTGGCGGCTTACAAGCGCGGGACCTTCGACCGCGTGTTCTTCCCGATGGCGCTTCTCTTCAGCGCCGTCCCGTTCTTCGTCTTCGGTATGCTCCTGGTCTACTTCTTCGCTGTGCAGTGGGGCATGTTCCCGGCGATGGGCGGCTTCGCCGCGGACATCGTGCCGGGCTTCAACCTGGAGTTCTTCGGTTCGGCGGCCTACCACTATGTGCTTCCGTTCTTCTCAATCTTCCTGATCTCGGCGGGCGGCCAAGCCATCGGCATGCGCTCCATGGGCATCTACGAACTGGGCACCGACTACATCAAGTACGCCAAGTGGCTGGGGGTCAAGGAAACCCGCATCCTCCTGTACGTGTTCCGCAACGCGATGCTTCCGCAATTGACTGGATTGGCTCTGTCGCTGGGCGCCATGGTCGGCGGCGCCCTGATCACCGAGATGATCTTTTCCTACCCGGGCTTGGGCATGGCGATGCTGACGGCGATCCAGTTCAACGACTATCCGGTGATCCAGGGCGTGACCCTGATCATCACCACCTGCGTGCTGATCGCCAACTTCAC
Source organism: Fibrobacteria bacterium (assembly GCA_035352895.1). GTDB lineage: Bacteria > Fibrobacterota > Fibrobacteria > UBA5070 > UBA5070 > UBA5070. The sequence continues at coordinate 14,075 of DAOPYN010000008.1, read as the reverse complement.
CGTCGACATCCTGATCGCCTTCCTCGATCCGCGCGTCAAGGCCGGTCTCCAGATGGGAGGAAACTGACATGAAGATCCTCAAGAACCTCCTCAAGTCGCCGATGTTCGTCATCGGCATCGGCTTGTTCCTCGGCACCCTGTTCCTGGCGTTCCTGGGACCCCTTTTCGCCAACATGAGCCTGGATCGCGTGGCCTCTTCCTACGCGCCTCCCGGCGATGGACTCCTGCTGGGGGCCGACAACCTGGGCCGCAACTACGTGGCGCTCCTTCTGCACGGTCTTCGCAACTCGTTGTACGTGGGCTTCCTGGCTGGCATCATCGCCACCACGGTGGGCACCCTGATCGGGATCTACGGCGGTTTCAAGGGCGGCATCATCGACGATATCCTCTCGGTGACCACCAACCTGTTCATCGTGATCCCGCAGCTGATCGTGCTCATCCTGATCAGCGCCTCGCTCAAGGACGGGCGCTCGCTCACCCTGATCGCCGTGATCATCGGTGCCACCGGCTGGACCTGGTCGGCCCGTGCGGTGCGCGCCCAGTCGGCTGCCCTCAAGAGTCGCGACCACATCGCCCTGGCGCGGATCAACGGGGACGGCACCTTCGCCATCCTGGTCAAGCACATCCTCCCATACCTGGCATCCTACGTGTTCATGGTGTTCATCATCCAGATCGCTTCCGGGATTCTTTCGGAATCGGCCATCTCCATGCTGGGCCTGGGACCCATGGATACCCAGTCGCTGGGGATCATCCTGAACGATGCCAAGGCCAACGGCGCGCTGGGCGACGGAATCTGGTGGGGCATCTTCCCCTCCACGATCCTGATCACCACGATCGTGTTTTCGCTATACCTGATCAACACCTCGATGGAAGGGGTATTCAACCCCCGCCTGCGCCGGGAGTGATGTCATGACCAACACCGTCTTCGAGGTGGAAAACCTCAGCCTCCACTACCGCACCCGTTTCGGATCCAAGGTCCACGCGGTCACGGACGTCTCGTTCACCATGCAGCCCGGCGAGATCCTGGGCATCGCGGGCGAGTCCGGCTGCGGCAAGTCCACCCTGGTCAACGGCCTGATGGGCCTGTTCATTCCGCCTCTCTATCCCACCGCCGGTGAGGTCAAGGTGGCTGGCGAGTCGCTGATGAACCGGTCGGAAACCGACATCCGCGAGAACGTGCTTTCCCGCAAGGTGAGCATGATCCCGCAGGGCGCCTTCAACGCGCTGAATCCCACGCGCAAGGTGAAGGACATCGCCGCCGACGTCATCGCCGCCCACGAGTCGGGCGCCGACAAGGCGGGAACCTACGTGCGACTGATGGAACGGTTCACCCTGTTCTTCGGCAAGGACACCGAGCGCGTCCTCAACAGCTATCCCATCCAGCTGACCGCCGGCGAACGCCAGCGCTCGGTGATCGGCATCTCCACCCTGCTCAACCCGCAGATGGTGATCGCCGACGAGCCCACCTCGGCGCTGGACGTGTCCACCCAGAAGGTCGTGATCAAGATGATCTTCGATCTTCTGGATGCGGGCATCTTCAAGTCGATGATCTTCATCACCCACGAGTTGCCCCTGTTGCGGCATGTGGCCAACAACATCGCCATCATGTACGCCGGTGAATTCGTGGAGAAGGGGACGGCCGAGCAGGTCGTGTTCGATCCGCGGCACCCCTACACCAAGGCGCTGATGGGCGCGATGCTCTCCGCCGAGCCGGGCCAGAAGGACCGGAAGCCTGTCGCCATCGAGGGCGCGCCTCCCAGCCTGGCCAAGGAGATCAAGGGTTGCCGTTTTGCCGCGCGTTGCCCGGTCGCCCGGCCCGAGTGCTCCCAGAACAAACAAGAGATCCGCATGCATGCCGACCGTCTCGTGAGGTGCGATTATGCCGAATGACACTCCGATCTTCTCGGCGAAGAACGTGACCTGCACGTTCGGTCACGGCAAGAAGTTGGTTACCGCTGTCGACGACGTCACCTTCGACATCGGAGACGGCGAGATCGTTTCCATCGTGGGTGGATCGGGTTGCGGCAAGAGCGTGCTGGCCAAGATCATGCTTGGCCTCTACCAGCCCACCACAGGTCAGTTCAGCTACGAAGGCCACAAGATCGTCGACCAGAAGGCGCACTGGGACGAAGTCCAGTTCATCTTCCAGGATCCGTTCAGCTGCTTCAACCAGTTCTTCACGATCCGCTCCCAGTTGGAAGACGCCTTCAAGATCAAGAAGGTGAAGCTCACCCAGCAGGAAATTTCCGATCGCGTGGACGCCGGCCTGTTGGCGGTGAACGTGGCCCCCAAGGACATCGAAGGGAAGTACCCATTCGAATTGTCCGGCGGACAGATGCAGCGCATGCTGCTGGCCCGCATCTTCGCCCTGCGGCCCAAGGTCCTGATCGCCGACGAACCCACCTCCATGGTGGATGCCTGCGTGCGCGCCAACATCCTGGACTATCTGATGAAGCTCAAGCAGGAGCTCCAGATGACCATCGTGTTCGTGACCCACGACATCGGCTTGGCCTATTATGTGTCGGATCGATTGTTCATCATGCACCAGGGCAAGATCGTCGACCATGGCAAGCCGGACGACGTCATCCTGAAGCCGACCAGCCCGGTGACCGTGCAGCTCCTTGAAGACATTCCCGAAATCCACAAGGAGTGGATCAAGCGCTAACCTGCATCTCGCGGCGCATACTCGCTCAAAGAGCCCTCCCGGACCCTCGACGTACCGCCGCGTACGCCTTCGGGTCCGGGAGGGCTCTTTTCGCTTCGTCTGCATCCACGATCTGCGGGTTAGTTCACTTGGCTGAGTAGACGATGTGTTGCCGATTCCCCGACTTCGCTTCGCTGGTCGGATGAATGGTTGGGAGATGGAACGATGCCGGTCCCTGAGTGCTTCGCCGAAGGCGAAGTGTATCGAAGGGCGGCATCGCTTCGCTTGCCGTGGCTGCATCTGCATGACAGTTTACGGCTTCGCTTCGCTGGCCGGGTCACATTTGGATGCCGATTTTTCGATTTTGTTTTGTCGGTCGAGTGGTGGTCGCGTGGACAGCCTGGTACACGGAAACTGGGCTTGGTTGTCGGGTTTTGGCCACCAGGATCTTTCTATGCTGACCTTGTTGGTTAGCTTTGGATGCAGGTGGCAGTGGTGAACGTCACTAACTTTTCCTCTGCAATTCCGATCCCTCCGAGCGCATGCGGGCAACTCAAGCCTCGATGTGCGGATCTTGAACACAACTAGGCACAGGTGGATACCATGAGGCAATTCTCCCGATCTTGGACCGAATCCGTGGTTTCCGGACGTGGTGGAGCATGGCGTCGCTGGGTGGTTCTAGCCCTGGCCGGCATGGTGGGACTGTTCTCCTGCGATGGTGTGGTGGTGGTGGAAGATCCTCCCGCACCGGAACCGGCACCGTTGCCTTCCGTGAGCATCGTGCGCACCTCGACGGCGGTGGTTCCCGATTCCATCTCTTGGAACCCCAAGGGTACGGGCAAGGAAAAATTGGTGTGCACCGGGACCAACTGCACCATCCAGTTGCCGCTGGGCAAGGACACCGCTCAGCTTTCGCTCTGGAAGTACGGAGTGCGTTTGGGCGTGATGCAGGTCTACATGACGTCGAGCACCACTCCCACCGTGGGCGCCATCGTCTCCAAGGACGACCTCGCCAACAAGTTGCTGACCGACTTCGCGACACTTGCCAAGGACAAGCCGGATTCCGTCGCCAAGTTGGGCGCCGATGCCCGCTCCCGTCTGGTGGCCTACTACGCCCAGCGGCTTCTGGTCGGCGATTCCGATGTGGCTGGATTCCCGGCGAGCATCCCCGCAGGGTTGAGCACCGACCAAGTCGACACCGCACTGGTCCAAGCTGCCGCGCGTTCCGGCAAGGGGTGGGCGGCTGCCGCCAGCGTGGGCTCCGGTCTGGACTCCACCAAGGTGGTGACCATCGCCCAGGATCTGGTCAAGAATGGACAGCTGAAGGACGGCGATTTGTCCACCCTCCAGCAACCAGGCAAGGTCACGCCTCCCGACCCGCAAGGTCCTGTTCTCGACGTGACCAATGGCGGCGACGCCACCGTTCCCAATCCATCGGCCTCCTGGTTGGTGAAGGCTTCGGCCACTCCCGCCGATGACATCGATTCCATCCAGGTGAACAACCAGCGTTTCGCCGCCTCCAAGTGCAGCGTTTGGGTGGACTTGTCCGTGGGCGCCAATCCCATCAAGGTTTCCGTCCTGGCCAAGAATGGCAAGCGGGCCTCCGAATCCTTCACCATCACCCGCAAGGGCAAGTCCAACGATCCGATCCTTCTGCCTGTTCCTGGTACCTACGAGCGTGCCCAGTGGGTGAAGATCTTCGACACCACTTCCGGAGCGGTGCTGGAATGGAGCCTGGACGGCTCCACCTGGAGCCTCTTCAAGGATTCCATCCTGGTGGCCGTGCCCGAAACCCTCCAGGTTCGTTCCTCCGTGCCGGGTCGCGATCCGGCCAGGATGGAAGCCGTCTACGTGATCAAGAACGTGGAGCCGGTCGTGTTCGATCCCAAGGCGGGGAGCTACGCCGTGGGCCAGACGGTCAATTTCCGCTCGTCCACTTCCGGCGTTTCGTACGAATGCTCCTTCCAGGGTGGATCCTGGAGCGGATGCTCCGGGCGCTACACGGTCCAGCAGAGCGGGATGCTGCGCGTACGCACCTCGAGGCCGGGCATGACCAGTGCTCTGGACAGCGCGGACTATCGGATCCATGTCCAGGCGGTCGGCTCCCCGGTCCTTTCCCTGGTGTCCGGCAGCTACGACGGCGACCAGTCGGTGACCATCAGTTGCGCGGTTTCCGGTTGCCAGTTGGATTGGTCAACGGACAGCTCCGTATGGACTCCCTACACCGCCGCAGTCAAGGTGGATCGTTCGCTTCGCCTGTATGCGCGTTCCGCCGCTTCGGGAAGCACGGCGATCACCTGGGCTGACTATTCCATCGCCTTGGCTCCGCCCAAGTTCGATCCCGAAGGAGGATCCTTCGACAAGACCTTCGCACTGAACCTGATTCCTGCTCGCACCGGCGCGGTGGTGATGGTTTCCACCGACAGCTCCCGCTGGACGGTTCTTGACAAACCCCTCCAGATCGCGTCCAACACCAAGGTTTGGGCCTGGGATTCGGTTACGGGCATGGCCCGCAGCCAGGTGGTTTCCGCCCAGTACCGGATCCGGACCACTGCCCCCCGGATGGAACCCGCAGGTGGCTCCTTCCAGGAGGTCCAGAAGGTGGTGGTCACCGATTCCACCTCCGGGGCCACCATCCTGGTCTCGAAGGATTCCACCGACTGGACCGAGGTCTCCGGCCCCGTCACCATGGACAAGTCCGGTCGTCTGTGGGCCCGTGCCACCGCTCCGGGCATGGAGCCCAGCGTGGTGGTTTCGGCGGACTTCAGCTTCTCCCTTTCCGCTCCCGAATTCAGCCCCGCCGCCGGGACCTATTCCTCCGCACGCAAGGTGGGGATCAAGGCGGCCGCGGGTGCCGAGATCCGCTACACGCTGGATGGGTCAGATCCCACCGCCGCCTCCAGCCGGTATTCCGATTCGCTCAGCGTGGCTGCCACCACGACGTTGAAAGCCATCGCTTTGCGCGACGGATGGAAGACAAGCTCTGTCGCCACCGCGTCCTATACGATCACCGGTGGCGTCGCGGCGCCCACCTTCTCCCCGGCCGCCGGGACCTTCTCCTCGGCGGTGAAGGTCGCACTGGCAACCGCCACTTCCGGTGCCGAGATCCGCTATACCACCGATGGCACCGACCCCACATCGAGTTCCAACCTGTACGCGGATTCCATCGCGGTCTCCGCTTCGCAGACCGTGAAGGCGATCGCCATGAAATCCGGCTGGGCCACGAGCGCCGTCGCATCGGCATCCTACACCATCACGGGCACGGTGGCGCAGCCCACGGCCACCAAGGCCGCCGGCACCTACACGGCTCCGATCTGGGTGAAGCTTTCCAGTACCACTGACGGCGCCCAGATCCGCTACACGCTGGATGGTTCGGTTCCGGACTCCTCGTCCACCTTGTTTGCGGATTCCATCCAGATCGATGCGAGCAAGACCCTGAAGGCGGTGGCGTTCAAGTTTGGCTGGGCTCCCAGCGCCGTGTCGAGCTTCGCCTACACGATCACGGGTACCGTGGCGCAGCCCACCTCCTCCAAGGCCGCCGGCACCTACACCGCTCCGATCATTGTGAAGCTTTCCAGCGCCACCGACGGTGCCCAGATCCGCTACACGCTGGATGGTTCGGTTCCGGACTCCTCGTCCACCTTGTATACGGATTCCATCATGATCGCAGCGAGCAAGACCCTGAAAGCTGCGGCGTTCAAGTCCGGCTGGGCTCCCAGCGCGGTGGCGAGCTTCGCCTACACGATCACGGGAACCGTGGCGCAGCCCACGTCCTCCAAGGCCGCTGGCACCTATACGGCCCCGATCCTGTTGAAGCTTTCCAGCGCCACCGACGGTGCCCAGATTCGCTACACGCTGGATGGTTCGGTTCCGGACTCCTCGTCCACCTTGTATACGGATTCCATCCTGATCTCCGCCAGCAAGACCGTGAAGGCCGCTGCGTTCAAGTCCGGCTGGGCTTCCAGCACGGTGGCGACCTACGCCTACACGATCACGGGTACCGTGGCGCAGCCCACGTCCTCCGTGGCTGCAGGTACCTACACCGCTCCGATCTGGGTGAAGCTCTCCAGCCGCACCTCCGGTGCGGAGATCCGCTACACGCTGGATGGAACGATTCCCGACGCGAACTCCGCCTTGTTTGCGGATTCCGTCCAGATCACCACGAGCAAGGTCCTGAGGGTGAGAGCGTTCAAGTTCGGCTGGGTTTCCAGCACGGTGTCGAACTTCACCTACGTGATCACGGGAACGGTGGCGGCGCCGGTGATCACTCCTGCTTCCGGCACGTATAGCGCCACCCAGCCGGTGACCATCACCACCACCACCATGGGAGCCGAAATCTACTACACCACCGACGGTAGCGCACCCAACACGACTTCCACCTTGTACTCCGGAGCGTTCACCGTAACCACTTCCACCACAGTGAGGGCGATCGCTCTCAAGGCCACCTGGGCCCCCAGCGCGGTGGCCACCTCCACCATCACCATTTCGCTGGGAAGGGTGGCGATCCCCGTGATCAAGCTTGCCGCCGGAAGCTACGCGGTGCCGCAGAGTGTCTCCATCACCTGCGCCACCTCCGGTGCCCAGATCCGCTACACCACCGATGGAACGGCTCCCACGGAATCCTCCACGCTGTATTCCGGCCCCATTGCGGTGTCCAAGACCCAGGTGATCACAGCCGCGGGCTTCCGGACCAACTACACCACCAGCAGTACCGTGTCGCGCTCGTACACCATCACGGACTTCAGTGTCCCCTGGAAGACGGGCATCGCCTACGGGTCCGTCCTGGATGCCCGCGATGGTCAGACCTATCGGACCGTGAAGATCGGCACCCAGACCTGGATGGCTCAGGCCCTCAACTATTCGGCCAACGGGACTCTTGGCGTGTGCTCAGGTGGAAACCAGGCGGGATGCGACAAGTTCGGACGTCTGTACACCTGGTCGGAAACGCGCGGCATTTCCACGCACTACGACTCGACGTTGCGTGGAGGGACCGACGTGGGTGTGGCTGGAATCTGTCCTGCCGACTACCATGTCCCATCCCTCGCCGAATGGAAGACCCTCGAGTCCGAGGTCGACGCGACCAAGGCGCAGAGCGGCTACATCCTCAAGGCGACTGCCGGGTGGTCGACCACCCCAGGCTCGGACGACTACGGTTTCCGCGGGTTGCCGGCTGGAGGGTACGTCATCCCCACCGGATACTATGCCCAAGGAACCGCGAACTACCTCTGGTCGGCGACCGAGAGTGATGAAGGCACCGCCTACGGACCCGATCTGTACGATACCCAAACAGGATTCGCTTCCACCTGGAACAACAAGTACCGCAGCACCACCCTGCGCTGCATCGCGGATTGATCCGATCGATTCTTCTGTGATTGCGACGCCCCCGGGAAGTCCTCCCCGGGGGCGTTTTTCCTGGAATGGGCGATGCCGACGTCCCCGTGGGCGTGTATTTGAAGGATGAGGCGATGGCGACGACCATCGGGATCGTGGGGCGGGTTTGCGGGTTCCAAAGAGGGTATGGCGCATGATCGGATGGATTGTCGCAGGCATGGTGGCCGTGCCCACCGTTTCGGGGTTTCTGTTTCTGCGTACGGAGAAGTTCGGAGCGCTCCCCCAAGGGGACCGCCTGGAGCGGATCCGCCAGTCGCCACACCAGAAGGATGGTGTCTTCCAGAACATGGAGCCCTCCGAGGTGATGACCAGTGACGAGAGTTCGTTGGGAATGGCTGGCGATTTCCTCTTTGGCGACCATCCCGAGACCATTCCCCAGGACTCGATTCCTTCCGTGGCCACCGATCTATCCGCGCTGGATGGTACGCAGGACCTGGTGGTCTGGTTTGGCCACTCCTCCTATCTGCTGCAGGTGGGTGGCGTTCGTTTCTTGGTGGACCCGGTCTTTTCCGGGCGCGCTTCGCCCATGCCGGTGGGGACCAAGGCCTTTGCGGGAAGCGATCGATTCAAGGCCTCCGACATGCCCCACATCGACGTCCTGGTGATCACCCACGACCACTGGGACCATCTGGACCGCGAAACCGTCACGCTCCTGCGGGAGAAGGTGGATACGGTGGTGTGCGGTCTGGGTGTGGGCGCGCACCTGGAACGGTGGGGGTATCCCTCGTCGAAAATCGTCGAACTGGATTGGAACGATTCGCTGTCCGTTTCCGCCAGCGTGGTGCTTCGGGCGCTTCCCGCTCGGCATTTCTCGGGGCGGGGACTCTCGCGTTCACGGAGCCTCTGGTGCTCGTTTGCCGTGAAAAGCCCACAGCGCAGCGTGTATCTGGGCGGCGATGGGGGAGCGGGGGCGCACTTCGTGTCCATCGGAAAGGAGCACGGCCCCTTCGATCTGGCCATCCTGGAACAGGGTCAGTACGATTCGGCCTGGCGCAACATCCACCTGCTGCCCCAACTGCTCCCCAGGACCATGCGCGAGTTGCGGGCCTCGCGGCTCCTGCCCGTGCACAATTCCAAATTCTGCATTTCCCGCCATCCATGGACCGAGCCGTTGCGACTTCTGCAAGCCGGTGCGGATTCCGGAGGGTATGGATTGCTGACGCCCAGGATCGGGGAGGTGGCGTCGCTATCGGACACGACGCGGCGCGAGAACTGGTGGTTGGATTTGAAGTGATGACGGTTTCTGGTGCGTGGGAAATCGGAAAAGGCCCCGCCATCGGCGGGGCCCACAATCGCCAGGATCGATGGATCGCGGGTCAGTTCACCGCGAAGCCATAGCCTCCCAGGCGTGCGCAGTTGGCGTTGGTGTTGGGCCAGGTGGTGCTCGCGCGGAAACGCGAGGTGGTGGCGTCCTTGTAGAAATACACCGGAACGGTTGTTCCTGCATCGAACTTGGGGGCTCCAGCCTTGGGGTACATGTAGCCTCCGATCCAAACGATTTCAGGGTTGAAACCGAACAGTTCCGGAGCCGAACCGCGACGGTTCTGCGGGGCCAGCGTGTTGTCCGCGCAGCCGGAATATCCCAGCACTCCCGGAATCGGATCGCCGCCGGTCAGCCCGGCGGCGATGGTACTGGGAGTTGTTGAATTCCGCATGATTCCAACTGGAGAAGTACTTGTACACCCCGTAGGTGTGGGTCTTCACGTAGCTCAGCACGGGGTAGGACGCGGGGAAACCCCAGTAGGTCGCCTGTCCTTCGGTCATGAGGCCTGCCACCAGCTTGCGGTCGGAAAGGTTCCTCTTCACGTAGACAGGGCCAACCTTGGTGCGTGACCGGAGCGTGCTCCATCCGATCACCACTTCCGTGCCGGTGGAATTAGGGGTGCCTGACGGCTTCCGACTTCCAGTGGAGGACGACTCAGCGCCAGATTCCGGCGGCTCTGGCCTTGGCGATGTACTGGCGGACGAAGGCGACGATTTCCGGCGAATGGGCGCCGAGGACCGCGTAGAGGTTGTCGGTGGGCTTGCTGGAAGTCTTCCCGTTGAGGATCGCCACGTTCACCAGGCCGGAGGAGCGCTGGATGAACAGGAGCGAGTCCGTGATGCTGCGGTCGAACAGCGAGCGGTATTCGGTGCAGATGGTGGTTCCCATCTTCTTGCGGTCGACCAGGATCAGGCTGGTGGTGTCGTCGTGGCGACTGATCCGGAGGGATCCTTCCGCGACGTAGCGGGACATCATGGCTTCCACGTCGGCGCATGCCTTGGTGCGTTCCGCTTCCACGACGGCCAGGGAGTCGGCGGTCCGTTTGGCGGCGATCATGGCCAGGGAATCGGCGGTCTTCTGGATGGCGGCGAGCCGAGCCTTCTCGATGGCCAGGAGGGAATCCCGGGTATGCTGGACGGCGGCGATGGAGTCGGCGGTCCGTTTGGTGGCGATCATGGCCAGGGAATCGGCGGTCTTCTGGATGGCCGCGATGCGGGCCTTCTCGATGGCCAGGAGGGAATCCCGGGTGCGCTGTACGGCGGCCAGGGAGTCGGCGGTCCGCTTGGCGGTCGCGAAGGCGATGGAATCGGTGGTCTTCTGGATGGCGGCGAGCCGAACCTTCTCGAGGGCCAGGGAGTCGGCGATTCTCTTGTAGCTGAGGGCCACCAGCGAATCGGCGGTCTTGCGTTCGGCGGCCAGGCGCAGGTTCAGCACGTAGGTCGCGGAATCCTTGGCGCGTTTGACCGCGGCCAGCGAGTCGGACATTTTCTTGTTGGCGATGGCGACGAGGGAATCCGCGGTCTTCTTGAGGGCGGCTTCCTTGGCCTTGACCACAGACATCGAGTCGGCGATCCGCCGTTTCTCGAGCACAAGGAGGGAGTCGGCGGTCTTGCGTTCGGCGGCCAGGCGCAGGTTCAGCACGTAGGTCGCGGAATCCTTGGCGCGTTTGATGGCGGTCAGCGAGTCGGAGATTTTCTTGTTGGCGATGGCGACGAGGGAATCCGCGGTCTTCTTGAGGGCCGCATCCTTCGCCTTGATCACAGCCAGCGAATCGGCAATCCTTTGCTTCTGGATCGCCACGAGGGAATCGGCGGTCTTGCGTTCGGCGGCCAGGCGTAGGTTCAGCACGTAGGTCGCGGAATCCTTGGCGCGTTTGACTACCGCCAGCGAGTCGGCCACCTTCTTGTTGGCGATGGCGGCGAGGGAATCCGCGGTCCTCTTGATGGCGGCCTCTTGCGCTTTCACCACGGCGATGGAGTCTGCGACCTTCTTGTTGGCGATGGCGGCCAGGGAATCTGCGGTCTTCTTGATGGCGGCCTCTTGAGCCTTCACCACGGCGATGGAGTCTGCGGCCTTCTTCTTGGCGATGGCCTCCAGGGAATCGGTGGACTTCTTGAGGGCAGCCTCTTGAGCCTTCACCACGGCGATGGAGTCGGCGACCTTTTTCTTGGCGATGGCAGCCAGGGAATCCGCGGTCTTTCGGATGGCGGCCAAGGAATCGGACGTTTTCCGTTCAGCCATCCGACGTTCCAGGTCGATCTTGGCCAGGGAATCGGCGACCCACCGCGCCTTCGCCGTGGAATCGGCAACAAATTCTGCGCGGACCTTCGCCAAGGAGTCGGCGACCCACGATTCCCGCACCTTGCGAAGGGAGTCTTCCACAAGTCGCTCACGGGCGTCGGCGATGGAATCGGTGCAATGCTCGGTGTTCCAATGGAGAAGGTTCGTCTCGTTCGGGTTGCGCGACTTCTTGTAGATGTCGTCGCAGATGCGGATGTCGTCCAGCGCTTCCTGCTGGTGCTTCTCGCGGATCTTCTGGAGGGAGTCCAAACAGTCGCGATCGGTCTTGGGCTGGACGGATACCTTGCCCTTGGTTTTGTCGCTGGAGGGCTCCGAGCACGCCTTGAGATCGGCCAGGGAGTCGGACGTCCCCTTTGCACGGATCTTCTTCACCAAGGCGGAATCCTTCTGGGCCTTGACCGCGGCCAACGAATCGTTGGTGCGCTGAACCTTCACCTTGGACACGGAATCCGCCTTGCGGACCGAGTCTTCCTTGGATCGAGCGATGGCGACGGAGTCTTCCTTGCCGGCTTCGGTGGGGGTCTCCACGACCTCGCATCCGGCAAACCAAACGGTCAAGAGGGATGTCAGGATACCCAAGCTGCGACGAGTGAACATGGTCCGGTCCTTCCGGTGCGCGTCAGGACAAGGGTCCTGAAGACGTCCACAGAACCTATCCATTGGTGGATGTGCGGATCCATCATGCGGAGGGGGGCGGGGAAATAGCGTTTCCTGCGAGGAATCGCACCGACCTCCAGGGGCGTGCCACTGGCTTCGGGGGAGTGGAACGGTCGATTCAATCCAGGGGGAAGTCCTCCTTGTGGGCGCGGCGCAACAGGTCCAGAAGTTCGTCGTGCATGCGCTGGAGGCGACGGGCCAACGCGGGAGGGGTGGATGGAGGCAGGGTGGCCAACAGATGGGACACATTCACTTCGTCTTCCGCTGGGGCCCAGACCGACGAAGGCGGTTCCTGGAGCCCTGGGGCCGAGGATGGGCGTCTAGCTTCGGTTACGTAGGTCCCGTTCTCCTCGCGACGGATATGGCCTCCCATCAGGAGCAATTCCACTCCCAAGCGTGCCTCCTGCCCCGAGATGGGGGGGGTCACCAGACGCCCCAGCTCCGTGAAGTTCCCTTGGAACAAGCCCAGCTCGATCAGGTTCAAGAGCGGAGGGACGTACCACGCGCTGTGGAGCGATTCCAGCGTCTCGATCGGTTGGACTCCGTGGCGGGTCCTCAATGCGTTCATGCGTTGGAAGTAGTGGCGCTTGTCGTATTCGGTTTGGGCGAGGTCGTAGTAGACCATCAGTTCGAAGAATTCCGCTTCGGGTCCGGCAAGCTGGAATACGTCCACCAACCGCAGGAGCGTTTGGTGGGAAATGTTGGTTTCACCGGAAAGGATCTTTCCGATGAAACTGGGTGAAGCGAAACCTGCCTTCTGGGCGATGTGGCGATACGAGAAGGAAGGATTCGCGGCTTTGCGCTGGGCGTAGAGGTCCGAGAGGTATTTGCGATAGTTGGTGTATTCGAAGATGTCTTGCATGTGGGAGCTGGTGGTGGCGGGGGACAGTCTACCACTTTTCCGTTGCGCGTGGTGGTGCAACTAGTAAGGGCGATTCATGAATCGCCCTTACTAGTTGCACCTTGTGGGCAGATGAAGATGACCAGTCTGAGCGACAACTGCAAAGTGGTCATGATGACGTGTCTATAGTGGTGTGTTACGGAAAATCTTTGAGGAAAATTGCGAGGAAATTCATAAAGTGGTCGGATGAAGATGACTTCTTTGTGAGTATACAGAGGGGGAGGGCTAGGATGGGGTGTCCAGGGCGGGTAGGTTGAGCTGTTTGGAGCGGCGGTAGAGGTCGCGGACCAGTTGCACGATTTGGAGGACGAAGATCAGGAGATGGGCGATGGCGGTCAGGAAGGCGTAGAATTGCAGGTCCACACCAGGGCCGACGATTTCCACTTGGCGAAAACACGCATAGGGGTTTCCAGTGTCGGCGAAGTCAGGGAGCAATAGGTTTCCGGCCAAATAGGTCAGGCCATTGAGTCCAAAGAGAGGGATCATTCTAGAAGGGGCGATTCCCAATAATACCAAGTAAAAGGAATTGAAAGCGAAATAGATGAAATAATACAAGATGAAAAGCGGAGCGAAGATTCCACGGAGCCATCCAAAATTTGAAAAATAGGACGCGGGAACGGCAAAAAGAATCGAAACGAAAAAGACCCCCGAAATCGCCATAAGAACCCGGTGCTCGTAGAACGATTTCAAGTTCAGGAGGGTGGAGACTTTTTTCAGGTCCATTCACATGGCCGCCTTTGGGGGGAAGTGAATCAAAAGCTGGAGGGCAAAAGTGGCGTTGGAAACCACCATTGCGCTGTCGAAGGGGAGCCCTTCCGAAAGTCCGCTGCCAAGATGTCGACAGGGAGCCTGGAGGCAATCCAGGAGTCTGCGCGGCAGATCACAATTGCAGGCGAATATTTAGTGTCTCTGGTAGG
>DAOPYN010000007.1:0-111006 GCA_035352895.1 Fibrobacteria bacterium | reverse complement strand
CCAGCCGCCTGCTCACCTCCATCACGGGGGTTCCGGTGCAGCCGAACAAGGCCATCGTGGGTGCCAATGCCTTCGCGCACGAATCGGGGATCCACCAGGACGGCGTCCTCAAGGCGCGCGCCACCTACGAGATCATGACGCCGGAATCCGTCGGACGGAGTTCCCACAAGATGGTGCTGGGCAAGCATTCGGGCAAGCACGCCTTGCAGGATCGCCTCAAGTCCCTGGGCTTCGATCCTTCGGAAGCCGAGCTCAACGCCGTGTTCGAGCGATTCAAGGTCCTGGCCGACAAGAAGAAGGAGGTCTTCGACGAGGACCTGGTGGCGCTCATGGCGGAGGAGACGGATTCCGTCGAGGCCGGGGACGACTGGATCCTGGTGGGGTATTCCGTGCTGTCCGGCGGCATCGCCCCCGAGGCCACGGTGGAACTGCGACGCGGAGGCACCGCTCCGGTCAGCGCCAAGGCCAAGGGAGACGGTCCGGTGGACGCCGTGCTCAAGGCCATCCGCGAATTGACCGGGCGCACCATCGACATCGACACCTACCAGCTGAAGGCCATCACCGGGGGAACCGACGCCCAGGGCGAAGTGGCCGTCAGCGCCCGTCTGGGAGGGCGCACCCTCACCGGCCAGGGACGCAGCACAGACATCATCGAGGCGAGCGCCAAGGCTTACCTCTCCCTGATCCGCCGGGCGGCCGCCAACAACATGACGCCGCTGGTCATGCGTTCCGAACCCTAGTCCTCCACGGAGTCCGACCCAGCCAGCGACCGGAGCCAGCGCCGGATCCTCGGGACCTCGTGGTCCAGGTCCAGCGTGTGGCCCTTGTCGAACACCTCGCGTTCGAGCGGGACCCCGAGTCCCCCAAGCGCGGTGTACTGGTTCTGGGCCATTTCCAGAGGGATGGTCCGGTCCGTTCTCCCGTGGGTCACCAGGATGCGTCGCGATCGGGCCAGGGGCCCGAGCCCGTCGGGCATGTCCCCGATCTGGGGCAGGTATCCGGAGATGCCCAGGACTCCCGCCAGGGGGACATCCTCCCGCAGGGCCGTGTCGATGGCGATGGTGCAGCCCTGGCTGAAGCCGCCCAGGACGATGCTCGCGGGGTCGCGGTCCAGGGAACGGAGCATCTCCAGCAGGAGTCCCCGGCTCCTGGCGATGTCGGCGAAGGTGCGGTCGGTTTTCCTGTGCCGTTCGTCCAGTTCGAACCACGCCCAGCCCTTGCCGTGGGGGATGGGGCCCTGGAGCACGACCATCTCCAGCCAGGGAAGATCGAAGGCCATCCGCAGGAACGACCAGTCGCGCATGCGTCCCCCCATCCCGTGGAGGAACACCAGGGTGAGGCGTCGCTCGCGGTCGGCGGGAAGGATGGAATGGACCATGCGAACGGACCTAGGCTCCGGGAGAGAACAGGTCGGTTTGGGACGTGCGGTTCTCGTGGAACACTCCGTCGACGAACTGGCCCTTTTCCAGGTATCCGCGGGCGACGCGACAGAATTCATCGACAAGTTTGAATTGCCTGTGCTTCTCGCAGAGCTTCATCCCCACGTCGAAGATGTGCTCGAAGTACCGGTTGCCCATCTTGATCTCGCGGGTGGCCACGATCACTAGGTCCATGGCGTCGGCCGCGGCGACCACCTCCCCCTCGCGTCCGCGCTTGGCGTCCTTGGCGTCGGAGGCGTAGCGACGGGAAAGGTCGTCGGGAAGTTCGTGGAAGGCCTCGTTCTCCAGAACCGTCTCCACGATCTCCTCGAGGAGCTGGCCGAGCCTTCCGCCCTGGTAGCGGTGCTTGATGGGGTGGGGAATGTCGGAGACGATGGTCTCCTCGAAATCGTGCCACAGCGCCTTGCGGAGGATTCGCTCGACGGAAAGGCCTGGATCTCCTTCGCGGTCGGCGATCATCATGGCCAGGACGGCCACATCGAAGCTGTGGTTGGCCACGCTGTCGGGGTGGGCGGACGGTAGTGTGCCGAACCGACGGATGGCGCTCAGGTTCCGGAGCCGTTCGAAGAAGCTGGGAAGCCCCTCTGGATTCCAATCCTTCACGCCGTGCCCTGCGAAAGAGGGAGCTTCATCCGGCAGCGAAGACCGCCGTCGATGCGCGCCTCGGCGAACAGGGAGCAACCCGGTCGATTGAAGGCTTCCTTGGCGGCGATCAGTTCCTGGTCCAGCCCAAGGCGGTCCTTCAGGAAGGGACGACTCCCGTCGAAGATGGATCCCAGGGCGCCATCGTCCGGCGTGGCGGCGGTGTCTTCGATGACCACTTCGGCCGATAGGGGGCCATGCCCCATGGCGATCAGGACCTGGCCCCCCGCGGCCGACCTCTTGGCATGGAAACGCAGAAGGGAGGTCATCGCGTCGCCGATGGATTCGGGGTCGATGTTCAATGCTGGAGGATTGTCCGGGATGCGCAGCGAAACGGCGGGAAAGGCAGGACCGATTTCCTGGGCCACTTGCTGGAGGCGGCGTCGGAGGGTTCCGGAAATCCCCGTGGAGTCGGGAATCGGCAGGGCGATGGAGGTCCCCGGAGGTCTGGAGACCGGTTTCGAGTGGGGCCTGCGACGGAGGGCCAAGCCGAGTCCAACCAACCCGCAGAGAGCGACCAGCAAGCCGACCAACCTGGGAATCCAGGGGGGGATCGGCCCGGAAATCCGATACTCGGCCGTGGAACTCCTGGCGCAGAGATCGAAGGTATCGCAGGCGAGGATCTCCAACCGGTGCACCCCGGGAGTGGCGGGGATCTTGTGGGAGTATTCGAAGACGCCCTTGTTGGAAGTCGAAGCGGCCAGAGGTCCTTGCGATTGGTCGTCCAGGAACAGCTCCACCCTGCGGAGTCCGCAGGGGGCCTCGATTTGGACGCGGACATCCACCGGTTCCTGTTTTCTGGAGCCGAGCGCGGATGGAGGTGGCGAGATCCAGCGGAACTTGGCTACCCCGGAAGTGCAGCGTGCGGACGATAGGCTCGGCGTGGGCGTGATCGCGGGCGCGGCGATGGAGTCGACTGGCCGGACCGAGGAGGCGATGGCGCTGTCCTTGGGGGCGGAGGGAGCTGGTGCGGTGGGAGGTGGCTCCGGTTCGCTTGCCAGGGTGTCCACCGCCACGGGGGGCGCACGCATGGCGGCGATCTCCTCCGCCTCGCGTTTGGCTCTTTCCGCACGCATCTGTTCCAGGGCATCCAGGCGCGCACGGGGATGCTCCGGCGACGAGTCCGCCACGATCCGTTGCCGCGAAAGGTTCTCCAGGAGAGATTCCGTCCTGTCCCGTTCGCCGAACTCTCCCGACTTCTCGTGCTGGAGGGCGGCCAATTGCAGGCTGTCCAGCAAAGCGTCGGTAGGAAGCGCCGATGACGTTCCAAACAGCCAGAGAACGACGGCGCATGCTCGCGAGAGGGAGATCATCGCGGTCAAAGATACCACGTTCCCGCGCCTGTTGCCGGAATGCGCATCAGGTGGCATCGGGTAGCAATTCCCCGCCGTAGACGGTGATGACTTCGCCCGACGACAGCGATTCGACCTCGAGGGAGCCGTCGTCCTGCACGGAGCGGACCCGGATCCGCCGGGTCGGGCCGGTTCCGGCCAAGCGGAAGGTGCGTCCTTCCACATCGGAGAAGCTCCGGAACTCCTCGACCAGACAGGCGAATCCATCGGATTCCAACGCACGATCGACCTCGCTCCACAGCTGGAGGAATCGTTCGAGGATGCATTCGCAATCCAAGGTCCGACCCGCTTGCCGGGAGAGGGTCGTCGTGGGCTGGCCCACGCCCTCCAGGCTCGAACCGGGGAGGTCGACATCGATTCCGACACCGACCAACAGGACGGGAACGCCTTGCGGATGGATCATCTCCGCCAGGATCCCGGCCGCTTTCCCGCCGGAGAGGATGAGGTCGTTGGGCCATTTGAGGCTCACGCTCCCGATTCCCAGCTCCCGGCACAGACGGGCCAAGGCCAAGGCGCACCCCAGCGAAACCAAGGGGGCTTGCGCCAACGGGCGCGTGTCCCAGGGCATGCGGACGGTCAAGTAGAGGCCGCCCTTGGGGGGAGAAACCCAGACACGCTCGAACCGTCCCCGGCCGCGGGTCTGGGATTGGGCCACCACGGTGACCATCCCGGAATCCTGGGGCAGTTCCCGGGCAACCGACATCGTGGAATCGACTTCTCCCAACCGCAGGAGAGTTCCTCCGCGGAACCCTTCAGACACGGGGGCGGGACCGGATCAGCCGGGCGGTTTCCCGGGCGCGAGCGCCGGCGAGACGGACGATGTCGTCTTCCTTGGCGGGCAGGTGCACGGAAGCGTAGTCGAGGAAGACTTCGGCTCCCTTGACGTCGTCCTTTTCCCGACTGCGTCGCACCCTGCGAAGCCAGAGGCGTTCCAGGCCGGGAAGGCGTTCGAGGAGTTCGTCGAGGGAAAGGTCGGGGAATTCTTCCCGGAGGAAGGATCGGGACCAGGCGGACAATTCCGGATCGGAGCCGGACATCGTGGCGCGCAGCGTGATCAAGGTCAGGCATTCCGTGTATGCGTCGATGCCGGCGAGCCGGTCGGCTTCGGACATCCTCCCGGGGCCCACCGCCGGCAGTTCCTTCGCCGTCCACCATTCCTGGGTGCCTTGGACGGCACGGAGGAGATCGCGAGCCGATTTCACCTTCTCCAGGATCCCCCGATGGAACAGGGGCTGTTGACAGATCTTGTTATGGGTGCGGTCGCGGCTGCCCAGCTTCGATTCCGCACGTTCCAGGGAGTACGCGTTCTGCAGCCACATCCAGCCGGGACGGATCCTGACCAGGGAATGGCCCGGGTCGGAAACCACCAGCGAGAAGGGGAGTTTGACCGAACCCGGAGGAACCCTGGTGCCCATGGCGACGAGGCTCCAAGGGGCTTCGGAGAAGTCTGACGGAAATTGTACCTGGCTGCACAACCCGAAGAACTGACCTTCGCCGGGACGAAGCTCCTGGTCGGCGCGGCGTCCGGTGTGGTTGGAGCCCAATGCGGCCCCGTGTCCCACGTTGCCCCGGCCTTCCGGCCAAAGGCAGGCGATCACCATGGACTGATGATGGAATCCCACCAGAGGCCCCAGGATGGAGCTGGTCAGCTCGCCTTCCTGGATTTCCGTGTTGGCACCCACCACGGCGTCCAGGACCTTGGCATGGCGACTGGCTCCGGAGGCTTCGCAGAAGAGCGCCTTGCGCACGATCGCCATGGTGCGGATCCGGACTCCGCACTGGAGAACGGAGTGCTCGACCACGGCGCCTTCGCGGATCTGCGAAGGGGATTCGATGCTGGACAGGACTGCCGTGTCCCGCACCAGTTGGGCGCCGTCGACGCGGGCGTGGGGACCGATCCAGGCGTTGCGGACGGATACGGTGTTGCAAAGCTGTGCGCCCTCGCCTACCCATCCTGCCCCGTGGCGGATGGTCTCCGCGTGGGTGGTCAATGCGTCTTCGTAGGCCATCCGCTCCGGGGAGGATTCGGGATGGAATGCGAGCCAGGCGGCGAGTTCCATGTCCATTTCCGCGAACAGAGGGATGCTTCGTTCCCCCGTTTCCAGGCCCACCTGGATCTTGGAGCCGGTGGCGAACGCCGAAGTGCCCGAGGCGACCAGCGAACCCACGCGGAAGACCACCGCCGCGTCCTGGACCACTTGCCGCGCCAGGATCCCCACATCGTGGATGCAGCAATTTCCGATCACCGCGTCCCGGATGTGCGCGCGACGGATCCCGGTGGGCAGGCTCACATGGCCCGGGAGCATCACGGTGCCGGAGAAGCGGGGGAGCGAGACATCCCCTTCGAACGTGGTTTCCCGGACATGGACGGGGTCGAATCCATCCTGGACTCGCACGCGGGTCCAATCGCCGCAGACGCAACCCTGGCGTTCCAGCTGCAGGGTTTCCGGTGCGGAGAGGGACCTGGTGCGGAATGCGGCTGCACCGTCGCGCAGGAATCCAGCGGACGCCAGAAGCGAGGAGCCGCGAACCAGGCGCTTGAGCGCGGCGGCCGGGGCGTAGGACGCGTTGGATGCCATCAGAACTGGAATCGGATCCCAGCGAGTCGCTCGGAAAAGGCGTCCATGTAGGCCTTCTCGTCGGCGAGGGTGGGGGCTTCGTAGGTCACGGAAAAGCGCAGGTGGGGTCCGATGTCGTCGAAGGGCACGGTGACGATGCTCTTCTCCCGGATGAACCACTGGCTGGCCGCTTCGGCATGCTCGAACACGGGGCCGTTCTCGATGCCCTTGGGCGCCTTCGCGTACAGGAAATACGTTCCTTCGGGCATTCGGGCGTCGAAGCCCAACGCGCGCAGACGTTCCACCAGCATTTCCTGGCGGCGCTGGTACTTCTGCTGGGCTGCCTTCCAGAGGGAGTCGTCGTCCAGCGCGGCGGCGGCGGCCATCTGGATGGCCTTGAACTGTCCGGAATCCGAGTTGTCCTTGACATCTCCCAGGGCCTTGATCACCAGCGGATTGCCGGCGACGAAGCCCAACCGCCACCCGATCATGTGCCAGCCCTTGCTCATCGAGTGGACTTCCACGCCGACATCCATGGCGCCGGGAATTTCCAGGAAGGACAGGGGTTTGGCGCCGTGGGTGAAGGGCAGGTGGGCCGCGTCCTGGATCACCACGATGTTGTGCGCCTTGGCGAAAGCGACGACTTTCTCGTAGAAGGCCCGGGTGGCGGTCTTGCCGGAGGGGCTGTTCGGGTAGTTGATGACCAGGATCTTGGCCTTGGCCAGGACTTCCGCCGGGATGGTGTCCAGGTCCGGGAAAAAGTCGTTTTCCGGGAGCAGGGGGAGGTTGTGGACGATGCCGCCCAGATACCGTGTCCAGGTTCCCGCCACGGGGTACCCCGGAACCGTGAAGAGGGTCACGTCCCCCGGATTGATGAAAACGGCCGGAAGCAAGGCGTACGCCGGCTTGGAGCCGATGGTATGCAGGATCTGGGTGGCGGGGTCCAACTTGACCCCGAAGTTGCGTTCCATGTAGCGCGCGGCGGCTTCCTGGTACGGAAGAATGCCGTTGTCCGCGTAGCCGCGGTTGGAAGGAACATCGACCTCCCGCTTGAGCGCCGCACGAACCGGAGCGGGAGCCATTTCGTCGTTTTCACCGATTCCGAAATCGATCAAGGGACGATTGGGGAAGTCCGCGATGGCTTGGCGCTTCGCACGCTTGATCTTCTCGAACTTGTAGATGGCGTTGGACTTGCCGTAGTTTTCGCCGCCGATCCGCTCGGCGAACAGCTTCTGGATATACGATTCGTTCACAAGATCCTCGATTGCATGGAACGTACCCGCGCTTCGAAAACCCGCAGGCATCTTTGGCAAAGATAGGGAACGGCCGGGCCAAGGCGGGGGCTTGACGTCCAAAAGCCGACGGGAAAGGTCAGTCGAATCTGAATTGGGTTCCGAATTCCCCGCGTCTGTATGTGCTGCTTCGTTCGCCGATATTGCCGCCGAAGGCGGCTCCAAGGTACAGGCGGGCCAGGTAGGGGAGGTCGAAGATGGCGCGCGCCTGAGCGCCCAGGTGGAGACTTGCACTGAGCTCGTCGGTCAGGGCCAGTCCCAACTGTGTCCCCAACTGGGGGCGAACTTTGCTTCGGATGCCTCCAAACCAGCTTTGGATTCCGATGGTGGCCAGATCCAATCCTCCCATCTCCCCATTCTGGTGTTCGTAACTGCCGGTGATCCCGAGATCGGCGTGTTCTGTCAAGGAGGACAGCACGCCCGCCGACACGCCGATTCCGGGTTGATTCAGCTGCGGGATGCTTCTTCCACTCACCAAAGGCCCCCCTTCGATGAGGAAATCTCCCTTGAACGCGGAGGTGGCGATGGGAAGGCTCAAAAGAACGAGAACCACAAGGGATGCGTTCTGTTGGTGCGGGTGCTTCGGAAAGAGGAAGGAGGAACGACTGGAAGAGGAAGTTGCCATGGGCGGAGGAATCCAGGGACGTGGTGCGGGCGACGGATGGGGGTCGCGTCGCGGGACAGGGGAAGAGAAAGAGCCTCCCCCGTTGGAAGCTTCAAGCTAAGGTCGATGAGAGCGGTTTGGCAACGCCGATATACAGAAGCGTGTGTTTAGGTGGCATTCCTTGTGGCGTGACAATTGCTTACGTTCTCTTGCGGAGTACGGAATCATCCTCCACAACCCGCCCCTTTTCGCAAATCTCGGTCCAGTTCGCACAATCGCACTGTGATGCCCGGCAACCGTGCGTATTATACCGACGTTCATCGGTACCTCGATCGAAGGGTCCAGTCCATGTCTCGTTTTGCTCACCACAACTCGCCGCTTCGCCTCCTGCCTTTGTTCGGCGTCTTGTTCCTGTGCTCGACCGCGCCGATTCAGGCTGCCAAGACCTTGATGATCATGGTCGACTACTTCGGGCAGCGCAACCAGATGGATACCGTGATCAACTTGCGGGTTGTCCAGCCGGGCTCCGAGGTGAAGATGGTGAATGGAAGCGCGCCTCCCAGTCCGGTCAAGACCAACGCATACGACACGGAGCGTTTCGGCTGGTGGTATTCCCTTTCCGATTTCGATCCCGACGATTACGTGATGGGGCGGGTACGGTTCAATACTCTCTACAGTCGTGGATGGTACCAGAACGATTCCACCTACAAAGCCGCTGCGGGAGACACCATCTGGTTCCCCGACACCCAGACCACCTTCACCTACCAGAACGTGAGCACCGGTGTGCAGACCCCGGTTGTGCTTCCGGACTCCACCCCCAAATTCTTCGTGTTTCCGGCTGCCGCGACCTACCGCGGCCCCAAGCTCTACCAAGCGGCCGGGAACAGCGAAACCGAACTTCTGAATGTTCGCAAGACCCTCACGGTGGGGACCAAGGCGGTGCAGCAACCTGGCGCCCTGGACAAGTGCCTGGAATCGATTCCCGGCGACACCGTCTGGATTCGTTGGGGCACGCCCGCGATGCCTCCTGGCCAGAGCCCCAAGGAAGTCGATATGCAGTGCACTGGCTTCAACCCCTTCAGCACCCGATTCGGGATCGTGAACATCCGCAATCCTTGGCCGGGAGCGGAATTGCCGGTTGTGGAATTCAACGGCCAGGACATTCCGCTGTATCCCAATGCCACCAATCCCGATTGGCTCACCGCCGATCTTCGGTTCCTTGCTCCCCAGGGCACTCCCGTGGGAACCATCCGCTTCAAGAAGGGCGTTGGCAGCCCCAACACCTTCGATTCGGCCGGTGTGGACCAGGTGGTGGTCAAGCCTTTCGTCCTGACTCCCGGCGGAGCCAACTGGTATTTCGTTCCCTCGGAAGCGGGCGGTGGGATCCTGTGGGGCAAGGGTGCCCTTCCCAAGCCGGCCTATACTCTCTATGTCCAGAATCCATGGCAACCAGGTAGCCCCCGGTTGATGTGGGAAGAAGACAACAATCTTCACGTCCTGCGCCCCACCCAGTACTGTGGATGGTTCTCCTATCCTCTGTACACGGCTCCCAAGCGGGTCCTGATCGGCCATTCCTTCGAGGATTCCTCCTACGGCTCGCTGGGTGTCCAATTCCGCAAACGCGCCAACTGGATCGACATTCCCGCGACGGCCATCAGCGCGAAGAACGAAACCTGGATCCAGACCAAGAACGCCACCAACGCCCGCATTCCTGCCGTGGCGGTCGCGAGCACCACCGCCAAGGATTGTTCGACCGACACCCTGAAGCTGGTGATGGAAGCCTTCGACTTCAAGGGACGCGGCGAGACCGGCGGGAATCCTCCTTTCCAGGTGGGTGGTCCCACGGAAACGAAGGGCGATGCCAGTTCCGGCTTGGTGAAGGGAATGGTGCAGACGTCCTTGGGAGCCAATGGGCTTCCCGTGTACACTGGGAAGGATTCCGGCGAGTGGCAGTCGGGTGGCATCAACAACAAGGGACCTGCTACCGCTTTGCCTTTGGCCCAGTCGCTCTGGAAGAAGTCGACGCCATCGAACTGGTTCGACACCACCGCGTTGAAGGCGGCGGTACCTGGAGTCGCCATCGGGCACGGTTGCGTGGAGCTTCCCTTGGTCAAGAACGGAGCCAAGGACAGCGGATACTACAAGTTCGCCGACACCGGATTCTTCCCCTTGGATACGATTTCCGATCGACGAGGGTATTCCCCCATGACCGCCACGGATGGCAAGCAGCACAACTTCCTGTTCTGCATGCACGGACATGCGGCCTTCGAATACACTCCGGGTCTGAAGTTCGAATTCCGCGGTGACGACGACGTTTGGGTGTTCATCAACAACAAGCTTGCGGTGGACCTGGGAGGCAGCCATGCTCCTGAATCCACCTACGTGAACCTGGACAAGCTGCGCCTGCGCGAGGGGAACATCTATCCCTTCGACATCTTCTACTGCGAGCGGCAGTTGAGCGGGTCTTCGATCCTGATCCGCACCACCATGGACCTCCAGCCCACCTGGAAGTACAAGGCTTTGGCGACTCCGGTGGGAACCGGAATGATCGTCACCATCCAGGGCAACGAGACCAACAACTTCGTTCCCACTTGCGCCGACCTGATGAAGCCCCAGGCGGAAACCTGGGTGACCACCAACGGACGCATGGTTGTGGTTGGGCCTCCGGGCTCCGGGTTGTCGGACAACTATTCCTCGGATACCTCCCTGTACGGCGGAAACCTCACCTACCAGGGTGGTGTGATCAAGCTGGACACCAACAAGCTCATCGCCGATCCCGGTCTGATGTGGCCGGGCAAGTACACGATCCGAGTGGAGTCCAGACTGGGTGACTCCCTGTACACCATCTCTTTCACCAAGCGATTCGGCGCCGTGGTGGTCAAGGGAACCGTCCTGGATGGAAACGGCGATGGCATCGCCGACTCCATCCGTCTGGTGGCTCCCACACCCCTGTTCAAGGTCGCCGACAATCCTTCTTCCCATGTGGTCTGGTTCGATTCCCAGGGGAAACGTGATTCCATCATCGCCGTGGCAACGATGATCCGCTCGGAAGGCGATACCGCCCAGACGATCTCCGTCGAATCCAAGTCGTGGGGAATCCGGACTCAGCTTCCTGCGATCCGGCCCGATTCGCTGGGCACGGTGCTGACCTATCCAAGTGGACTCTTGATTCCTTTGAACAATCCCATCAAGTTGGCCGACGGGATCGCTCCCGTCGCCGACAGTGCCTGGATGGTCTACGATACGACCGGTACGGGACGGGATTCCCTGTATGTGATCGCCACCGAGCCGTTGAAGGCTCTGTCGGTCGCGGCCAATCCGGCCCTGGCGGGAACGGTCATCGTCGGGAACCGGTTGGTCCCACGCTTGGTGTCGGCGGTTCCCGGCATGCTGGGCAACGGTTCGCTGTTCGTGATCACCTTCGATCCGGCCAACAACCCGATCCAGGCCAGCGACTCGTTGCGGTTGGGCGGATTGCTCTCCGATGCGGTCGGCAACGCCCCTGGCCTCAACTCGGTGTGGATCAAGATCAAGGTCGATCCCGTGGCCACCTCCTGGATGCTCGACGCCAACGGCGACGGGGCACCCGACTCGGTGGTCATCGCCGCCAAGGGAAGCCTTTCCAACGTCGATTCCGCCAAGGTCCAGTGGAAGACCTACGGGGACGTGGACACCATCGTCACCATTGCCACCCCAGGTGGAATCGGAGTGGGATTGCGTTTGCCGGCGGGGATCCTCCAGAACGCCACTTACTGCAAGGGCTGCAAGCTCACCGTGTTTTCGGGTGCCGATGTTCGCCGGTTCCCGCTGAACGACTCGGTTCCGGCTGCGGCCATTTCGGCCAAGTACCTCTATGGCAAGGACTTCGACACTCTGGTGGTCAAGGCCACCGAAGCGCTCTTCCAAGGCGCTATTCCAGGAGAAGGATGGCTTGCCCAGAAGCCCGCCGGGGATGCGGGCACCTTGGGAACGTTGATTGCCGGCGCGGGTCAGCCGATCGGCGACACCATCAAGCTCATCGTGGTTCCGGGAGTCTTCACGGGTGATTCCATCCGCTTGAGGGGATTGGCCAAGGACCGCTTCGGGAGCGTTCCTGGCGCAGTCAGCCCCTTCGTGAAGGTGATCTTCGGTTCCCAGCCCATCGCAGTGGCCATGTTCGATGCCAATGGCGATGGCGCCGCCGACAGCGTGGTCTTCCGTCTGACTCGTGGCGCTTCCGGTGGGCCCGTTCCGGATGGCTTCACCGTCCAGTGGGGCGCCGAGGAAAAGTCTGTGCCCACCCTGACGAAATCCGCCGACGGCAAGTCCTGGTCGGGTCCCATAGGTCCATTCGCCAAGGGGGTCACTTCGACTCCTGTGGGCAGCACCGGTTGGATCCAGGTGGGAACCGATGTCCTCACTTGGCGTGCGGTCGTGGATGACTCGGTCGCGGCAGTTGCCGTCAAGGCCGCGTATCGCTACGGGATTGGAATGGACTCCCTGGTGGTGACCACCTCCGAGCCGGTCACGGAAGGAAACCTTCCCGGCGAGGGGTGGTTCGGTCTCAAGGATGCGGGCAGTGCCGATCTTGCCGGACGTCTGGTCGCGACCACCAACGCGCAAGGACAGGCCACCACGCAGATTGTCCTGATGGTGGCGCCTGGCACGGCCGATGGCGATTCTCTCCGTCTTCGCGGCTGGGCGCGCGATGCGGGCTGGGTGGTTCCGGGAGCGGTTTCTCCCTTCGTGCCCCTGGTCTATGGCCCCCAGAAGATCCGCGTGATCTTGCGCGATGCCAACGGTGATGGGCAGGCGGACGATGTCGAATACCGCTTGACACGTTCCGCTTCGGGTGCGCCGGTGCCATCCGGATTCGGCCTGACCTGGAACGGTGCCGTGCTCAATGCGGCCAGCCTGACCCGCAGTGCGGATCAGATGTCGTGGCGTGGTCCGATCGGACCCGCTCTCCTGGGTACGGCTGGTCTGCCCACCGACATGGGATGGATCACGGTGGGAACCGATGTCGATTCCTATCGCGCAGTGGTCGAGGATTCCATCGCTCCGGTGGCGATGTCCGCCAAGCTGATCTTCGGATTCGTTGCTGGTTCCGCCGACACCCTTGAAATCGTCGGATCCGAGCCGATTTCCAAGGTTGGAGCCGCACTGGCAATGCTCGCCTCCGACCCATCCGCCACTCCCGTCAAGATCATGTCGGCCAACCCCGACATCTCCGGGAAGGTGCTTCGCGTCGTGGTGCCCCAAGGCTCCATCGCCAGCGATGTGGCTTGGGCGCGGTTCGACAAGTCCATCACCGATGGACATGTCGCGGTGGGGGATTCCTCCCGTTGGGTGCCGCTGAAGGTCACGCCTTCCGGTCGTGGCTCGATGTTCGATTCCAATGGTGACGGCCAAGCAGACTCCATTTCCGTGGAGCTGCGTGGCGCCCTGGTGGCCACCCACGTAGTGGTGACCTGGCCTGGATCCGCTCCGCAGACCTGGCCGATCGTTCGGATCCAGAATGACCAATTCGGTATCCGCGCTCCCGATGCCGGTTTCCCCAAGGGCTCCACTTCCTGCCCCTCGGGTTGCACCATCCAGTTCCTGGACAACGGTGCCGATGTGGCAACGTGGGTCTTGCTGGATCGCGTGGCTCCCATCGTCGTGTCTGGTTCCTACGCGTTCGGAGCGGCGGGCGATGCAGATACTCTGACCGTGAACTTCAGCGAGCCGGTGAAGTCCATTTCCTCCAATCCCTCCTGGGTGGAATGGGGTGGGAAGGGGCAAACGGGTGCCGTGACGCACAGCCCCCTACCGGTGCTTTCCCCTGATGGTCTGGTTGCAACCCTGTATCTGAAGGATGCCAATGTCGCTTCCGACGCATGGGACTCGGTACGGATCGCTTCGGGAACTCTCGCGGGCAACCTTTCCGACATGGGTGGCACCACGGTAGGCAAGGCCAGTCCATTCGCGCCGGTGGTCTGGGGGATTCCGCCCATGACCGCAGCTGTCTTCGATCCCAATGGACAGGGGCGTGGAACCGAAGTGGGCGTCTATCTTTCCCGGCCGGTTCCTTCGGCCGCCTTCCAGGCGATCAAGAAGGTCAGTGTGAATTGGGGCTCCGAAACCAGGGATGTGGTCTTGACTTCCAATTCCACAGGAGTCTGGAAGCAACCGCTGGATAACCCATTCGCCTTGGGAGTCACCTCCTGCGAATCTTGCGTGGGAGCGGTCTCCACGCTGTCGGCGAGTCGTGCGATTCCAGTGCTGGATAGCGTTCCGCCGTCCGCAATCAAGGCGACCTTCCGCTACAGCATCCGTGCCATCGCTCGGGACACTCTCACCGTGGAACTTTCCGAGCCTTGGACGGGAGGCGTGCCTACCGACCTCAAGACGCCTTTGGTTCGGGTCGGTCGTCCCGCGAAGGGGATGGAGCTGAACAACGTCTACGGGTGGTACCAGAAGACCAGCACCTCCATCCAGTTCTACCTGGATACCGCGTGGCAGGACAGCTTCGGTCGCGGGGATTCCGTGCGACTCTCCTGGAACGACGGAAAGCCGGTGGTCAAGGATGCCAAGGGCAATCTCGTCGGCGAGAAGTCTCGTTGGGTTCCCATCGAATTCGGGTTGCGGCCGGTTGAATTCGTGATCGAGCAACGCCGCCCGATCGTGATCAACGGTCGTGGCGACAATCCTGGCTGGACCGAGCCTCCCGCTGGTACTCCCGGAATCGAGATCCTGGTTCTGCCTTCCGACAAGAAGGTCAGCCCGACCAAGGACAACTACGTGCGCATCGGCGACGGGATGAAGGTGGAGAATGGACAGATCGTGGATGGCACGCCCGGAGTGAATCCGGTCGAGAAGACCGCGGGCGTGCGCATCAAGCTCAATCGCCCGCTGGAGGGAACCTTGTTCGTCTACGACAACATGGGCACCGCCGTGCGTCAGATCGATCTGTCCATGCTGAAGGGAAGCCTCTGGCCTGCGGGTGAAGAAGATGTCGAGCGCGACGTCGAGATCCGCTGGAACTGGACCGCCGAGAACGGGAAGTTCGTGTCTTCGGGCGTCTATCTCATGCGCGCCGTGGTCAAGTTCAAGGACAAGGAAGGCAAGAGCGACTTCCGGAACCTCCTCTGGAAGTTCGGCTGGGTCTACGAGAAGAAGTGATCCGTATACCTTCTCCTTGATCGATGGATCTTGAGGCGGGACCCTGGCGGTCCCGCCTCTTTTTTTATCCGGTATTCGTGAGGGAAGCCACCGCCGTGAACGGAGGCCCGGTCGTGTCGGCGTGAGGATCTTGGGCCCGAGATTACCCGTGCTACCAACCAGCGCTGTTTGACAAGCCGCCCACGATGCCGTACATTGACCCTGACTTTTTTACCGAAACAGTCAGATTGTCATCACCCAGAGAAAGCAAAGTCCAGCACATCGTCGACGTGGCCGAGAAGCATTTCGCGATGCACGGCTACTCCAAGGTGACCATGGAGGACGTGGCGACCGAACTGGGAATCAGCAAGGCGTCGCTCTACTACTACTTCGAGGACAAGGGCGCGCTTTTCCGGGAGGTGTTCGCCAAGATCATGAATGCGTTCTGGGACGACCTGTCGGCTCTCCTGGAGCGGAACATGACGGGAATCGAACGCCTGAAGGTCTACGCGAAGCTGCGCCACAAGCTGTTCCACAAGTACATCACGCTCGCGGGCATCGGCTCTGGCCTGGTCACCGAATTCGGCAGCACATTGCCGGGCTTTCTCTCCGACTTCAAGGCGAAGGAATGCGCCTTCGTGAAGAGAATTCTCGAGTCGGACGATGGATTCCATGTGGCGGACACCGGAAGTACGGCCGAACTGGTGGTGGGCATCTTGCACGGACTGCGCCTGCGCCACCGCCACGCAGGCGTTCCCATGGAAACCTTGACTCGCGAGATCGAGCCCATGCTGGACATCCTCGTGCACGGCCTGGCGAAGCGTTGAACCTCTTTCGAGCATCGGAGACGGCATGAGCACGAACACGAGCACAGACGATCAGAACCAGGACTCCGAGGGCGACCAGCACATCGAAGACGTTCCTGCCTACAAGCGCAAGCGGGTGGTGATCCCGATCCTGATCGCGACGGCGGCAATCGTCGGGGGCGCTTACTTCTGGGCCGTCAACGCCATGCGTTACGTCTCGACCGACGACGCCCAGGTCGACGGAGACCGCATCACGATCAGCTCGAAGTTCCTGGGACGCGTCGCCGAGCTTCGCGTCCAGGACGCGGACACCATCCGCGCCGGAGACACGCTGGTGCTCCTGGACGGCAAGGACGTCGCGCTGCAGGAGCGGAAGGCGCAGGCGATGATCACGGTCCAGACCCGCAGCGCGGACATCGCCGCGACGCAGACAGCGCGCACCCGCGACGACTTCGAACGCGCTAAGGTGCAGTTCGCGAAAGGGCTCGTCTCCCGCGAGCAGTACGACCACGCCCTGCGCGCCTTCGAGCAGGCGCAAGCCCAGCAGCAGTTGTCGCAGTCCCAGATCGCCTCGGCGCAGGCAGATCTCGCCATCATCCGCAACCAGCTGGCCAACACGGCCGTCCTGGCCACCGACTCCGGTATCGTCGCCAAGCACTGGGTCCAGCCGGGAGACGTCGTTTCGCCGGGCCAGGCGATCTACACGGTCTTCGCAGCGCGGAAGCCCTGGGTGAGCGCCTACTTCGAGGAGACGAAGCTGCGCCGCATCCGCGTGGGGGCTCCCGTCCAGATATCGGTCGACGCCTACCCCGACGCCCGCTACGAAGGGGTCGTGGAATGGATCGGTTCCAGCACGGCGGCGCAGTTCTCCATCATCCCTCCGAGCAACGCCTCGGGCAACTTCACCAAGATCACCCAGCGCGTCCCCGTGCGCATCGCCCTGCGTCCCGCGCCCGGGCAGAGACCACTCCTGCTTGGTTTGTCGGTTTCCGTCAAGATCCAGGCGCGCTGATCCATGAAGCAGGCGATCATCGCCATGGTGCCGTCGCTGCACCACGAGCACAACTCGTACAGGTGGTGGGTTCTGCTCAACATCATGGTCGGCACGTTCATCTCGTCGCTGGCGGGCACGCTCGTCAGCGTGGCGCTCCCCGACATCATGGCCTCGACGGGCCTGTCGCTGGACACGGCGCAGTGGATCGCGACCGCCTACATGGTCGCGTTCGCCATCATGCTGCCCACCTCGGCCTGGTTGTCGAATCGGCTGGGATACCGAGGCACCTACGTGCTGGCGATGAGTGTCTTCACGTTCTTCTCGCTGGCCTCCGGCTTCGCGTGGAACGGCAAGAGCCTCATCGTCTTCCGCACCCTCCAGGGCCTAGGGGCGGGGCTCCTCTCGCCGGTGGGGATGTCGGTGGTCACGCGCGAATTCCCTCCCAGCCAGCGCGGCATGGCCCTGGGATTCTGGATGATCGCCGCCGCCGCCTCGATGTCCCTGGGACCCACCTTCGGCGGATACATCATCGACAACTTCGGTTGGCACGCGACGTTTTTCGTCAACGTTCCCGTCGGCGTGTTCTGCATCCTGTTCACGCTGCTGGTGCAGCGCGACTACCAGCACGCATCGAAGCTTTCCTTCGACTTTCTCGGCTTCGTCTCCATGTCGACGTTCCTCGCCTTCACGGTCGTGGCGTTCTCCAGCGGCAACGCCCAGTGGAACGTGGGAGGCTGGACCTCCGACTTCGAGCTGGGGTGCTACGCGGCCGCGGCGCTCTCGTTGGCCATTTTCCTCGCCACCGAGACGCACGTGAAGCAGCCGCTCGTGAACCTGCGGCTGTTCCGGCGCGTCAACTTCACGCTCTCGTGCATCGCCCTCTTCGTGGTGGGATTGGGCCTCACGGGCAGCGGCTTCATGTTCCCGCTCTACCTGCAGAACTCGCTGGGCTACACCGCGCTGCAGGCGGGCATGGTCATGCTTCCCGTGGGCCTGTTCCAATCCGTGTTCTCGCCCCTGGCCGGTGTCGTCGGCGACAAGCTGAGTCCCAAGATCCCCGCCGTCGCGGGTCTTCTCCTCCTCGCGACGGGCTACTGGCTGAACAGCAGCCTCTCGCTCCAGACGGAATCGCCGGCGATCTTCCTTTCGCTGTGCCTGCGCGGTGTAGGACTGGGCATCGTGTACACGCCGCTGATGTCGTACGCGATGGCAGGCATCCCCCGAGCCGAGATCGCGCAGGCTTCCGGGTTGTCGTCGGTGGTCCGGCAGCTCGGGAGCAGTGTGGGGGCGGCGGCGTTCCAGGTGCTCCTGACCAGCCGCATCGCCTACCACACGGCGGTGTATGGCGCATCCATGGATTCGTCCGCGCCGCAGTACGCGGCGGTCATGCGTTCGATCGGATCGTTCGTCTCGCAGGCTGCGGGCGGCACGGCCCGCGACATCGCCACGCGCTCGGCCTACGTGCTGCAGTCCTACGTCGCCAAGTCGGCGTTCGTGAACGCGGTGAACGACGACTTCTGGATCGCCGCAGTCGTCACCGCCTCGTGCCTCGTTCCGGTGCTTCTCCTGCGCCCCCTAGACAAGGAAAACGGAAGACAATGAAACCCCATCGCACGATGTTCCTCCTGCTCCTGGGGTCGCTCGCCGTCCATTCCGAGACGTACGTGTTCACTCTCCAGGACGCCGTGTCGCGCGCCCTGGAAAAGGGACCGGATCTGACCATCCAGGAGCTCGCCATCCAGGCCGCCTCGGCCCGTACTGCTGCGGCGAAGACCGCGTACATGCCGACGTTCACGGGCATCGGCACCTACTCGCACAGCGATCCGGTATCCCGCACCGCCGACAGGAACACGGCCCCCCACGACGCCTGGGACGCGCACCTCAACGCATCCTGGCTTCTCTACGATTTCGGACGCCGCGGCATCGAGGAACGACAGGCGCTGCGGCAGGAGGAGCTCGCGGCCGGACAGCGCGACGCGGCCCGGCTCGCGATCCAGTACCGGGTGGTCGCCACCTTCGCGGGCGTCGTGTACGACGACATCGCGTTGCGCGTCCAGGACAGCCTGATCGGCAACCTGGAGCACCATCTCGACAACATGTCGCAGCGCTTCGCCAGCGGCAGCGCGGTGGAGTTCGATACGCTGCGGACCGCGGCGAGGATCGCGGGCGGGCGCGTACAGAGGCTCTATGTGGAGAGCGACCGCGCACGCCGCATCGTCCTCTTGCGCGAACTGCTCGATCTCGTCCCGTCGGATTCGATCGTCGTGCGCGAGTTCCCGATCTCGGTGGTGCCCCCGCCGCGCGACCTCGACTCGTTGCTTGCCGTCGCCGTCGCGACCCGACAGGAAACGAAACTCGCCAAGGTCCGGGAAGCGACCGTTGAGCTCGCTGCGGCCGCCGGCAGGAAGGAGATTCTCCCCACTCTGACGGGATATGTCAACGTGGGAGTCAAGGACGGCTACAACATCCCCCATTCGGCCGTGGAGTCCCCGTTCCCCAACGGAACGATCGGATTCCAGATCAACGCTCCCCTGTGGGACGGAGGACGGACGAGCCGCAAGAACGCGGAATCGGACGTGGCCCTGTCCATCGCCCGCGACAGCGCGCGCAACGTGACGCGCCGCATCCGCCAGGAGGTCCAGCTCGCGCTGGAGGAGCTGGACGCCGCCTACCGGCAGATTGCGCTCTCCGAACTCGCCGTACGCCAGAACGAAGCCGCGGTGAAGATGGCAATTGCCCGCTTCGAGTCGGGATCGACGACCAATCTCGACTACCTGGATGCCGAAGCGGAGCTTTCCCAGGCCCGTTTGCAACTGAGTTCATGCCGCTTCCGCTACCACATGAGTTCCATGAGTCTCCGTCAATCGCTGGGACTGGCATCGTTCTAGGAGTGGTGGCTTCTTGCCCCTGATGTGACCCTCTCCTTCCATGTCGCTGCGTGGGCCGGGACCATCCGCTCTCGGAGAACGGCGTTGGAGCGTGTACTACCAGATATGCCCGTATTGAAGTTCGCGTGCATAGGAAAGTCGCTTATGTTCTAAAGCATGAGCGAACCAGTGATCTACGAATTCCACGATTTTCGTGCTTGGCTGGCTGCCTGGTACGCCTACCAGTCCACCGAAGTGGAGCCCGAGCTTTCCAAGAGCGAGGTGAGTCGCCGCCTGGGACTGCCACGCACGCGCAGCTACTTCACCGACATCCTCCGCGGCAAGCCGGTCAGTCCGGTCTTCGTGGAGAGGTTGGTGGATCTCACCGAACTCAACCGCACGGAGGCCAAGTACTTCCGCGCCTTGGTGCGGTTTGGCCAGGCCACCGACGCCCGCGAGCGCGAGGAGGCCTTCGACGATGTGGTGGCCCTCAATCGTGTCCCTTGGGCCAAGGCGGCGGGGGACAGTTGGGAGTACTACAAGGACTGGCGCAACCAGCTGGTCCGCGCCCTGCTGATGGTGGGCGAATGCACTGGAGACTGGGAGGCCCTTTCCAAGCGGAGTCTGCTCCCCATCTCGGCCGTGGAGGTCAAGAAGACCATCCAGGTGCTGGAGCGGTTGGGTATGGTGTCCAAGGACCCCAATGGGGTGTGGAAGCCAACCCAGCCCACGATTTCCACCGGGGCGGGGTTGTCCGAGAAGATCCTTCGGCAAGCCCAGATGGTGCATCTGGAGCAAATCCGCGACGACCTGGTCCACGACCCTGAAGGACGTCCACCCCGCAAGGTCACCACCTCGCTCGTGTCCGTTTCCGGACCCGGCCTGGATCGGATCCTGGTGCGCATGGACCGACTGCGCTCGGAGATCCGCGCCATCGCCCACCGCGACCCCCTCACGGCAGACAGAGTCTACCTGGTGGCCATCGCCGCCGTTCCCCTGACCAATAAGGACGCGTCATGAAATCTCTCAACACCCGCACGTGGCTTGCTGCCGCGGCCGCCTGCACCGCCCTTGTGGGGTGCCAACAGCGCGTGATCGAACCCGACCGTGAGGCCGGAGGTTCGGACGAAATCGACACCCGTCTTGCCCTGGACGCCAAGGGACGCCCCGTGGCCGGGGCGCGGATCGCCCTGGTGAAGGCTGGCGATTCCACCGGACGGCTTGCCGCCCTCAGCTCCACCGGGGCGGAAGGACAATATCCGTCCTTCAATGTCCCCGACGGCGCGTATTCGGCGACCCTGCGCGATGCCTCCGACAGTTTGGGCAAATTCCTGGATACCCTGCAGATTTCCGGAGGCCGGGCCCGGGTGGGTCGCGACACTCTGCTTGCCCTGGGCAAGATCCGTGGCGTGGTACGATTGGTGGGTGGCGAGACCCCCGCCAGCGTGATCCTTTCGCTGTATGGCACCGACATCGCGGCGAACGTCCTGAAGGACGGGACCTTCGTGATCGATCTGGTTCCGGGGGGATTGTTCACCTTGATGGGCACCACGACGCTGGACGGGTACGGCACCTTGCTGCGCCGCCTGCAGTTGCGCGATGGACAGGATCTGGTGATCCCCGACACCCTGAGCCTTCCCGTGACGGGCCTTCTGGCGCCCCGGGAGATCTGGGCGGAATCGGACACCGGAACCGGCGATGTGTGCGTACGTTGGAACGCGGTGGACCATCCCAACCGGATGGGGTACGTGCTGGAAACGCTGGAGAACGGCGTGGTGATCGGCACGCAATTCTTGAAGGACACGACCTGGAAGGATTCGTTGTCCGCGTACTGGGAAGGTTTGCCCTTGCTTGGACCGTGGCCTTCGCGGGAGCGGGTGTACAGGGTCCGCACGCGCGCCTTGAATGGTGGTGGAGATTCCAGATCGGTGGCGAAAACCCTGGTGGCCAAGGCGCCGGAGTGGACGCGCCGGATCGATTCGTTGGGGATGGTGATGACCACCGATACGACAAAGGAGATCTCGCGGTTCCAATGGAAGCCTTTCCGGCATCCGCGTGTGTTGGAATGGCGTATGCAGCGGCTTGCCGACGGGGTGGAGGATTGTTCCGGCAACCCGGTCGGTGGAGCATGGTCGGATTCGGCCTGCAAGTCGGCGACGGTGGTGGTGATCGATTCCACGATCGCTGGCTCTCCAAACGCAAGCAAGGTTTTCCAGCAAAAGCAACCCCTCCTCACCTACCGATTGGAGGCGGAGCGACGCAGTGGGCAGCCCGAGGTGCTGTTCTCCCAGGACAAGCAAACCAAGGTCACTCCGTGGTTGGAATGGGAACGAGTCGAAAACCCTGGTTTCAAGGGATGGAAATGGATATGGGGTTCAGGTGGCAGATTGAATATCGCTCGAGCTGGAGGGAGTTGGGAGGAAGTTCCCTTTGATTGTGCTATGCCGCAATGGCTGGTTTTACAAAATTCGGTGTGGTCTATTTGTTCGGAGAGGTCGACCAATCTTTCATCTTTTACGCTAGATGGAAAGGGGCGTTGGAACAAGCGAACCTATTTGACTGATGAAATTGCCTATCTGGTAGGTGGTGTGGAGGTTGATTCTGGTCGTCCACTTATCTTCGGTTCCAAAGCGCTCCATGGTCGCATTCGTTTTGGGCAGATTGATAGTGATCGAATTTCGTTTTCAGATACGGTTTATCCGAGAGTGGATATGGAATTTGTGGAAGAATTCGCTGAGCCAAAAATTACACCTATCGAAGGTTGGGGAATCTATTTGGGTTTGATTCCAATGTATGGTCAATCCGATAAAATCTTGGTTTCTCGTTTGCCATCTGATGGAAGTTATCGGCGAAAGGAGTGGATTTATTCTCGCTCTACATATGCAGGGTATTGGTATGGGCTTGGTGCAGATTCTTTCCTCTGGTTATATCACTCAAGTGCGCTTGGTAAATCGATGAATATATATCAATTTTGGGATGGAGACGGTTATGTGGTTCCTGAAGCTCCAGTCACCACGAATTACTCCAACTCAGATTGGACAATGATCGATGGAGAGATCTATGTGATGAGCTGGGATGATTCTTCCAACGAGGTATTCTGGAAAGCCAAACGGAATTTTCCCTCAAATCACTAGACCAGAAGATTCGGACCCTGGGGAGCCAATGTTTTCTGGGGTTCGCTGTTTCCAAGCCGAAAAAGGTTGTTGGGCTGCTTGAGGAGCGTATCGGGCGCGATCAGAGCGTCGAGGCTCGGCCCGCGAATCCGTGCAGCGGCATCGCGGTGATCTTGTCTGCCAGGGGGAAGGTTCGTGATCCGGGGTGGATCACCCACAGGTGTTCCAGCTCGAGGGATTCGATGGCGATGTGCATGGAACGGGTGGTGGAAGGGGCGTCGGTCCACTTGAATTCCACTCCGTAGCGCTTGCCGCTCTCCTCCCAGAACAGATCGAGCTCGGCGCCGTTGTGGGTGGCCCAGAAGTGGGGACGGATTCCGTCACCCAGTTCGCGCGAGACCTCCTCCAGGGCGAAACCTTCCCAGCATGCGCCCAGCTTGGGATGTCCGGTCAGGGCCTGCCAGGACCCGACGCCGAGCAGGGCATGGAGGAGACCGCTGTCGCGGATGTAGGGCTTCGGGCTCTTCACCACCCGCTTCGATGCGTTCTCGTGCCACGGAGGCAAGGTCCGCACCACCAGCGCTCCCTCCAGCAGGTCCAGATGGTGCCGCACCGTCTGGTTGGAGCAATCCAGGGATCTGCCGATTTCCGACAGGTTCAGGATCTGTCCATGGACGTGCGCCAGCATGGTCCAGAACCTCCGCATGGCGACCGGCGCGACCTTGATGCCGAGCATGGGCAGATCCCGCTCGAGGAAGGTGGAGATGTATTCCATCCGCCATCGCAACGACAATTCCTGGTCAGGGGCGAGGAACGACCTGGGAAATCCCCCCCGGAGGAACAGCTCCCGCCAGGAATCTTGGCCCACATCCGCAAGTCGGAATCCACCAAGGCGATGGTAGGCGATCCGCCCGGCAAGGCTTTCCGACGATTGCCGCAGGAGGTCCGGCGAGGCGCTGCCCAGCAGGATGAACTTCCGATCGATGGGAGCATCGACCAGCACCCGGATGATGGGAAACAGGTCGGGGCGCCGCTGGACCTCGTCGAGCACGATCCTCCCGGAGAGCCGTTCCAGAGTCGCCATGGGAGATGCCAAAGCGGCGAGATCCCCTGGGTGTTCCAGATCGAAGAAATGGTCGGCGCCGATCTGCCGGGCCATGGTGGTCTTTCCGCATTGGCGAGGGCCCAGGATGCCGGTCACAGGAAACCAGCTGGAGAGCTTGGTCAGAGCCTGGAGGTCATGGGTGCGGTCCATAATCCATGAATATAGGATGATTGACTTCCAATATTCATGGATAATTCAGGCTCTGCCGTCATTGGGGTCAAACCCCAAGCCTACTTTGGGTATCGCAGCATCCAGGAATGGATGTCCTCGGCTAAGGGGCGGGCGAGAAGGAGAGCGCGGCTTGGTCTCCCCACTGGTCGATCCAGAGGCCAGTCGTGTTTGGTTCCACCAGGTAGACGCTGTTGAACAGCTGGAGGGAGGGCTTTCCGGCGAGGTATGTGGAAAGCCCGAGGTCCATCCCGCTGGAATCCAGCGATTCCTTGGTCGGAATGCGGATGGACCAGGTCCCGGTCTCGAACCGAGAGTTCTTGGCGAATACCCAGATGCTTTCCTCGCGCAGTTCCACGTCGCCGGTCCCGACCTTGTAGTGGTTCTCGATGTGCCACAATCCAAGGAACGTCGCCGGATCGGCCTTCGTCGCTTCCAGTCGGTACGATGCCAGCATCAGGATGCGCTTCCCATGGGAAGTATCGAGTCGGATCCAGTTCCCTTGCACCCGACTTGCGAGCTTTCCCTCCACCGAACCCAGCTTCAAGCGGCTTCCATCGCGTTCCACGATTCTCCCAGCCAGCATCACGTTGGTGAGTTTCCATGCATTGACCGAGTCCTTTTCGAATTCGGTCAGGCGGAAACTGTCCGTGGTGGACGTCCAGAGTTCGTAGAGTTCCGCGTCGTCCGATTGCGGCGTGGACAGCCACCGGGTCGCGGTCGGTTCCGTGGCACCTGGGGAAACGGGGTCGGAAGTGCAGGAGGCCAGCAGGCTGGCGATGGCGACGATGAAGAATGAGGATTTGGTCATGCGCGCTCCAGGAATGGAAAGCCTAAGGTACTCCGAAAGGGGGGCGGATTCGTTGACTTCGAGTCCGCAGGGTCCAGAAAACGATGCCTTCTGGACCTTCCTATTTCCGGAATCGCAGCATCCACGAGTAGATGTCCTCGTCGAAGGGGTGGTGGGCGGTGTCCACGACTCCGTGCTCTCCGAAGACATAGGTGTAGAACCATGCGTTGAATTCGTGTCCGACCCCGGGGAACAAGGTGACGCGGGAGTCGAGGTCGGGACGGGCGGTGCGGAAGGCCGCCATCGCCTCCACCACCTTCGCTGCGCTCAGTGTCTTGTCGTCGGTGCCGTGGAAGGCCCAGATGGGTACCGAAAAGGACTTGGCTGCGGAGGGGGACGTCCAGCCCGCCACCGGTACCGCGGCTGCCACCAGTCCTTCGGACTTTAGGGTGGCCAGGTAGTTGAACGTGCCACCTGCGCCTTGGCTGCAGCCGGTGAGGTAGATGCGCGTGGAGTCGACGGCATAGGTCCTGGACAGGTATTGGATGAACCCGTGGACCTTCCGAGGGTCCCATGAGGTGCCGACCGGCTTGTGGTTCTGCGGTGCCACGGCGATCATGGGAAACGGGGGATGCCATTTCTTATTGGCGATGGTGTAGGGGACGCCTTCGTTGAGGACGGCTTCCAGCGGATTGTTGTCGTTGGATCCGTCGCCGTGCAGATAGACCACCATCGGATACCTCACCTTGGCCTTGCCGCTGGTATCGGCCATCCCGCTGGGCAGATACAGGTAATATCCGTACTCGTAGGGGCTCTTGCCGGAATCCAGAAGGTGCGCGGTGTGGGTGCCGCCTTTGTCGGCCGGGAGACGGCGTAGGTCGGCGTACGGGTCGGGTGGGGAACTGCCGTCGTCGTCGGTGTCGAAACAGCCCAGAATGGCGATGGAAGAGAGGATGAGGATGG
Organism: Fibrobacteria bacterium; assembly: GCA_035352895.1. Taxonomy (GTDB): domain Bacteria; phylum Fibrobacterota; class Fibrobacteria; order UBA5070; family UBA5070; genus UBA5070. The sequence continues at coordinate 85,191 of DAOPYN010000007.1, read as the reverse complement.
GCCAGGGCAGGATCTTCATCGAAGGGCTCCGCTCGAGAGGGATCGGGCGCGATAGGGGCGCAAGGAAAAAACGATAGCATCCGCGATAATACCAGAGCAGAGAATTCGCCCCCTGTCGCGGCTGGTTGGAGGTTGAACAAAACGCTGCCATAGTGTATTGAAGTAACAGAGGACAACCAACCCATCGGAGCGGGAAGAGCATGCAGCACAACATTCCACTGATCACCACGTTGGCCGCGGGTTTCGGCATCGCCTTGGTGCTGGGGTTCCTGGCGGTGCGGGTCAGGCTTCCCGCCCTCGTCGGGTATCTGGTGGCGGGAATCCTGATCGGTCCCGCCACACCCGGATTCGTCGCAGACCAGTCCATCGCCTCCGAACTGTCCGAAGTGGGCGTCATGCTCCTGATGTTCGGAGTGGGACTGCACTTTTCCCTGGCCGATTTGATGGCGGTCAAGCGCATCGCCTTGCCTGGTGCGATCGTCCAGATGGGCTGTGCGACACTCCTTGGGATGCTCGCTTCCTGGCTGTGGGACTGGAACCTGGGCACGGGGCTGATCTTCGGGCTCAGCTTGTCGTGCGCGAGTACGGTGGTGCTCCTCAAGGCGCTGGAGGCGCGCAACCTCCTGGACACCATGAACGGCAAGATCGCCGTGGGTTGGCTGGTTGTCGAGGATCTCGCTTGCGTCCTGGTTCTGGTCCTGATGCCACCCCTGGCAGGTCTTCTTGGTGGCGGTGTCGCCGAAGCCTCCGGTAACCAAGGGTCGGTTTGGCTGGTGGTCGGGCGAACGCTGCTCCAGGTGGCCGCCTTCGTCGCGATCATGATCGTGTTCGGTCGCAAGTTCCTGCCTTGGATCCTCTGGAAGGTGGCCAAGACGGGGTCGCGCGAATTGTTCACGCTCACCGTGGTCGCCGCCGCGATCGGGATCGCCTACGGCGCTTCGGTCCTGTTCAACGTTTCCTTCGCCCTCGGGGCATTCTTCGCCGGCATGATGATGCGCGAGTCGGAATTCAGCCATCGTGCCGCGGAGGAATCGCTTCCGTTGCGCGACGCGTTCTCCGTGCTGTTCTTCGTTGCGGTGGGCATGTTGTTCGATCCGGCCATCCTCATCGACGAACCATGGAAGGTCCTGGTGGTGGTGCTCATCGTGGTGGTGGGCAAGACCATCGCGGCGTTCGGATTGGTCCTTTCGTTCAAGTACCCGTTGAACACGGCGTTGACGGTGGCGGCCAGTCTGGCGCAGATCGGCGAATTCTCGTTCATTTTGGCGGCCTTGGGTGTCTCCCTGTCGTTGCTGCCCCAGGAAGGAATGAGCTTGGTCGTGGCCGGATCGCTGATATCGATGGCCCTGAATCCCTTCCTGTTCCTGCTCGTGACCCCGTTGCGCAAATGGCTGTTGGGTCGGTCGCAATTGGCTCGCGAATTCGATTCGAGGATCGATCCCACGGCGATGCTGCCGGCGAGCACGGAAAGTCGCTATCTGCAGGGGCAGGTCGTGATCGTGGGTTATGGACGCCTGGGGCGGAGGCTCGCGGAAGGCTTGGACTCGCGCGGCGTCGCCTGGGTGGTGGCCGATCAAAACCGGGAGCTGGTCGACGATCTGCGCCGTCGAGGCAAGGCGGCGGTCTGGGGGGATGCGACGGATCCTGGCGTATTGATCCAGGCTCACATCGCCAACGCGGCCATGCTGGTGGTGGCCACATCCGATCCTGTGGATGTGCGCACGATGGCCGACACGGCCCGGACACTGAATCCCGACATCGAAATCGTCCTCCGGGCGGGAAGCGAAGACGAAGCCGATCTCCTGCATCGGGAAGCGATCGGGTCCGTCTTCTACGACAAGGAGGAGCTCGCGAAATCGCTCACCCTCCATGTGGTCGAGCGCTTCGTGCCGAAGGAGGGCTAGGCGCTCCGGGCTTCCGCCTCGGGTTGGAAGTCGGGAATCGACAGGAACAAAAACGCCCCTGGTCCGCGTTCGCAGGCCAGGGGCGCATGGTTCCGATTCGATGCGAAGGTTCGCTTCGCGATCAGCCCAGGGCCTTCTTCATCAGGGGCCCGATGTCGGCGGCGGTCTCGGCGACCAGGGCGCCGGCGGCCTTGAGAGCCTCCTTCTTCGCCTGGGCGGTACCGCTCTTGCCTTCCACGATGGCGCCCGCATGGCCCATGCGCTTGCCCTTGGGGGCGGCCGCACCGGCGATGAAGGCCACCACGGGCTTCTTCACGTGTTCCTTGATGTACTTGGCGGCGTTCTGCTCGTCGGGTCCGCCGATCTCGCCGATGAGCACGATGCCCTCGGTCTCGGGGTCGGCGTTGAACCGCTTGAGCACGTCCACGTGGTTCAGGCCATGGACCGGGTCGCCGCCGATGCCCACCGCGGAGGACTGGCCCAGGCCGAGCTGGGTGGTCTGGTAGACCGCCTCGTAGGTGAGCGTGCCGGAGCGGGACACGATGCCCACCTTGCCGCGCTTGTGGATGAATCCGGGGGCGATGCCGATCTTGCACTCGCCGGGAGTCACGATGCCGGGGCAGTTGGGTCCAAGCAGGGTGGCGCCCATGCGGTCGACTTCCTTGCGTGCCCACACCATGTCCAGGACCGGGATGCCCTCGGTGATGGCCACGATGAAGGGAATGCCGGCGTCGGCGGAGCCCACGATGGCATCGGCGGCGCCCGGGGGCGGCACGAAGATCAATGCGCAGTCGGCGCCGGTTTCCTTGACGGCTTCGTGGACGGTGTTGAAGACGGGGATGCCGTCGTGGATGACGCCGCCCTTGCCCGGAGTGACGCCGGCGACGATCTTGGTGCCGTAGGCCTTGCACTGCGCCGCGTGGAAGGATCCCGCCTTGCCGGTGAGACCGATGACCACGACCTTGGTGTTCTTGTCGACGAAGATGCTCATGCTTTCACCCCTTTGGCGGCTTCGGCAACCTTCTTCGCCGCATCGTCCAGTCCATCGGCTGAGATGAGAGCGAGTCCCGATTCGGCCAGCAGCTTCTTGCCTTGTTCCACGTTGGTTCCCTGCAGGCGCACCACGATGGGCACCTTGACGCCCAGATTGCGGGCGGCGTTGATGACACCCTGCGCGATGATGTCGCACTTCATGATGCCGCCGAAGATGTTGACCAGGATGACCTGGACCTTGGCGTCGGTGAGCACGATCTCGAACGCCTTGGTCACGGCCTCTTCGTTGGCGCTGCCGCCGACGTCCAGGAAGTTGGCGGGCATGAGTCCCACCGAGGCGATCAGATCCAGGGTGGCCATGGCCAAGCCCGCGCCGTTGACCATGCAGCCCACGGTGCCATCCAGCGACACGTAGGAAAGTCCGTACTTGGCCGATTCGATTTCGGCGGCGGTCTTGTCGGCGTCGGCGTCGCCCAGGCCCTTCTGGCGGTACTCGGCGTTGTCGTCGACGATGAACTTGCAGTCCAGGAGGACCACATGCCCGTCCTTGTCGATCACCAGGGGGTTGATCTCCAGGAGCGAGGCGTCGTACTGCTGGTAGACCTTCCACAGCTGGTTGAGGACCAGGCCGAATTCCTTGGCGGTTTCGCCTGCGATGGACAGGAAGTTGCACGCGCGCAGGACCTGGAAACTCCACAGGTCGTGGCCCACCGGGGGGTGCATCTTCAGGATCTTTTCCGGATGGGTTTCGGCGATTTCCTCGATTTCCATTCCGCCCTCGGCCGAGAGGACCAGCACCGGGGTGTTGGCCTCGCGATCGAGGAGGATGGAGCAGTAGATCTCGCGGGCGATGGCAGTCTTGGACTCCAGGAGGAGGCTTCCGACCTTCTCGCCGGCGGGCCCCGTCTGGTGGGTCACGAGGGTGGCGCCGATCAGCTTCTTGACGATTTCCGCTCCTTCGGCGGCACCGGCGAACAGCTTCACGCCACCAGCCTTTCCGCGGCCGCCCGTGAAGACCTGCGCCTTCAGGACACCTTCGGTGAGGCCCAATTCGGCCAAGGTCGGCCCGACTTCCTCGGGCGATCGGACGACCTTGCCGACCGGTACGGCCATCCCGCTTCGACGCAGGACGGCTTTTGCTTCGTGTTCCAACAGTTTCACGGGGCGATCCCTTTCTTCTCGTTTATGATAGGAGTGATTTGCCAGTGGATTTCAAGTCTTCGCAGGCCTGGCTCACGCGCTTGGCCATGCCGCCTTCCGCCGCCTTCAGGTAGGTGCGCGGATCGTAGACCTTCTTGTTGCCCACCTCGCCGTCGACCTTCAGGACGCCGTCGTAGTTCTTCAGCATCCAGTCGGCGATGGGTCGGGTGAAGGCGTACTGGGTGTCGGTGTCGATGTTCATCTTCACCACCCCGTACTCGAGGGTCTCGTGGATTTCGGAAAGCTCGGAGCCCGATCCGCCGTGGAACACCAGATCCAGGGGATTGGCGCCGGTGGAGAACTTCTTCTGCACGGCGGCCTGTCCGTCGCGGAGGATCTTGGGCGTGAGCTTGACATTTCCCGGCTTGTACACCCCGTGGACGTTGCCGAAGGTGGCGGCAAGCAGGAACCGTCCGATCTTGGACAGACGCTCGTGGGCCATCTGCATGTCTTCCGGGGTGGTGTAGAGCTTTTCGTTGGGCGTGCCCGAAGTGTCGTGGCCGTCTTCCTCGCCGCCCACCACGCCGGTCTCGATTTCCAGGAGGATGTCGTTTTTCGCGCAGAGCTTCAGCAGCTCCTCGGAAATCGCGATGTTCTGCTCCATGGAAAGCTCGGACCCGTCGAACATGTGGCTGTTGAACAGGTTGGGCAGGCCCTGCGCGCGACGCTTCTCGGTTTCCGCGATGAGCGGCTTCACGAACTTGTCGAGCTTGGAGGGGTGGCAATGGTCGGTGTGGAGAGCCACCAGGATGTTGTAGCGGCTGGCCACGTTGTGGACGTGCAACGCAAGGGAGACAGCCCCCAGGGCCATGTCCTTGATGGTCGAGCCCGAGGCGAATTCACCGCCCCCGGTGCTCACCTGGATGATGCCGTCCGATTTGGACGCGGCCAGGCCCTGGAGCACTGCGTTGGCGGTTTCCGTACTGGTGACGTTGAAGGCAGGAAAGGCGTACTTGCCCTTCTTGGCTTGGTCGAACATCCGACAGTATTGCTGATGAGTTGCGACAGGCATGGATCCTCCGGTTCGTTGGTTTCACACAGCCCTGGGCACAAAACTAGGCCGAAATCCCCGATCGGGCAATCAGATAAAGTGATCGGGAATCGCCGAATCGCAGACCTTGTGCTCGAGATTCGACGCGATTTCGCACTCCCGGCAACGGCGCGGGGCGTAGGTTGGCGGATGGGGTGAGGCGAGTGGCGATCTCCGTTTCCATCCCGCAACGGGCGGGAGACAGGGGAAAACTCGGGGAACCCGCGGATTTGCGGAGCCATGAATCGGTTCAGTTCTGATATTTTGTGCCAGCGGAGGAATGGACATGCGGTGGATCTCTAGCTGTTTGGTCGGTTGCGGTCTGCTGACCGGGGTGCAGGCGGGTGTTCTCAGGGGGACCGTTGTGGATGCTGTCGGAGCGCCGGTCTCCCGCGCCGTGGTCGCCTACGGGGAGGCGAACATCAAGGCACCGAGGACCTTGACCGACGACCAGGGGCGCTTCCGGTTGGAATCCGACCAGATTTCGTCCATCCACTCGCGGCATGGGAGCTTCGGATCCGGCCTGAGGTCGCATGGCGGCGAACGTCTGCGGCTTCGTGTGCTGGATCCCGGTGGACGGATCGTGCGCGAGGAGCGGCTGGTCGCCGGTGAGGGGACCTGGACCTTGGAACGCCCGCGATCGGCGGTGTCCGGTTTGCCGTCCGGGGTCTGGGTGGTGGAGCTGTCGGGAAACGCCGGGGCGCTTCGTTCGCTCGTTCTCGCCGATGGATCCGAGCGGGAGCGGATACGCCTGCGCAAGACGGTCTCCGCCGTCTCCGCAAGGGAGAATGGTGGCATTTCCCGTCAAATCCGGGTCCGCAGGACGGGGTTCGTTTCCCGTGCCGTGGCCCTTTCCGATGCGGACTCCAACGTGACCGTGATCCTGGAGGCGGATCCGGTGGAAGGACGGATCGATTCGATGATGGCCCTCATGACCTTGGACGACAAGGTGGGCCAGATGACCCAGGGCCTGGTCAGCGGTGCCTACAAGGGGACCATCATCTCGGCCAACCGGCTGGGGTCCGTCCTTGGCGGGGGAGGGGAGGCGATCTCCACCTTCGACGACCTACAGGCGGATGCCCTGCGCGCGTCGGCGAAGATCCCCGTCCTCTACGGGATCGACGCCGTCCATGGCCATGCCAAGCTGGAAGGCGCGGTGGTGCATCCCCACAACATCGGGTTGGGCGCCACCGGTGATACCGCTCTGGTGCGTCGTCTGGGCGAGATGACCGCCCGGGAGATGTGGGCCGGACAGTGCGATTGGGCCTTCGCTCCCTGCATCGCGGTCGCTCGCGACGAACGCTGGGGACGCACCTACGAAGGCTACGGCGAGACTCCCCAACTGGCGGCGGATTTCGGATCCGCCTACATCCGCGGGCTGCAGGGAGGATCGTTCGATTCCGCTTTCGCGGTGATCGCTTGCGCCAAGCATTATCTGGGGGATGGCGGGACGGCCCTCAACTCCAGCACCCAGAAGGGCGCCATCCTGGACCAAGGGAACGTCACGGTGTCCCAAGCGGAGCTCGATTCCATCCATCTGCCCGGATACGTCGCGGCGGTGGACGCGGGTGTCCAGACCGTGATGGCCTCCTACAGCCTGTTCCATGGGACGCGGATGCACGCCCACAAGGCGCTTCTGACCGACACGTTGAAGACCGACCTGGGTTTCGACGGCTTCGTGGTCTCCGATTGGCTCGCCATCGAACAATTGGATGGGGAATATGAGGACCAGGTGGCCTCCGCGATCAACGCGGGGGTGGACATGGGCATGGAGCCGCGCAAGGAAAAGACCTTTCCCGCGGCTCTGAAGACCTTGGTGGGATCCGGGAGGATCCCCCAATCGCGGATCGACGACGCGGTCCGACGCATCCTGCGCGTGAAGTTCCGTTCGGGGCGGATGGATTCGCCGGTGCGCCGACGGACCTGGGATGGACAGCTGGGCGGGACGGCGCATCGCGCGATCACCCGCGAGGCGGTCCGCAAGTCCCTGGTGGTGTTGAAGAACGAGTCCGGGATCCTGCCTCTTCCCAAGTCCGGGAAGAACATCGTGGTCAGTGGAGCCGGTGCCGACGATGCGGGCATCCAATGCGGTGGCTGGACCCTGGGGTGGATGGGCCGGGCCGGGGCGGTTCCCGGGGCGACGACCATCTACCAAGGTCTGCAGTCGGTGGCGGGAAGCGTGGTGAAGAAGGGCACGGCCGCCAACGGAGACATCGCCCTGGTGTTCGCCCACGAGCTTCCCTACGCCGAGGTGGGTGGCGATACCCTGGAGCTGGCTGTGGACCCTTCGGTGGTGTCCACCGCGAAGGCCGCGAAGACCGCCGGAGCCAAGGTGGTGCTGGTGTTGATCGCGGGACGTCCCCAGATCCTGGGAGAACTGGCGACCCTCGCCGATGCCATCGTCATGACCTGGCTACCTGGATCGGAAGGTGCCGGTGTGGCCGACGTCCTGTTCGGGAACGCGGCTCCCACCGGGAAGCTTCCCTGTTCCTGGCCGCGCAGCATGGCCCAGATCCCCATCAACGTGGGGGATGCCAACTACGACCCCCTCTATCCGATCGGGCATGGCCTGACCTGGTGAGGAACTCCGCGGAAGACCTCGATGGCTAGGTTTTGGCGATGGACATCCGCATCGCCGATCTTTCCCAGCCCCAGGATGCGACGGATCTTGTTGCGCTCCTGGACACCTACGCCCGCGATTCGATGGGGGGCGGGAGAGCGCTGGAGCCGGACGTGAAGGGACGGCTCGCACGGGACCTGTCCGGCTTGGCCCACTGCTTGGTCCTTCTGGCACGTGTGGATGGGGATGCGGCCGGAGTCGCCGTGTGCTTCGAGGGGTATTCCACCTTCGCGGGGGCGCCTCTCCTGAATCTCCACGACTTCGCCGTCGCCCCCGGACATCGGGGGCGGGGAGTGGCCCGGGCGCTGATGGAGCGTCTGTTCGCCGAGGCTCGCGCCCGCGGTTGCTGCAAGGTGACGCTGGAGGTGCTTTCCGGGAACCATCGCGCCCTTTCCGTGTATCGGAGCGCCGGGTTCGCCGGGTACGAACTGGATCCAGCCACGGGCCACGCCCTGTTCCTGCAGAAGAAACTCTGAGGTCTCCCGGGGCGTTCACGCGTTCGCCGATACCATCCGGAACCAATTGGCCTTTCCCATCAGGCGGTCGGCTTCCGCGTACGATTGGCAGGCCACGTGGAGATGGTCCACCGCCTCCTCGAATTCGCCGCCCGTGAATTGGTATCCGGCCCTGGAAAGCTCCGAGAACAGTTCCTCCCGGCCCGAGCACTCGTAGAGCTTCTGGCGCAGGCTTTCCAGGTCGTCGAGGTCGCGCAGGAAATGGATCGCGTGTTGGATGGGCATCGGTTCAGTCTCCCGTTTGGTTCCTTGGAGTCTCGCGTTGGGCGCGGTCGTGGGCAAGAAGGGCATCCAGGATGGGCAGCACCAGTTCCTTCCCCCGCATTAGCTTCATCCAGCGGTGGGGGATGGCGTGGATTCCGTCGCGCAGTCCCGCGATTCCGCCGGCGATGCAGGCGGTGGTGTCGGTGTCCTGGCCAAGCGAGATGGCCGCCTTGACCACGGCCTCGTAGCTGCCTGCCTGGGTGGCCCACACGGCCGAATGCAGGGAGTCCACCACGTAGCCCGTCCCCTTGGGGGGATCGGGATCGCGCGGATGGATCTGGCTTTCGTATTCCTTGCGCTCGGGGGTGCCGTCGGGATAGAACGACTCGAACTGTTCGATGGCCGCGTGCCACGGATGGAGCCCGCCTTCCAGGACGTTCTTCGCCCAGAGGCAGTACAGGGCGCAGCAGATGCCGCTGCGCAGGTGGCCATGGGTGACGCCGGACTGCGCGAAGGCGTCCCGGGCCAGTTCCTCGCGGCCGCCCCGATGCCAGATGGCCAACGGGAGGGAACGCATCAGCGATCCGTTGCCGTTGCTCCACTCTCCGCTGGCGGCGGTCTGGTCCACAGGCTTTCCGGACAAGAATCGTCCCAGCGATTGGCGGGTCTGCAGTCCCACGTCGAAGACGTCGCGGCCCACCGCGAGGTAGCCGTCGCGGAACCACCGGGCCATGCGGTCCATCAGGTCGTGGAGGTCCAACCGCCCGTGTTCGGTCAGGGAAGCGGCCAGGCACAGGGCCTGCGCGCCGTCGTCGCTCCAGGTGCCGGGCTTGATCCCCATGTGCGAGCGCAGGAATTCCACCGGGGGATCCATGTCGATCTTGGCGAGGGCGGGAATCCTCTGCTTGGGGGCGAACTCGTACGGGACTCCCACGGCATCGCCCACGAGCAATCCCCATAGACCGCCCGCGATCCGCTCCGGGCGCGAAGGAGGTCGCACGATCACCATCGGAGAGTCTCCACCTTGTAGCGGCCGCCCAGCACCAGGTATTCCTTCTCGCCTTCCAGGATGCTGCGGGGCAGAAGTCCGCTGAAGAACACGATCTTGGGGATGGGCACCCTGACCCGCCACACCGACGAACCGAACTCCCAGGCGATCTCGCGGTCGGAGGTGAAGGAGCTCAGGTTGTTGAGCACCACGTGGCCCTTGGGGGCGTCCAGCGTGTATTCCTCAGGGTCGTGGGTTCCGCGATACAATGTGAGCCAGCGTTCCACGGGATGGCGCCGGACGAGCTCGTACTGGCAGAACGTGTACAGGAGGTCCAGCTGCATTCCCAGGCCCATGGTCTCCGCTTCCCCCCGCATGCGGTCGCGCAGGTACTTGGCTCGGGCAGCCTCGTTGGTCGAGAGGATTCCGGCATGGTAGGTGGGGCGCAACCCGAAGCGGCTCTCCACCCAGTTCTTCAGCACCGCACCGGAATATCCGTTGGAATCCGCGCCCCACCCCCGGAGGAACCTGAGGTAGCTGTGCTGGAGAGTGCCGGGCTCGGGGGAATCCGCACGGGGAATCTGGTCCAACCGGAATCGCGCCACGAGGTATTCGTGGAACACCACTCCTCGTTGGGACGGGTCGGTCAGGCGTTCCAGCAGCTTGAATAGCCTGGATTCCGATTCGCGGGTCCCGACGATTTCCAGCGGCCAGGGGTCTTCCTGGTAATCCTGGGAGGCCAGTACCCAGGGAGGCAGGCTGCAGCGGCTGGAGACGTGGGTCGCGGATGTCATGGGGCGACCGCCCGCCATGGGCCGAGTCGCACGGGGATCGCGCAGGTCGAGGTCGACATCGGTCCGGATCCTCTCGGTTGACGGAATGGATGGCGACGGATTGCAAGCCCGATGCCAATCCGGCGCACTCCCCGTCCGGGGGGGCAAACGACGGGAATCCCGATTGGCAGTGTCGAATGACAGACAAAACGGACAAATCGATCCGCCGTTTGTCAGATTGGCGGATCCTGAACGACGGAATTCGTCCGATTTCCGGATGGAAAGACCTGGCACGATGATTGATTGTGGATGTGGGCAGGAAACGGCCCGCGGTGTTCGTGGGTGACAAATTCCGTCCATCGGGCGGGGAGGAGGACGCATGCGCAAGATCGCGATCTACGGAAAAGGCGGCATCGGGAAGAGCACCACCACGCAGAACACGGTGGCGGCGCTGGCGGAGATGGGCAAGAAGGTCATGGTGGTGGGCTGCGACCCCAAGGCCGATTCCACACGCCTATTGCTGGGAGGCCTGGCCCAGAAGACCGTGCTGGACACCCTTCGCGAGGAGGGCGAGGACGTCGAACTGGACGACATCCTCAAGCCCGGCTTCAGGAACAGTCTGTGCACGGAGTCCGGCGGTCCGGAGCCCGGGGTGGGCTGCGCGGGTCGCGGCATCATCACCAGCATCAATCTCCTGGAGCAGCTGGGCGCCTACGCCGAAACCCAGGAGCTGGACTACACCTTCTACGACGTGCTCGGCGACGTGGTGTGCGGTGGATTCGCCATGCCCATCCGCGAGGGCAAGGCGCAGGAGATCTACATCGTCTGCTCCGGCGAGATGATGGCCATGTACGCGGCCAACAACATCTGCAAGGGGATCGTGAAGTTCGCGGAGGCGGGCGGCGTGCGCCTGGGAGGCCTCATCTGCAACAGCCGCAACACCGACCGCGAGGACGAACTCATCATGGAGCTCGCCAAGAAGCTGGGCACCCAGATGATCCACTTCGTGCCGCGCCACAACGACGTGCAGCGCGCCGAGATCAACAAGAAGACCGTGATCGATTGGAATCCCGACTGCTCCCAGGCGGACGAATACAGGGCCCTGGCCCGGAAGATCGACCAGAACCAGATGTTCGTGATCCCCAAGCCGTTGGCGATAGAGGAGCTGGAATCGCTCCTGATGGAATACGGATTGGCGGCCTGATCGGCCGGATCGTCGACGGGAATGCCGGTGTGGGGGATAGCCATGGGGCCGCCGCGTGGTGCGGCGGCCCCGACGAAAATCGGCTGCGCGGATCGGGAATGGTCCGTGGAACGCCAAGCCCAGGGAGGTGGAGGATGATCGAACAGAGACCAAGCGCGGAGGAGGTCCGCAAGGAAATGGTGGCCGCCTATCCCGTCAAGCTCGGGAAGAAGCGCGCCCAGCAGATCGCGGTCAACGAAGTGGCTCCTGACGGGACTGTGCCGGAGATCCTCGCGAATGCGCGCACGGCGCCGGGAATCATCACCCAGCGAGGTTGCACGTACGCGGGATGCAAGGGCGTGGTGCTGGGACCCACGCGCGACATCGTGAACATCACCCACGGCCCCATCGGCTGCGGGTTCTACTCGTGGCTCACGCGCCGCAACATGACCCTGCCTCCGACCCCGGAGAGCGAGAACTACATGATGTACAGCTTTTCCACAGACCTCTCGGAGAACGAGATCGTCTTCGGAGGCGAGAAGAAGCTGGCCGCGGCGGTGCGCGAAGCCTACGAACTGTTCCACCCCAAGGCGATCTCCATCTTCTCCACCTGTCCGGTGGGGCTGATCGGAGACGACGTCCACGCGGTGGCCCGCAGAATGAAGGACGAACTGGGGATCAACGTGTTCGGGTTCAGCTGCGAGGGCTACAAGGGCGTGTCGCAGAGCGCCGGGCACCACATCGCCAACAACCAGCTGTTCAAGCACATCGTGGGGCTGGACGACCAGGTCAAGGGATCCGGCAGGTTCCGCGTGAACCTCCTTGGCGAATACAACATCGGCGGGGACGCCTTCGAGATCGAAGAGCTTTTCAGGCGCTGCGGTTTCGAGCTGGTGGCGACGTTTTCCGGCAACTCCACCTACGGTCAGTTCGCCAATTCGCACACCGCCGACCTCAACATGGTGATGTGCCACCGCTCCATCAACTACGTCGCCGAGATGATGGAGAAGAAGTACGGCATTCCCTGGATCAAGGTGAACTTCGTGTCCGCCTCCGGCACGGCGAAGTCGCTGCGCAAGATGGCGGCCTACTTCGAGGACAAGGAACTGATCGAGCGCACGGAAGCCGTGATCGCCGAGGAAATGGCCAGGGTGGAGGAACAGCGCAGGAAGTACGCCGCCCGCACCAAGGGGAAGACCGCCGTGCTGTTCGTGGGCGGCTCGCGCGCCCACCACTACCAGGAGCTCTTCAAGGAACTGGAGATGAAGGTGCTCGCGGCGGGCTACGAGTTCGCCCACCGCGACGACTACGAGGGGCGTCGCGTGATCCCGTCCATCAAGGTGGACGCGGACAGCCGCAACATCGAGGAGCTCCACATCGAGGCGGATCCGGAGAAGTTCAATCCGCGCGTCGACGCCACAGCCGAGGAGCGGCTGGCCGCCCAGGGCTACAAGTTCAAGGACTACGAGGGCATGATGCCCGAGATGGATCCCGACACCCTGGTGATCGACGACATCTCCAGCCACGAGACGGAGAAGCTCATCGAGATGTGGAAGCCGGACGTGTTCTGCGCGGGCATCAAGGAGAAGTACGTCATCCAGAAGATGGGCGTGCCGTGCAAGCAGCTGCACAACTACGACATGGGAGGGCCGTACAACGCGTTCCGCGGCGCGGTGAACTTCTACCGGGACATCGACCGCATGGTCAACAGCCCCGTCTGGAAACTCGCCCATGCGCCGTGGGAAACCCCCGTGTGATCACCTCGCGGGGGGAGCGTTCCCCCCGGTTCCACGCGGACGGTCCACGGGCCATCCGCGTTCTCTGAACCCTGACATGCAGGCGGGACTCCGCCGAAACTCGACCTACGGAGACGGAAAATGACTCTGCTCAGACACACCCCAGCGGGCGAGATCAAGGAGCGCGAAGCCCTGGTCATCAATCCCGCCAAGACCTGCCAACCCATCGGTGCCATGTACGCGGCGCTGGGCATCCACGGATGCCTGCCCCACAGCCACGGCTCGCAGGGGTGCTGCTCCTACCACCGGAGCACGCTCACGCGCCACTACAAGGATCCGGTGATGGCCTCCACCAGCTCGTTCACCGAGGGCTCCGCGGTGTTCGGCGGTCAGGCCAACCTGCTCACCGCCATCCAGACCATCTTCTCGGTCTACGACCCCAAGATCATCGCCATCCACACCACCTGCCTCTCCGAGACCATCGGCGACGACATGGTGCAGATCAGCAAGAAGGCCTTCGACGACGGCAAGGTCCCCGAAGGCAAGAGGATCATCTACGGCAACACCCCGAGCTACGTGGGAACCCACGTGACCGGTTACGCCAACATGGTCAAGGGCATCGTCAAGGGACTCTGCAAGTCCTCCGGCACCAAGGGCGATTTCGCCGCGGTGATCCCGGGCTGGGTGGAGCCAGCGGACATGCGCGAGATCAAGCGGTACCTGAATGTCCTGGGCATCCCCTTCGTGATGTTCCCGGACACCGACGGCGTCTTCGACGCTCCCATGACCGGCAAGCACGTGTTCTACCCCAAGGGCGGCGCTAAGATCGAGGACATCGAGCGCGCCGGCGACGCACGCGAGAGCTTCGCGCTGGGTCGCGTGGCGACCCTGGCCGGGTTCGAACAGCTCAAGACCGACCACGGCGTGGGTGGACAGGTCCTGGACCTGCCGATCGGCCTCGCCGCCACCGACCGCTTCGTGGACGCCCTGCGCAACGCCTACGCGGTGGAGGTTCCCGAAACCCTCGCCGACGAGCGCGGGAAGCTCGTGGACCTGCTCACCGACATGGAGCAGTACCTGTGGGGCAGGAAGGTGGCCGTGTTCGGGGATCCCGACCAGCTCATCCCCCTCACGGAATTCCTACGCACCATGGGTATGAGCGTGCGGCACGTGGTCACCGGAACCGAGGGCAACTACATCCGCGACCGCCTCACGGAAATCAATCCCGATTCCAACGTGAAGGTGGGCGGCGACATGTTCCTGCTGCACCAGCTCATGAAGAACGAGCCGGTGGATCTGCTGATCGGGAACACCTACGGCAAGTACATGGCCCGCGACGAGGACGTGCCCTTCCTTCGCTTCGGGTTCCCGATCTTGGACCGCCAGGGGCACCAGCACTTCCCGAGCGTGGGCTACATGGGAGGCATCCGCCTGGCCGAAAAGATCCTGAACCTGCTCATGGATCGGATCGATCGGGACGTGGAAGAGCACAAGCTGGAACTGCAGATGTGAGAACGGCGATCTGGGGGCGAATTCTTGCTCCGACCCCATTCTCCGGTTCCCGCAGCGTACCGAACGCGTACGCTTTGGTCGCCGTCGAAGGGGCTCGTCGCTGCGACTTCATCCCCCATCTCGCCATTCTCATCGATTGAAACGATCAACGTATTTCGAAGAACGAATGGAATCAGGTGGATGCATCCTCGGTGTGGGCTCAGCTTGGCTCCCACTCGCGAAAGCGAGTGGGAGGTTCGGTGGAAACGCCTTGGTCGCCGTCGCAGATCTTGTCACGTCGGCTGCATCCCCCGGACTCGCCATTCTCATCGAGTGAGACATTCAACGGTTTGTTGACGATTTCCGAGGGGGCGCAAATTGGCCCCATCCGCCCGGCGACGGGCGGCATACGCTCCCCCGGCATCGGACCGCCAGTTCCGATGCCGGGGGATTATCCACCAGAATTCAAAGCGGCGAATCTTCGGAGGGGGGACCTATGCAAAAGCCGGAAAAGCAGATCTTCGTGTGCGCGAGCTTCCGCGTCACGGGCGAGGCCCAGGGGGCCTGCAAGAAGAAAGGAGCCAACGATCTTCTGGGGTACCTGGAAGGCGAACTCGCCGATCGCGGCATGGATGGGGTGACGGTGTCCAGCACCGCCTGCCTCAAGGCGTGCGACCGCGGCCCGATCATGATCGTCCATCCGGACAACGTCTGGTACGGCAAGGTGGACGAGGAGGCCATCGACGCGATCCTGGACGCCATGCAGGAAGGGGAGACCTGCAAGCAGTACGAACTGACCTGAGTCCCGGAGGGAGGAAAACCAGGGGGATGGACATGAGACATCGGGCCGGATATTCCCCGCCCTCGACCTGTCGACCTCCCTCCGGGCTTGCCTGGCGCCGATCCGCAAGCAGGCTCTTGTTGCGGATCGGCACCTTTCGCCGCGGCAGCCACCGCGAGCGCGGAAACGACGACCTTCGGGTCGTCGTTTCTCCTTTGGTCCCGCGCCAGGCGATGACGGGAAATGTCAGAATGATCGCATTGGGACAATGACAATCGCACCTTCTCTGACATTCTCCCTCCTGTAGACTCCGGTGCGGATGGACAATTGCGGGAATCGCGGATCTGGTTCTTTGGCATGGTCCTTGATCTTCCGTCCGGATGTGGCGCGATGTCGCGCCGCGATGTACCGGGGAGGGCGCTCAGATGGGAACCGATTCGATCTCGGTCTTCGCCGAACGCAAAGGGCAGATCCTCGTGGCGGGCAGCGGCCAGGAGTCCATCTCCTGCGACAAGCAGAGCCTGTCGGGGGCCGTGTCGCAGCGGGCCTGCGTGTTCTGCGGCGCCCGTGTGGTGCTCTACCCGATCGCCGACGCCCTGCACCTGGTGCACGGGCCCATCGGTTGCGCCGCCTACACCTGGGACATCCGCGGTGCCCTCTCCAGCGGGCCCGAACTGCACCGCATGTCGTTTTCCACCGACATGCGCGAACGCGAGGTCATCTTCGGGGCGGAGAAAAAGCTGGAGCGGTCCCTGCGCGAACTCATCGCCAAGTACCAGCCCCGTGGCGCCTTCGTCTATTCCACTTGCGTGGCGGGAGTGATCGGCGACGACATCGAGGCCGTGTGCAAGCGTGTGGAAGCCGACGTGGGGATCCCCGTGATCGCGGTCCAGTCGGAAGGATTCAAGGGCAACAAGCGCGCCGGGTACAGCGCCGCCTGCAAGGCCATCGATCGCCTGGTGGGCACCGGCGACACCACCGGGATCGGTCCCTTGTCCATCAACATCCTGGGGGACTTCAACCTGGCCGGCGAGATCTGGCTGATCCGCCAGTACTACGAGAAGATGGGACTCCAGGTGGTGGCCAACGTCACCGGAGACGGCCGCGTGGACGATATCCGGAAAAGCCACGGCGCCAAGCTCAACGTGGTGCAGTGCTCGGGCGCCACCATGGAGCTCGCGCGCTACATGAAGGAAAAGCACGGGGTTCCTTTCCTGCGGGTGTCGTACTTCGGGATCGAGGACATGGCGGAATCCCTCTACGCGGTGGCCCGCCACTTCCAGGACGTGGACTGGCAGGTCATGGAGAAGGCCCGCAGGATCGTGGCCGAGGAACTTTCCACGCTGGTCCCGGAAATGAAGGAGCTCAAGAAGCGCCTGCAGGGAAAGACCGCCGCGATCTACGTGGGCGGAGCGTTCAAGGCCTTCTCGCTGATCAAGGCCTTCCGCCACCTGGGCGTGAAGGTGACCCTGGTGGGATCGCAGACCGGAACCGAGGAGGACTACCGGGAGATCCAGCAGGTGTGCGATCCGGGCACGGTGATCGTGGACGACACCAATCCTCTGGAACTGGGGGCGTTCCTGCGCGACAACGATGTGGACATCCTGGTGGGAGGCGTCAAGGAACGGCCCATCGCCTACAAGCTGGGACTGGGCTTCTGCGACCACAACCACGAGCGCAAGCTGGCCTTGGAGGGATTCCTGGGCATGCGGAACTTCGCCAGGGAGGTGGCCGCCACGGTGGAGAGCCCCATCTGGAAGCTGGTGCCGCGACGCATCGGACGCACCACCGCCAACACCCCACTTTCGACGGAAACCGTCAACAGGAGGATGCCATGATCAAGACCGCCGATGCGCAACGGCGCGAACCCTGGGTGTCCACGGCCAATCCCTGCCACCAGTGCCGCCCGCTGGGCGCCATGGTGGCCTTCCAGGGTGTGGAGGGCTGCGTCCCGTTCCTGCACGGCTCGCAAGGATGCGCCACCTACATGCGCCGCTACCTGATCAGCCACTTCCGCGAGCCGGTGGACATCGCGTCCTCCAGCGTTTCGGAGAAGGAAGCCGTGCTGGGTGGCGGGCCGTCGCTGCGCAAGGGATTGCGCAACGTCACGGAGAAGTACGGCGCCAAGGTGGTGGGCCTGGCCACAACCTGCCTCACGGAGACCACCGGCGAGGATTTGGGCATGCTCGTGCACGAATGGGACAAGGAGGTCCTGGAGCATCCGTTGGACGCGGGCAATCCGGAGGTGGTGAAGGTGTCGTGCCCCAGCTACGACGGCACCCACATGGATGGATTCCACGGAGCCACCCGCGCCCTGGTGGAGCACTTCGCGGAGCCCACCGCCCCCCACGGGGGCGTGGCCCTGTTTCCCAACTTCGTGTCGCCGGCGGATCTCCGCCACCTGCGGGAATTGGTCCAGGCCTTCGGGCTGGGCGCCACGCTGGTCCCGGACTATTCCGAACGCCTGGACGGGCCCGCGTTGGACGAGATGCCACTGATGTCGGCGGGCGGAACCACCATGGACCAGATGCGCGCCCTCCCGGGAAGCCGCATGGCGGTGGAGTTCGGTCGCACGATCGCTCCCAGGATTTCCGCCACCTCCTACCTGGGGGAGGCCTGGAAGGTACCGGTGCGCAACCTGGGACTTCCCATCGGGATCCGCGAGACAGACGCCTTCGCCGCATTGCTGGAGGAAGTCTCCGGTCGCGAGACGCCCGCCATCCTGCAGATGGAGCGTGGGCGGTTGATCGACGCCTGCGTGGACGCCCACAAGTACCTGTCGGGCCGGACCGCGGTGGTCTTCGGGGACGAGGACATGGTGGTGGGCCTGGTCGCCTTCCTGACGGAAATCGGCGTCAAGACCACGCTGGCGGCTTCCGGTGGCAAGAGCGGGAACCTGGCCTCCGAGATCGACCGCGTGACGCGGTCGTTTTTGGAGGAGCCGCCGCGGGTGTTGTCGGATTCCGATTTCCGCGACGTGGAGGACTGCGTCGAAAGCCAGCAGGCGGACTTCTTCCTGGGCCACGCCAAGGGCTACAAATTGTCGCGTCGCCGCGATGTTCCCCTGGTGCGGGTGGGATTCCCCCTGCACGACCGCTTCGGCGGCCAACGCATGCTCCACGTGGGCTGGCGCGGCGCCCTGAACCTCTTGGACACCATCGTCAACGCCATCCTGGAAAAGCGCCAGGACGACTCGCCGGTGGGCTACTCGTATCTCTGACGGCCCGTGGCCGCCAAAATCCGTCGCAACCCAACAAAGGAGAACGGTCATGTTCCAGTCGAGACTTCCCGTGGAACGGCATCCCTGCTTCAGCGAAGGGAAAAAGCACGAGTTCGGGCGCATCCACCTTCCCGTGGCGCCCAAGTGCAACATCCAGTGCGCCTACTGCTCCCGCAAGACCGACTGCCCCAACGAGAGCCGGCCGGGGGTGTCCAGCCGCGTGCTGGCCCCCAAGGAGGCTGCCGCCTACCTGCACCGCGCCATCGCCGCGGAGCCGCGCATCGCCGTGTGCGGGATCGCGGGTCCCGGCGATCCGTTCGCCAACACGGACGCGACCATGGAGACGCTCCGCCTGATCCGCGACACCGCTCCGGAGATGCTCCTGTGCGTGTCGTCCAATGGCCTGGGCCTCACGGACGACGTGGTGGACGGCCTCGCCGAGGTGCGGGTGTCGCACATGACCATCACCATCAACGCGGTGGATCCCGAGGTGGGGGCGAAGGTGTACGCCTGGGTGCGCGACGGCAAGAAGACCTACCGGGGCATCGAGGGGGCCAAGCTCCTGATGGAACGCCAGCTGGCCGCCATTCCCAAGTTCAAGTCCCACGGCATCGAAGTGAAGATCAACACCGTGGTGGTGCCGGGCGTGAACGACCACCACGTGGAGGACATCGCCCGCGTGGTGTCGGAACTGGGCGCCGACGTCCACAACCTGATCCCCATGACTCCCGCTCCGGGGGCCCTCTTCGAGGACCTTCCCGAGCCCGACGCCAACACCATGCACCGGGCGCGCAGAGGTTCCAGCAAGTACCTCAAGCAGATGATGCACTGCCAGCGCTGCCGCGCCGACGCGGTGGGACTGTTGGAAGAGGATCGGTCGCGGGAGTTCGCGAGCCTGATGGACGAGGCCCGCGAGGAGGTCGCGCGCGACCGTCCCTACGTGGCCGTGGCCACGCAGGAAGGGGTGCTCGTGAACCAGCACCTGGGCGTGGCGGATCGCGTCCAGATCTGGGAACGCTCCGACGACGGATTCCGTCTGATCGCCGACCGCCCCTGCCCCTCGCCGGGTTCGGGCGGATCGCGCTGGGAGGAGCTCGCCGAGGTGGTGTCCGACTGCCGGGCCATCCTGGTGGCGGCGGCCGGCGAGGCGCCGCGCAAGGCATTGGAGGCCAGGGGCGTGGCGGTCTGCGAGATGGAGGGACTCATCGACGACGCCCTGGAGACCGTTTACGGCGGCCAGGACATCGCCAAGCTCCGGGCGCGGCGCAACGGATTGGGCAGCGCCTGCGGATGCGGAAAGGTGCGCGAACCGGGAACGGGTTGCGGGTAGCTCACGCGGATTCGCGGAAGACCTCAGGGTGGGGATCGCGGTGGATCCCATCCAGGTCGTTTACCATTAAGATCCCGCTGAAGGTGCGGGATTTTCATGGTAAAACACGGAAGGTGTCGTGGGTAGGCGCCCCGTTTGATGCTGTGGCGGTCTTCCGCCGGTAGCCTGGAGGGTCGCGAGGGCGGTCCAGGCCTCGGTCCGCAACCGTCCTCACCCCACCGGTCGCTCCAGGAATCGAGGCAGTTCCTCGTCCCGCAGGGGGCGGCGCAGGCGGGCTCCTTCGTGACGGATTTCGTCAACCAAGTCCTCCAGGTCCGACGGCTCCGGGAGGCCAAGTTCCTGGAGCTTCAAGCGCACCGCCCCCTTCCCGGAATTGGCCCCCAGCACGCTGGAACGCTCGTGTCCGGTGCGGACGGGATCCCACGGCTCGTAGAGGGAGGGGTTGCGGCCGATGGCGTCCACGTGGATCCCCGTGCCGGTGGAGAACAGGTTCCCGCCCGCGACCGCCTTGGATCCCGGGATGACCATCCCGGTCCGGGAGGCGAGCCACTGGCAGGCATCGCGCAGGGCGCGGAGGTCGATGTCCATCCCGTGGCGCAACACGCCCCAGGCGGCGATCTCTTCGGTCGCGGAGATCCCCGCCCGTTCCCCGATCCCCAGGAGGGTGGAGTCGGCGCAGGTGGCACCGGATTCGATGGCCGTGATCGCCCCGGCGGTGGCCATTCCGAGGTCGTCGTGCAGATGCACTCCCAGGGGCAGCTTGGTTGCCGCGTGGGTTCGGGAGACCAGCCTGGCCACCTCCAGGGGGGACAGCAAGCCGACGGTGTCGGCCACCCGGACGCGATCCGCTCCGGAATCCTCCGCGACCTGGAGGAGGGTGGCCAGGACGGTCCGGTCGGCGCGCGAGGCGTCCTCGAAGCCCACTTGGACGAAGGCGAACAGGTGCCTTGCCTGCGCGACGGATTCGCGGACCCAGTCTTCCACCCCTGCCAGATCCAGGCCGAACCGCTCCGACTGGTGGCGTCGCGAGGCGGGCAAGCAGACGCTCACCGCCTCCGCGCCGGAGCGGGCCGCCGCCTCCAGCGAGACTCGACGGGCCATGCTCCAGACAAGGGCGCGCGCGCGTTCGTGGTGGACGGCCGAAACCACCGCCTGGAGATCCTGACCCCGGTCGGACCATCCGATCTCCAGTTCCGCGACTCCCGCGGAGGCGATCCTCGAGGCAAGCTCGACGCGTTCCCGCGCGTCCAGATAGACGTCGATGGCCTGCATGCCCTCGCGCAGCGTTGAATCGATCAGCATGCCCATCCTCCTGGTCGGTGTGGTCGGTTCAGGGCGACCCTTCCTCGGGAATTCTCCCTCGTTCCATGGATGGCAAGGGGTGTGCCGACCTTGATTACCCGCCAAGAGTAGGGTGTCCATGTGGCGGGGTTGACAATTGGAGACAGATCAGCCACTTGCGCAACAAATGTCTGGGGTTTCCGTTTCCCCACCAAGGGATCCACAATTGCGCCTAAGGGATCCGCTTGTCTGAATTCCCTGTATTTTGGACTCCGGGATCTTAGATTTGAACACCTCTCTCGTCTACCAGATCATTGGAAAGGAAACACTGGAATGTCCTCCGAAGCCGGTTCGAAGAAGATGTTGACCGTGGATGCCACCGAAGCGGTGGCGATGGTGGCGCACAAGACAAACGAGGTCATCGCCATCTACCCGATCACCCCGTCGACCCCGATGGGTGAATTCTCCGACCAATGGTCGGCCCAGAACAAGCCGAACATCTGGGGCACGGTGCCGCTCGTCATGGAACTGCAGTCCGAGGGTGGCGCTGCAGGCACCGTCCACGGCTCTCTCCAGACCGGATCCCTCACCACCACCTTCACATGTTCGCAGGGTCTGCTCCTGATGATCCCGAACATGTACAAGATCGCCGGCGAGCTCACCTCGACGGTGTTCCACGTGTCGGCCCGCGCGTTGGCCGCCCAGGGACTTTCGATCTACGGCGATCACCAGGACGTCATGGCCGTGCGCCAGACCGGCTGGGCGATGCTCTGCTCCAACAGCGTGCAGGAAGCCCACGACTTCGCGCTCATCTCGCAGGCGGCCACGCTCGAGACCCGCGTTCCGTTCGTGCACTTCTTCGACGGCTTCCGCACGTCGCACGAGATCAACAAGATCCTGCCGCTCACCGAAGACGAGATGCGCAGCATGGTTCCCGCCGAACTGGTGGCCGAACACCGCCGCCGCGGCCTCAATCCCAACAATCCGTTCATCCGCGGCACGGCCCAGAACCCCGACGTCTACTTCCAGGGACGCGAGAGCTCCAACGCCATCTACACCGCCGTTCCGGGCACCGTCCAGAAGTGGATGGACAAGTTCGCCGCCATGACCGGCCGCGCGTACAAGCTCTACGAATACTTCGGACCCGCCGACGCCGACCGCGTCGTCATCGCCATGGGCTCGTCCATCGAGACCCTGCAGGAAACCGCCAAGGCTCTCAACGCCAAGGGCGAGAAGGTCGGCGTTCTCGCCGTCCGCTTGTTCCGTCCCTTCGACGCCAAGGCCTTCGTCGCAGCCATTCCCTCGAGCGTCAAGCGCATCTCCGTCCTTGATCGCACCAAGGAGCCCGGTTCCGCCGGCGAGCCCCTGTTCCAGGACGTCGTCACCGCCATCGCCGATCTCGGACGCAAGTTCGAGTGCGTCGTCGGTGGACGCTACGGCCTGTCCTCCAAGGAGTTCACGCCTGCCATGGCCAAGGGCGTCTTCGACGACCTCAAGGCCGCAAGCCCCAAGCCGCGCTACACGGTCGGCATCAAGGACGACATCACGAACCTGTCGCTCGACTTCGATCCTTCCTTCGACACGGAAGATCCCAAGTCCGTCCGCTGCCTGTTCTACGGCGTCGGTTCCGACGGTACCGTCGGCGCCAACAAGAACTCCATCAAGATCATCGGCGAGGAGACGGCCAACCACGCCCAAGGCTACTTCTTCTACGACTCGAAGAAGTCGGGCGGCCTCACGGTCTCCCACCTGCGCTTCGGGCCCAATCCCATCAAGGCTCCCTACCTAATCGAGCGCGCGAACTTCGTGGCTTGCCACGCCGAGAGCTTCCTCGAAAAGGTCGAGATGCTCAAGTACGCCGCTCCGGGCGCGGTGTTCCTGCTGAACACCACGATCGGCAAGGACGAGATCTGGGGCAAGCTGCCTCGCGAAGTCCAGGAGCAGATCGTCTCCAAGAAGCTCAAGTTCTACGTGATCGACGCCTACCATGTGGCTCGGCACACGGGCATGGGCAATCGCACCAACACGATCATGCAGACCTGCTTCTTCGCCATCT
Organism: Fibrobacteria bacterium; assembly: GCA_035352895.1. Classification (GTDB taxonomy): domain Bacteria; phylum Fibrobacterota; class Fibrobacteria; order UBA5070; family UBA5070; genus UBA5070. The sequence continues at coordinate 61,886 of DAOPYN010000007.1, read as the reverse complement.
CCGGCGTCCTGCCCAAGGAAGAGGCGATCGCGCAGATCAAGAACTCGATCAAGAAGACCTACCTCAAGAAGGGCGAAGAAGTCGTCAAGAAGAACTGGGTCGCCGTCGACCAGTCCCTGGCGAACCTCTTCGAGGTCTCGTATCCCGGTTCCGTCACCGCCGACCACGTCCGCCCGGCTCCAGTGCCCGCTTCGGCTCCGAAGTTCGTGCAGGAAGTCATCGGCGCCATGATCGCCGGCAACGGCGACGATCTCCCCACCAGCGCGCTCCCGGTGGACGGCACCTATCCGGTGGGCACCACCGCCTACGAGAAGCGCAACTTCGCCCTGGAGATTCCCGAATGGGATCCCAGCATCTGCATCCAGTGCGCCAAGTGCGCGCTGGTGTGCCCGCACGCCGTCATCCGCGTGAAGGTCGCCAAGCCCGAGGCCATGGCCGCGGCGCCCGCCGACTTCAAGCACGTGCCCGCCAAGTTCTTCAAGGAGTTCCCGGGCCACGACTTCGCCCTCCAGGTGAGCCCCGAGGACTGCACGGGCTGCTCGCTGTGCGTGGAGGCCTGTCCGGCCCGCGACAAGTCGGACAGTTCCCGTCGCGCCATCAACATGACTCCGGTGCATCCCATCCTCGAGCGCGAGAAGGCCAACTGGAACTTCTTCCTCGACATCCCGGACATGGACCGCACGCTGGTCAACCCGAACAACGTCAAGAACAGCCAGCTGTTCCAGCCGCTCTTCGAATTCTCCGGCGCCTGCGCGGGCTGCGGCGAGACTCCCTACATCAAGCTCGTCACCCAGATGTTCGGCGACCGCATGCACGTCGCCAACGCCACCGGTTGCAGCTCGATCTACGGCGGCAACCTGCCCACGACTCCCTACACAAAGAACGCGGCCGGACGCGGACCCGCCTGGTCCAATTCCCTCTTCGAGGACAATGCCGAGTTCGGTCTGGGCATGCGCCTGTCGCTGGACAAGCAGGAGGAATACGCCAAGGAACTGGTGAAGAAATTCTCCGACGTCCTGGGCGACCAGCTCGTCACGGCCCTGCTCACGGCCGACCAGAAGACCGAAGCCGGCCTCGCCGAGCAGCGCAAGCGCGTCGCGATCCTGAAGGAGAAGATCGCCTCCGACAATTCCCCCGCGGCCAAGGACCTGCGCCAACTCGCCGATGTCCTCGTGCGTCGTTCGGTGTGGATCTTCGGCGGCGACGGCTGGGCCTACGACATCGGCTACGGCGGTCTGGACCACGTCCTGTCCACCGGTCGCAACGTCAACGTCTTGGTGCTGGACACCGAGGTGTACTCCAACACCGGCGGGCAGGCCTCAAAGTCCACGCCCACGGGAGCGGTGGCGAAGTTCGCCGCCAACGGCAAGGGCTTCCCCAAGAAGGACATGGGGATGATCGCCATGGCCTACGGCTACGTGTACGTGGCGCGCATCGCCATGGGCGCCAACGACGCCCACGTCGTGAAGGTGATGCAGGAAGCCGAGGCCTACGACGGTCCTTCGCTGATCCTGGCCTACAGCCACTGCATCGCGCACGGGTTCGCCATCGAGAAGGGCCTCGAGCAGCAGAAGCTCGCGGTCCAGACCGGCCACTGGCCCCTGTACCGGTACAATCCGGAGCTGGCCCTCGCCGGCCAGAACGGGTTCCAGCTGGATTCCAAGGAACCCTCCGTGGACTTGGAGAAGTACATCTACAACGAAACCCGCTACAAGATGCTGATCGCCCAGGACAAGGCGCGTGCGGAGATGCTCCTGGCGCAGGCCAAGTCGTCCATCGCGATCAAGTGGGCCCAGCTCAAGCATCTGGCCGGGCAGAAGGAAACCGCCTGATGGCCAACATCTCGACTTCCTACCTGGGTTTGTCCCTGAGGTCGCCACTGGTGGCCTCTGCCTCTCCGATCTCCAAGAAGCTCGAGAACGTGGCGAAGCTGGAGGAGGCCGGGATCGGCGCGGTGGTCGTGTATTCGCTGTTCGAGGAGCAGATCCTCCACGAGCAGGCCGAGCGCGACCATTTCCTGTCGCGAGCCACCAACGTGAATCCGGAGGCGCTGGACTACTTCCCCGACCTGGGGAGCTACAACCTGGAGCCCGATCGCTACCTCGCCCACCTCGCGGCCATCCGCAAGGCGGTCGAGGTCCCGGTGATCGGAAGCATCAACGGCGTCACCAAGGGCGGCTGGACCGAATGGGCCAAGCGCATCGAGGACACCGGAGTCCACGCGTTGGAACTCAACGTCTACTCCGTCCCGACAGATCCTGTCGTGGATGGGGCGGCGGTGGAGGCCCGGGTGGTGGATCTCGTTTCCGAGGTGGTCGGCAAGGTCCGCATTCCCGTGTCGGTGAAGCTTTCGCCCTTCTACTCGTCCATCCCGAACCTGGTCTCCAGGATCGGGGCGGCGGGTGCCAAGGGAGTGGTGCTGTTCAACCGGTTCCTCCAACCGGACCTCGATCCGGAGAATCTCTCGGTCCAGAGCACCGCGAAGCTGTCCGATTCCAGCGACCTGAACCTGCCGTTGCGGTGGACGGCCATCCTGGCCGGCCGCGTGGCGCCCCAGATCGCCCTTTCGGGAGGTGTGGGAACCGGACGCGACCTGCTCAAGGCGCTGCTCGCCGGAGCCCAGGTGGGGCAGGTGGCCAGTGCCGTGCTGGCGAACGGACCCGACGCTGTCGGACGGATCCTGTCGCAATTGGGCGAATGGATGGATGAGCACGAATACGAGTCGGTGGACCAGCTGCGCGGTTCCATGAGCCAGAAGAAGGTCGTGGATCCGACGGCGTTCGAGCGGGCGCAGTACATGCGCGCACTCACGTCGCTGGACGATCGGTTCGTCTGATCGTAAACCGGCCCTGTTTCCCTGGTTTCCGAGGCCGCCCGATGGGCGGCCTTTTTCGTTCCCGAGAGGGGAGGCATCGAGATCTAGACAAGCAACTCCGATTTTGGTAATTTCAGTAGCCCATAATCAGACCCAAACGTTCTTCGAACTCACGATCCCGTCGGGATCGTTCCCAGGAGATTCGCAATGTCCAAGTCCGTGGTCTTCAACCAAACCGTGCTCCGCGACGGCCACCAGTCCCTTGCCGCCACTCGCATGAAGACCGCCCAGATGCTACCGGTGGTGGAAACGCTCGACAACATGGGCTTCAACGCCCTGGAGACCTGGGGAGGAGCCATCATCGACTCCTGCCTGCGCTACCTCGCCGAAAACCCCTTCGACCGCCTGCGCGCGCTCAAGAAGCTTTCGCCCAAGACGCCGCACCAGATGCTCCTGCGCGGCCAGAACATCGTGCAGTACCAGGCCTTCCCCGACGACGTCGTGCGCGCCTTCGTGAAGTGCTCGATCGACGCGGGCATGAACAACCTGCGCATCTTCGACGCGCTCAACGACATCCGCAACGTCAAGACCGCCATCCAGGCCACCAAGGAGTTCGGTGGCCACCCGCAGGGCGCGCTGTCCTACACGATCTCGCCGGTCCACACCATCGATTCGTTCGTGAAGATGGCCGTCGAGCTGGAAGAGATGGGTGCCGAGTCGATCTGCGTGAAGGACATGGCGGGACTGCTGCTGCCCCGCGTCGCGTTCGAGCTCGTGAAGGCCATCAAGGCAAAGGTCAAGGTGCCCGTGTCGGTGCACAGCCACAACACCGCGGGCCTGGCCAACACCGCCTACTACGCCGCCGTGGAAGCCGGCGCCGACATCCTCGACTGTTCCATCGCGCCGTTCGCCAACGGCACCGGACAACCCGACACCGTCCTGATGGAGGAGATGCTGACCGGCACCGGCCGCGCTCCCAAGTACAGCCGCGAAGCCTTGTTCGAGCTGCAGAAGTACTTCGAAGGCGTGTACCAGGAACTGGGCGCCTACACCAGCCCCGACAACGAGCGCACCGACGTGGGCATCCTGCGCTACCAGGTGCCCGGCGGCATGATGTCCAACTTCCTGAACCAGCTCAAGGAGCAGGGCATGGGCGACAAGGTGCCCGAGGTCATGAACGAGATGACCTACGTGCGCCAGTGCCTGGGCTGGATCCCGCTGGTGACCCCGACTTCCCAGATCGTGGGCACCCAGGCCATGATGAACGTGAAGATGGGCCGCTGGAAGATGATCGCCCAGAACACCAAGGACATCGTCCTGGGCAAGTACGGCAAGACTCCCGGTCCCATCGATGCCGATGTCATGAAGCTGGTGTGCGAGCAGACCGGACAGAAGCCGACCGAATGCCGCGGAGCGGACCTTCTGGCTCCCAAGATGGACGACCTCAAGAAGGAACTCGCATCCAAGGGCCTGCCTGCCACCGACGAGGCCGCCGTGCTCTACGCCATGTTCCCGCAGCAGACGGAAGCCGTCTACAAGGGAACGGCCAAGCCCGAGGTCAAGACCAAGCCCGCCGCCGTCTCCACGTCCACGGACATCGCCAAGACCCGCCGCGTGGCCCTCACCGTGGACGGCGTCCGCAAGGACATCCTGGTGGAGGAGTACAAGTAGCACGGATTTCGATGGCGACCGGGTTCGCCATCACCTGGCCTTTCCGGATATGGACGCCTCGGTTCCCGCGCGGGAGCCGGGGCGTTTTCGTTCGGATCCAGGGATGCTGCCGGAAGTTCTAGTTTTTCGCGTCCCTATCCCGGGACAAACCCGGGTTCTGCACAAAATCCGTCACAAGGAATCGTCCATGAAATCCTTCGCGTCCCTGGCCGTCCTCGTTTCCCTCCTCTCCGCCGCCGCCTTCGCCGGAACCGCCAAGTCCTACCAGGTCACCGGCCCGGTCCTGGAGGTCCGTCCGGATGCCTTCGTGGTCCAGAAGGGCAAGGAAAAGTGGGAGATCTCCCGCGACGCCTCCCAAGGGCCCGAAGTCAAGGTCGGCGACAAGGTGACCATCGAGTACACCATGGTGACCACCAGCGTCGAGGTCAAGGCTGCTCCCGCCCCCAAGGGCAAGGGCAAAGGCAAGAAGTAAGACGCCTTCCCTGCCCTCGCCGCCTTCAGGGGGAGGGGAGGGAATCCGTCGCGAGCCACTGGGTGGAATCGTCCACCCAGCGAGCGTTCTGGAACAGGAAATCCTTGCTTCGGAAACGGGATTTCAGCAGGACGGGATGTCTGATTCCCGCTTCGCGGACCTGGGCCATCAGCGGATGGGCGCGGCGCAGTCTCTCCTGCATGCGTCCCCTTGCCTGTTCCCGGGTCAGACCGTGCGAGTTCAAGCGCTCGCCATCCTGGAAGGTCAGGCTCAGGACCACGGAAGAGTCCGACCCGATCTCGAAGGCGATCCGTTCGAGCGTGAAGTCCCGGGGAGGTTCCTGTCGCGAGATCCACCGCAACCGCTCCTGCAGGCTGTCTTGGGCCTTGGCCGCCTTGGCCGGGAGCGTGAAGCCGGGGGCCACCACCGGTGCCAAGCTGTCCTGGAACGCCCGAGGCGTGATGGGACGCAGGAATTCGCGGACGGGGCCACAGCCGAGGATCAAGGCAAAGGACGAGAGGACCAGGAACTTTCGCATGGATGGCAAAGGGAAATACTCTATTATCCGATCCAAGGGGTAAGATTCGCGTCTGGCCCAAAACCCGTGAACAACAAGCAGGAATACGACATGACCGAGAAGATTGGGATCCTGACCGCCGGTGGCGATTGCCCCGGATTGAATGCTGTGATTCGTGCGGTGGTCAAGGCTGGCCAGTACGCCGGCTTCCAGACGCTTGGATTCAAGGGAGGGTTCGAGGGACTCCTGACCCCTTGCGAGCCCGTGCAACTGGACTACAACCGCATGGATGGCATGCTCATCCGGGGTGGAACCATCCTGGGAGCCGCCAACAAGGGACGATTCGCCGGCAAGGTGGGACACGGCGAGGTCCGCGAAGTGGACCAGGACATCCTCCGCGAGGCCAAGGCCAACTACGACAGCCTGGGACTGCGGGCCTTGATCGTGGTGGGCGGCGACGGATCGCTGGTGATCGCCCAGCAATTGTCAGAGATCGGCATGAACGTGGTGGGTGTTCCCAAGACCATCGACAACGACCTGGACGCCACCGACCAGACCTTCGGATTCGACACCGCGGTGGACAGCGCCACCGACGCCTTGGACAGGTTGCATACCACCGCGGAAAGCCATGGACGGGTGATCATCCTGGAGGTGATGGGTCGCCACACGGGTTGGATCGCGCTGAACGCCGGAATCGCCGGCGGCGGGGATGTCATCCTGATCCCGGAGATTCCTTTCACCTTCGAGGCGATCGCCGACAAGGTGATGGCGCGCGAACGGGCCGGGAAGAAGTTCACGCTGATCGTCGTCGCCGAGGGGGCCGCTCCCCGCGGTGGGAAGCAGTCCATCAAGGGCCAGGAGGCCGACCGCGAAGTCCAGATGGGCGGGATGGGCCAGAAAGTGGCCGACGAGATCTCCCGACTCACCGGCAAGGAGGCTCGGGTGGTGGTGCTGGGGCATCTCCAGCGGGGAGGAGCGCCCACCAGCTTCGACAGGCTCCTGTGCACGCGCTACGGCGAGGCCGCCGTGCGCATGGTGCGCGCCGGCCAGTACGGGCGGATGGTGGCCCTCCACGGAAGCGAGATCGCCGATGTCTCCATCCAGCGGGCGATCGGGCGCCGCCGCCGCGTGAGCCCCGACGGCGAGCTGGTCTTGTCCGCCAAGGCATTGGGGATCGGATTCGGCGACTAGCTCCGCAGGTGGAGTTCCGCCCTGTCGCCTCCCAGGGCCAGGGTGGAACGGACCTCTCCGGGCATTCCGGCCAGATCGAACGCAGCTCCCCCTCCCAGGGAGGTGGGGGAGCGGATCAGCCAGAATCTGTCCCAGGTGCCCGTGTCCAGGAACGCCTTGGCGAGGGTCGGTCCGGGTTCCACGAGCAGATCGTGGAACCCTTGGGCACCCAGGGCGTCCAGCAGCGCGGCCAGCGAGGGATGTGTCCCGTCCGAAGGCACTTCCAGCCATTGCGCGGTGGCGGGCAGGGATTGCGGTCGTGGACCGCAGCCGATCGCCAGGCAGCCCGGAGCCTGGAACAGCTTGAGGTGTCCGGGCAGGCCAGCGCGAGGCCACAGCACGGCGCGGCGCGGCGATCTTCCGGGAGCGTCGCGGACGGTGAGTTCCGGATCGTCGGCGAGGGCGGTGGCGCCGCCCACCAGGACCAGGTCGGAGACCGCCCGCAGGGAATGGACGAAGGCGCGCGCCTGGGGGCCGGTGATGGCGGTACGCGAGCCCGCCTTGGCGGTGGCCATGCCGTCGGCGGAAAGGGCGGCCTTCAGGGTCGTCCGAGGTCTCTTCGTTGCCAGGAAATGTCCAAATCCGGCGTAGAAGTCCGGGATGCGACCTTCCAGGGGGGATTCGATCACCTCGATCCCCGCCTTGCGCATCGCGTGGATCCCCTTGCCGGCCACCATGGGGTTGGGGTCGCGGGCACCCACCACGACGGTCTCCACTCCGGAAAGGATGATGGCCGCGGCGCAGGGAGGGCTCTTCTTGCCGGGAAAGGCGACGCAGGGCTCCAGCGTGGCCAGAAGCGTGCCGCCGCGGGCCTTGCCGCCCGCCTTCTCCAATGCGGCGCGTTCGGCATGGGGGCGTCCGCCCGGATGCGTGGATGCCTTGGCCAAGGGCTTGCCGGTCCGGTCGAGGACGATGCACCCGACGGCGGGATTGGGGAGGGTGGTTCCGCGGGCGGCCAGGGCCAGGGCGAAGGTTTCTTCCATCCAGCGGTTCAGGTTCGGATCCATTGCGCATAGGTACATTCCACCGAGACGACCGGTTCCATGTCGGAGGCCGGGAGAGGAAAGGTTCCAGTCCCTTGGGCGATGCGCAGGATCCGATGAACACGAGCTCCGACCCGATCGCGCGGGCCCACGCGAACCATCCGCGCGTCCACGAGTCGTTCCGCTGGGTGTATCCCGTGCTGTCGCGCCGTTCGGGGGGGATCTCCATCGGGGTGAATCTCAACCCCGACAAGATCTGCAACTACGACTGCCCCTACTGCCAGGTGGACCGTCGCGGAGTGGCGCCTTCCGGAGAGGTGGATCCGGCCGGGGTGGCCACCGAACTGGAATCGCTCCTGGAGCGCATGCGCCGCACGGGGCTGGAGGAACTCTACCCGGGGGTGGATCCATCTCGACGGAAATTGACCGACATCGCCCTCTCCGGGGATGGCGAACCCACCTTGCGCAGGGAGTTCCCCGAGGTCTGCCGTTCGATGGCCGAGTCCCGGAGGCGATGGCTGGCCCTGGGCGGAGAGGATCTCCGTCTGGTGGTCATCACCAATGCCACGTCGTTGGACAGCCCCAGGGTCAGGGAAGGGCTCGGGTTCCTCTGCCAGGAGGGGGCGGGGGAGGTCTGGGGCAAGCTGGACGCCGGAACGCAACCATTCCATGATCTGGTCAACGCATCCCGCGTGCCCCTCTCGCGGGTGGTCTCGAACCTGGCTGGATGCCCTGCGGAAATCCCCTTGCGCATCCAGACCTTGTTCTTCCGCTACCACGATCGGATTCCCGATCCGCCGGAGATCGAAGCTTGGATGGGGCATCTGGCGGACATCCTCCGCAAACGCCCCCTTCTGGGGGTGCAATTGCACACGGTGGCGCGCGCAACCGCCAAGAGCGGGTGTCATCCGCTGCCTTTGGAATGGCTCGAGCAGGTGGCTTCGCGCGTCAGGCAGTCCCTTTCCCTCTCCGTGGACGTCCATGGAGGCATCGACAACGGATCCATCGGCGATCCGGGAGAAAGCCCATGAAAACACCCAGATCCTCCAAGGTTCGCCGCATCCGGTCCAGTCGCGTGGGGGTCGTCCTCCTGGGGGCGGCTTCCATGGGGCTGGCCGAAGGCCCCAGGGTCCGACCTGTCCAGTGGGCCCAGCCGGTGGTGGGGACCACGTTGGGAAACTGCTTCAAGGTGTCGCAGGATCTGTACCGTTCCGAGCAACCGACCGCCGCCGACATCCCCGACCTGAAGGCATTGGGGATCCAGACCATCCTGAATTTGCGGGAATACCATCAGGACGACGAGAAACTGGCCCAGGCCGGGTTCGTGCTCGTCCACGATCCGGTGGCGGCGGGTTCGCTCGAACGCGACGACATGGTCCGGATCCTGGGGCGGATCCGCGATGCGAAGAAGCCTGTCCTGGTGCATTGCTGGCATGGATCCGACCGTACCGGATTCACCGTGGCTGGATACCGGATGATCTTCCAGGGATGGAGCACTTCCGACGCCGTGGAGGAATTCAAATTGGGTGGCTTCGGCTACCACAAGCGATTCTATCCCAAGTTGCCCGTGACCCTTGGAAAGCTCGACGTTCCCATGATCCAGAAGGAGCTCGGGATCACCCCTTCACCCTGACCGCGGAGGGGACCGCCTAGAAATTTTCCTTGTTCTTCCGCTCCAAGGTCTCGCGATCGATGGGGTCGGAGAGGATCATGGCGGTCATGTCGCGCAGGATGTAGAATCCTTCCGGCGGAATCTTCGAATCGTCCGTCAGGATGTACACGTCGCCCGGATTGTCCAAGGCGCCGTTGACCTTGATGTCGTTGAGGTTCACGGTGGTGCCCACGACCTTGTCGTAGACATGGACCTTGGAGGCTTCCACCCATCCCTTCACGTTGTTCTTGGTCACCACGAAGAGGAAGTCGCCCTTGGCGTCCTCCTGGTGGAGCAAGTCGCCTTCTTCCACCATCTGCAGGGGGGCTTCGTCGGATTTGTGTTCGGCGGAGAGCCATAACGGGATCTTGCCGGCCTTGGAGACAAGCAACGTGCGATCTTCCGCGAACGCGGTGGAAATCGCGAAAACCATTGTCAAGACGATCCATCGCTGGAGCCACATGGGAGAAATCCTTCCCGTATTGAACGGTGATCTGCGAATGGAATATACCTCGATTCGACGTTTCCAGCTCGAGGCCATCTCCATGGAGGAGTGGAACTCGTGCTCCGGATGAGTACTTTACGATGCCTCCCTCCCAAACGAAAGGGCACATCCGTGCGCAAACCGCTGTTCATCCTCTCACTGCTGCTCCTGCTCGGCGCCTGCCGTACCGGGGCCAAGTCCTCGGCTTCCCAGGCCAACAAGTTCAAGGCACCCGCCGGCGACTCCACCGCGATCGTCGCTGGATTCGACACCGTCGGAGTGACCAAGGGCCAGATCGACAAGCTCCTGCAGCCCATGCTCATGCAGATCGCCCAGGAGGCCAATGCCAAGGGAATCAGCTTCGACCAGGCCGCCGCTCCCATCCGTCGCCAAGCCACGGCCCAGCTGATCATGCAGGCCATCTTCGAGCGCGAGGTGGTTGCCAAGAAGATCGCCGTGGACGATCGCAAGGTCGACAGCATCTACAAGGCCGTGACCGCCCAGTTCAAGGATTCCGCCCAGCTTCTGGCCGCTCTGGCCCAGGCCGGCGACACTCCCGCTTCGGTCCGCGAGAAGATCTCCAAGCAGCTGCTTCAAAACCAGCTCCTGGAATCCGTCCTGGCCGATTCCCTCAAGATCACTCCCGAGCGCATCGACAGCTTCTACCAGACCAACAAGGATCGCTTCGGTGGAACCGCCAAGGTCCGCGGACGCCACATCCTGAAGCTCAGCAAGTCTCCGGAAGACAGTGCCAAGGCCCACGCGGCCATCCTGGCCATCGCCAAGAAGCTCTCCGCCGACGACAAGCAGTTCTCCGCCATCGCCAAGGCCGAATCCGACGATCCCGGCTCCAAGGGCAATGGTGGCGATCTGGGCTGGTTCAACCCCAAGGAAATGGTCCCGGAATTCGCCGCGGCCGTGGAAACCCTCGAGCCCGGCAAGATTTCCGCACCGGTGCGTACCCAGTACGGATGGCACATCATCCAGATCCAGGATCGCAAGGCCGGTTCCACGCCTCCGCTGGACTCCGTCAAGCCCACGATCGAAGCCATGCTCAAGCAGGAAGCCGCCGCTCGCGTCGTTCCTGGCTACTACCGCAAGCTGGCCAAGACCTACAAGGTCGAGTTCCTCGATCCCTCCTACAAGGAGAGCGAGCTGTTCGACGAGCCCAAGGCGGAAATGCCTCCTCCGCCGGCGGGAATGCTGCCGCCGCCGGTCAAGGGCAAGTGATGTTCCCTTCTCGCGGCTAGTCCTTGCGGATCAGCCGCGAGATCCCGCCTCCTGATCTTCCGAGGCGGCAGGAAGTTCCCGCAGGCGCAGGAGGGCCATGACTCCCGCGCCAACCAACGGCCCGAACAAGATCCCCACCGGCCCAAAGAACGACAGCCCGCCCAAGGTGGTCAAGAACACCATCAGGTCGTGCATTCCGGCGTCTCTTCCCACCAGGATGGGGCGCAGGACGCTGTCGATCATGGAAATGACTCCCACGCCAACGCCGAGGACCACCAAACCAGCCGTGGTGTGGCCGGTCACCAGAAGCACAAGGGCGCCTGGAGCCCAGATCAGACCGGTTCCGACGGCGGGAATCAAGCTGCAGAGTGCGGCGGCCACTCCAAAGAACGCTGGGGAGGGTAGCCCGGTGGCCCAGAACAGGAGGCCGGTCATGAGACCCTGGATGCCTCCGATGACGAAATTCCCCTTGAAGATCGCTCGCGAGGTGCGGCGGAAGGTATCCAGGAGAACGTCGGTCTCCGAACGGGAAAGGGGCAGGTGCGATTGGAGTCGGAGAACGAACTGGTCCCCGGATTGGTAGAGGTAGAACAGGCTCATCAGCATGATTCCCGTGAGGACCAGGGCGTGGAGCAAGGTCCCTCCCATTCCCAGGACCTGATCCATTCCCCATGCACCCAAGCTGGCGAGGCTTTCCTGGAGTTTCGGGGCCAGAGACTCCTCCGTGAGTCCCAGTTGGCGGGTGATCTCCCATTGCTCCAGCTTCTTTCCAATGGCTCCTGCCTCGTGCACCATCGTCTGGGGGTCGAATTTGACCATCAGCTCCTTGGCTTGGAGGGTAGCCAGGAAGGAAATGAGAGAAACTGGGGTGGCAACCACAAGGATCAGTCCAAAGACCAGGATCCCAGAGGTCAATGTTGCTCTATTCCTGGTGAGTTTCAGGATCTTGTTGCGGAAAGGCCACGTCAAAGCCGCCAGAATGCAGGCAATGATGAAGGGAATCAGTACGCTTCTCAGGATGAAAACCAAGAGAATGACAGAAAGGGCGGTGATGATCGATGAAGTTCGGGGGCCATGATCAAGGAACTCCCAAAATCCGGAGGGATTTTGGCCTTTTTGGTCGGCCTGTTCTTGGTTGGTACTCATTTTGGCTTCCGTGAACAAGGTTTTTTGTGGGTGTCTATATGTAGAGCTTGCAATTTTGCGCGAAACTGAGGATATTCAGAAAGTTCGCAAACGTAGAGGTTGGGGAGCTGGTGAACTCAAGCACCGACACCCCAACGGATCGATCCGGAAAAGGAACGTACACAATGGACAAGAAGATCCCCAACGGCGCCGAGGTGATCATCCAGAGCCTCATCCGCGAAGGGGTGGAATATGTCTTCGGATATCCTGGGGGCGCCGCCATCCCGTTGTTCGATGCGCTGGTGGACCACCCCCAGATCAAGCTGGTCCTGGTCCGCCACGAGCAGGGAGCCACCCACATGGCCGACGGATACGCCCGAGCCACGGGCAAGCCGGGCGTGGTGTTGGTGACTTCCGGTCCGGGAGCCACCAACACCGTGACTGGAATCCTGACCGCCCAAATGGACTCCTCTCCGATCATCGTCCTGTGCGGGCAGACGATCTCTCCCATGCTGGGCAAGGACGCGTTCCAGGAAGCCGATGTGACGGGGATCACCTATCCGGTGGTCAAGCACTCCTTCCTGGTCAAGAGCGCCAACGAACTTCCCAGGGTGATGAAGGAGACCTTCCACATCGCCACCACCGGTCGACCCGGCCCGGTGCTCCTGGATCTGCCCAAGGACGTGACCTCGTCGCCTTGCACGGCTCCGTTCGTGGACTCGGTCGACCTCCCCGGCTACGAGATTCCCGGCGTTCCCGAACAGGCGAGCCTCGCCAAGGCGGCGGAATGCCTCTCCCGCTCGCGTCGACCGGTCCTGATGGTGGGCCACGGAGCCGTCATCGCGGGAGCCGGAAAGGCCATCACCCAGCTGGCCGAGAAGCTCCAGGCTCCGGTGGTGACCACGCTCCTGGGCAAGGGAGCCGTGAGCGAGGACCACGCGTTGCACCTGGGCATGGTGGGCATGCACGGAACCGCCTACGCCAACAAGGCGGTCATGAACTGCGACCTGATCTTCGCGATCGGATCCCGCTGGGACGACCGCATCGTGGGCAAATTGGCCGAATTCTGCCCGACCGCCACCCGGATGCACCTGGACATCGACCCGGCCGAGTTCGGCAAGATCATCCAGCCGGATGTCTGTATGACCGGCGACGCGCGCCGGGGGATCGAAGCCCTCCTGCCCCAGGTGGAGAAGCTGGACACCGCCGAATGGGTGAAGCAGTGCGGTGCCTGGCGCAAGCAGTACCCGCTCCGCTACGGGAAGCAGGGTGGGCTCAAGGCCCAGCACGTGCTGGAGGAGATGGACCGGATCGCCCGCGGGAAGGCGATCGTGACCACCGACGTGGGCCAGCACCAGATGTGGGCCGCGCAGTTCTGCCGGAGCACCTTCAACCGCTCCTGGATCAGTTCCGGCGGAGCCGGCACCATGGGCTTCGGGTTTCCAGCGGCCATCGGCGCCCAGCTGGGTTGCCCCGACAAGCCGGTATGGGCGGTGGTGGGCGACGGCGGCTTCCAGATGACCCTCTGCGAACTGGCCACGGCCGCGCTCCAGAAGACGCCGGTGAAGATCCTCATCATCAACAACAACTACCTGGGCATGGTCCGCCAGTGGCAGGAGCTGTTCTTCGACAACCGGTATTCCGGCGTGGACATGGTGGGGAATCCGGATTTTGTCAAACTTGCCGAGGCGTACGGGGTCAAGGCCTTCCGCATCCGCCGGCCCGGCGACGTCCGCCGCGTCCTCAAGCAGGCCGCCGAGTACAACGATGGTCCCTGCCTGATCGACGCCGAGGTGGTCAAGGAGGACAATGTCTTTCCCATGGTGCCCGCGGGAGCAGGCTTCAAGGACATGCTGATCGAACGGCCCAAGCAGAAGATGGCCAAGCCCACGGGGAGCACCTGAGATGAACATGCCGTCCCATACCATTTCCGTCCTGGTGCGCAACAAGCCCGGCGTGCTGGTGCGCGTCGCCCTGGTGTTCGCCCGGCGCGGCTACAACATCGACAGCCTGGTGGTGAGTCCCGTCCTGGATTCCGAGTTCAGCCGCATGACCATCACCTGCACGGGCGATCCATCCACCCTGGACCAGATCATCAAGCAGCTGTTCAAGCTGATCGACGTGGTCCGGGCGATCGACCACACCGGCCAATCGGTGATCGAGAAGGAGATCGCCCTGATCAAGGTCAGATGTCCGGCCGAGAGCCGCACGGGGATCCTGCAGATCGCCGAGCACTTCAGGGGCACCACGGTGGATTTCGGCCACGAATCCCTGATCCTGCAGATCGCCGGCGGGTCGGACAAGATCGACCACGTCCTGGGGCTCCTGCAGCCCTTCGGGATCGTCGACCTGGTCCGCACCGGCAAGATCCTGATGGCCCGGGGAGCGGACAAGACCTGACATCATCCCTGCGGGATGGGGCGTCTTGCCCATCCCGCAGGGTCCGGAACCTCCAACGCCTTCCTGTCGATCGCCGACGGGAAGGCGTTTCCGTTACCGTTTCGCCAATGAACTCCTCCAAGGATCCACCGCGGCGGATTTCCCTTCGGGGTTATTCTCAACCTGCAGAAGTCGAGGATCGCGGGTCGCCGGTCGAGCGCGGGGGAATGGGTCCCCCGTCGTTTCGCGCCACGGGTGTGCCGCACCTCGGGAATGTTCCGATCGAAAGGGGATTCGCCGTGAGGAAGGAAACAAGCATCCTGGGATCCAGGAAGACGATTCGGTGGGCCTGGGTGGGTCTGCCTCTTGCGCTGGCCGTGTCGGCCTTCGGTTGGTCCGCATCGGGGACCGTCAAGTCCACCACGGGCACCGCGCTTTCCGGCGTCGAAGTGACCGTGAAGGACGACGCCACCCTGAAGACCAGCACGGACGCCTCCGGTGCGTTTTCGCTCTCCGTTTCAGGCGCCTTCCACCGCCCGGGGATCCAGCTCGGAGCTCGGGTCGAGGGATCGGAACTGGTGATTCCCACTTCGGAGAGCGGAATGCTGGACATTTCGCTGGTGGATGCCGCCGGCAAGTCGCTTTGGCATGCCATGGCCGCGCCCACGGGTGCGGAAACCCGCATTTCCCTGCCTTCCTTTCGGAGCACCGGAGCGGTCTTCCTGCGTGTGCGCCAGGAAGGCACCGTGGTCCACCAAGCCGTCGGCATCGGGCCGGAAGGATGGCAAGTGGCGCCCCCGTCGGTGGCCGCGCGCGCCATGGCGGGGCTTCCTGTCCTCCAGTTCAAGAAGTCCGGCTATCGTGACACCACCTACACCCTAACCAGCGAGACGGCCACCGCCATCGAGATCAAGATGAGCGAGGTGTCCACCACCACCTGTCCGGCCGCAAAGCTCAATCCCGGCGACCAGAACAAGACCATCACGGTCAAGGGCACCCAGCGCAAGTACATCCTGCATGTTCCTTCCGCCTACAAGGGTGATACCCCGGTGCCGCTGGTGGTGGATTACCATCCCATCATGGGAACCGCTTCCGGACAACTCAGCGGAACCACCTACAAAGCCCAGACCGACCCCGAGGGGGTGATTTCCGTCTATCCTGATGGCCTCAACGGGCCTCTGGGTGGCCAAGCTTGGAACGTCCAGGGTTGTTGTTCGACGGCGGACGACACGTCGTTCGCACGAGCCATGGTCGCCGAGGTCAAGACCCTCGCCTGCATCGATCCAAAGCGTGTCTACGCAACCGGATTCTCGATGGGCGGCGGGATGACCCATTTCTCCGCTTGCCATCTTTCGGACATCTTCGCCGCCGGTGCTCCAGCCGCATTCGACCTTACGGAGCAGAACGTCGGTGCATGCAAGCCCAAGCGTCCGATCACCATGGTCATGTTCCGGGGTACCTCCGATGGCACGGTCGCCTACGCTGGTGGCCACTCCGCTGTGGTGCCAGGTATGGCGATCGACTTCCTGGGTGCCAAGGGTACCTTCACGAAGTGGGCCGAGCTCAACAAGTGCACGGGCTCCCCTTCCGCCGAAGATTCCAAGGGTTGCTCCACCTATTCCACCTGCGAAGGTGGCGTTCAGGTGACCCTCTGCACCAAGCAGGGTGGCGGCCACGAGCAGGGCAACGGATCGGTCGGCTGGCCCATCCTCAAGAAGTACACCCTGCCTTGAGGAATTCCGGGGTCATCCCCGGAGCTCCCAGTCTCGTGGCGCGGGTCCGAAAAGGGCCTGCGCCTTTTTCCTTCCCGCCAGCGTCAGTACGCGGTACGGCACCGGGTCTTCACCAGGTGTAGTCGTCGAACGTGTAGACGAACCCGCGAAGGGCGGTCTTGAAATCCTGGATGCGCTGGCGATTGTCGTGCGTTCCGGCGGTGTTGGACCGGACCAGGAAGCCCAGGACGCCGAATTTTCCGAGGGCCCCCAGGATGCCGCCCAGACCGTTCTGGGAGCTGCCTTCCAAGTGTCTCGGGTCCAGCCGGAAGGTCACCTTGGAGAGGTCCAGAAATTGTCGGGACTGGGGGCCGTTCTCCTGCTCGAGCTTCTTCTTGAACAGCTCCAGTTCGCGGTTGAGGGCGGCCACCTCGTCCACGTCGATCCACGATTTCCGCTCGAGACGGTTGGCCATCTCGGCGATGTACTTCACGTACCGCTCGGCGAGTTCACGGGTCATGGGGAGGGGTGGGCGGCCTTCAGGGGAAGGACGGTGCGGAAGACGATATTACTGGGCTGACTACCAGGTGGAAGCCCGAGTAGCACATCAGGGTATTGTGAGTTCGGAAGAATTGCCCGTTGATTTCCTGTGGTAGGCCCAATCTGGGTATCAAGTGAGGTGTGCTGCCAATCCGTAATCCACTCGTTAAATGGTTTGTAAATGTTTTGCGTGTTTTGGCGCGCACGGAATCCATATGCCTCACTCATAGAGGGGAGCTTGAAGCCTGACGGATTGTCCGCTAGGTACCATTCTGAACTATCTAAGCTCGATGTCACGTATGCTTCCGGGAGGTTGTAAACTTTCGACTTTTTGTTGCAGAACAGTATGGCTTCGTACCATGATATGCTGGTTATGTGGTCAGTGTTGTTTGTTCCAATTGCTTGATTCGGGTGCATTAAAGTTAAAAATTCATTTGTAGTGATGAACGTTGTGTCGGAAAAGAATGTGGCGATTTTCCAAACATGTTTCGCTGTTGATTCCCTCAGTGATGCCGCTTCTGTTTGGTATGGAATGTCCTCAATGACGGTAAAATTAGGGCTTTCTGGCTCAATGGTGTATTCGGTTGAGTCGATCTTCTGCATCCCGGGTAGATATAAAATTCGAATTGAATCTCGGCAAATGTTGCGAGAGGAGTCCTCTGCTTTCAGATAGATCCATTGAACGCCTCGTTTTAATCCAATTGCTCGTGAAAAAATATCTCCTGCTGATTGAGCTTTATTCCCTCCGATAGTGACTGTGGCGAGTGCGTTATCGATCACCTTCCACCTGGGGGTGAATGAGGAATCGCCAAATAGGACCGTATCTCGCAATCCCCCCAAGCGTTCGAATCTGGGTGCCGAAGACTCGGGATCACGGAAAACTTCCATCACATCGGCTTGGCCATTCCCTTTTTTATTGGTGGCGATGACATTGATGAATTTGCGATCGGCTGGAGGGAGGGCGACTCTCGCTCCCCAGGTGGAATCGTTTTCCTTGACCGCTGGATGCTGATCGATCTGCACCGATGCGCTGTCGATTCCGGAGAGATCCGAGATCACCCAGCGAACCCAGATGGAGGTCGAATCGTAGGGAACGTGGACTCCCGTTCGTTGGGACGGTTTCAAGGGCCGGAACGTGGGGACCAGGTCGTTGGGAAGGTCCCTTCTGTGGACACTCAGGATGGAATCCGTGGAATTCCCGAAATGATCTTGTCCACGGACCGCGACTTGGTTTCGCGATCCTGGCGCTCCGAGCAATGCCGAGCCTTTCCAAACTCCGTTGCTGAGCTTCGCTGGTGATCCATCGATCCACACCGCATCCACTCCGAAGTGATCCTGGGCGCGCAGTTCGATGTCCGCCAGGGCAGTGGAATAGGGAAGGGTGTCCCCAGGGTGGGGGCGTGCCCACTGCAGCACAGGACCGAGGGTATCGCGATGCCTGCCGAATGGCGCGAAGTTCCTGGATTCCGTACCCATGCTGCTGTGCGCCCGCACAGGAATCACCACGGGGACGCCCGTGGGAGGGAGCGACACCCGCAATCGCCACAACTGGCCGGAATCGGAATGTGCGGGCCTCCCATCGATCCAGACGGAGTCCACCGTGCCATCCGGCAAGACGGCTTTCCAGATAATTTCCGTCGAATCTTCCTCCGTTCCCGCCAGCGTTCCCGCCGTTGGCGACACCAAGGAAAGCGTTGGCGAGGCGAAAACAGGAGCAGGTCGACGGGAAACGACGATGAACGAGTCCGTGCGGTTTCCGAAGTGATCTTGGGCCCGGACGCGGAGTCGAATCCCAAGATCCGACACGGGGATGTGCCAATTTCCGACAGTCCAGGTTTGGGCGTCCTGTACGGCGCTTCGGCCATCGATCCACACGGAGTCCACTCCGGAGGGGTCATTCACTTCGACCTGGATGGTGACCAGGGAATCCTTGTTCTCGAACACCTTGTTCTGGGATGGGCTGATCCAGCGAATGGTCGGGCCGACATGGTCCAGGAAGCCTGCGACGCGGAAGGGAACGCGGTAGGATTCCTGGTTACCAAGACTGTCCTGGATTTGGATCGACAAGGAATAGGCTCCGAGGGAGGTTCCATTCCGGGGGGCGAAGGTTGGGTGGCCCTCAAAATCCACCTGGAACGGGTTCGACCTCAGATCTGGAGCATCCGCGAGAATGAATCGGTCGGTCCGATCTCCGGAATCGTTCAGGATCGCAAACGTGATTCCTTGGATGCCTCTGGTGCCTTGGATCTTTCCGGTCAGGCCACAAGCCGCCTCCCCCAAATGAAGCGTATCCAGGTGCAATGGGGAACGCTGGCGGAAGGGATTGACGGAAAGTGAATCGAGATTCATGCTGGCAAGGGACTTGCGCGCCGTGGTGTAATCCATTCCCAGATTCCACGCTCGGACGACCTCTCCCAGGGTCAGGCCAGACCTGGCTACCAAGCCAAGGGCCTGAACCCGAACCATTGCGGTATCCAGTCCGAATGGGGTGGTTCGACGATAGGCAAGACTCGCCGGATGGCCCTTGAATACCATCTCTGCGACGGATTTTTGAAAGCCCCTTCGCAGGGAATCCTGTGGGGCGGTCTTGCTGGGAAATCCGACGGGATTGGTTTTTCGCAGGGAATCGAAGACGCGAAAGAGTTTCACCGCCAAGGAGTCGGAACCGGTCATGAGAAGTCGATTCGTCCCGATCTCCATGAAATCGATGTGTCTTGCCACGGAGGTGCCGATGCGAACACCCAACCGGAAAGAGGTGATGGTCATGGAATCACGGTCATCGATCTGGTTGAGGAACGGAAACGTCACGATGCGGAACCCGGAGGCAGGATCCACCGACACGCTGAAGGACTCGGTTCCGGAATCCAACGGCGAGTGGTACCAGATGCTGTCGGGGATTCCCGCGCTGTCCATGATCCGGAAATGGACATAGTGTTTTCCGGGAGCCGTGGAGGGGTCCTCTTCGATGATGGTGGCCTTCTGGCAGGAGCCGAGGCCGATCCATGCAACTCCCAGCACAAGAGGAAAGAGCCAACCTCTAGGGATGGTGCGGAGAATGCGGGGGGTCATGACTTCTCCTCGAGCAAGGTGACGGGAGGTAAAGATGCACTCATTTCCGGAATGTACGGAAAGGGCCACCCCCTTGTCTGTGATGGCCGTCACACTTCGGAAGAAATCCGACAACCGTTCGTTGCCGAAGCCGATCTTCTCCTACGGTGCGATTTCCGTCAGGACTTGGCTTCCCGATGCACCTCTGACCTCTAGGATCCGCAAGCCCCGGAGGGAGTGGCCCAGCTGCATCCAGCCGCTTCCGCTTGCATCGCAGGCAAGCGTCCCATGCCAGGCCAAGCGACCGCGCAGATCGCGCGATTGCACTTGGATGATCTCGCCAGGCTTTGCGCCAGAGATGGAAACCTTTTGTCCGATCAAGGTTGATCGAAAGCGCTGGGCGGATGCGGAGGAGCGGAGAACCGAGCTGCCTCCTTCGTGCTCGATGACCAGATCGACCACCGGGCAGTAATTTCTCCCCCTCGAGATCGATGGCCCTGTAGTGATCTGCCAGCAAGGAGCGTTTGAGGGCAGAGTATCGAAGTTCAAAACCAGTTTTTTGGATGCAGCATCGCTCCCGAGCGTCTGGGAAACGAAGACGGTATCGCCTTCGTTCACCGTGATGGGGGAGCCCACATCGGCCCAGTAGTACATTGAGCCGACAGATTTGCCGGCGCTCAAGGTGGTCCTGTAGAGGGGTGTTCCTCCTGATTGGAGGCTGGAAAGACTCTTCCAAAGCTCCAAAGTGGATGGGCCTGCGTTCTGGGGGAGGGCGAGTCTTGCTGCCACGACTGCTCCAACAGTGGGTACCCGGAAGCCGTAAATGAGTTGGGTGCCGGAATTTTTTGCAGACACCTCCTGAATTCTTCCCGCACGAGAGGTGAGGGCGTAGCCGTTGCGGGGAGGCGGATTCACTTGCAGGACCACGTCGGCGCCGTCCATCCGGATCTTGCGCAGCGACACGCCGCTCAGAGAACTGTCGGGGAGCTTCAGGGAAACGGGCCCGTTGTCGGTGAGGCTGTCCACCGTGCCCGTGAAAAGATCCTTGAGCAGGGGCTGGTAGCCCCCCTGGAATCCGATGCGCCTCTCGCCCGAAGCCTCGAGGATTTCCACGCCCATGTCGGTTCGATCGTCGTTGATCGCATAGGCGATGCGGTTGGGGAGTTCCAGCATGCGGGAGGTGCGGACCCGGGTCACGAAAAGGCCTGGTCCGGGAAGAATGGAGTCCACGCCCGAGCGGTTGCGGTTTTCCAGGTAAAGATATTGGCGCAACCGGAAGGGATCCGCCCACACCTTCACCGCTTGGCCCGGCTTCAGTCGGATTTCCTGGGCGGAATCGATCCACGGAGGCGAGGTGAATCCCAAGTCATCTTTCACCCAGGTGCTCATTCCGGTGGGCTTGAACGAACCTTTCGCTTCTGGAAATCTGGGATCGTAATAGAGGCCGTGGCTTCCACTGGCCATGAGGTCCCAGCATCCTAAGCCTCCGGATTTTCCGTACAGCGTGACATCCGTATCGTAGGTGTCCGAAGCGCCGATCACATGGGACAGTTCGTGGGCGATGGGACCTGACGTGGAGGGACGATCGTTGCGGACTTCCGAGATGAACACGTTCTGGCGGAACTTGTAGCTGCCAATGAGAGTGTCGTCGACCTCAGACTGCGAAACCACTGCATTTCCCTGTTCAGCAGTCGTGTCCTCCTGGCTGGATTTGCCCGCATACATGATCATCAAGCCATCGACAATGTTGTCGCCGTTGAAATCGTAGTCGGAAAAATTCACACCCAACCGGCTTGCAGCTGCCGCGGCCTCATTGCGGAACCGGCGTTGCCGGGCCTTGTCCGTGAGCAACAGCGCTTCCGCCCGGGTCAGGCTCAGTTTCTGCCAGGGGAGCATCTTGGCGTCGACCTGGAATTGTCCATTGGACATCTGGGAGAAGAACTGGTTCACGGTCACGTACGGATACGGGCCGTTGAACGCCCGGACCAGGGTGTCGCTGGAGTAGGTGCTGTCCTGGTCGGCGTAGCGCATGGGAACCACCAGGAGCTTGAGCACCTTGGTGATGGGTGCGGCGGCGCGTGCGGACACCACGCGGGACGACGTGGTCTGCTTGGTGGGCAGGGAACGCCAGTCCACGGGATGGAAATCGAGGGGAACTTGGCTCGCGGCGAGGAGCCCCAGAAGGGAGATCGGAGTCATGGTTCATATATACCACTCCGATGGGGGATTCCGCATTGCCAAAGCAGGAATTGGCAATGGAAGCGGAGTCTGGTGGAAAACGAAAAGGCCCCTCGCAGATCCTGCGAGGGGCCTTCGGGAGCGCGACAGCCGGGAGGATCAGGCGACTTGCCAGGTGAATCCGGAGTGCAGCAGCTTCTTCAGGTCGCCATTGCCTTTCTTGGCGCGGGCTTCGGCGATCTGGGAGTCCATGAGCTCGTTGAAGGTGGGGCGTTCCACCGCACGAAACACGCCCACGGGAACCGGCTTATCCGGGAAATCGAACTGGGAGAGGGTCCAGGCGAGGGTTCCGGTCTCTTCCGTCACGCTGTGGGTGAGCACCTGGGGCGCATCGTCGCCGACCTCTCGGGCCTCGATGGCGTAGCCCTTGGCGAAGAGGCCCTTGCGGCCTTCCGCGTAGGTGAGGGGCTTGCCGTCTTCCAGGTACAGCATCTTCTCCTTGCGGGCGTCCGGAGCGTTGAAACCGGCGTGGGCCCCGTCGTTGAAGATCACGCAATTCTGCAGGACTTCGATGAACGCCGTTCCTTTGAACTTGGCTGCGGCCTCCAGGGTGGCGGAGAGATGCTTGATGTCGTTGTCGACCGTGCGGGCCACGAATCCGGCTCCGGCTGCCAGGGCGATGGACACCGGCGAGAGCGGGCGCTCCACCGTTCCCATGGGGCTGGTCTTGGTCTTCAGGCCCAGGTTGGAGGTGGGCGAGTACTGGCCCTTGGTGAGTCCGTAGATCTCGTTGTTGAACAGGATCACCTTGACATCGACGTTGCGCCGCAGGGTGTGGAGCAGATGGTTGCCTCCGATGGACAATCCGTCGCCATCGCCGGTGATCACCCAGACCTGGAGGTCGGGATTGGCGGCCTTCACCCCGGTGGCGATGGCCAACGCACGGCCATGGATGGTGTGGAAGCCGAACGTGTTCATGTAGTAGGGAAAGCGCGAGCTGCATCCGATGCCGGAGATGATCGCGAACTTTTCCTTGGGGAGTCCGAGCTTGGGCAGGACGGTCTGGAGGGCGGCGAGGATGGAATAGTCGCCGCATCCGGGACACCACTTGACCTGAACGTCGGAAACGAAATCCTTCTTGGTCAGGGCTGCAGGGGCCGAGGTGGCTTCGATCATGTTCAGGCTCCCAGGGATTTTTCGATGGCGGTGACGAGTTCGGAAATCTTGAACGGCTTGCCCGCGACCTTGCTCAGGCCTTCCATGGGGCGCACGAGCTTGCTTTGCAGGTAAGTCTTGAGCTGTCCCACGTTGAGTTCCGGAACCAGGATCTTCTTGTACTTGCCGACCACCTGAGCGAGGTCGGTGGGCAATGGATTGATCCAGCGCAGATGGACGTGGCCCACCTTGTGCGCGCCGCGTGCGTTGATGGTGGCGACGGCCGAGCTCACCGCGCCGTAGGTGCCTCCCCACGAGATCACCACGAGATCGCCTTCCGTCGCGCCTTCCAGCGGAGTCGGGCCGACGTCGGAAGCCACCGCGGCCACCTTCGCCTGCCGCTCCATGGTCATGCGGTGGTGGACGTTGGGATCGTGGCTCATGGTGCCCGTGGGGCTGGACTTCTCCAGACCACCGATGCGATGCTCCATTCCCGGCGTGCCGGGGAGGGCCCAGGGCCGTGCTCCGCGGTCGTTGCGCAGGTAGGGCTGGAATGTGGATGGATCCGTGGGATGGACCGCCTCGATTTCCGGCAGTTCGGAGAGGTCGGGAATCCGGAAGGGTTCGGCGCCGTTGCCCAGGTAGCCGTCGGAGAGGAGGACCACCGGAGTCATGTAGCGAATGGCGGTGCGGGCGGCTTCCAAGGCGGCCCAGAAGCAATCGCCAGAGGTGCGGGCGGCGATCACCGGAACCGGGGAATCGCCGTTTCGGCCGTACAGGGCCTGGAGGAGGTCGGATTGTTCCACCTTGGTGGGCAGGCCGGTGGAGGGACCGCCGCGCTGGACGTCCACCACCACCAGGGGAAGCTCCGCCATCACGGCGAGGTTCAATGCTTCAGACTTCAGGCAAAGGCCGGGCCCGGATGTGGTGGTGATGGCCAGATCGCCGGCGAAGGAAGCGCCGATGGCCGTGCAGATGCCCGCGATCTCGTCTTCCGCCTGGTGGGTGCGGATGCCGAATTGCTTGAGATCGGCGAGCTCGTTGAGGATGTCCGTGGCGGGAGTGATGGGGTAGGACCCCAGGAAGAGGTTCTTCTTGGCCTGGGAGGCGGCGGCCACGAATCCGAGAGCGGTGGCTTCGTTGCCGGACACGCGCTTGTAGGTGCCGGGAACCTGGGGGGCCTGGGGGACCCGGTAGGTGACCGGGAACAGCTCCACGGTTTCGCAGTAGTTGTAGCCGGCGCGCAGCGCGGCCAGGTTGGCGGCGGCGATTTCCGGCTTCTTGCCGAACTTCTTCTCGATCCAGTCCTCGGTGGGCTTGGGGCTGCGGTCGTACAGCCAGTACATCATGCCCAAGGTGAAGAAGTTCTTGCAGCGGGCGGCGTTCTTGCCCTTGACGCCTACCGCTTCCACGGCGCGCACGGTGTTGGCCGTGATGTCGGCCTTGATCAGGCGGTAGTTCTTGAGGTTGCCGTCCACCAGCGGATTTTCCTTGTAGCCGGCCTTTTCCAAGTCCTTCTCGGTGAAGCCGTCCTCGTCGACCAGGATGATTCCTCCGGCGTGGAGATCGCCCAGGTTCACCTTCAGCGCGGCGGCGTTCATGGCCACCAGCACGTCCACGTCGTCGCCGGGAGTCTTGATGTCCACCGCCGCGAACTGGAGCTGGAACGCGGACACGCCGGCGATGGTGCCGGCGGGTGCGCGGATCTCCGAGGGATAGTCGGGAAGGGTGGCCAGATCGTTGCCGATGTGGGCGGCCGCGTCGGTGAACTGGTTCCCGGTCAGCTGCATGCCGTCGCCCGAATCACCCGCGAAACGGATGGTGACGCGTTCCAGTTCGATGACAGAATCTTTCCGTCCGTCCGGTGCCAAGATCGTCTGGCTGTTGTCGCTCATGGGGCTGGTCTCTGCTGGGCTGAAGGGTGCGGCCCTGCCGCTGGTCGTTGGGTTCCGACGTGGGTGGTCGCACGACTCCCCATCCAATTCAGGATAAGCAAGTCGAGGACCAAAGTACCGACTTTGCGAAGATTTTTCAACTTACAATCCAGCAAGAAGGCACAGGATCCCGTGATCGGAGTCTCGGGATCGATGTTCCAGGAAGGTGTCCGGACCGGTTTCAGCGATCGACGATGGGCGCGTTCCGGTCTTTCGGGGAGGGTTCCGGCAGGAGGGCCAGAGGGGAGTGAACCGCTTCCCGTTGCCGAAGCGCGGTGCGAAGGGTGGACTCGATGGATCGGATCAGGGTGGGGTGGTCCAGGTCGTGGGGATGGATGGCGATCCTGACCACGGGTTCGTGGCTCCAGTGGGACAGGGCGGCCTGGGCGTAGAGACGCGATCCGATGCGCCGGGCTGGATCCCGGGAGGCCCAGGTGATCACCGGGGCGCGAAGGAAGGGGGCGTTGGCGAAGTGGATCCCCTGGTGGTCCTCGGTCCAGGTGAATCCTTCCGTCCACAGGGTCTGGGGGAGGTGGCGACGGAAGAGCCAAGCGGGGGCCACGAAGCCTTCGGCCTTCCCCAATCCGCAGCGTTCCCAGGTTTCCAATCCCTGGCGGATCCGCGCGAGGGACGCTTCCCGGTTCAGGTTCAGGAATTCTCCCTCGCCCGCGGTCAGGAATCGTCTGCGCAGGCTTCCCACCAGGCTGGATGGACGTGCCGCGTCCTCCGGACGTTCCAGGTGGCCGAAGCCGTGCAGGACCAGTTCGTGGCCCTTCGCCTTCCAGGACAGAAGGCGCTCCACGAAGCCCGGATGTTCGGGCAAGGGCCAGGCTCCGTGGAAGTCGGGAACCACCAGAAGCGGCGCCGGTGGCAGTCCCAGGGAGTCCAGGAAGTCGAGGATGCTCTCCACGGATTTTTCGTGTCGCGGAGTCACATCGTGCAAGGAAACAAGGAATCTAGCGGTGTGCATTGACAAGCTCCTCGCAGGTTCGGGTTTGGAAGGTGAACATCTCGTTCCAGGTCGGCCATTTCTCGCGCCAGGCCAAGGCGTACCTGGAAAGCTCCTCGCGGCGTTCCATGGCGGATTCCACCGCGCCCAGGAGCCCGACCACGTCCTGGTCCGGATACAAGGCGCCGGCGTGGCTCTCCCGGACCTGCTCCCCGGCTCCTCCTCCTTGGCAGGATACCACGGGCAGGCCCGAGCAGATGGACTCCAGCACGCCCAGACCGAAGGTTTCGACGGAGCAGGTGGAAACCAGGAGGGTGGAGGATGCGACCACCGCCGCGAGTTCCTCCCGTCCCAGGAACCCACCGTAGGAGAAACCGGGAAGATCCATGGAGGCGAAGCGCTGCTCCCATTCGCCGCGCCCGGTCACCAGCACCTGCGGGCGGCCCGGGAGTCGGGTGAGCATGGGGACCGCCCGGTAGAGCGTTTCCACGCCTTTCTCGAAGTCGAGCCGACCGGCGTAGAGAAGGACCGGGCGCGTCGGATCCAGACCGAATCGCGCGAAGACCTCGGGGGTGGATGCCCCGGGCCGGAACCGTTCCTTGTCGATCCCGAAGCGGATCCGGCGCACGTTGGGGTACCCTCGTCGCACCAGGAGGTTGGCCACCCAGTCGGAGGCGCACCAGATGAGGTCGAAATGTCGATGCCAGCTGTCGACCTTGCCCAGCACCAGGCGGCTGACCCATTTCCGCCAGGGGCGGCCCAGGGCGGCCCAGGGCTCCAGGTAGGCCGTGTGCGGGTCCGAATGCCACAGGCAAGTCCGGACAAGATCCGTCCTCCTGCGCGACCAGCGGGCGGACAGCCATGGGTCGCCCACTTCGAGCACTTGTGGCCGATGCCTCTCGATGAGCCTGTCGGCCTCGCCGTAGGCGGTGAGGAACCGGTAGTTCTTCTCCCTGCCGTACGGGATTCCCCATCCCGTCTGGAATTGGTGCCCTTCGCCCAGCTCCATCCGGCCGGTGCCGGATCCCGGTCCCAGGATCACGTACTTGTGGCGGCTTTGGTTTGCGAACCATTCGGCCTTGTGCAGGTGGTATGTTCTGGCACCACCGCCGCGTGGCGAAAGAAATGAATTGACATCCAGGAAGACCATCGACCGCAGCAACCTATCTTTTCCTGAGGACTTCCACGATGGGTACAACAAAGATCAGGCGATTCCGAGCGGATTTCTTCGGCTCGATCGGGGTGGTGGCCGCCATGGTGATCCATGTCGCCTCCCGTTCGGGACGGATTTGGCGGCTGCGTCGGAAGTACAAAGGAAGAGTGGGGGATCCATCTTCTCCGCGGGTCCTGATGGTGGGCGACAACATGGACGGAACCCACGGGATCTCCGTGAGCGCCGAACGTCTCGTCCGGCAGTTGCGCGAGGTCGGGGTCCAGGCCTGGGTGCTGGGGGTGTCCCACACGGGCAATCCACCCGGCGCCCGCGACACCGAGGGATGGGTGCGGATGCTCTCCCCTCGTTGCGTCCAGGACATGTTCGGATACGAAGGCAAGGAGCTGTCCCTGCCGGACATGGACGAACTGCTTGATTTCCTGGAAACCAACACGGTGGATCTCGTGGAGATCGAGACTCCCGCGTTCCTGGGGGTCGTCTCCCTTCTGCTCGCCCGCTGGATCCGGGTGCCCATCGTCCAGAACTACCGCACCGACCTCCTCGCCTACACTCGTCTGCTCCTGGACAACGACGTGTTCATTTCCCTCCTTCGCTGGTGGATCTGCGGCTTCCTCCGGTTTGGAAGCGCCGACGTGATCGTGCCGTCCCAGGATTTCGTGGAACAGGTCCACAAGATGGGGGTGGCGCGCCACAAGATCCGCTTCCTGGTCCGGGGTGTCGATCTGACGAGGTTTTCGCCAACGCGTCGCGATCCTTCGATCTGGAGCCACTGGTCCGATCTCCAGGGGCCGGTCATCTCCTATCTGGGGCGTGTTTCGCGGGAGAAGGGGCTGGAAACCCTGGCGGAAGCCTTCGAATTGGTGCTCGCGCGGCGTCCGGACGCGGTCCTGTGCGTGATCGGGGATGGCCCCTGGAAGGATGCGTTCCAGGAACGGATGGCGCCGAACGGAAGGGCGATCTTCACCGGCGAGCTGGGAGGCGACCTCCTTCCCGCGGCATTGGCCTCTTCCGACGTGTTCGCCTTTCCCTCCACCACCGACACCTTCGGGAACGCGGTGCTCGAGGCTCTGGCCTGCGGGGTGGCCACCGTGGTCACCGACCAGGGCGGTCCCAAGGAGATCGTGGAGGCGGACCGTTCCGGATTGGTGGTGCCTGGAGAGGACGCCAAGGCGTTGTCCGAAGCGATCCTTCGCCTCCTGGACGATCCATCCCTGCGCGCGCGCCTAGCGGAGGGCGGCCAGCTGCGATCCCAACGTTTCTCGCCTTCCGTGTCCAGGGACGAACATCTCGAGTTCTATCGCAAGGTGCACCGCACCGCGCTGGAAGCCTCCCCCAAGGGCTGACGATCACGGACATTTTTTGGTGCAAGGGAAATGTTGCTGGAGCGATTCGTCTGTGGTATCTTGGAATTGGTCGATTCGACTTCTTCCACTTCTCCCAAGAAACAGGCTTCTCCAATGCGCAAGTGGTTCATTTTCGGCGTCATCGTGGCCATCGTCGGTGTGCTCGCGCTCTTCTGGTACCTCAATCGCGAGGACGAGGACGTCCAGGCCATCACAGAGAATCTCCTCGGCAAGGTCAATCGCGGCGTCTCCGGTACCCGCGATACCCTCGGAGGACTCTATGGTCGTCTCCGCGGGCGCGTGTCCGAGGTCTGACCATGCACGTTTCCGACTTCATCAAGGAAAACTTGTACCTGCCGTACTTCCGTCGGCATTCCTCCCGGGCTCGTTCCCAGCAGATCCTTCTGGGAATCGGGGTCGGGGCGCTGGTGATCGCGGTGGGAGTCGGAATCTTCCTGTGTATGCGTCGTCGTCGGGCCAAGGGCTGCTGCGGCTCCAAGGCCGCGGAAGTCACCCAGACCGCCGACTGACCAGCTTCGCGTCCAGACTGCGGTGAAGGCGCCCCTCCTCGGGGTGCGCCAATCTTTTCTGGAGCAGCCAAGCCGATCGGATGCCCATTTCCTCCCAAGGGATGTGGATGGTGGTCAATTCCGGATCGGTCCAGCCGGAGTGGGGAAGGTCGCCCCAGCCCGCGATGGCCAATTCTCCCGGAACGGAAATGGAGTGAAGCCTTGCTTCACGAAGCATTCCCCAGGCGGTGCGGTCGCCGGCCAGGCAGAATACCGCCTGTGCATGGGGATGCTGCCTGCGGATCAGGTTCAGTGCCTGCACGCCGGATTCGGGGGCATCCTCCGCGACCACGACGGTGTCCTTGTTTTCCGGCGAGAGGCTGGACCAGAGCGCAAGCCGGGGGGCTTCCTGGTTCACCTGCGATCGGGTCGCCACGGCGACCACGGGGCGTTTCCCGTCCAAGGTGAGGAGTCCGTGGAGGTTTTCCTGCGCGAGACGCTCGTGGATCTCCACGCAATCGAACCAGTGGCTGCGGCGTCCCGCGATGACGGTGGGGATACCCAGCTCCCACAAGGAGCGCAGCGAATTGTCCTCGCCCCCCTGATCCAGGAGGATCATGCCGTCCAGATGTCCCTCGGAGGCGATGGTCCGAAAGAAATCCGTCCTGCGTTCCCGGGTCGGCAGCTTCTGCACCACCAGCCTCGCTCCCGCCGCCTGGGCGTGCGTCATCACTCCCGCAAGCCAGGTGGGCCAGATGTCCGGGTCCGATTCCGTGAACGCTCCCCAGAGGCCTGAGCTCCCGCCAACCAGCGCCTTTGCCGTCGGGCTGGGGATGTAGCCGAGTTCGCGGGCGATGCGACGAACATCCTCGCGTGTCTTCGCCGAAACTCCCGGCCTGCCGTTGAGCGCCAGACTCGCCGCTCCGGGGCTGATCCCGGCTCGTGCGGCGACGTCGGACAGCTTCGCGCGGGACACGCTCGACTCAGAAGTTCCAAGCGAGCGTCATGCCCGGGTGGTCGAATCGGGGAGTCGCGGAGATCGGGAAGGACTCGCCGACCCTGGACAGGCGGGCATCGACCGCCGCATCCAGGATCTGGTACACGTACACCAGACCCAGTCCCCAGATGTACTGGTTGCGGCGCTTGCGGAAGAATTCGAGTTGCTGGTCCGCGTCGCTGGTTCCTCGGCCTTCCGCGATCGAGAGCCTGCGCTCTTCCAAAAAGAAGTCGACCACTTCCTGTCGGGAGTTGTAGGACACCGTCGCACCCAGGACTCCCAGGTACAGGAGGGCGGCCTTGGAATAGTGCTGGTTGTAGATCTGGCCCAATCCCGGTACCAGGGCCGATGCCACCGTGGCTTTGGCCATGCTGGTGACGGGGCGCTTGCCGCCGCGTCGAAGCCAGGCGTCTTCCGCGGCCGTCACCACGGAGTAGAGGTGAAGACCGGCCGCCCAGGCCAATTCGGAGTTGCGGTAGTCGGCGGAGATCTTCGCCTGGGAGCGCGCCTTGTAGGCACTGTCCCGGAGGGATCGCAGGATGTCGCGGCTGGCGGGTGTGGTGTCCGATCGCGCCTGGAGGGTGTCGGCCAGGATCCGGGAACGGTAGGTTAGGTCGGAAGCCTTGTCGCGCAGATCCGGAACCGATTTCCAGGTCCGGTTGATCACATCGCCGTAGAGCCAGAGGTCGCCCACCACCAGGATGGTGCCTTGGATGGGGTGGCCCGTGGTGTATTGGCCCAGGCCGGGAAGCACCAGCGATTGCAGGCTGGCGGTCGTCGGCGAGGGGCTGGGCAAGATGGAATCCGCCCGGGATTCCGTGGCGAACCCCGGGAGGGCGAGGAAAGCGCAGTACAGGAAAAGGAGATGGAGCCGCATGCGTGGAGCAAAGTTAGGATCCCGAAGGTTCCAGGCTTGTGGAGGAATGCTCCGCATTGTTGATTTCGGTTCACCATGACGAGTGAACCAGACCTTTCCAGCCTCCTCAAGATGCTCTCCGATCCCGGGCGGGTCCGCATCCTGTGGCTGTTGGCGCAATCGGAGTTGGCCGTCCACGAGCTCCAATCCATCCTCGGCTGGGGGCAGAGTCGGTTGTCCACCCAGCTGGGTCAGCTCAAGCAGGAAGGATTGGTCCAGTTGCGGCGGGAAGGGAAATGGTCCTTCTACGCGTTGGTGTCCCCGGATGCTTCGCGGACCGAAGGGCGGTTGCTCAAGGAGATCCTGGACGACCAGGAGCGTCGCGAGGGGGCTGCCGATCGCCTCAAACTGCGTCAGGTGCTGGAGTCGCGCGAGTTGGAAGGGCATCGCCGGTTCCAGGACGACAGTTCGTATCTGGGCGAGGTCGGTGTTCCGGCGCGGACCTGGGAGATCGTCGCACGGGCCTTGTTCCTGATGATGCCTCCCCTCCGGCTACTGGACCTGGGGGCTGGGGATGGGATCGTGGGGTGCCTGGCCGCTGCCGCTGGCCACGACGTCACCTTGGTCGACTGGTCCCAAGCCCAACTGGATCGGGCTCGTTCGCGTGCGCGACGGGAAGGATTGGACCAGATCGCCACCGTGAAGGCCGATTTCACCGCGACGGGACTGCCTGCAGCTTCCTTCGATCGCGTGGTGCTCTCCCATGTGTTGCACCATGCCGGGGAGCCCTTGGCGTTGCTGCGCGAGGCGCATCGTCTGCTCGCCCCCGACGGGGCGCTTTGGATCCTGGATCTGTCCGCGCACGCCGAGGAATGGATGCGTTCCGAGCAGGGCGATTTCTGGCTGGGGTTTTCGATGGACCACCTGGGTCAGATGCTGTCCGATGTCGGGTTTTCCCAGGTGCGCCACCTCATGGCTGGTTCCGATCCCAGCCATGATCGGCTGTCGGCGATCGCCGTCGCCGCGCGAGCCTGAGCCGGGGCCGATCATCGGCGAAGGGAAAAACTTGTCAGGATCGGAATCGTTTCCCTAGTGACGATCTTGATCTAGACAACGGAAAATTTCGTGCGCAACTTTGCAATAAGTACCATGATGGGGCACTTTCCCTTCAGATGACCTGAAGTTCCGTGCGTTCCCTCATTGAAATGGCTGGGTTTTTTTGACCCTGTAGCCATACTTTGTGGTATGATCCAGAATGATCCGAGGTCTGCTCGTCTCGCGTGCCTTGGTTTCACCTTTCTTGAGATCATGGTGGTGCTCGCGTTGATCGGCATCCTTGCCGGC
Source organism: Fibrobacteria bacterium (assembly GCA_035352895.1). GTDB lineage: Bacteria > Fibrobacterota > Fibrobacteria > UBA5070 > UBA5070 > UBA5070. The sequence continues at coordinate 29,590 of DAOPYN010000007.1, read as the reverse complement.
TTGGCGTCCGTGTCCTGGAAACGCATCACCTACAAGTTCCGCGTCCTGGGAGCGGTGGACGAATTGCGAAACGCCATCCAGCTTGCGCGATCCGATGCCATGACCCGTCGTCGCCACAGCGGCATCCTGATCGATACGGCAGGCAGGCGGTTCCTCCGGTTCATCGATTCCTCCAGGACGACCTCGCTTTCGGACGGCACGTTCACACCTTCCGAGGATTCCATCCTCCAGGACTGGAAGGGTCTCCCGTCGCAGATGGTGGCCTACGGGGTCGCATCCTCCTACACGCCCTTGCGTGAACCTCGGCAATGCGGGGCCACGACCGTGGTGACGACCACCATCCGTTCCGGGCCCGCGTTTCCCATCGTGTTCCGGCCGGATGGCAGTTCCTGGGCGACCTTCGAGGCGCTCCTTGGAGTGGAGGGGTTCCCGAAGGACACCTTCCGCCTGACCGTATTTCCTCCCACCGGCTTCGTGCAGATGGAGAAATGACATGAAGCACCGGAATGGTCTTTCGATGCTCGAGGTCCTCATCGCCCTTGTGGTCCTGGGGCTCGTCGTCGCGTTCTTCGCCCAGGCGAGCCACATCACCCAGCGGACCACGGGACGCGCGGTGGACTGGATCCAGGAGGGAACGGTCATCGAGAAGACCGTGGAGAACCTCCGGGTGGGACACACCCTGGATCGTCTGCGGACCTTCGACAGTTCCTGGACGGACCATTCCGGACAGGTCGCCATCCAGGTCACGGCCAGGGGCGCGGTACCCGACCCTGCCGCCTTCGGGGATGTTCCCACCTCGAACCTCGCCCTGATGACCATCTCCGCGCGGCGGACCGCCTACAAGGATTCGGTGGTGGTCACCACCGTGATGTGGGTGCCTTGAGATGGATCGTCGTGGATTCACTCTGATCGAGATCCTGGTGGCGCTGGTGCTGTTCGTGGTGGTCGCTTCCATGGCCATGTACCTGTTCACCTCCCAGAGCCGTGGCTGGAAGATGGAGTCGGACAAGGTGTCCGTCCAGATGATGGCCAAGGGAACCCTCGACGAACTCTCCCGGGCGGCCAGGATCACCGGAAGCGGATTGCCGGATGGCATGGGTGGGATCAAGGTGTATGGTGGAGGCGAGGAACGGGCGACCTTCGTGTCCAACGAGGAGGGGGCCGCGGATACCGTGCGCGGGTACGAATGGTTCAACGGGAAGGGACTCCTGAGCATCGCGGTGACGGATTCCCGGCGCTTTTCCGAGGGCGGGTATGTGGCGATCCAATTGAACGTGCCCGCGGTCGCGGGGCCCAGCGCGCCTCCTGGGAGCGTGACCACCCAATACGTTCTGCCCGTGGTGGATCGGGTATCCTCCTCGAATGGGGGGTGCGGCTCGGATTCCATCGTCCTCGATGTCCGTGCATTGGAAGGAGCACCCAACTTCTGGAACCAACCGGGCAACATCTGGCCGGTGACCGTGGGCCTGGTGCAGAAATTGGATTCCACGACCTACCGCAAGTCCAACGACACTCTCTTCCTGCGGCGCAACACGCTTCCGGAGGCCGTGTTCGCCATCGGTGTGGACACCCTTCGTTTCCAGTATCTCCATCCCGCCGTGGGCTGGAGGGATTCCCTTTCCGGTGCCGCACCCGCCAACGTCGTCTCCAAGGTCAGGATCCGACTGGTGATGCGTTCGCTCAAGCCCGATTCCAAACTCAAGAAGGATGCGCCATCCACGCGTGGATACCGATTCTCCCGCCTGGAAATGGAGGTGGGACTCCGGACCACCGCGCTCAACAACCGCTGAGGCCACTATGAACACTCACAGATTCGACCCGGTTCCTCGTTCGAGGCGTGGCCTCGCGTTGGGGTTGGTCCTGCTTCTTGGACTGGTCGTGCTGGTGGTCGGCATGGCCATGATCACGACCTCGGGCGGCTTCCTTTCCTCGGGCGTCGATTCCAAGCAGCGGATCAGATCGCGGATGGCCGCCCAATCGCTCACGAACATGCAGATGGCAACCCTGGCGGAAAGGACCTCCCGGTTGTTCGGGCAGAGCTCCCGCCTGCCCAACGTGCCGGTGCAGATCCTGCCCACTGGAGACAGCTCCATGGCCGGGGCCATCATCGAGCAGATCGGCGGGAACGGGGGAGTCCTTCCCCAGCAGAAGATCACTTCAGGGGCGTTCCGCGGCATGATGGGCATGATGATGGCCTATCGGATCCACACCACGGGTCTGGCGCCCGGTGGCGGGGCGAAGAGCGTGCTCGATGGCGAGATCCAATTGTTCCAGGTTCCGGTGTTCCAGTTCGGCGTGTTCTACGAGGGAACGCTGGAGATCAGTCCCGGACTGAGCATGGATGTGGGCGGTCCTGTGCACACCAACGCATCCGCGTTCCTGCGGGGCCCGTCCGGTTACGGGGACGCGTTGACCTTCCAGGGGCCCGTGACCGCGGTCGGATCCATCTACCGGTGGACCATGGGCGGAGGATCCCTGGGTTTTCGCAAGAATCCGGACGATCCCACGGCGATGCAGGTCTTCGCGCCGCCTTCGGGTCTCACCGATCGGATGACCTTGACCACCACATTCCCTCCCTACAACGGCCAGGTGGGGTTGCGGGCCGGTGCCGAACGTCTGACTCTTCCCATCGAAGGGGCCAATCCACGAGATCTCATCACTCCCAACACCGGTCTGGAAGGGGGGGGGGGCTGGCACGGCAGAAGTTCGCCTCGCAGCTCAAGTGCGACCCCACTTGCCCAACGGGCCGATGGGTGAACGGGGAGAGCCCGCTGCCGCCTTGGATCACGGGGCCCAGGGTCTTCTTCGATCGGCGCGAGCAGGCCTGGGTGAAGATCTGGGACTTCAGCGTGAAGGACATCAACACAACGGATTCCGTTTTCTATCTGGCCGACACCATCCTCACTGCCGACAGGGGGACCTTGGGGAAGACGGTCATCAATGCATTCCGCATCGTCAATGCCGGCACGCTGCCCCGCAACATGTCCATCACCAGCGCCAACCCCATCTACCTGGTGGGGGATTTCAACCTTCCCAATCCCAGTGGGGGATGTCGGCCGCAAGGGGTGAACAACCCGCCGGATTCCGTCAAATACTGCAACGCGATGATCGCTTCGGATGCGTTCACCCTGCTCAGTCCGGAATGGCTCGCGCACGACTTCGCCACGGACAGGATGAACGGCACCCTGGAACGTGACTTTTCCGATCCGCACTGGACCGAGCTGGAGTCCACCAAATGGGATCCCTTCAGGCACCGGATGGACACTGTCTACAAGAAGGAGCCGACTTGGGGTTCCACCCCGCGTGTGGCGCCGCGGACCATCCGCGTCCATGCGGCGATCATGACCGGCAACAAGCCATCCAATCCCGCCGCTTTGCCTCCGAACAACTACTCCAACAGCACCTTCGAGAATCTCTACGATGGTGGATGGCACAACACCATTCGCTTCCTCGAGAGGTTGAGCGGAGGCGCACAGTCCCCCGTCACCGTGGTCTTCAAGGGAAGCTTCGTGTGCATGTGGAGCGCTGCCACCACGGGTCTGAACGTTTCCTCCGGCAGGGCGATCCGTCCGATCGACGATTTCCTCAAGGTCGGTTACTACACGGCTCCCGTCCGGAAATGGAGCTTCGACGAGCGGTTCCGCAACCTCACGAACATGCCCCCCGCCACACCGTTCCTGGTCACGACTCCCACCTATTCGTACGTGGACCGCCGCTAGATCCTCTCGTTCAGCGAGTCTCGCGAGGGGGGGGTGGAAAAAACGCCGAAGAACATATCATCCCATCAAGATTTATTGATATATTGAAGTCATGTCCAACATCGCCGATCTCAAGGAACTCCTCTCCACCCGCATCGCCGTTCTCGACGGAGGCATGGGAACCATGCTCCAGCGGCAGAAGCTCACCGCGGAAGACTTCGGGGGAGCGGCGTACGAAGGGTGCAACGAGAATCTGATCCTCACCAAGCCCGAGGCGATCGCCAGCGTCCATCGCGCCTACTACGCGGCCGGAGCCGACATCGTCGAGACCTGCACCTTCGGCTCCACCCCGCTGGTGCTCGACGAGTACGGGTTGGGATCCAAGGCCTACGAGATTTCCAAGGCGGGTGCCGTGCTGGCGCGCGTCGAGGCCCTCGCCGCGCAATCCCGCGACGGCAAGGTGCGCTTCGTCGCGGGGTCGGTGGGGCCCACCACCAAATCGCTTTCGCTCACCGGCGGCGCCACCTTCCAGGAACTGGTGGAGAACTTCCGTGTGCAGGTGGGAGGGTTGTGGGACGGAGGTGCTGACTACATCCTCCTGGAAACCCAGCTGGACACCCTCAACACCAAGGCCGGACTGGTGGGCGTGGAGGCGGCCGCCCGCGAACGCGGAGTCGTGATTCCTGTGGCCATCTCCGAAACCATCGAGATGCAGGGCGTCATGCTGGCCGGACACTCCGCCGAGGCCTTCTACGCTTCGCTGGAGCACGTGGATCCGCTGTACGTGGGTCTCAACTGCGCCACCGGTCCGGAATTCATGACCGACCATGTCCGGTCGCTGGCTCGCACCGCACGCACGAACGTGGCCTGCGCGCCCAACGCCGGATTGCCCAACGAATTCGGCGGCTACGACGAATCCCCCGAAACGCTCGCCCGCGCGCTGGCGCGCTTCGGCGAAGCGGGTTGGCTGAACGTGGTGGGTGGTTGCTGCGGCACCACCCCCGACCATATCGCCGCGGTGGCCAAGGCCGTTTCCGGCCTGAAGCCGCGCCTGCCGGCGAAGGAACGTCGGCGCTGGGTGACGGGAATCGACATCCTGGAGATGGAGGAATCCGGGCGTCCCTACATCGTCGGGGAGCGGACCAACTCCATCGGATCGCGCGCTTTCAAGAACCTGATCAACGACGGGAAGTTCGAGGAAGCCGCCGAGATCGCCCGCAAGCAGGGGCGCGCGGGCGCGCACATCATCGACGTGTGCCTGGCCAATCCCGATCGCGACGAACGCGCCGACATGGTGGAGTTCCTGTCGCGGGCCGCCAAGGCGGTGAAGGCGCCGTTCATGATCGATTCGCAGGATCCCGCGGTGGTGGAAGCCGCCTTCCAGCTGGTGCAGGGCAAGTGCATCCTGAACTCCGTGAACCTGGAGGATGGCCCTCGCGCCGAGCGGTTCACGGGGCTTCTGAAGCTGGTCAAGCGCTACGGGGCCATGGTGGTGGCCGGATGCATCGACGAGCAGGGCATGGCCGTGGAGCCCGAGCGCAAGCTCGCGGTGGCCGAGCGTCTGCACGCGATCCTCACGGGCGAGTGGGGCATCGCCGAGGAAGACATCATGTTCGACACCCTGGTGTTCCCCGCCGGCACCGGCGACGAGAACTACCGGGGGTCGGCGGCCAAGACGATCGAGGGAACCCGTCTGGTGATGGAGCGCTTCCCGCGCTGCCAGAGCACCTTGGGCGTGTCCAACGTGAGCTTCGGTCTGCCTCCGGCGGGGCGCGAGGTCCTCAATTCCGTGTTCCTCTACCACAACACCCGCGCCGGTCTCACCAGCGCGATCGTCAACGCCGAGAAGCTGGTCCGCTACGCCCAGATCCCCGACGAGGAAAAACAGCTCTGCGACGACGTCATCTGGAACCGCGGGACGGATCCTGTCGGAGCCTTCGCGGCCCATTTCCGCGAGAAGAAGGTGGTCGCCGCGGTGGCCGCCGAGACCCTTCCTCCGGACAAGTTCGTGTCCAACTGCATCCTCACGGGATCGAAGGACGGTCTGACTGGCGCCCTGGACGCCCTCCTGGCCGGTGGTGCCCAGCCTCTGGAGCTCATCAACGGCCCACTCATGGATGGAATGGCCGAAGTGGGCCGATTGTTCAACCGCAACGAACTCATCGTGGCGGAAGTGCTCCAGAGCGCCGAGGCGATGAAGGCGGCCGTGGCCCACCTGGAACCGAAGATGGCCAAGGGCGACGCATCCACCCGTGGCGTGCTTCTCCTGGCCACGGTCAAGGGCGATGTGCACGACATCGGCAAGAACCTGGTGGAGATCATCCTGGGCAACAACGGATTCCGCGTGGTGAACCTGGGGATCAAGGTTCCGCCCGACCAGCTCGTCGCCGCCGCCAAGGAGCACAAGCCCGACCTGATCGGGCTCTCGGGCCTTCTGGTGAAGAGCGCGCACGAGATGGTCACCGCGGCGCGAGATCTTCGGGAGGCTGGAGTGCAGGCGCCCATCCTGGTGGGAGGCGCGGCGCTTTCCAACAACTTCACCGTCAAGAACATTGCCACCCAGTACGACGGCGCGGTCCTCTACTGCAAGGACGCCATGTCCGGCCTGGACGCGGCCAACCACCTCACCGACAAGTCCCAGGCCGAAGGGTTCCTCCAGGCCCACCGCGACATGGAACGCGCTCTGCTGGCCGGATCGGAAGGGCAGGCTCCGCAGGTCGTGGAATCGGCTCCCAAGGAAAAGCTGGTGCTGGTCCGCGACAACGAGCTGTTCGCGCCGCCCACGTTGGATCGGGTGGAGTGGACCCGGGCTCTTCCGGAGATCTGGAAGTACCTGAATCCGGCCATGCTCTACGGCAAGCATCTGGGCTTGAAGGGCCAGGTGGAGCGTCTGTGGGCGGAGAAGGATCCCAAGGCACTGGAGTTGCGGGAGTTCGTGGAAGCCCTCAAGGTGGAGGCCATGGAAAAGGGGTGGATCGTGCCCAGGGGCGTGTACCGCTTCTTCGCGGCCCGCGCCGAGGGCAATACCATCCACCTCTCCAAGGGTGGAAAGGTCGCGGGTTCGTTCACCTTCCCCCGGCAGTCGGACGGCTGGAGCCTGTGCCTGTCGGATTTCGTCCATCCGTCGGCTCCCGATCACGTGGCGCTCTTCTGCGTGACCTCCGGTCGCGCGGTGGCTCCAGCCGTGGAGGAACTGAAGGCCAAGGGCGAATTCCTCAAGGCCCACGCCCTGGCGGCGCTCGCATTGGAGACCGCCGAGGCCTTCGCCGAACTCTGCCACCGCCATCTTCGTCTGTCCTGGGGCTTCGCCGATCCAGCGGACCTTTCCGTGGCGGACATCTTCAAGGCCAAGTACCGCGGCATCCGGGTCAGCTTCGGGTATCCCGCCTGCCCCAGGCTGGAGGATCAGCGCGTGCTGTTCGATCTTCTCGAGCCCGCCTCCATCGGAGTGGATCTCACGGAAGGCTTCATGATGGAGCCGGAGGCCTCGGTGTCCGCGCTGGTGTTCCACCATCCGCAGGGCCGGTACTTCACCATCTCGGCGGCGGATCTGGATGCCTTCGAGGCGAAGCTCCAAGCCGGGACGGAGGGACGCTGATGGCCAAGCGGAAACCGAGCGCTCCCGTGGTGGGCGAGGAACTGGAGACCGCCATGGCGGTGGTGCGCCAACCCGCCTGGTTGCGGCGGCTGGCCTTGGGGCTGGTGCTCATGGGAGTCGTCGGGATCCTCGGCGCCGTGCCCATGTTCCGGTCCAGCTGGGCCGACCTGCCTCTGCAACGTGCGTTGCCCGCCCTGTTCCACTATCTGGCCACCATGATCTGGATCCTGGGGTCGGGGCTGGTGCTTGGTTTCCTGGCCGAGGCCGCCCGCAACGGCGAGACCTGGTCGGGCCCCTTCGCGCGCGGCGTGGCCAATCTCCTGGTGGCGGGAGGCGTGTTGGCGGGAGCGTTGATGTGGGCCAATCCGGCTTCCTGGACGTTTCTTGGCCTGGCGCTTGCCGTGCGCTGGTGCGCCCGTCCGCCGGAGGACTAGTCCTTCCGACGGAACAGGTCGGCCATCGCCTGCAGGTCGGGACGTGCGGCGGCGGCGGCCCGCAGGTTCTCCTCCTGGATGCGCTTGTACACTTCCTCCCGGTAGACCGGGACGGAAGCGGGTGCCTGGATGCCGATCCGACAGGTCTTGGCATCCACCTCCACCACGGTGATGACGATGCCATCGCCGATGTGGATGGCTTCTCCCGGCTTTCGCGTGAGGACCAGCATCAGGAAAGGATCCCGACGGAGGTGGTCCAGCGCGGGTCGTCCACCAGGATCTGCTTGCCCAGGCGGGTGCGGATGTTGATGAACAGGGGACCGGCGAGGTTGGCCGTGGAGAGCCGCATGTCGGATTGCACGGTCACGATGCTGTAGAGGAGCAGTTCCTTGGGATCCTGGACGTCCAGGCCGCGGATCTCGGAGCTGGCGATCACGGGGTCGTAGTCGGGCCGGAAGATCAGCGGATTGATGAGCACGAACTGCACCGGCGGCCCCACCACCGAGGCCATCCAGTGGAAGGGCTCGTGCTCGGGCTTGGTGAAGATGACGTATTCCTTGGTGGCTTCGAATCCGGGCATACCCTGGGGGAACGTGATCACGTCCTCCGGCTGGTAGTTCAGGTGCTCGATCCGATGCTCCATGGCCGCAGGATACCACCAAAATTCGTCGAGTGCCACTCCCGGAAGCTGCCCACCACCATGGACAGGAGTCCGATGGTCTCCTGCAGCGCTCCAGGCTCGTGGGAGGAGACCCGCACCAGCATGTGGGCGCACAGTTCGGACAGATCCCTTCCGATCCCGGATTCCTCCGCGCGGCAGCACTGGCGGGCCAGCGATAGCAGCTTCCGCAGGCGGTCCAGGTCGCCGGAGGTTCCCGCGCACAGCACGATGGCTTCGCGGAGGGCCGCTTCCAGGCACTTGCGGACCAGGTCGATGGGGCCGGCGGTCAGGACCGATCCCCGGCGATAGGCGTCGGCTCCCAGGCTCACGATGGATCCAGCAGGCCGGCCAGCAGGCGGCGTTCGATGCCCTGGAACTGGGATTCCAGCTCCGGGCGGCTCGTCTGGGACAGGGCACTGCAGATGCGCTCGGCCAACGAGAACGGGTCGGGCGAAAGATGGAGTCCGGGCGTGGAGTCGTGGCCGTGCAGGTCGGCTTCGTCGGACTTCGGGGACGGGTTCTGGTGGCCACTGTCGCCACCACCTCCTCCGCCGCCCAGGAGCGCATCCCCGGCCGAGAACTGGGCGTTGTCCTCCTGGCGGCGGACCACCATTTCCGGGGATTCGGTCTGGTCGCGCGAACGGAGCGTCTTTTCCACCACTGCCGCTCCCAGCCTCTGCTGGAATTCCCCGCCTTCCCGTCGCGACTGGTTCTGGATCTGCGCGGCGAGTTCGCCCTGCACCACGACTTGGCGCAGGTTCGCTCCCTGAAGATTCGGCGCGTCGATCCCCATGCACAGGAAATAGGCTCTGGGCGAGGCCATGGCAATCGCATTTTTCCGGATCGATGGAAAAAAACTCCGAAGACCTTCGACGTGCGGCCGCGAGGCTGGTCGGACGCGTGTTGGATCGGGAATTCCCCGATCCACCGGTGCCGCTGGACCACACCGACGGTTTCACCCTCCTGGTTGCGGTGGTGCTTTCCGCGCAGTGCACCGACGTCCGGGTGAACCAGGTGACTCCGATCCTGTTCTCCACCCTGGGAGACACCCCCGAGCTGTTGGCCCGCGCACCGGTGGACGACATCCGGGAAATCATCCGTCCCTGCGGGCTGTCGCCGGCCAAGAGCAGGGCCATCCAGGGGCTTTCGCGCCTCCTGGTGGAACGCCATGGTGGACAGGTTCCGTCCACCTTCGACGAGCTCGAGGCGCTTCCCGGGGTGGGCCACAAGACCGCTTCGGTGGTGATGTCGCAGGTCTTCGGCAAGCCAGCCTTGGCCGTGGACACCCACATCCATCGGTGCGCGCGCCGGTGGGGACTGTCCGATGGCTCCTCGGTCGAGCGCACGGAGGCTGACCTGAAGGCGCTGTTTCCAGCCTCGCGGTGGAACCGCCTCCACCTGCAGATCATCCACTTCGCTCGTCGCGACTGTCCGGCCCGCGGCCACGATCCGTCGCGCTGTCCCGTCTGCTCGGCCCTGGCCGCGAAGGGGTTTCCCCTCCACGACTGAGATCCTACCTGGTCCGGCAGTCCACCAGGAGGATGTCGGGCAGGATCGCCTGGATCGTGCCGTTGGGGCAGCCCTGGGAGGAAAAGACGTGGTTTTCCCCGGGCACCAGAGGAATGCCCTTGTCCAGCGTCCGGTTGTCCACGGTGTCCAGCCAGCTCCAGGCGACCACGCCGGATGTGACGGAATCCGTCATGGAATCGCTTCCCTGGACGTCCAGGAGCTTCCGGAGCGTGGCGGAGTCGTAGCGCAGGAGCGCTTCCAGGGACCAGTCCGTGGGGCCTGGAGCCCGGGAGGAGGGGCTTCCCAGGATGGAGATGCGGTAGGTCGCCGAGCGGGGGGCGAGGGAATCCCATTTCAGGATCCGTCCCAGTCGAGGGAGGTCGGTGTGGATGGAATCCGTGGTGGTGGCCGGTGGCCGGTCGGCTCGGCCTTCCTCGCAGGACATCGTCCCCAGAACGGCCGCGAACGCGAGCAGGCGGCGGCTCACCCGAGGGGGAGCCCCGCGTCGAGGTCCGATTTCCTCCCGGCCAACCGCAGGATGCGCTCCGAAAGCTCTCCGATCCGGAAGGGTTTGGTGAGGAAGGCGTCCATGCCCGATTCCAGGGTCCTGCGCCGTGTCTCCTCGAAGGCGTCGGCGGTCAAGGCCAGGATGGGGGTGTCGTGCCGGACCACGTCGCTTTCCGGATTGCGGATGGTGCGGGCCACTTCGAACCCATCCATCACGGGCATGTTGATGTCCAGGAGGACGAGGTCGTAGCGGAACCTGGCCAGGAAGTCCAGGGCCTGCCCTCCATCCACCGCAACGTCGAAGGTGGCTTCGAGCTTTTGCAGGACTTGGCTGGCCAGGCGGATGTTCGTTCGATTGTCCTCGGCGACCAGGATCCGCAGGCCAGCCAGGGTCCTGGCGGGGATCTCCATGATGCGGGTCTGGTTGCCGTCGTCGGGTTGCGCGATGGGGCATCGCAGGCTGAGTGTGAAGGTGGATCCCTCGCCCACCTGGCTATCCACGTCGAGATCGCCTCCCATCGCCCGGGCCAGCGACCGGGAAATGGCCAGCCCCAGCCCCGTTCCGGCCGCTCTGTGGTTCGGGATCAGGCGGTGGAAACGCTCGAACACCAGTTCCTTCTCCTGCTCGGTGATCCCCGGTCCGGTGTCTTCCACGGATACGGAGAGATCCGCCAGGCCGTCGGCCGATTTCCAACGTGCGCGGATCGCCACCTTCCCCACGTCCGTGTACTTGATCGCGTTGGAGAGCAGATTGATCAGGATCTGCTTGCAGCGGGTGCGGTCTCCCACGATGCGGGGGAAGGACGGAAGGTCCATTTCCAGTTGCAGTCCCTTCGCCGTCGCCGAGGGGCCGAGCAGCGTTGTCACTTCCTCGATGCAGGCCAGTGGATTGAACCCCTCCCGCTGGAGGGTCAGGGAGCCGCTCTCCAGCTTGGCCAGATCGAGGATGTCGTTGACCAGGTGGGTCAGGTGGTCGGCGGACATGCGGATGGCCTGCATGTTTTCCCGGACCTCGGGGACGAGCCGGGCATCCTGGAGAGCCAGTTCGGCGAAGCCTTGCATGGCGTTCAGCGGGGTGCGCAACTCGTGGCTCATGTGGGAAAGGAATTCCCCTCGGGAGCGGGCGGCCGCTTCGGCGACCTTGCGCGCGGCGAAGGCCTGGGCCAGGGCGCGCGCGTTGGCCTTCTGGTAGTAGGCGAGCATCAGGATGCTGGCCAGGGTGGCGGTCAACAGGTTGGCCTGGAAGTGCCAAGGGAAGCTCGCCGTGACGGATTGGCGGTCCAGGTGGGGGGTCCATGGCGTGTTGTTCACAAGCACCAGTTCCGCCACCTCCAACAGGTACCAGAGGACCTGCTGCCGCGGCGAGGCGATCAGGATGCGGACCGCCAGCGCGAAGGGGATGTGCAGCACCCAGGTGTTGTCCACTCCGTGGAAGCCGTCGTCGAACAGGGCGAAGGACAGGAGGAACGATCCCAGGAACAGGTGGGTGGCGAATCTCCAGTCCCGTTCCACTCCCCATCGGAGCACGGCGAACAACGCCAGGGTGGACAGGTTGAACACCCGCGACCAGGTTCCGGACCCGAAGAAGAAGGCCTGGAAGGTGAAGAACACCATGGCCACGATGGCGATCTCCGTCGTCCGCGAGAGAAGCCACTTCGAGGAGAATTCTCCGGCGGTCGAAGGGGGCGAATAGGCCAGCCCCGATGCGCTCCCTTTGGATTCAGAGGAATTTCCGGTCATCGCTCTCCACAAGGTAGGTCCGCGGAGTGGTTTTTCGCAACGACCGCTCCGGAACGGAGGGAATCCCGGGGCAAGTCGGTTATTTTTGGAGGGAATCGGGGTTGGATCTGGAGTCGGCCGGGCATTCCGGCCCCTCTCCGCCCATCGGGGAAGACCATGGATTGGATACACACATTGCGGATCGATTCCGTCGCCCAGTTCGCGCGGCAGCATGTGGCGACCATCGCGTTCGCCATGTCCACCAGCGTCGTGGTGATCCTTTCCAAGCCCATCAACGCCTTTCTCGCCAAGGTCGCGGGAACCTGGCACTTCTTCCTGCGCACCCTGCTGTACGTCCTGGTGTTCACCGCCGGCTACGCGAGCCTCAACTTCTGGACCGAGAGGATCCTTAGACAATTCCTGAGCGACCAGAAGCCCCTGCCTCTGCTGGTGATCACGGTGGCCGCCTTCCTGGGCTTCGGGATCTGGGCCGGCCAGTCGAAGAACATCAAATGAGGGTGGCCATCCTGGGAGCGGGTGCTGTCGGCGGGTACTACGGTGGCAGGCTCGCGCAGGCGGGCCACGACGTGCGGTTCCTCTACAGGAGCGAACTCGAGGTCGTCCGTGCCAACGGACTGCGCCTGGAAAGCGTGGATGGGAATTGGCAGGGAAGGGTCCAGGCCTTCGGCGATGCGGGGGAGATCGGGCCGTGCGACGCCGTCGTGGTGGCCTTCAAGTCGGCCCAGGCCGGACTGTTCCCCGAGCTGCTTCCCAAGGTGCTCGCGCCCGACGGGATGGTGGTCTGCCTCATGAACGGACTGGGACACGAGGAAATGATCGCCAAGGTGGTGGGGCCCTCCCGCGTGGTCGCCGGGGCGGCGTTCATCTGCGCCGAGCGGGGAGCGCCCGGGGTGGTGCACCATTACGCGGTGGGAGGCCTGTCGGTGGGACCGTACTTCCCCGACGGACGCGATCGGGTGGTCGCCTTCTGCCAGCGGGTGTCCGCCCTCTTCGAGGGAGCCGGGGTGCCGTGCAAGGCCATGGACGACGGGGTCGGGATCAAGTGGGGCAAGCTCGTCTGGAACGTGCCTTTCTCGGGGCTTTCGGTGTGGGCCGGTGGGATCACCACCGATCGGATCGTCTCCGATCCGGCTCTGCGCGCTTTCGCCGACGCGCTGATGGCCGAAGTCCTGGTGGCCGCCGCAGCCTGCGGGGTGGTCCTGGATCCACGCTCTCCCGCCCGAAACATGAAGCAGACCGAAGGCATGGGGACCTACAGACCCTCCATGCTGGTGGATTACCTGGCGGGTCGCCCCGTCGAATGGGAGGCCATCGTGGCCGAGCCCCTGCGTCGCGGGGAGGCCGCCGGTGCCAGCCTTCCCCGGATGCGCGAGCTCCTCGAAGGCATCCAGGCGCGGATCCAGGCCGCTCGGTGAGGGATCAGTAGCCCCAGCTTCCCTTGAGCTGGACGGCCACGAGCTTTTCCGGCCAGGACAGCGGGGCCCAGCAGGCGGTGTCGCCGAGCAGGGACGACAGGGCCGTGCGGTCGCCGGCGCGCCACAGGACGGAATAGACTTCCGGGAACAGCCTGCCATCGGCGCGAACGGCGGGCATCATGTCCCGGGCGATCCGGTGGGCGGAATCGAACGAACCATGCAGGAGCGCCATGCGCAGCGCCATGCGGAGCCGGTCGTTCTCCGGCAGGTCCGGTGAGTTCGCGAAGGCCGCCTCCAGGTCGGCGATGGCCGGATCGCGACGCGCCCACGCGGCCCATGCGGGGAAGGGAACCAGCGAATCCAGGAGCCTGAGCTCCCGGGAGACCAGGGGGACTCCGCTCCGGGCGTGCGCCTGCGCGATGTTCCGGAAGACGTCGCGGTGGACGGAATCCGTCGTGCGATACCATCGCTCCTCCCACCAGCCGACCAGGGTGTCCCAGCCGGCCGGATCCATGGCCAGGAACCACCCGGCCGTCCGCGGGGCCAGGAGACCGGGCAGGGTGACCCTGCTCTTCTGGTAGAAGGCATCCTCCGCCTGGGCGTCCACGATGGGCTGGTAGTCGGAATTGGCCGTCACGTCCCTCACCAGGAGGTTGATCATCCTGGGGGTCACCGCTGGGGCGCTGGCGACCTCGCCTGGTGCGAGTCCCTCGGCGGAAAGGTCGGCCAGCGGAGTCCCGGACGCCAGACGGGTGGAATCCGGGACGGGGAGCTGGTCGCCCGCCAGGAGGAGGATGTCGGCCGAGGTTCCCGGGATGGGGTGGAGCGCGACCTTGGGAAAGCTCGTGCGCATCGCCGCGAGGATGGACAAGAACAGTTCGTCGCGGAACTCGTAGCTCTGCAGCCACTGGGCCAGGGCGCCGTCGGGGGCCAGGTGCCGCTTGAGATCGCGGTAGAATTCGCGGGTGAACAGGCTGGAGACTCCCGATACCCACGGGTTGGACGGTTCCGACACCACCAGGTCCCAGGTGCCGCCGTGGGTGGCGAAGAAGGTCCGCGCGTCCTCGGCCCAGAAGCGCATGCGGGGATCGGAGAAGATCCTGCCGTTGCGGGCCTGGAAGTGCCGGGACATGGTGAACACGGCCGGTTCGATCTCCACCACGTCCAGGCTCGTCAAAAGCGGATCCCCCAGCAGGTAGTGGGCGGTCATGCCCGATCCCAGACCGATCAGCACCGCGCGGTAGGGGCGGTTGCGGGTGGACATCGGGGTCCAGGCCAGGGTGCCCTGGGTCAGGTTGTCGCCCGCGGCGGGCTTGCCCACCAGCGAAAGCGATGCATCGGGCTTGCCGTTGTTGCGGAGGATGGCGTAGCCGTCGGGCTTGATGTGGACGGAAACCGTCATCGCCGATCCGTCCATGCGGTGCACCACCTGCGGCTCCAGGATGCGTCTGTGCCCAATGTGCGCACGGAAGCTGCCGCGGGTCATCACGTCCGACCGCAGCGGGATCCAGGCCGCCGCCAAGAGGACCGCCGCGGCGCCCAATGCGAAGGCCGCCTCGCGGATCCTGGGACGTTCCCCCTTGAGGAGCCACAGCCCCAGCAGGGCGTCCACCGAGCCGCCGATCACCAGGACCCACTTCAGTCCCACCAGGGGCATCAGGACCAGGCTTCCACCCAGCGCTCCCAGGAGGCTTCCCAGCGTGTTCCAGGCCCAGACCTTGCCCAGGCCCTCCTCGCGGCCCGTTTCGCGGATGTGCCAGGAGGTGAGCAGCGGCAGGGTGGTGCCCGCGAAGAAGGCGGCGGGTCCCATCATCAAGAATGCGCTGGCGAACTTGAACAGCTGCGCGAAGGGAAACGCCTGCTCGGTGGGGCGCAGCACCAGGTTCAGCTCGTTGCGGGCGGTGAAGAACAGCTGGTATCCCAACAGGGAGGCCACGGCGCAGGCCGCCATGGCCAGCTGCATCCGCGCCAGTCGAAGACGCGGTTGTGGCCTGTCCAACCGTTTGCGGATCCACCAGCCGCCCAGCGCCAGACCGGTCAGGAACGCGGCGAGCATGATGTCGAAGCTGTGCGTGCTGGATCCCAGCTGGAGCGCCAGCATGCGGATCCAGCCGATCTCGTAGAGGAAGGACGAAAGGCCCGTGAAGAACGCCACCAGCGCCACGATCCCCATGCCCGGTTTGTCCCGTGGAACCGAGGGGACGGGAGCCTCGATGGAGACGGGGCCCGGATCGCGCGGCGAAAGAACGAGGAAGTAGGCCGCCAAGGTGAAGTTCAGGACCGCCGCGAACTGGAGTCCTCCCTGCAGTCCCAACCGCGGGACCAGCACGAAGGAGTTGAGCAGGCATCCCAGCGCGCCGCCCAGGGAATTGGCGAAGTACAGGCCGCCCAGGCCCTGGTGGCCCTGGTCGGGCACGCGGCGGAGGAGCCCCGAGGCCACCAGGGGGAAGGTGGCACCCAGCAGCACCGCCAGGGGCATGGTCAGGAGGATCCCCACCGCGGCCACGATCCCGCGGGCCACCAGGTCGCCGCGGCCTTCCAACACCCCGGATCCCCAAAGCCACCCCGAAGCGAGCTCGAAGAGCGGATGGTACAGGAGTGCTCCCAGCCCGATGCACAATTCCACCACGCCGTAGGCGAGCCAGGGACGACGCAGGCGGTCCACGCGGCGGCCCGCCAAGTGGCTTCCCAGGGCGAGCCCTCCCATGAACACGCACATGGACAGAACCTGTCCGTAGGTGGCGTGGCCCACCAGGAGCTTCAGGTAGTTGGCCCAGATGGACTCGTAGATCAGTCCGGCCAGGCCGGAAAGGGCGAAGAAGACGAAGACGGTTGGCATGGAGGGATCTATTTAGCTACCCCGTCGCCTTGGCGGGGGTTCCGGTGGCCGTCTTCGGAAAACTCAGCGGCGGGGGAGGCCCCAGAGAACCGGACGAGCCAGCTGGACGGGCCCACCGTATCGGCTGGCGGCGGCTTTCCTCGCGGAGAACGACCGTTTCCAGTTGTCCGAGCGGAAAGCCCTGTACCAATCCACGCCGTCGGGACAGGAGGTGGGGTTCTCGTGGCTGATTCCGGCGTGGTGGGAGGTGTCGGAGCTCGTGTAGGAGACATCCCCGGACGACAGGGACAACGCGGATTCCGTCCGCAGCCTCCTGCGGGTCACCACTTCGCGGGTCACTCTGCCCGTTTCCGTCACGGTGGTGTCGTCGATCTTGCGCAGATCGATGTCGTACCAGGTGGAATCCGCCGTCGCTCCCAGGTATCCTCCGGTCCATTGCAGGACGAGGAGGTCGGCCCACGAATGGACCATCCGGTTGGTGGTGACCAGGCGTCCTGCCTGGAAGGAAATTTCGGAGGTCTGGTATTCGCTGAAGATCTTCCTGGTGTCGTTCCACGTGGCCATCCTGGAAGCGCTGTCGTACGAGCCTTCGGGGAGGGGTTCGAGGAATCGTTCGCGCATCCCCACCATGCGGAAGGACCCCTCCAGGGAGTTGCCGGTGCCCGCGGTCCGGGCGTAGATCCATTCGGTGATGGTCGGAATGGCATCCACGCTCGTGTAGGAGGTGTCCTGCCAGTAGCTCAGGACCAAGCTGTCGCGGCGGATGGACCAGGCCAGGGTGTCCCTTGCCTTGATCGTGTCGTGGTAAATGATCAGACTGTCGGCATGGCCGCTGGAGGAAACGCCACAGTAGCGCGACTCGATGACGGAATCCCGATCGAGGAGGCGCGACACCAGCCGGTTCCCCTGGATCTGGTAGGTTCCCTGGATGGTTTCCGATCGACCGTCCATCCGATGCTGGAAGGTCGGGATGGTGTCGACGACGGTGGAATCGTCCGGGGTGACCGAGCCGATCGTATGCGACAGATTGCAGGACGTGGCGCCAGCCAGGGCCAGCCACGACAGGGCGATGGAGAGTGGAGCCAGGCGGTGATTCCGTGCGATCATGTCTGGAATCCTTTGCGTCGAAGGGTTTCGATCGGGCGATGACCAAAGGGTAGCAACCCGCATGTTGCCTCGAATCGGAAACGAAACGAAAAGGCCCCGACCGGCGAATGCCGGACGGGGCCTGAACTCACCGCATGGTGGAGACGCAGAATCTTGCGTCCCCAACGGCCGGCTTACTTCTTCTTGGCGACCTTCTTCACGGACTTCTTGGCGACGACCTTGGCGGGAGCCTTCTTCGCCGGAGCGGCCTTGGCAGCCTTGACGGGCGCCTTGGCGGCGACCTTCTTGGCAGCGGGCTTGGCAGCCTTCACTGCCTTCTTCGCGACCGGAGCCTTGGCGGTAGCGGCGGAAGCCTTCGCCTTCTTCTGCGCGGCCAAGCCAGCCTGACCAGCGGCCAAGCGAGCGACCGGCACGCGGTAGGGCGAGCAGGACACGTACTTGAGGCCGATGTCGTGGCAGAACTTGACGGAGTGGGGCTCGCCGCCGTGCTCGCCGCAGATGCCGAGCTTGATGTCGGGACGGGTCTTGCGGCCGCCTTCGATCGCGATCTCCATGAGACGGCCGACGCCGGTCTGGTCGATGGAAGCGAACGGATTCGCCTTCACGATCTCGACCTTCTGGTAGTGGGGCAGGAACTTGCCCGCGTCGTCGCGGCTCATGCCCAGGGTGGTCTGGGTCAGGTCGTTGGTGCCGAAGCTGAAGAACTGGGCGTGCTTGGCGATCTCCGAAGCCGTGAGAGCGGCGCGGGGGATTTCGACCATGGTTCCGACCAGGTAGGGCAGCTTGGTGCCGGCGGCCTTGAACTCCTCGGCGGCCACGCGATGCACGATCGCCAGCTGCATCTCGAGTTCCTTCTCGAAGCCGACCAGCGGGATCATGATCTCGGGCATGACCTTCTTGCCGGTCTTCTTGGCGACCGCGAGGGCGGCGCGGAAGATGGCGCGGGACTGCATCTCGGAGATCTCGGGATACACGATTCCCAGACGGCAGCCGCGATGTCCCAGCATGGGGTTGGCTTCGTGCAGGGCGTGGCCAAGGGCCTCGATGCGGTCGTACGAAACGCCCAGCTTCTTGGCGAGATCGTCCTTCTGGTCCTTGGAGGCGGGGAGGAATTCGTGCAGCGGCGGATCCAGGTAGCGGACCGTGACGGGCCGTCCGGCCATGGCGGTGAACAGACCCTCGAAGTCCTTCTGCTGGATGGGCAGGAGCTTCGCGAGAGCGCCGTTGAAGTGCTTGATCGCGTCGCCGTATTCGGTCTGGAGAGCGCGGACCTTGTCCTCGTCGCCGTTGGCCTCGGCCAGCAGTTCCTTGTACTTGGCGTGCTCTTCGGCGAATAGGATCATCTCGCGGACGGAGTCGATGCGGTCACCGTCGAAGAACATGTGCTCGGTGCGGCAGAGGCCCACACCCTCGGCGCCGAACGCGACGGCGACGCTGGCCTGGTCGGGCTGGTCGGCGTTGGTGCGGATGCCGAGCACGCGGTACTTGTCGGCCAGCTTCATGACGAAGTCGTAGTACTGGAACAGCTTGGAATTCTTGGGATCCAGAGTCTTGGTGACCAGGACCTGGAGCAGCTCGGAGGGAGAGGTCTTGATCTCGCCCGCGAAGACTTCGCCCGTGGAACCGTTGATGGCGATGGACTCGCCTTCGCGGATCGTCTTGCCCTTGCAGGTGAGCAGGGCCTTCTCGTAGTTGATCTCGACTTCGCCGGCACCGGCCACGCACACCTTGCCCATCTGGCGAGCCACGAGGGCCGCGTGGGAGGAGACGCCGCCGCGAGCGGTGAGAATGCCCTGGGAGGCGATCATGCCGCGCAGGTCTTCGGGAGAGGTCTCGATGCGAGCGAGAACGACGCGCTTGCCAAGAGCGTTCTGGCGCTCGGCTTCGGCGGCCGAGAACGCGAGCACGCCGGTGGCGGCACCAGGACCGGCCGGGAGACCGACCGTCAGGAGCGAGCCGTTGGTCTGCGCCTTCTTGTAGGACTCGGTGTCGAAGATGGGCTGGAGGAGCTGGTTGAGGGCCTCGGGATCGCCGGATTCGACGGCGCGCTCGGGGCTCATCAGGCCTTCCTTGACCATGTCGTGCGCGATCTTCACGTAGGCCAGCGCGGTGCGCTTGCCGTTGCGGGTCTGCAGCATGAACAGTTTCTTCTTCTCGATCGTGAATTCGAAGTCCTGGACTTCGCCGAATTCCTTCTCGAGCTTCTTGCGGACGGCTTCGAGTTCCTTGTAGGAGTTGGCCCAGTTCTTGTCCTTGGCCATGTCGACGATCTTGAGGGGGGTGCGGACACCCGCCACCACGTCTTCGCCCTGGGCGTTGACCAGGTATTCGCCGTAGAAGATGTTCTCGCCGGTGGCCGGGTCGCGCGTGAAGGCCACGCCGGTCGCGGAGTCGTCGCCCATGTTGCCGAACACCATGGACTGCACGTTGACGGCCGTTCCCCATTCTTCGGGGATGCGATACTTGGCGCGGTACAGGATGGCGCGCTCGTTCATCCAGCTGGCCATGACGGCGGTGATCGCGCCCTGGAGCTGTTCGCGAGGATCGGCGGGGAAGTTCTTGCCCGTGAACTTCTTCACGAGGACCTTGTAGCGCTTGATCAGCTCCTTGAGCTGGTCTTCGGAAAGCTCGTTGTCGAACGTGACGCCGACTTCGTGCTTGAGGCCGTGGAGGACGCCTTCGAAGGGCTCTTCCTCGTTCTCGTGCTTCTTCTGGACGCCCATCACGACGTCGCCGTACATCTGGATGAAGCGGCGGTAGCAGTCGTAGGCGAACTTGCCGTTGTTCGTCGCGGCCTTGAGGGCTTCCACCGTCTCGTCGTTCAGACCGAGATTGAGGATGGTGTCCATCATGCCGGGCATGGACTCGCGGGCGCCCGAGCGGACGGCCACGAGGAGGGGATTCTTCTTGTCGCCGAACTTCTTGCCGAGAGTCTTCTCGAGCTTGGCGACGGCGGCATTGACCTGGGGCTGGACATCCTTGGGGAACTTCTTCCCGTTCTTGTAATACTCCACGCACACTTCGGTGGTGATCGTGAAGCCGGGAGGGACATTGAATCCGCGGCGGGCCATTTCGGCCAGGTTCGCACCCTTGCCACCCAGGAGATTCTTCTGGGTGCCGTTGCCTTCGGAAGCGTTCGCTCCGAAGAAGTAGACGTACTTGTTTGCCATGCGTTCCTCGTTGTGGGATCGATGTGGGCCACGACCACGAATTCCCGACGACGCGATTGATTTCGTCGTCGGACGGCCGTTGGCGACAGCGGGGCAAATATATCTCCGGGATTCGCAAGTCCGCCATTGCGGATCTCATTTTCCACCTTGCGGTGAACTTCCCTCGCCGCGGTCGCGACTGATGGCTCGATCGTCGGCGGCTGAACGCCTTCAGTCGCCGGGTTCCACCGGAAATCGCCATCGTGGGGAAATCGCCATGCTCGCCACCCTGATCCACCTTTTCGCGGCCGTCTCCGTGGTTGCCGCGGAATCCGCACCGACGAGATCCCTTCGGAGCGTCCAGACGTCCTACCAGGAAGGTGTGCCCGGGCATGCGGTCCTGGTCAGGAATCGCTCCGGATCGTTCCCCGCCGGGGAGTGGTCGATCGTGGATTCCGCCCGGAAGACCGTCCGATCGCGCGGTCGCTTTCCGCCCGCATCCCGATGGAACGCCCTGGCCGATTCGGCGGTCTCGCTGGATCTTCCCGCTCCTCTGCCGCCGGGTCGATACCTCCTGATCGCCGGGAAGGGCGTCCTGGGAAGCTTCGGCGTTTCGCGCGGAGTCGATCGGGATGTCTTCCGCGCGACGATGAAGGCCTTCTACCACAATCGCGCCGGGAACGCCTCGGTGGAGCCGTACGCCGACCGCTGGAAACGCCCGGCCGGGCATCCCGACACCCTCGTGCGACGCCACGCTTCGACCGGCCGGACGGGAACACTCTCTTCGCCCAAGGGCTGGTACGACGCCGGCGACTACGGCAAGTACATCGTCAATTCCGGCATCACCTGCTGGACCCTCCTGGATCTGGCCGAATCCTACCCTGGCCTCTTCGACACGCTTTCGTGGCCGATTCCCGCCGGGCCCGAACCCGCCCTCCTCCGCGAGGTGCGGTGGAATCTCGATTGGATGCTGACCATGCAGGATCAGGACGGGGGAGTCCACCACAAGCTGACCACGCTGGCATTCGATCCCATGGACGAGCTTCCCCACCAGGATCTGGCCCAGCGCTTCGTGGTCATGAAGACCACCGCCGCCACCTTGGATTTCGCCTCCGTCTTCTACAAGGCCTCGCGGGTCTACGCTTCCAAGGACTCCCTGTTCGCGTCCCGATGCCGATCCGCCGCGGAACGGGCATGGAACTGGGCGGTCGCCCATCCAGCCGTGTTCTACCAGCAACCAGTGGACGTCAAGACGGGCAAGTACGAGGACACGATCCTGTCCGACGAACGCCTGCTGGCGGCCGTGGAGCGACGCGCTTCGGGAGGGGAGGAAGCCGTCTGGCTGCCGTTTCGGGAGCATCTGGACCGATCGCGTCGCGAAGCCTCCTGGCAGGACGTGGGAGCCTTGGCGCTCCTGGGAGTGATCGCGCACCCCAAGGCGTTCGGGGCGGACACCGCGATCGCGATGGGGCGCCTCCTGGAGCGGGCCGGAGTGCTCCGGGACCGGGCCGAGGCCACCGCATTCGGGGTCTCCATCGATTCGTCGGAGTTCGTGTGGGGATCCAACGCGGTGCTCGCCAACCAGGGCATCCTGCTTCTGGAGGCCTTCCGGCGAAGCGGGGACTCCACCTGCCTGCGCGCCTCGCGGCGGAACCTGGACTACCTCCTCGGAGTCAACCCGTTCGACTCCTCCTTCGTGACGGGAATCGGGATCAGGCCCGCCCGCAACCCCCATCATCGGCCCTCCGTCGCCGACACCATCGCCGATCCCGTGCCGGGATTCCTGGTGGGAGGCTCCCATTTGGGAGGCCAGGACGTGGGGCCCAATCCCTGGCAGTGTCCGGACTACAGGATTGCGAGTGCGCCTGCGCTGTCGTGGACCGACCGGAGCTGTTCGTACGCCACCAACGAGGTCGCCATCAACTGGAACGCGGCGTTGGCTGGACTGGTCGGCGGATGGCTCGCCCTCCGTGAATGCGCGGGAGGATGCTACTCTGTAGCTCGATGACGGAATCTCCCATTCAGCTTCGCACCCGCCTTTCCGTGGTGGTGCACCTGCACGACCCGGGTTTCCTGGCAGACGACGAGATCCGTCGCCTGTCGCTGGCTCCACTGGAGACCCTCGTGGGGATCCTCCAGCGGCACATGGACGTCCGGTTCGCGTTGTACCTGCCGGGCCGGGTCCTGGAGAGCGCCGCCCGTTCGGCGCCCCGGATCCTGGACGTTCTGCGGCAGGCGGGGGCGTCCGGACGCATCGAGTGGCTGGGGGGCGGATACCACGATCCGCTCTTCTCGCAGATTCCCGACTCGTCGCGCCGTTCGCAGATCCAGATGCATACGGGGGCCTTGCGCCAGCACGTGGGCGGCGAGCCGCGCGGCGCATGGCTTCCGGGATTCGTCTGGGATCCCAGCCTGGTGTCCGTCTTCCTGCAGTCGGGCTTCTCCTACACCGTGCTGAAGGACCACCAGATCCCCACCGCGGAGGAAGCCGCACGGCTGGGATGGTACCTCACCGAGGAATTGGGTGTTCCCTTCCGGCTCCTGGCCTCCCGCGAATCCCTGGGGGCGCTGTTCCGCGCCGGGGCGGTGGAGGAAATGCTCCGGCTGGCGACCGTTCCGCCCGGCGAGGGCCTGGAGCCCGCCGGGGGGCTCATCGACGTGCCGCTCCTGGCGTCTTCCCGGGAGGGGTTCGAGCCCGTCCACCTGGAGCGGCTGTCCGCACTCGCCTCTTTGGTGGCCGGTCCCGACAGCGGGTTCGAGCTGGTCCTGCCGGGCGAGGCCATCCGCAAGGGCGAGCCCCTGGGGATCGTCTATCCGCCGCCTTCGGCTTCGAGGGCCTACTGCGAGCCCGGGCCGGGTGGCGGTGTGCGCGACCTCCTGCGCCGCCAGAGCTGGGCGAATCTCTGCCACAAGCGGATGCTCCACCTGCTGGCCAGGTCGGAGCAGGTTCCCGGCCCCAAGGTCCGCGCCCTGGTGGCCGATTCCCTCCTGCAGGCCCAGAACGCGAGCTTCTTCCGCGACGCCGACGAGGCGGGCGGCATCCGGTACCTGCGCGACCGGGTGAGGTTGGGGTCCCTGATCCTGGATGCGGAATCCGTCCTGGACCAGACCTTCCCGGACGATTCCGTGCAGGTGGATGCGCTCGATCTCCTGTGCGACGGCGCCCAGCAGGTGCTGGTGCGCAATTCACGGGTGTCGCTCCTGGTGGAGCCCCGCCGGGGCGGACAGCTGAGTTCGCTGGATTTCAAGCCGCGGCTGCACGCCTGGGGATGCGCGCAGGGGCTTCCGGTCCTGTCGGAATCCTTCCACGAGATCCTGCCCACGTTTGAGGAGACCCTCGCCTCGGAAGCGGGAGATTTCGCCGGGAGGGCGTTCGACGTCCAGTTCAAGCGCGTCGGGCAGGACCTGCAGGTGATGCTGAACCGATCCGGGTCCCTGCGCCTGGCCCAGGTTGACCATCCCCTCCTGATGGAAAAGACGTTCACCGTCCGTTCGGGGAAGGCCCACGTGGCGGTCACCTACAAGCTCACCAACACCGGATCCCATCTCCAGCTCTTCGGATTCCGATGCGTCCTGGGCGTGGCGCCTTCCGACGGCGAGGCCGGCGACCAGCGGCATCGCCTGGAATCGCAAGGTTGGACGGATCTTGTCACCAGTGTGCAGGCGGATCCGGCGAAGGGATGGGAGATCTCCGATCGATCCGCGGGGCAGATGCTCTCCTGGGAGGTCGCCAAGGCGGGGCGGATGGAGGTCCGTCCCATCCTGGTGCGGCGTCCCGGACAGAGCGAACCCGGCCGGTTGGACGGCATGGCCGCCGAGGCCTTCTGGGAGGTGCGTCTGCCTCCGGGGGAATCCTGGTCCCTGATCTCCAGGATCGATCTTTCCACGGAGCGGCGCCGATGACCCCCGAACTCCTGGACTTCTCCCTCTACGAGACTTCCGGCCTCCTGGTGATCGCCCCTTCGGGGCGACTGGACGGAGCGATGGGTCTGGCCCTGCGCGAGAAGGTCCAGACCTTTTCGCCCGACAGCCGCTCCCTGGTGCTGGACCTCCTGCGGGTGGTCGCGGTCACCGACGAGGCGGTGCTGCAGATTCTGTCTCTGGAGTCGGATCTGCGCGGAGCCGGCGCGGAGATGGCGATCCTGTGCACCTCCGAGGAGGTGCTCCAGAGGTTGAGTCCCTGGCGGAACCTGTTCAAGGTCCATCCGAGCCTGGCGAGCCTCCTGGCCACCGGGTTCCAGGAACGCGGGTTCAAGTGGTCGCGCCGCACCGGATTCCGTCTGGCCGCTCCGGTGGCCGTGGGTCTGGGATTGCTTCTGGCCGGCTGGATGGGCACCTTGATGATCCTGGTGATCTGGCAGTTTCGGACCCTGCAACGCGATGGCGCCGAGCTGGAGCGCCTGCGAGGCGACCAGATCCGCGCGGAGCGCGAGATCAAGGACTACGAAGCCCGTCTCAAGCCGTTGGAGGATCTGGGGCTCCTGGACGCGCCAGGCAAGGCATGGAACCGCCGACGCGGTGGATCGCAGGTCGCCGATACCACCGTGCGCGATTCCGGCGCCGGACCGACCGCCACGGTGGCCGACTCGGCGCGATGAGGCGGATCTGGACCCTTTCGTTCACGCCCACGTTGGTGGGAGCGTTGGCCTTGGCCGTGCTGTTCCTGGGCGATACCATCCTATCCATCGCCTTCGGGGCCAAGATCACCTGGACGCGGCGGGAACAGGCGCGGGTTTCCACACGCCTCGATTCCTTGGACCGGACGTCGGATTCCCTGCGGAGAGTCGATCGGCTGCGCTCCGTGCTGGTCCGCGCCTGTTCCGGCAGGATCGATCCCGGGGATGCCACGATCCTGGCAAGGGAGATCGATTGGAACGCCAGGCTCTACGATTTCGATCCGCTCCTGATCCTGGCCGTGGTGCTCACCGAAAGCGGCGGGCAGTTCGAAGCACTGGGGCGGCATTCGGGCGGGAATCTGTCCGGAGCGGTGGGAGTCATGCAGATCCAGCCCATCACCGCTCGGGCCATGGCCGGAGAGTTGGGCCTGGATCCTCCGGTCTCGGAAGACCTCCTGGATCCGTCCTTCAACGTGCGCATCGGGGTGGCCTTCCTCCTGAAGATGGTCCATCGCTACGGAGACCTGCGCATGGGAATCCTGGCCTACAACATGGGGCCGGTGGCGCTGGAGAATCGTCTGAAGGGAAACGAGGCGTTGCCCCAACGCTACGTGCAGGTGGTGATGGCCAACTACCGCCGCCTGCGTTCGTTGCCCCCGTAGACCCGGGGAATTTGCGGTTGGGTGCGGTGGTCTCGTGGTTAGATTGGAGCCATGTCCGGTTCCCGAAAATCCCGCTTGAGCCAGGTTGGCGGTTCCAAAGGGTTGGTGGACCACGACAGCGAGTTGCGACATCGCCTGATCGGTTGGTTGCAGATCAGCACGCTGGGTGTGCTGGTCCTGGTCGTCCTCCTGCCCATCGTCATGAAGGTGGAAGGCGGCCCTCGGACGCTGGTGATGCCCGGGGTGCTGGGCGTGGGGCTGCTGATCCAGCGCATGTTCTGGATGAGGTATCGCGATGTGGCCGCTTCCCACGTCTGGCTCGGCACGCTCACCCTGGGTTGTTGGGCGCTGGCATTGGTGAACGGTTCGGGCAGCCCCGGGATCGGACAACCCATCCTGATCACCATCATGGCCGGATACCTGCTGGGAAACCGCGCCGCATGGGGCTACGCGATCGTATCGCTCCTGGCGATCTGGGTCGGAACGGGATACGAAGCCTTTTTCCTATCCGGGAGGTTGGTGGCTCCCTACCAGATCTGGGTGAAGGTCTTCGTCGTGTTCATGAGTGTCAGTGCGCTTTGCCTGGTCTTCCCGTTGCGCGGATACTTTTCGGCCATCGCGTTGATGGAATCGGAGCGAGCCTCGCTGGACCAGGCCATGGAACGATTGCGTCGACGCCAGGAAACCCTCCAGACGGAGATCCATGAACGGACGGCGGAACTGTCCCGCGCGAACATGGACCTGGAGTCCTTCTCGCATTCGCTTTCGCACGATCTCCAGACGCCCATGCGAGCCATCCACGGCTATGCCCGGATCCTTTCGGAGGGGAATCTGGATGCCGGTCGCAGGAAGGAGGTGGACCGCCTTCTCGAGCAGTCTGCGCGGTTGGGTGCCCTGTTGGACGAGACCCTCCGCCAGAGCCGGGGTGCCCGGGAATGATCGGTCGGCTTTCTCTGGATCTTGCGCGGGAGCGGTACCTTCGCATCACTTCCTTGCAGATCCTGGTCCTGGCGGCCGGACTCGCTCTTTCCTCCATGCTCGGATGGATCGGCTCGGTCTGGGCGGACTCGGCCTTGGCGATGGCGGTTCCCGCCTTGCTGGTCAGGATCTTCGCGGGTCGTGGCGAGGGGAGGGGCAGATGGGCCTTCCTGGTCTCCTTCGGCCTGGTCTGCCTGGGAGTGCCATGGACGGGGCAGGGGATCTACCACCCGGTGCTGTTCCTCACCCTGGCCTGGATCCAGGCCGCTGCGTTCCTCTTCGACAACCGCCTGGCACTGACCATCGTGATCCTCTCCCTCCTGGACATCGTCCTGCTTGGGGTCGCCGGTTCGCGGGGGCTGATCCACGCCGAACCGGCACCGGCGATCACCATGCTCATGTGCGTGACCCTCACCGTGATCCACGTGGGGTTCTTCGTGGGTTCGCCGCTGGCGGTGGTCCGGCGGCTGCTCACCATCGCATCCACGGACCTTCTCGCGCGTCGTCGGAACGAGCAGCGCCTGGAGGAACTCACCAGGGAGCTGGAAGAGGCGGTGGAGGAGCGTCGCAACGAGCTGGCCCAGGCCAGCGAACGGTTGAGCGAGGCGGTCGATTCCGTGGCCCATCGGTTCAAGGACCCGATCGAGGATCTCAGGCGGACCACCCAGACCTTGATGGAATCGTTGCCTGAATCCGGCGAGGAAGCGTGGATGGCCGAACGCATCCGTTCCAGCGCCGAGCGGATGGAGCGGATCTACTCCTCGTTCCTGCGGTTCTGCCGACTTGGCGCGGGGAGCCTGCAGCGCGAGGTCATCGACGGGAAGGCGCACGAACGCATGATCCTGGAAGTCTGGTCGGAAATCCGCCAGGCGCATGCGGACCGGGCCTTCACGTTCCTCCTGGATCCGCTTCCCTCCTGCGTCGCCGATCCCGACCTGTTGCGCCAGGTCTGGCAGAATCTACTGTCCAACGCGGCCAAGTACACCGTGGACCGCGAACTCGGCTGGATCCGGGTGGGCAACGACGGATCCTGGTTCTTCGTGGAGGACAACGGCAAGGGGTTCGACATGGAATGGGCCAACCAGCTCTTCGGGGTCTTCTCGAGACTGCACGCGGACCAGTCCATTCCCGGCGACGGCATCGGCCTGGCGATGGTCCGTCGCATCGTGGACCGCCACGGAGGCGAGGTCCACGCCGAAAGCCGGATCGACCAGGGAGCGACCTTCCGCTTCCGCATCGAGCCCGTCCCCGCCGTCCCCTGAGCCGATCTACGGTCCAAACGGGTTCCACGCGTTCCGACTCTCCCCGTCCAAGACCCGGGAGTCTACCTTTTGCGTGCTCCACCATCCATCCATCACCATTGCATCGGAGACCATCATGAAGAAGCCATTGCGCGTCGCCATCACCGGAGCCGCCGGTCAGATCTGCTACAGCCTGATCCCCCGCATCGCCTCCGGCGAGATGTTCGGTGCCGACCAGCCCGTGATCCTCCAGCTTCTGGAAGTTCCCTTCGAGAAGCCCCAGCAGGCGCTCAAGGGCGTGGCCATGGAGCTTGACGACTGCGCATTCCCCCTCCTGCAGGGAGTGGTCCTGGCCGACGATCCGATGGTGGCCTTCAAGGATGCCGACTGGTGCCTGCTGGTGGGATCCAAGCCCCGCGGACCCGGCATGGAGCGCAAGGACCTGCTCCTGGACAACGGCAAGATCTTCGTGGGCCAGGGCAAGGCCATCGACGCCGTCGCGGCGGAAAACGTCCACGTGGCCGTGGTGGGCAACCCCTGCAACACCAACGCGTGGATCTGCGCCATGAGCGCGCCGCGCGTGCCCAAGAAGAACTTCTCGGCGATGACCCGGCTGGACCAGAACCGCGCCATGAGCCAGCTGGCCGCGAAGGCCGGAGTCCACTCCAGCGCCGTGACCGAAGCCATCATCTGGGGCAACCACTCCGCCACCCAGTACCCCGACTACTACAACGCCAAGATCGGCGGCAAGCCCGCTCCCGCGGTGATCGGCGACGAGGCGTGGGCCAAGGACGTGTTCATCCCCACCGTGCAGAAGCGCGGCGCGGCCATCATCGACATCGCCGGCGCATCCAGCCGTTTCTCCGCCGCCAACGGTCTGATCGACCACGTCCACAGCCTGGTCACCCCCGGTTCCACCGTCCACTCGGTGGCCGTGTGGTCCAACGGCGACTACGGCATCGACAAGGACATCATGGCCTCCTTCCCGGTGCGCACCACCGGCCATGGAGAGTGGGAAGTCGTCAAGGGATACGATCTCAACGCCTTGGCCAAGGAGCGCATCGCCCTCTCCGTGAAGGAACTGAAAGAGGAGATCGCGGTCGTCAAGGAGATGCTCGGCAGCCTCTGATCCATGGCGTGTCTTCGGCGCCTCCGGGAACCGACCTCCCGGAGGCGCTTTTCGTTCCTACCAGGACAGGGAATCGACGGCGAGGGCCCGGTCCAGCACCAGAAGGTGCGCCAGCCGCAGCCCTCCGCCGGTTCCGATCGCGCAGCGGACCCGTCTCGGTTCGATGCGCGGCCGCACGCGTTCGAAGAGCTCCTTGCCGTCGCGCCCGATCCTCAGGCGTTCCGCGTCCCAGGACACGGTCCAGGTGGAGAACCTTTCCAGGTTCCCCGCGGGGGTCTCGATCTCGGCGGTGTCGGACATGCGCACG
>DAOPYN010000006.1:0-119306 GCA_035352895.1 Fibrobacteria bacterium | reverse complement strand
CTGACTCGCAACAAATTCAAGTCATTGAGACGCTGTCGCGACGAATGCGGGCTAGACCGGAGACTTTCCGGCAGGAGGAATGCCCAAGGCCGCTTCGCATTCGCGCAGCGTGTCCAGGTAGTCGTCGGTGCGGTTGATGGGAAGCAGTCGCTGTTCCAACACCTTGCGGGCGGCTTCGGGATTCTCCAGGTTGCGCAGCAGGATCTGCGCGGTCTGCCACAGCGCGTCCTCGTCGGAGGGATCGATCGACAGGACCTGCTCGTACTTCAGGAGGCTCTGTTCCCATTCCTCCTGCACGCTCAGGCAGATGGCCCACAGTCGCAGGGCTTCCTTGCGGGAGGCTCCCACGGACAGAAGGCGCAGCTTCTGGATGGAACGGTCCAACAGGATGTTCGCGCGGCGGTCCTCGCCGTCGGCGATGAGGTCGATGGCGCTTGCGATGTCGTTTTCGATCGGAAGGAGGTCCGGATCCTGGCTTGAGAGCATCGCGGAAAGTTACCTATGGTCCATGCGTCCAAGCCGCACCCTCCTTGTGTCCACCTTGCTTTGGTGGGCATCCGTGGCCCATTCCGGCCCCCAGGATCCCACGGCCCTGTGGTTTTCGGTGCCGGTTCCCGGTGCCGACCAGACCGGTGGCTACGCGACCAGCTGGATGGGCCAGGGAGAGCCTTCCGATGCCCTGCTGGCCGCCGTTACGGGGGGAGGGAAGAACCTCACCCGCCTTGGTGTGGACCTCTCCGACGAGGAGCGCTCCACTCCCCAGGGTTCCTGGACCCGCCGCAGTTCGTCCCTGGGCATGGAGGCCGTCCTGGAAGGAGTGCCGGGCCTGGCCTTCGGGCTCCAGGCCTTGGATCTGCAGCCCAAGCCCGGCCTGCGCTCGGATTCCATCCGCTGGAGCGTGCTGGAACCCCAAGGGGGGCTGCGATTGGGCGTCGCGGGAGACATTTTCCGTCCAATCCTGGACAAGAGCCCGTGGAGTCTGGGGTGGAGCGTGTGGTTCCCGCTCTACAGCGAGAACGCCGGAACCTCCGTGCAGGTGGGATTGGTCCATGGACGCGATTTCCGGCTGGATGCGAGCTGGGCATGGAACGAACCGGCCACCCCCGCCTTGCTGGAACGCTGGCGGCACGACACTCTCCTGGCCGACACGTTGGAATGGCGGACGGGTCGCGAGGTGTGGACCGTGCGGTTGGGCGGGGCCTTGGACGACGGCGCCGTGGCCCAGGTCTGGGGAGGATATCGCGAATTGACCGATCCCGGCGACGACGGGAATTCCTCCTGGAGGCTGGAGGGCGGATCGTGGTTCGCGGGAGCGCAGGGAGCGCTGTACCGCGGGCCTTGGGAAGCGGAGCTGGAGTGCCGCGGCGAGGTGGGAAATACCCGGGCTGTCCTGGAGACCCGCACCGACTGGGAAGCCGAGTTTCCGAAAGTTTCCGCCCGATCCGATCACGCTCTGGTGGACCTTCGCGGCGAGCTCCGCCGTCATCTGGCCAAGCCGGGATTCTCCGTGGTGCTGGCCCCCGGCGCGAGCTGGCTTCGGGTGGATGGAACCTTTCCACGGGGAGCCGCGCTTCCTCTCCCCCAACGCGGAGGAAGCGCCGATTCCTGGGCCGGATCCCTGATGGGAGGCGTCCGCGTCTCCTTCAAGCGGCTGTCGGTGGAGCCGCGCGCGGGACTTCTGCGACAGGATCTGACCAATGCGCCTCCATCCTTCTGGTGGGCCTTCCCCCAAGGAGAGGGGGTCCGCTGGGCCGCACCCTGGCAGCTGGAAGCGAGCCTGACCTCGGAGGGGCTTCGGGGGCGGGCGCTGTACCGGATCTCGGGAGAGGTGCCGCTCACCGACGCCCAGGGCTATCGCGCTGGATTCCGCCACCACATCGAGCTGGGCCAGGAGTTCTGATGGGTCTGGACTTCCTGAGGGGGGCGGGTGCCACCCTGGTGTCCGAAGCGGTGGGGCGTGGGGCGGCGATGGGATTCCAGCTTCTGGTGGCAAACCAGCTGGGAGCGGATCGGTTCGGTCTGGTGGCCCTGGCGCTGGCTTCCGCGGCGCTCCTTTCCCCCTTGGCCGACACGGGCCTTCCCAACCTCGCCTTGCGGACCGTGAGCGCCGATCCCGACGATTCCTTCCTTGCGCGGCGACTCCTCGGGCTCAAGGTCCTGGCCACCCCGTTGTTCCTCCTTCCCCTGGTGGTGTGGAGCCTGCTTGCCGGCGATCGCGAGGAGCGTGGATGGACCCTCCTGTGGGCGGGAGCCTTCTACGGTTTCCAGGCCTCCTCGGATCTGCTGCGACAGATCCTGCGGGCCCGCCAGCAGGCGGGCCGCGAACTGGTGGCGCGCCTGGCCTATCCCTTGGGAAACCTGGCGTCGCTTGCCGCGGTGTGGCACCTGAAGCCTGGACCGTCCGGAGCTCTCCTGGCCCTGGCCTCGGGGCCGGCGGCTCTCACCTTGGCCTACGTCCTGGCCTTGCCCTCGGGTGAACGGGCTCCCGCGGTGGACCGTTCCGCCCTGGAGTTGGCCTCGACCCATCGCCGAACCCTGGTCCAATCGGTGCTGTACCTGTTCGCGGTGGGATTCGCTTCCCGGGTGGATGCGTTTTTGCTGGAGCGGTGGGCCAACCGGGAAGAGGTCGGACGTTACTTCGCTTCCTTGAACCTGGTGATGGCGGGTGGATTCTTCGCCCAGGGAATGTCGTCTTATCTCTACCCCAGGCTCCATCGGCAGAAGGCACGCTTGGGGCGGGCGCTGGCCCGCGCGGTGGGGCTCCAGATGCTCATGGGCGCGGCCCTGGGCGCCGGTGCGGCCCTGGTCGGCCCCATCCTGTTTCAGATGGTGTTCCGCGAGAAGGGGTTCCATGGCGCGGAAAGCCTGCTTCCGGGCATGGGCGCGATGCTCTTCCTCACCACCATGGATTGGTTGTGGCTTTCCATCCTGATCGGAAAGGACCGGATCTGGATCGCCGCCCTGGTGCTGGTCCCCTCGCTGGTCGCCAAGGTCCTGTTGGGCGCTTGGTGGATTCCCTCCGCCGGAGCCGCCGGAATGGTCCACGCCGCGTTGGCGGCCCAGCTTGTCGGCGGCGGATTGGGGGCCTGGTGCGCGGTGCGCGCCTACCTCAAGGAATCTTCACCGCGCGCAGGCTGAGGTTGGGGGTGGAGTGTCCACGGAAGTGGATGGCTTCCATGGCTAGCCCGACCAGGTTGACCAGCAGACGGGCGGGAGCGAGGAAGGGGCCAGGGAGAAGCTGGTTGATCGAAACCGCCGTGAGAGCCACCGCTCCTCCGTCGCGGAGGATGGATTCCACGCGCAATCCGGCCTGCCTGGCCAGCTCCCGGAACCCGTGTTCGGTGAATCGCCAATAGTCGTGGGGCTCCTCGTGCAGGCGCCAGTAGAACGGCCCGCTGAGGATCAGGATCCCGCCGGGTTTGAGGATCCGGGAGATTTCGCGAAACAGCTGGAAGGGATCCTTCACGTGCTCCACCACTTGCGTGCAGAGGACCGCGTCCGCGCAGGCGTCGCGGAAGGGCAGGCAAAGGCCATCCCCGATCACGTCGGGGGCGGCGTCGGTGGCGTCGATGTTGACCGCCACCCTCCGCCATCCTTCCAGGAGCTGGCCGTAGGGAGAATTGCCGCAGCCGACGTCCACCAGAAGTCCCGAAGGGTTGGCTCCCAAGCCCTGGATCAGCGTGGTCAGGTTCGCCGTCAGGCGTCGTTGTATCAGGAATCCGGACTTGGTGGGAGAGGCAGCGCTGGAGCGGATTCTCACGGGGCCAAGGCCTTTCGCAGTTCCAGGAGGAAGCTGTAGTGCTTGCGAGGAGGCCGCGCCCAGAGGGTGCGGTGCCACGAGGATGGATGGAAATCGGCGTCGGTGAACGGGCTCTTGGCCAGGATCCTCCGCAGGCCACCCACGGTGTATTCCGTGAGATGGGTGGGGTCGATCCATTCCCTGCCGAGCAGGCGACGGATGTTGAAGCCGATGGAGGCGAGGATTCCGCCCGGGCGTTTGTAGAAGGCCAATCGATCGGGGGTGGAGAGGGTCAGGATTCCGCCTGGTTTGAGCAGGCGGTGGGCTTCCGCCAACAGATCCATCGGCGCTTGGGCATGCTCGATCACGTCCAGCAGGAAGATCCGGTCGAAGGTCGCGTCCGCCCATGGCAGCACGGGCGGATGCGGGTCGATCCGGCGCAGGTCCCAGTCGGGATGGCGTTCCCGCAGGGAGTCCAAGGTCTGGTCGATGATGTCCGCGCCGAAGAGACGCAAGGGAGTCCCGCTGGTGGACAATGCGTGGAGGAGGCCACCCAGGCCGCATCCCCAATCGAGCACCGCGTCGCCGGATCGCAACGGGGTGCGGACGAACTGCAGGTAGTAGGTGGGTGGCCGCTGGCCGTAGGCGTCCTGCAGGTAGCCCGCGTAGGCGTTGGTTCCGGATTCGTTCACCGAGCGAAAAATGCACTTTCTCCATTCCGATGCGGATTCTACTGGTCAACGATTATCCAACGGGGGGCGGCGCCGAGGTCCATCTGTACGCCCTGGAGCGCCTGTTGGGTACCGCGGGGCATGAAACGGATCTGCTCCTGGGTTCGCGCCATCCCATCCACTACGCTTCCCGCCTGTTCAACCCCTGGCTCCTCTGGAAGGCGTGGAGCCGCATGCGACGGTTCCGTCCGGACGTCGTCCACGTGCACAAACACAACCTGGTCTGGTCGATCGCTCCGTTTCTCGCCGCGAGGTTCCTCGGCATCCCGGTGGTGTGCACCCAGCACGACTTCGGCGCGGTCTGTCCGGAAGGCTGGATGCTTCGCCCGGATGGACAGGTGTGCCAACGAGGTGTGGGCCCCTGGTGTTTTTCCAGCCGGTGCCAAAGAAGCAACACCTTGGCGCTGGACCTGTACAGACGGTTCAACCTGTTCAAGCTCGCCCTGTACATCCCCGTGCTGCGGCGCACGGTGTCTGTCTTCACAGCGCCGTCGGCGATGCTCGCCCGATGGGTGGAACGCGTCTATCCGGGTGTGCCCAGTCTCGCCTTGCCGTTGTTCATCGATCCTCCCGAGGAATCGTCCGAATCACCGTCCCCGGATTCCTTCACGCTTTTCCATGCGGGTCGGATCGAACGGGAAAAGGGTCTGGACGTGCTGGTGAAGGCGATGGCCGAGGTGAGCGGCGTGCGCTTGCGGATCGCGGGCGACGGTGGCGCCGTCGCCGATCTGCGCGATCTGGTGGAGCGCTTGGGATTGTCCGATCGCGTGGATTGGTTGGGGAAGATCGATCGCGACCGCGTCCTGGCGGAATGCCGCGGGGCCCATCTTGCGGTGTTGCCCAGCCTGTGGGTGGAAAATGCGCCGGTGTTCGTGCTGGAGGCCATGCGCGAAGGGTGTCCCGTGGCGGCATCGCGAGTAGGTGGCTATCCGGATCTGCTGGAGGAGGGCGTCAACGGCTTTCTGGTGGAGCGGGGAAGCGTGGAAGGCTGGAAGGACCTGCTGCGGAGGTTGGTCGGGGAAGGCTTCGATCGATCCGCCGCGTCGAGGAAGGCCCGCGAGGCGATTCGCACCAACCACGCACCGGAAGTGTTCCTGGAACGCATCGAAGGGATCTACGCGAAGGTGCGGGGGGCCCGTACCTAGGCAGGGGCCTGGATCCCGTCGGGATCCACGAATCCGGTCCGGAAAGGGGAAGGATCTTTCCAGGAGATCTTCGATTGGGTTATCGTGTCAAAGAACCTATTCCCTCGTGTCGTGAAAGGACTTCCCATGAAACGTCTCCCTCGCACCCATGTCGGGCCATGTTTGATCGCACCGGTTCTTGCTCTTGCTCTCCACGCCTGCGAAAAGGGCCAGGAAGTCATTTCGGAACCGCCGACGGAATCGGGAATCTCCGCCGGGGCGGCGAGGGTGTCGGGAAGGGTCCAATCCGTGAACGGACCGGTCAGGATCCACGTCTTCGAAGGCGCGGACCTTTCCAAGCCGTCTCGTGTGGTCAGCTCCGACGCGCAGGGTGGATTCCAGGTGGACGTGGAACCAGGAAGCGTGGTGCTGTTCGTCGAGAAGGACGGTCAGAAAGCGAGCCAGGTCCGGTTCGAGGAATTGAAGGCCGGCACGGAGGCGTCGCTGGACACGGTCCGTCTGGCCGACGTCCTGCAGGGAGTCGTCGCGCTTCCCGGTCTCGCGGATCTTTCCATCTCCGCACGCGTGGAAGGCTCGCCCCTTTCCGTGACCCGCGATCCAAACGGCGGATTCGTGGTGAAGGCCGTTTCGGGAGGGGAATCCATCCTGGTCCTGTCCTATGTTCCCCCTTCGGGAGCGAAGACGGAACTCCGGTTCCGCATCCGGTCGGTGGGCGGAAGCCTTCGGGTGGAGCGGCAGGAGACTGCAGATCCGCTGCCTCCCGTCGTGTCTCCCATCCAGGGCTCGCTGGTGCTGCGGCCAGCTCCCGACGAAGTCCAGGAGACCGAAGTCCTTGGCGACTTCACCGGAACCAGCACCTGGCGCATGCACAACTTCGGAGGACGACCTGCGGAAGGACTGGGAGGCGCCTACGACGGCAACACCATCGGACGGCACCTGTGGCGCTGGGAATTTCCCGATTCCCTGAAGTCCAAGCGGATCGTTTCGGCGAGGATCGTGTTCGTGCCGCTCCAGTGGGGCAACCGGCCCACGGGAGGACAGGATCTGACCATCGAGGCCTACCGGATGCTGCGTCCGTGGCTGGAAGGCAAGGCCACGGGCCAGGGAAGCCCGGTCACGGCCGACTTCGACGGCGCCAGCGGCACGGGCCCCCGCTTCGGGCAGTCCTGGTCCATGCCGTTGGTCGGCCTGGACGGCATCGACGCGGAGACGGTTCCCCTGGATCGCCGGACCCTACCGTACCTCTCCAAGGAGAACATGAGTTTCGACATCACCGCCGCGGTGCGCGGATGGCTGGAGAACCCTTCCACCAACCACGGGCTCCTCTTCCGTTCGGTCCACGAATCCGATGGCACCTACTTGGACTACCCGTCCTTCGGAGTGGACGACCATCCCGACGCGACCAAGCGTCCCTTCCTGGTGCTGGAACTGGGTGAGGTGACCGAAGAGGGCGGTTCCTTGGCCGTGTTGCAGCCGGGACCGGAAGGCCAGGACGACGCGATGATCATTGGAACCTTCACCGGCAACGGCTCCCACGACGGAAACAACCAGGGAACCGTCAATCCGGAGGGGTTGGGCGGAGCTTGGGACGCCAACACCGTGGGCAGGCTCCTGTGGAGGATCCAGCTTCCCGATTCGTTGCGCGGCAAGACGATCGTCTCCGCGAAGGCGGTGTTCCAGGTGAACTCGTGGCTTGGACGTCCCGTGTCTGGCCACGATCTGCGTATAGATGCGCACCGGCTCCTGAAAGCCTGGAAGGAAGGCCAAGGCGCATTCCCCGGCGAGCGCAATTCGGTCGACATCGACGGGGCGACTTCCCTGGGTCCCTCGTTCGGTTCCAGCTGGAACCGCCCCCTGGTGGGCCTGGACGGAGTGGATGCCCAGGCGCGGCCTTCCGCGCGTTCCGTGCTCGCCTACGGGTCCACCGCTCCCATGGAATTCGACCTCACCGAACTGGCCAGAATCTGGCAGGCGGACCCGTCCACGAACCATGGTGTGGTCTTCCGCAGCCTGGAGGAGACGCATCCTGACTATCCGGACTACCCGGGTTTCCACATGAGCGAGGCGACCGATCCGACGCTGCGTCCCAAGTTGGTCGTACGCTATCGCTGATCCAGGTCCGCGGCGTCCGAGGAACGCCGTCGATGCCATCGCGGAAGCGCCCGCTTGCAGGGTATCGGAGGTGGTTGTGGTCCAAGATCCAATCTGCAGGCGGGCCTTCCGGCCGAACATTTGCTAAAATCCCGGCAAGATGAGTGCGAACCATCATGCCATGAGGCTGGCGATCCACGGCCACTTCTACCAACCTCCCCGCGAGAATCCCTGGACGGGTCGCGTGGAGGCGCAGGAATCGGCTTCTCCCCACCACGACTGGAACTCCCGCATCAGCGCCGAGTGCTACGCGCCCAATGGCGCGTCGCGTCTGCTGGACGGCTGGGGACGCATCCGCGCGCTTTCCAACAACTATCGCCACATGTCGTTCAATTTCGGTCCCACCCTGCTGGATTGGATCGTGGACAACGATCCCGAGACCTGGGGACGCATCCTGGAAGCCGACCGTCTGTCGCGGGAGGACCAGGAAGGCCACGGCAACGCCATCGCCCAGTGCTACAACCACGCCATCCTTCCCCTGGGGACCAAGCGCGACCGTCGCACCCAGATCCTGTGGGGACTGCGCGACTTCAAGGAGCGCTTCGGCCGCGATGCCGAGGGGATGTGGTTGGCGGAGACCGCCATCGACATGGACACGGTGGTGGATCTCATCGAGTGCGGAGTGAAGTTCACCATCCTGGCTCCCACCCAGGCCGAACGCATCCGGCCCTTCCAGGGCGAGATCTGGACGGACGTTTCGGACGGCTCCATCGATCCGGGAAGGCCCTATCGCATCTTCCCCTTGGATTCCAACGGCGAGCCCCTCACCAAGGGTCACCTGGACGTGTTCTTCTACGACGGGCCGGTGTCTGCGGCGGTGGGTTTCGAGCACCTCCTCCGCGACGCACACGGCTACTTCGAACGGCTGCGCGCCGCATGGGACCCCAAGCGTCCGGAACCCCGGCTGGTGTCCGTGGCCACCGACGGCGAATCGTACGGGCACCACGAGGCGTTCGGCGACATGGCTCTGGCCTACCTCTTCCAGGAACTCTGTCCGAGCCATGGCGTGGTCCCCTGCAACTTCGGCCATTTCCTGGCGATCCGTCCTCCCATCCACGAGGTCCGGCTCAAGAACGCCCACGGGGAAGGCACAGCATGGTCGTGCGCCCACGGCACAGGTCGATGGCAACGCGACTGCGGATGCAGCACCGGGGGCAAGGAAGGATGGAACCAGGCTTGGCGTACGCCGCTTCGGCAGGCCATGGCGCTTTGCCGCGACCACGTGGAAGTCGCCTGGGACGAACTTGCCGATACGCTGTTCCGTGATCCCTGGGTCGCCCGCGCCGATTGGATCGCCACGCGTTCGGGGAAGACCACGCTGGACGAGTGGCTCGAGCAACACCTCCTGCCCGGCGCCACGGCGCGGCAGGCTTCCGATGCCCGGCGGTTGATGGAGCTGGTCCGCATGGGCCAGTTCTGCCTCACCAGCTGCGCATGGTTCTTCGACGACCTGGGTGGACTGGAGCCGGTGCAGAACATGCGCTACGCCCGGCGCGCCTGCGAATTGCTGGAACTCCTGGGACGGCCTTCTCCGGAGCGGGGAATCCTGGCCATCCTGGACGGTGCCGTCTCCAACGTGGAAGGTCGCACGGGCCGGTGGATCTGGGAGAACTGGGTCCGACCGCGCTGGCCGGTGGAGCACCTGGTGGCGGCCCACGCGGCCTTCGAGCACCTGGTGGAGACTCCCGACGGCGAGGAGCCCGTTCCGTTGTTCTCCCACGCGGTGGAACAGGAATTGTCGTGTCCGGCGGAGGGAGTCTTCGTTGGACGCATGCGGGTGCGCGAGCCCGGGCATCCGGAATGGACCTGCCTGCGGGTGCTGGCCTGGCAGAAGGGCCGCCGTCCGCCCGAAGTGCGGATCCTGGAGGAGGGTCCCGATCTTCCCTCGGTGGATTGGACGCTTCCCGACGAGGCCTTGTCCAAGGCGGTGGAACGCGCGTGGATCTGCCGCCCCTTCCAGCTGTCCGATCTGGTCCTGGACTGGCGTCGCGACTTGGCCGATCGCCGTCTGCGCCGGGCGTTGGACGATCTGCGTCCCCTCCACGAGGCGTTGGATCGCCAGAGCGAGGATGCCCGCGAGGACCTTTCCAGTCTGGGGGTGTCCCCGCCGTCGTTCCTCCTGTTCCCCCGCCAGGTGCTCCTGGAGCACCGTCTGCGCGACGCGGTGCGGTCCACGCTGGAAAAGCCCGACCGCAAGCTGGTTGGCGAGATCTGCGAGGCCCTGGAGGAGTCCAAGAGGTTGGGAATCGTGCTGGCCTCGGTGATTTCCGGCGACCATCTGGACAGATCCCTCCGCGCGCGGATGGAGCGGGTCGTGTCCGACGCCGATCCCGTGGAGGCCGACGCGCTCTGCCTCCTCCTGGACCTGGCCGATGCCGCCAGGATCCCAGTCTCCAAGGCACCCCTGGAGAACGCCGGCTGGAACCTGCGCGAGCAGCGCCTTCGACCACTGTTGCGACAGAAGAACCTTTCGGCATCGGAGCATGCCGCGGCGCTTCTGTGGATCACCGTCCTGGAAAGGCTCAACTTCGACATGACCCTGGAACGCGAAGCCGAACACTGGAGGGCGGCGGATTGAACTCCCCAAGCCTGACACCCGTCCTGCAGGCCCGGCAGATCGCCGCGCGCGTCGCGCAGGTGGCCAAGGAGATCGACCGCCACTACGCAGGGGAGAGCTTCGTGATGCTCTGCGTGCTGAAGGGCGCGGTCGTCTTCGCTTCCGATCTCATGCGCGAGCTGCGCAATCCCTTCGAGTTGGAGTTCGCCCGTTCGCGCTCCTACGGCGATGCCACGCGACCCCAGGTGGAGCCCGAGCTGGTGGTGGTGGATCCGCAACTGGTGGTGGACCGCCATGTGCTGGTGGTGGACGACATCCTGGACACCGGGGCCACCTACCTGGCCCTGCGGCAGTGGCTGATGGACCACGAGGCCTTGTCCGTGCGAGGCTGCTTCCTGCTGGACAAGCCGGCACGCCGGCAAGCGGATGTGAAGCCGGACTTCTTCGGCTTCCAGGTTCCCGACGTGTTCGTGGTGGGTTATGGACTGGACCATGCCGAACGCTGGCGGAACCTGCCGTACATCGCCCAGCTGCCCGCCGAGGATCCTGCATGAGTTCTGCCCGGATGCTTCTTCCGCTGTTCCTGTCCGTTTCCGGAGCCGTCTGGGGTGCGAACGGATGGCCGGTCTCCATGGACGCCTTGCGCAAGCGCTGGACCCTGCAGGCCGTCCCGGCCCCGCGTGCGGGGGTTTGGGTCTCCCCGATCTGGAGCAAGGGAGATCAACGTGTGCTGGTACGTCCCGACAGCGCCAAGGATGGTTCGGTTCGATCGTTGTCGTGGTGGGCGGAATCCGGCCCTCGCGAGATCGATCTTCCCGAGGATGCGTTCTGGGGGATCCTGGATGCTCTTTCCGGCAACGAGGAATGGACGGAAACCGATCCGGACGCCCTGCCACAGGCCTTCCTGAAAGGAATGGAGGCGACCGCCGCCCAGGGATTCGTATGCCATGCCTGCGCGCCCAATCTGGCAGCCGCCACCTGGGTTTCGCACGGCACCACCCGTCTGCGGGTGGCCACGCTGGGTGCGGCGGCGCATGCACGTGTGGCCGAGCCTGG
This sequence comes from Fibrobacteria bacterium, assembly GCA_035352895.1. Classification (GTDB taxonomy): domain Bacteria; phylum Fibrobacterota; class Fibrobacteria; order UBA5070; family UBA5070; genus UBA5070. The sequence continues at coordinate 107,927 of DAOPYN010000006.1, read as the reverse complement.
GTTGGCCAAGGGCGTGACCACCGAAGGATTGCGATCGCTGGCGCGCCAGCGCGGCCTGCAAATCGGGATGGTCAATCCCTGCAAGGGTGGATCGGGAGAGTGCGTCCTGGAGCTGACCGCGTCCAAGGGGCAACGTTGGGTATTCCGCCGCGCCTCTTCCAACGCGGCTTGGGATCGCATGGAGGCCACTTGGCAGGGGGGAGCGTGGTGGTCGCCCGAGTGGAATTGGGACTCCCTGCGAACGGCCAGCGGAAACGAATTCGCCGACCTGATCGGGGCCTGGGTTTCCGCCGACGCCGACCTCGCCGCGCGCAATCTGCTGGGACCCATCGAGCCGGTCCTCTCCTTCCCGGTTTCGGCGTGGCTCTCCCGATCGCTTCCTGGAATGGATTTCAAGCGTCTGTCCGATTCGCTGGCCAAGCAACCCACTCCCGCGGCCGGATTCGAGCTGGTCCGGGGTCCCAAGTTCAAGGCCAGCGTGGACGCCATGGGGCGACGACGGATGGAGATTCTCCCGTGAGAGCTTCGTGGATCCTGGTGATGCTCGCGGTGGCTTCCACATGGGCCAAGTCCTCGGAGACCAGACCCCAAGGCCACAAGTCCGCGAAGGCACCCGCCAAGACCGATGCGGCCAAGTCCGCGAAGGCTCCTGCCAAGCCGGAAAAGAAAGCCTCCGCAGCGACCAAGCCAGCCGCCAAGGATCCGGATGCCCAATGCCAGGATTGGTGGGCCCGGGGCGACATCGCTTCGCTTCGCCGCAAGTGCGCCTCCGGATTCGAAAAGGAGCCCGCCACGGCCCTCTACTGGAAGTCCATCCTGGCCACCGATCCCTCGGTCCTGCGCCGGACGCTTTCCGCGACGCACCTCAAGACCATCGATTCCTTGGACTCGCGGCTCCTTCTTCTGGCGGGACGCTACCAGTTTTCCGTCGGCGAGGTGCGCGAAGTGGGAGATCTCGCCTGGCTTGCCGCCAAGCGTAAGCTCAAGGACGCCCGCGTGGACACGCTCGCAAGGCTCGCCAAAGGTCGCTAGCGAAGTCCGGAGAAATACTTTCTCCACATGGACACACCATCGACGAGGTTCCGACAGGTCTTCCATCGCATCCAGAATCCGTCGGAGCGGTTGACCGCGCTGCGGGCGTTGCTGGAGGAGGAGCGGGGCCGGATTCGAACCGCCTTCGAGGCGGGGGAATCGGCCGTCGCTTCCACCGCGCGTGCCGCCGATCTGCTGGACGCCCTGCTGCGCAGCCAGCTGGAGGCGCGCATGAACGCCACCCGCAATGCATGGGAGATCGCCCTGGTGGCCGTGGGCGGATACGGGCGCCGCGAAATCTGCCCCAGAAGCGACGTGGATCTCCTGATCCTGGTCCCGAGGAAACCTTCCAGCGAGGTGATCGCCGAGGTGGAACAGATGCTCTATCCGCTGTGGGACCTCGGCATGGTGCTGGGCCATGCCGTGCGTTCGGTCGCCGAGTGCCGCAAGGCGGCGGAAACCGACGTCGAGACCTACACGGCCTTCCTGCAGGAGAGGTTCCTGGGGGGGAACTTCGAGCTTTACCAGGAGTTCGCGGGTTTCGTGGCCGAGCGTCCCTCGGCCCGCCGCCAGAAGTACCTGGTCCAGCGCAAGCTGGAGGAACGCGAAAAGCGTCTGGCATCGCAGGGAGAGCTCGCCCAGATGCTGGAGCCCAATCTCAAGGAAGGTCGCGGTTGCCTGCGGGACCTCCATTCCCTGGTGTGGCTGGCGGGGATCCTCCATGGCGTGCGGAGCCTGGAAGATCTCGCCAGGGCGGGCATCGTGGCGCCCGAGGAATTGGAGGAGCTGCGGCACGCGAACGAATTCCTCCTGGGTGCCCGCATCGCGCTGCACAACGTGACGGGTCAGAAGAGCGACCGGTTGGGATTCGAGGAGCAGCCCAAGGTCGCCAGGGCGATCGGATACAAGGACGTGGGGACGGCCAAGGCGGTGGAACTTTTCCAGAAAGACTTCTACCGCCACGTGCGGACGGTGGATTCCGTGACCACGCGCTACTGCGACCTGCAGGAGGAGCAGAGGCGAAAGGTGCGTGCGCGTTCTCCAGACGCGCGATTCACGGTGGTCGATGGCGCGTTGGAAGCGCCGGTGGACGGGGCCAATCCCTTCCTTGGCGATCTCCCCCTGGTCCTGGATCTGCATCGGGCGGCGCAGTTGGCGGGTGTCGGGGTGGGTGCCCGCACGCGCTGGTTCGTGCGCCAGGCGGTGTCGGTCACCGACCCCGCCGAGATCGATCGGGTGGCTTGCCTCGCCAGGTTCCTTGAGATCGCCAAGGCATCCAGCTCCCGGGGAACCACCATCCGCGAGCTGCACCGCATCGGCGTGCTGGGCTTGATCGTCCCGGACTTCCGTTGGATCGACTGCCACAGCCAGCACGACATCTACCACGTCTACACCACGGACGAGCACACCCTCACCGTGCTCACGCGCATTTCCACTCTCGCCTCCTCCTCCGATCCGGTGCTCGCCCACCTGAAAGGCGAGCTGGCCTCCGTTGAGGACCTCGATGTGCTGTTCGTGGCTTCGCTGTTCCACGACGTGGGCAAGGGATTGGGTCCGGACCATAGCGAGTCGGGGGCCAAGCTGGTGCGCGAGTACTGCCTCCAGTCGGGGTTCTCGGAGGCGCGTGCCGCGCAGGCATCGCTCCTGGTGAAGCACCACCTGCTCCTGAACCACCTTGCGCAACGTCGCGACATCGAGGATCCCAAGACCCTGCGCGACCTTCTGGCCAAGATCCCCGACGAACACCTCCTGAGGTCGTTGTACGTGTTGACTTGGGCGGACGTGTCGTCGGTGCACCCGGACGCATGGTCGGCATGGAAGGCGAGCCTCCTGCGCAGGCTCTACGAGACCGCCCAGTCCGAATTGCGCGAGGAGTCTTCGCAGCCGGAAACCGAGTCGCGTCGGGATGCCCTTGCGCAGGAGACGTTCGGGCACCCGCGCGAGGAGGTGCTGGAGCACATCAAGCTCCTGCCGCGCCGCTACGCGAGTTCGGTCTCGCCGCGCCAAGTGGCCGACCATCTCGAATTGATCCAATCCCTGTCCAGCCATCGGCGCATCGCGGCCAAGGCCCGCGACATGGGCTCGCACTGGGATCTGGCGGTGGTGATGGCCGATCGTCCCGGGCTGCTCGCGCGCATCTGCGCGGGTCTCACCACATTGGGATTGTCCATCGCCTCCTCGCAGGTCTACACGCGCGTGGACGGACTGGCCATCGACCTGTTCTCGGTGATCGCCCGCGATCCTTCGCAGGTGCGTGACGCCGAAGACCTGGCACGCCTGTGCGAGGAACGCATCGGCAAGGCGAGGGATCTTCCCTCGGCGGAGCTGGAGGAAATGGTCCGCGGGTACATCCGCCGCTGGGAAGGCTCTGTCTCGCACATCATGACCCCAAAGGTGTCGGTGGAGTTCCACGACCAGGCTTCCGACGACCGCACCGTGCTGGACATCACGGCTCCCGACCGGCTTGGCCTGCTGTTCGACCTCACCGCGCATCTGTCGCGGAGACAATGGGTTATCCATTCCGCGCGAGTCTGGACGGAAGCCGACCGCGCCATCGATTCGTTCTATCTGACGGGTTCGGACGGGCGGAGGATCGCCGCCGATTCCATCCGCGAGGAAGTGCGCCAGGAGCTCGCCGCTCTGTTGTCCTCGGAAAAGTGAGACAGAATTTGTCTATAGCGTTAAGAATTGCAAAAAAATCCGTCAATCCCTGTTGACTCGAAGAATAGACCAGCGTATCATTTGACTAGGATGGTTCAGCAACGGTGTCAACCGCTGCCAGAACCCCGCAAACAGGCGCGTTTTGCGCCAATGTCACCATCAGCGACTCCACGGAGGAGAACGCCATGCCGAAGAAAGCAGCACCCAAGAAAGCCGCCGCCCCCAAGAAGGCTGCAGCTCCCAAGAAGGCCGCCGCCCCCAAGAAGGCTGCAGCTCCCAAGAAGGCCGCCGCCGCCAAGAAGGCTGCAGCTCCCAAGAAGGCTGCCGCCCCCAAGAAGGCCGCCGCTCCCAAGAAGGCCGCCCCCAAGAAGGCCGCCGCTCCTAAGAAAGCCGCCCCCAAGAAGGCCGCCGCTCCCAAGAAGGCCGCTCCCAAGAAGGCCGCGAAGAAGGCCTAATCGCCTTCTCCTCCGTACTGTAACGCTTGCCGCTCTCGGAGTGATCCGAGGGCGGTTTTTGTTTTGGGGATCGGCGTTGTCCCTGTCTCCCGCATCGATTCACCGGGGAAAGGAATCCTTTACGGAATCGATTTTCCTGAAAAGGGATCTCCCAATGGAGGAGATTCATTTCCAATCGACGAGGATGCTGTCGATCCGCCGGATCGTTTTCCTCCGACGGAGTGCCTGCGGCCCTCCTGTTGTGTTTCAGCGCAAACCGGAAACGACCGAATCCAGGCGTGCTCCGAGCTTCGTGTAACCGACCCCGATCAGATGGTCCCAGTTGCCTGCTTCTTCCGATTTGTAGTCGTGCTTTGCATCCAGGTGGGCGTCGTAGAAGTGGAAGAAGGGATTCGTCCTCTCCCTCTCGCGCATCTTGCGGACCATCGAGAGGTATACGGGCCAGGTGGGTCCGTACCGACCGGCGTAGGGAGTGCCCGCGTACCAGGGGCTTTGCGGAGCGTTCACCACCAGGACGTGGACTCCACGCGCGTTGACCACACGGACCAGTTCGTCGAATCTCCAGAAGCTCTCCGCATACTCCGGAAGGAGGGTGTCCTGGTACGGGGAAATGCTCAGGTGAGGATGTTCGTCACCCCATCCCGGACCATGGACGTTGGAAACAGGAGGATTCGCGACCAGGGAGCGTTCCTCCATCCTGGCCTGGATGCTCGACTTGAAATCCCGAGGGATGCCGGAAGTCCAGAATCCGTGGGAGGAGTCGAACTGGATTCCCTTGGCGTTGCGGATGTTGGTCGGCCATCGTTCTTCGGGCCAAGCACCACCCGAGCGGAAGAACCAACCAGGCATGAAGCTGATGACCAGGGTGCGGAGCTTCGGAGTGTTGGGGAGCACGATGTTCCGGACGATCTTCTCCCAATCGGGGAGGGATGAGGCCGCCATCGCCAAGGAGAGTGCCTTGTGGTTCGGAAAGTGCCCGGGCACGAGACCCGAGAGGTGGGAGCTCCCGACGATGACTACGTCGAGGGAGTCTTGGGCGAGCCAAAAGCGCAGGAGGTTTTCGCCGAACACCAGCATCTCCGGGGAAGGAGTTGGATCGAAATAGCGCCCAGCGGAATCGAACGTGGTCGGATCGGTACCCGGCGAGCGACCATCCACCCAGAGCCCCGGGTGCCAAAGGTCTTCGCCGGAAGCCAGGAGGGTGCTGGTTCCCGACTCGAGGTCAAGCAGGTGGATCGCATGGTTGGATCCGGTTCCGTTCTGGACCGAGGCCACCGCCCATCTTGGAGCGTTCGACCATTCCAGGTGCTCCCACTGTGTTTCGCCGGAGGGAGCGGGAATGCTCTGCAGAATCCGTCCGCTGCTGTCGGCGACGAAAGCGATTTCGTGGATCCCGTAGGGTCTGCCGACGACACCCGATCTGCCGGAGAAGCCGAAGTCCAGGAACATCACCCGACCCGATCCGTCGGGAGCCGAGCTGACGTTGCAGACTTGGGAGGTGTCGCCAGGATCCTTTCCGTTTCGCGGGGCGGTGAACAGGATGCTTCCGATTCCGGACTGGAGGTCGAGTTGCATCAGACGGCGATATCCCGTGTAGAGGAATCGTCCGGATCGACCGTCGTGGTAGGATCCCCTCGACAGCTCCGTTTCCTGCCCCTGCAGGTTTCCGGAGAACCACCTGCGCATGGTGGTGCGACTGCCCGCCCATCCCGTGGAAAGATTGTCCATGGCTTGGGCGCGGATCAGGAAGGTGTCGGATCCGTTCACCCACCACCGGGGGATCGCGCCATCGCCCAGATCGAACGCGGTGGATGCGGTGGAAGCGAGCCGTCGGACGCGGATGCGCGAGGGAGAGGTGGAGCCTTCCAAGGCGGTGCTCCAGGCCACCCACTTCCCGTCCGGCGAAATGACGGGATGGAAGACCGGGAAGGAATCCGGCAGGTAACGGACCACGGGAAGGGTCTCGGAGAAATCGACCCAGGCGAGGGTGCCTCTTCCGGCGCTGCGATTGACGAACACCAGTCGCGCCGCGCGCACGGACATCCTGTCCGTCGGACGGTACGCCGCCAACCCGATGTCGGGAAGCTGGAGAGCATTGCCGAAAGGATCCGCGAAGGAGGGGCGAGAGGCTCCGCGGACCAGTCTGAATCCGACGTATTCCGTACGGGAGCCTTTGCCGGAGGCGTAGGTGGAGCTGCGCGAGGAGGGCCTCAGGAGGGATAGGCCGAAAAGGGTCGCTCCCCCTTTCACGGGAACATCGGCGACCTCGCTGGGAGTGGCTTGACCCGCGAAATCCACCAAAGTGTCCTTGGGAAAGGAGCCCTTCCAGTCCTGCACCCATTCCATGACGTTTCCGGCCATGTCGTGGAGCCCCCAGGCGTTCGGGGAAAGGCCTCCCACGGGATGTGGTTTGCCCCCTGCGTTGCCTTGGAACCATGCGTATTGCCGGGCCTTGGCGGAATCGGCGACGGTTCCCCAAGGGTATGGGGTGTTGGTTCCCGCGCGGGCGGCCAGCTCCCATTCGGCTTCCGTGGGCAGGCGCCAGCCGTCGCGTTCCGGATGGATGGAGAGGCCCGGGAGATCCAGGACCTCTCCGATCGCGCCGGTTTGGGATCCCGAATAGGAGTAGACCGTGTCCAAGCCTTCGTGCCTGGAGCGGGCGTTGGCGGCCAGCACGGCGTCGAACCAGGTGACGTTGGTCACGGGAAGGTCGTCCCCGCGGATTGGAGACGGATTCCGTCCAAGCAGTTCCTGGAATTCCTTCTGGGTGACTTCCACAGTGTCCATCCAGAAATCGTGGGCGAAACGGGTCCAGCCGGGACGCTCCTCCGGGGCGGCCTGGGGGTCGTCGGAGCCCAGACGGAGGACGGTGCCGGTGGCGGCGATCAGACGAGCTCCTCCGGAGGGGAGTCGGGTCGGGTCGGAGGCTTCGGAGGGGATGGTCCTGGAGAAATCGCAGGAGGCCAGAAGGCAGGACGCGGCGAAAGCCAAGCCCAGGGAACGGAAGGATTCGGGGAGGGAGAGGAACAACTCTATCGTCCTTGGCTGGAGATGCTGTGGAGAATGCTGTCGAGACGGGAGGTCAGGCGAATGGCGCCCAGGGAGTTCAGGTGGTCGGCGTTGATGAATTCCCAGGAAGGGTAGTCGTGCAGGCCGTCGCGGTTGGCATCGTAGAAATGGAACAGGGGCCGCCCTGCTTCCAGGGTGCGGATGCGTTTGGTCAATTCCTTCCAGGTCGCCCAGGTGGGGCCGTAGATGCCCGCGTAGGGGGTGTCCTTGTATCCTTTGTTCTGGGGGAAATTCACCAGGACCACCTGGATGCCGCGGCGGTTGAGGGTGTCGATGGTGGCCACCAGATCGGTCCAGTTGGACACGAAGGGTTCCTTGGCGAAATCCTCGCTGGTGCCCGCGGGGATGAGCCAGGGCGGAGGTGATGCGACGGGATCGTTCTGGTCGTGGTAGGTCCCGCCCAGGCTGTCGAAGAGGCTGGAGGTCGGCCAACTTCTTGCGCCCACCACCTCCAGGTACGAGCGAGGAACACCCTCGCGCCAGAAGCGGTGGTTGGCATCGTAGCGGTAGCCGAAACCGGCCTCGATGTCGGTCCACGATTTGGACCGGTAGCTGAACATCCAACCCGGCATCAGACTCAGCAGGACCACTCGAAGACGACTCGCGTGCGGGAGCAGGTATTGTTCCACCACCTTGCGGTTGCCCTGGATCTCGGCGGCGCTGTAGGCCCAATTGAACGCACTTCCGGAGCGGATCAGGGTAGGATCGAAACCGGCCTTGGCGCGCGAACTTCCGATGAAGGCGATCTCGACGCTGTCCTTGCGCATCCAGAACGCGCGGGTCTTGATGGCGAACTCCTCGAGCTCGTAGGTGTTCTTGGGAATCGTCCAGGCACCGGCGGAATCGAGCTCGGAATCCTCCAGCGAGAGGTTGGCGCCGGTGGGCCCCACCCACAGGTTCGGCATCCAGAGTTCCTCCGCGGACAGGAGCGGAACGGAGGTTTCGGAAACGAGATCCAGGAGATGGATTTCCTTGTGGGTTCCCGACGGTTCCACGGCCACCGCGACGGCCCAGCGCGGATGGTTGCTCCACTCCAGATGGTCCCACTGCGATTTCCCCGGCGGTGCGGGAATCGACTGGAGCACGTTGCCCAGGGAATCGGCGACGAAGGCGATCTCGTGGATCCCGTATGGCCGGCCGACCAGGGAGGATCGGGCCGCGTATCCGAAGTCGAGGAACATCACCCGGCCGGAGGGATCTGGAGCAGCCGAGACGTTGCAGACCTGGGAAGTGTCTCCGGGCGATTTTCCGTTTGCCGGAGCGGCGAACAAGGTCCTTTGCCTCCCGCTTCGCACGTCCAGCTGCTTGAGCCTGCGATAGCCCGTGTACAGATAGGGGCCGGAACGTCCATCGTGGAAGGCGCCCGCGCCCCATTCGGAAACGGCCCCCATCAGGAGTCCGAACGAAGTCCAGCGACGGGCGAAGGTCCGGTTGGCCGACCAGGCGGGATCGGTGTTGTCCTGCGCGGAACGGACCCACACGAGGAAGGTGTCGGCGCCATCCACCCACCAACGGGGAATGGCACCGGCACCCAGATCCAAGGTGGGGCTGTCCTTGGAGGTGAGTCTTCTTGCCTTGATCCGGGAAGCGGTGGAGGACGAGCCTTCCATGGCCGTGCTCCAGACCACCCATTTTCCGTCAGGCGAGATGGCGGGATGGAAGGCCGGATCCGGATCGGGGAGGGAACGGACGATGGGCGAAGTTTCGGCGAAATCGATCCACCGGAGGATTCCCTTGCCGGCGAACCGGTGCACGAAGACCAGCCTCGCCTGGGTGGCTCCCAGCACCTTGGAGAGGTTCGCCGGAAGGATGGACACCGAGGGGGCCTCGACGGTCGCGCCGGATGCGTTGGAAGTCCTGGCCGCGAAGGCTCCGCGTACCAGACGGAATCCGACATACTCGGCCTTGCTGGAGGGATAGGCGGCGTAGCTTCCCGTGCGCGACGAAGGCCTGAGGCGCTCGATGCCGTAGGGTGCCGCCCCGCCCTTCAAGGGGATTTCGGGAATGTCGCGAGGCGCTTCCGGACCGGCGTAGTCGGCGATGGTGTCCCGGGGGAACGGTCCTTTCCAGTCCTGCACCCATTCCATCACGTTGCCGGCCATGTCGTGGAGTCCCCAGGCGTTGGGCGCGAGCGTTCCCACATCGTGGGTCGCACCTCCGGAATTGGCCTGGTACCAGGCGTGGCTGCGCGCCTTCGAGGAGTCGGCCAGAGTCCCCCAGGGGTAGGGCGTGGCGATTCCCGCGCGCGAGGCGAATTCCCACTCGGCCTCGGTGGGAAGGCGCCAACCATCGCGCTCCAGGTGCACGGAAAGCCCCGACAGATCCAGCACCTCCCCTCCGGTTCCGATCCGGGAGCCCGCGTAGGCGTAGACGGTGTCCAGGCCGTCGCGCCTGGATCGGGCGTTGGCCGCCAGGACGGCGTCGTACCAGGTCACGTCGGTCACCGGGAGGCGCGATCCGGAAACCTTTGACGGATTCCGTCCAGTCAGGGCGACGAACTCCTCCTGGGTGAGCTCGGTGGTGTCCATCCAGTAGTCGTGCGAAAAGCGCGTCCAGCCAGGACGCTCCTCCGGGGTGGCCTGGGGATCGTCGGAACCCAGGCGCAGCAGGATTCCCTTGGCCTCGATCTTCCGCGCGCTTCCCGGCGCCTGGGCGTCCCGCGCATCGTCCTCGGAGAGGATCGTGCGCGAGAGGTTGCAGTTGGATAGGATCACCAGCAACAGTGCCGCCGATGCCATCCGCGCCGCAGTTCCCCGAGCCGTGGCGGCCTTCGCTTGGGAAGCCATCATCGTGGATTATTCATCCAACTTGTGATCGCCGAATCGATGCGACTGCTCAGTTTGATTCCGCCCTGGTGTGACAAATGGCTTTCATCCCAGAAGTCGAGGTAATCGAAGTTGTGGAGGCCTTCGTTGTAGGCGTCGAATAGCCTGGCATTCGGGAACTCCCCGACAACCTTCTTCACGCTGTCCATGACCACTCGATACTGGTTCCAGGTCGGACCATAGAATCCTGCGTAAGGGGTGGTGCGGTAGTTCGGGCTTTCAGGGAAGTTCACCACAACCAGCATGACTCCCCTCGACTCCAGGGTTCCGGCCAGGTCCCGCAATAGGGCCAGGTTCCCTTCGAGAGCGCTTGCCTGGTCCGTCTGCTCGTCGATCAGGAGGCTCGGCGGTGTTCCACCCCATCCCCGCGAACCTCTCTGCCAGTCCCCGGCAACGCTGTCCAAAGCCTTGATTTCATCCGGGGTGTAGCTTTCCAGGACCGGGCTGGACGCATTCCTGCGGGAGTCGAGGTTCCAGAGTCCGCTCATCGAATCGTAGCGGATCCCGAACGAATTCGACGCACCGATCCAGTGCTGGAGTCCGTTCTCCCCGCGCCACCATCCCGGCATGAGAGTGATGCCCACGACTTTGAGACGAGGGCACAGGGTCAAGTAGTACTTCGCCCAGTGGTAATCCGAGAGGAAGTGGCTTCCTGTCATGCCCCAATTGAAGGCTCTTGCGGATCGGAACTGGTCAAGGATGATTCCATGTGCCGTTCTTGAATTCCCTACGAACCCGTATTCGATGGAATCCTTGAGCATCCAGAAAGCCCTCAGCTTGTTTGCTCCCTCAGCCAAGTACCCCATCGCGAGTGGAATTTCTGGATGGTTCGCGATGTGGTCGAAGTAGCGGCCTTTCATGGAGAGCATCGACGAGTCGGTCCAGTTCCCTCCGGCATCCACCCACAACGCCGGCTGCCACAGATCTTCGCCGGTGGCCAGAGCTACGCTGGTGCCGGATTCAAGGTCGAGAAGATGGATGGCATGGCTGGCGCCCGTACCGTTTTGCACCGAGGCCACGGCCCATCGGGGTTGGTTGGACCATTCCAGGTGGTCCCACTGCCGCTCGCCCGCAGGAGCCGGGATGCTCTTGACGATTTTTCCTGTGGAATCGGCGACGAAGGCGACCTCGTGGATTCCGTAGGGTCTGCCGACGACATTCGATTTTCCACCGAATCCGAAATCCAGGAACAACACGCGCCCGGAGCCGTCGGGTGCGGCGCTGACGTTGCAGACCTGCGAGGTGTCGCCGGCGGTCTTTCCGTTTTCGGGGGCCGTGAACAGGATGCGATCGGAGCCCGCGACCAGGTCGTGCTGCACCAGTCTACGGTATCCCGAATAGAGGAAATGACCGGACCGTCCGTCATGAAAGGAGCCATTAGACAAATTCTGATCAGCGGGAAGAAGGGTTCCGGCCGACCATCGTCGCATCGTCGTCCTGCTGGAAGGCCACGAGCTGGAGAGGTTGTCCATCGCCTCGGCGCGGATCAGGAAGGTGTCGGTGCCGTCCACCCACCATCGGGGGATCGCACCGGATCCGAGATCGATCACCGGTGAGGGACTGGTGGCAAGTCTCCTTGTTCGGATCCGCGATGGTGCGGTCGAGCCTTCGAGAGCGGTGCTCCAGGCAACCCACCTTCCATCCGGCGAAATGACCGGATGGAAGACGGGAAAGGAATCGGACAAGTAGCGGACCACGGGAGCTGCCTCGGAGAAATCGACCCAGGCGAGGGTTCCCTTTCCGCCACTGCGATTGAGGAACACCAATCGAGCCGCTCGTACGGAAAGCATTTCTGCAAGCGTGGGAAGGGCCAGATTGACCGGGGGAAGCTGCAACGATGCGCCCGAGGGATCCGTATAGGATGGACGGAAACCGCCGCGCGCCAGCCGAAACCCGACGTATTCCGTCCTGGCGTTCCTGCTTGCCGCGTAGGTCGCGCTTCGATTGGCTGGTCGCAGGTTGCCGAGGGCGAACTTCGATGCGCCGCCTTTGAGAGGGATATCCGCCACCTCGCCCGGCGAGGCCTGTCCCGTGAAGTCGTCCAATGTATCCTTGGGAAACGGCCCTTTCCAGTCCTGCACCCATTCCATCACGTTGCCGGCCATGTCGTGGAAACCGAAGGCGTTGGGCGCGAGAGACCCTACCGGGTGGATGAGACCTCCGGAGTTGGCTTGGAACCAGGCATGGAGGCGCGCCATCGAGGAATCGGCCAGGGTTCCCCAGGAATACGGGGAATCCGATCCCGCCCGTGCGGCCAGTTCCCATTCCGCTTCCGTGGGGAGGCGCCAACCATCGCGCTGGTGGTGGATGGAAAGCCCGCCCAGATCCAACGCGACCCCGTCGTTGCCGCGTGTGGCGGTGGAGTATTCGTAGACCGTATCCAGTCCGTCCCTCTTGGATCGGGCGTTGGCGGCCAACACCGCGTCGAACCAGGTGACGTTGTTCACGGGAAGATCGTCGCCCTTGACCAGGGATGGGTTTCGTCCGGTCAGCGCCTGGAATTCGCGCTGGGTGACTTCGCAGGAGTCCATCCAGAAATCATGCTGGAAGCGGGTCCAACCCGGGCGTTCCTCGGGTGCGGCCTGGGGGTCGTCGGACCCCAATCGCAGAAGCTTGCCCTTGGCGGGGACGAACTTTGCGAGGGAGGACGAGGAGCGACCGGGGTCTGGATCTTCGGAAACGTTGTTCGAATTCGAATCGCAGGAGGAAAGGATCCCCGCCCAGGCGAGGAAAACCACGAGTCGACCGGACCGAGAAAGGCGGCCCTTGAATCGGTTCCCTGCTGGAACGAAGATCGGTCGGGTGAGGGAGTCGGTCGAATCGGAAATAGGCATGGATGGGCTCGTTGAACTCGAGGAGAAGGGTAGGAGTCCGCTCGAAGGCTCCCACACGATACGCAGAAACGCCTTCCCCGGCTGGGCATCATTCATGCCCAATTTCGCCGACGTTCTCCGACTGCGAAAGGAATGGGCCCTACATCCGCTCCACGGGCTCCAGGCCCAGGATGGACAAGGCGCGCGAAAGCGTGCGGCGGGCCGCCTCCACCAGAAGCAGGCGCTCCGGCGTGGCGTCCACGTCCAGGACGCGGTGGTGGTGCGTGAACGAATGGACCTTCTCGGCCAGTTCCAGCGCGTACTGCGAAAGGAGGGACGGCTCGTTGGCCTCCACCGCCTGGTCGATGCGCTCGCCGAACTGCGAGAGGCAGGCCAGGACCGCGTCGGTCTCCGGCTCGCACAAGAGTTCCCAACGGGCCTTGGAGGGATCCAGGCTTTGGGTGGACTTGCGCAGGATGCTGGCCAGGCGCACGTGGGCGTACTGGATGTAGGGACCGGTGTCGCCGGAAAACGAGAGGATGGCCTCCAGGTCGAACTTGGTATCGACCATCCGCCGGTTCTTCAGTTCGTTGAACACCAGGGCGCCCACGCCGATGGATTCGGAAAGCGATTCGATGTCGGAATCCGTCAGATCGGATTCCTTCTGGGCGGCCAGCTCGCGGATGGTCTTGGCGATCTGTCCCTTGGCCATGTCCATCACGGCGGGCAGCGGCGATCCGGTGCCGGAGCGGGTGCTCACCTTGGACCAGTTTCCGTCCTCGCCCTTGCCCAGCACCAGCCCGAAGGGGACGTGGATGCAGGCCTTGGCGGAGGGCTCCCCCATGCGTTCCAGCACCGCGAACACCTGCTTGAAGTGCAGGCTCTGGCCGGCGTCCACCACGTACAGGGCGCGGTCGCACCCGAAGTGCTCGTGCCGCCAGATGGCGGCGGCGAGGTCGCGGGTGGCGTACAGCGTGGCGCCGTCGCGCTTGCGGATCAGGCAGGGCGGGATGTTCTCGCCCACGTGCACCACTTGGGCGCCTTCGCTCTCCTCCAGGATTCCGGCCTTGGCGATGCGCTGGATGGTGGCTTCCAGCTTGTCTTCGTAGAAGCTCTCGCCCAAAAAGTGGTCGAAGCGCGCGCCGAAGCGGTCGTAGACCTTGTTCAGCTCGGCCTTGGAGACTTCGATGAATCGTTCCCAGCAGGTGCGCGCGAAGGGCTCCTTGGCTTCCAATCGCGCGAACCACAGGCGGGCTTCCTCTTCCAGGGAGGGGTCTTCCGCGGCGGCGGGCTTGAAGCCCACGTACATGCGGTTGAGGTCGGAAAGGGTCACGGAGCCGAGGTCGGCCAGGGACTTCTCCTGGTCCATCCCGTGTTCGCGCAGCCACATCAGGATCAGCTTGCCGAACTGGGTTCCCCAGTCGCCCAGGTGGTTGACCGCCACCACCTTCCAGCCCGCGGCCCGGTACAGGCGGCACAGGGCCGCGCCGATCACGGTGGAGCGGATGTGGTGGTACACCAGTTCCTTGCCCGCATTGGGGCTGGAGTAGTCCACCAGGACGGTGCGGTCCTTGCCGGATTCCGTCACCTCGACGTCGCCTTCCAGGGAAAGCGCCGCGGTGACGGCCATGCGCGCGAGCACGCCGGGCTTGAGCACCAGGTTCAGGTAGCCGCCGGCGGCCACCACGGAGGTGCCTTCCGGAGCGGCCACCTTGGTAGCCAGGTCCGCGGCGATCTGCGGCGGGGCCTTGCGCAAGGCCTTGGCCAGCGGGAAGCAGGGAAACGCGAAGGCCCCCAGCTTGGAGTCCGGGGGCCGAACGATGGATGCCTCCAGGGTGGCGGCATCCTGTTCCAGGGCCTGGGCGAGCGCCCCGGCGAAGGCCGTTTTCAGTCCGTTCACTGCCAGGTCTCCTCGGATTCCTCGGAGGTGTCGGTTTCCGTCAATTCGGTGCCGCTGGGCAGGGGATAGTCCTCGGCCTTCAGCACCTGCTGCGGGGCGTCCATCCACAGGCGCTCCAGGGCGAAGTACTCGCGGGCGTCGCGCATGAACACGTGCACGATCACCGAACCGAAGTCCAGTACGCCCCAGTGCGTGCCGGGGACGGCCTCGGCGCGGAGCGCCGCGATGCCTGCCTTGCGCAGGTCGCGACGCACGCCGGACAGGATGGCCTGCAGCTGCACTTCGCTCTGGCAGGAGGCCAGCACGAACCACTCGCAGATGGAGGAACGGTCGCCCAATTCCACCTGGGTCACTTCCTGGGCCTTGCGTCCGAACAGATGGGTGATCGCCAGGCGGCGGATCTCGTCGGTGTCGATGGACTTCGTCATGGGGGTAGGATCTCCTCGATGTCCCTGCCGACGAACACGGTCGCGTCGACAAGTAGGTTTTCGTTGTGGAAGAGGCTTGGTTGGTCGACTCCCAGGCTCGATGCCACCTGGGAGGCCACGGCGGGAGCGTCCCGCCGCTCGGCCACGATGGTGCGTGCGAAGGTGTGTTCGGAGGCGTTCCCGATCTTGACCACGTCGAAGCCGTCGCGGCGGAGGCGTTCGGCCACGAGGTTGGCCACGCCGCGTCGGCCGGTGCCGTTGAGGACTTCCACCACGCCCTTGGGCGTGGCGAGCCTGCCCGCGGTGGAGTCGCGGGTGGCGGAGGGGGGCGCGGACTCGCCGGAGGTCTGGGCGGAGTCCGTGCAACCCGCCAGGAAAGCGAGAAGCAGGAAGTGCGCGGCCTTCACGTCACTGCCAGGGCAATCCCCCGCTCTGGCCGATGGGCGAAGCGGGAATGCTCATGTATCTGACGGAAAACAGCATCGATTCGGTGGGCCTGTATTCCAGGCCGATGTCCGGAATCAGGTAGGCGCCCCTCTGCATGTTCTGCGCGGCGGGACCGCTGGCGCCCAGGGGAGTGAGTACGCCCAGGTTCAATTGCAAGGTGAGGGGATCGGACAGCCGGTAGGTGATCTCGTTGTTGTAGAGACCCTGGCTGTAGGTGGAACCGGCTCCGGAGGCGGCCGAGAAGGTCACGCTCTGCCGCACCTGCATGCGCTTGGGGTCGGTCAGGACGGGTTGTTCCGATCCACGCCCCAAGGTGGGGAAGGTCCCGTTGGAGAAGGCAGGCACGTTGGGGCCACTCATCTGCGCCATGCAGGTGGCGACCGAAGCGAGAAGGATCCGTGAAGTCGTGTCCATCACAGAGGAGTCTACTCTCCGTCGGCGTGTCGCGCCACCTGGTCGGCCAAAGGACGGTTCCTCCCGTCCACGAAGACCACCTTCATGTGGTGGTTCCGCGCCTGCTCGTCGGGCAGATGGCAGTAGGTGATCAGGATCACCAGATCGCCCGGTTGGACCAGGCGGGCGGCCGCTCCGTTGACGCAGATCACCCCGGAACCGGCCGGACCCGCGATGGTGTAGGTCTCGAAGCGGGATCCGTTGGCGATGTTCACCACCTGGATCTTTTCACCCGGAAGGATGTCGGCGGCCTGGAGCAAGCTGCCGTCCACCGTGATGGAGCCCTCGTAGTGCAGCTCGGCTTGGGTGACCGTGGCGCGGTGGATCTTGGATTTGGCCATCTCCCGCAGCAACATGTCAGAACCTCGTGGTGAACACGGCGGCGGCACCCGTGGGGGTGGGGATCACCAGGTAGGAAAAGCCCGTGACGGACTGCTCGCGGTAGTGGTTGTACCAGACGTCCGCCCCGGAGGCGAACATGTCGGCACCCAAGAGCGGAAGCCAGACCTGGACCGCTGATCCTTCACCCTTGTAGAGGCTGTATCCCAGATAGCCACCGAAGGCCAGCCCTAGACCGGCGAGGGCGGTTCCAGCTCCGTAACGGCCTTCGCGCAGCTGTGCCACCCCAGGGAGGAGCACCGCGCCCAGAAGCGAGGGGCGGTCCGGCTCAACCACATCCAGGTCGCGGGAATAGAGCCGTTCCAGCTGCCCCACGTTGGAACCATGGCGGACCTGCTGGAGCCATTTGTCCTCGGTGATTCCCATGGGCTCCCAGGGACGGTGGGCGTACTCGCGGATGGAAACTCCCGAAGTGATGAGCATTTCCGCCTTGGAACGGTTCAGCTTCAGCTTGTCGATCAGCTCGATGTCCGTGGCGGACACGCCAAGGGACTTCCAGTGGTCCTGGAGGCGAACGCCATCGCCCGCCCAAAGCTGGGCACCGATCAGGAATACCGCCGACAACACTCCTCGGAATGCCTTCATGAAGTCAACGAAACCTTTCCTGACAGGTTTGCCGAAGTCCGCGCTGGGCACGATATCGCGCTTTGCATCGGAGGTTGGTTGAAAATGCCCAAGGACGGAATCGAACCGTCATGGAGTCTCCTCCAGCGGATTTTGAGTCCGCCGCGTCTACCAGTTCCACCACTTGGGCGAATCCCCGTTTCCGGGATCGAAGGCAAAAGATAGGAAGAGACTCGCCCGACGTCGAAGGGTGGCGTCAGGATTGTTTCCAAAGAGCTTGTCCGTGAATAGGCTTTGGTTCCGAGATCGAGCGAAAAGCCGCTGGTCCATGAAGGCGAGTGAGGCGTAATGACCCCCAATTACGTCGATCGAGCCTGAAGCCGACCAGTGGTTTTGCAGCCGATCGCAGGGCAAATCGCTATTTGCGGACAAGCTCTTAGGACGACCGCAAGACCCACAGATCGGGATTTTCGCGGTCCGACCAGATCTCCCGGGCGGCGTTGTACCAGCGCATGAAGGCCTGCTGCACGTTGGCGTCCACCGAGGCGGACTCCATGCGCATCTTGGACCGGTCCAGGACGCCGAAGTAGCTGCCGGCCGTGTCCACCTGTCCCAGGCGCAACCCCAGGGCGATCACCAGGTAGAGCACCTGTCCTTCGTATTGGAAACCCGGCGCGTTGGAGCGTTCGAAGCAGGCCAGGTAGTACTTGAGGGCCTGGGCGAGGTAGGACTTCTCGTCCTTCTCGTAGGTGCGGCAGATCATCGACTGCTTGAGGCTGTACCCGGCCATCTTGTACATGGAAAAGGGAACGTTGCGGGCAAACTCGATCTTCGCCCGCTCGATGGCCAGCTCGTAGGAGGCCAGTCCCGCCTGGACGGTCCGCCTGCGGGGAAGGAAGTCCTTCATGGGATCCATACCCTGGTCGGCCAACCAGTTGGCACGGTCGTCGGCGGCGGCCAGGATGGCGGCCAGTTCGCCTTGGTGCAGGCGCGAGGGAATTTCCCGGGCGCGGGCGGGGTCGCGGGTGATGAAATCCTTGCGGTCGGGGGATGCGAACAGGCACTGCGGGCATACGGTGACGGAAAGGAGATTGTAGTCCACGGCCTTGTAGCGGCCCATGTCGCGGTAGGTGGGCATCCCGAACCGATCCGTGAGGATCTGCAGGCTCTTGGCCTTCAGTTCGTGGCTGGGAAGCCGGGTCATGTAGCAGGAGGGGCACTTCAGGAAGATCGTGTAGATGGGATCGTCCGCCGAGGTTTCGCTGTCGACGGAGAAATCGACGGTCTTTTCCGTGGCGCGCATGCCCTGGATCTTGGTGACGTCGATCCGGTAACCGTAGCGGGCGATGTACTCTTCGGCCAGCTTGTCGGTTCCAAGCATGATCTTCAAACGTCTGCGTACACCATTTTCGTCGATGACTGCCATGTCCGGACATCATCCCATTTCCGTGGCCGGGAGGCTTGTGGTTTGGGTGTGGAGGTGGATTTCCCTGGCCCACCGGACGCTTCGTGCACGGCGTCGACGTTTCCCTCCGCCACCTCTTCTGGTGGTGGGTTCCTCCCGCGCGGGTGGCACCTGCAAGACGGATCTGGTGGAATGGATCGCATCGCGGTACCCGGATGCGGCCGTGCTGTGCCACCCCACCGGCGACGAGGATCGTTGGCTTGGAGCGCGGTTTCCGGGGCGGGTCTTCGCGCACCGGGATTGGCTGTGCGCCTGGGACGCGGCGCGAGCCGCAGGATTCGCCATCGCGGTCTGCGACGGGGGCCTCCAGGACCCGGCCCTGGATGGTTGTCCGGCCCTCCGTTTGGAGGTCTCGCCGGCTCCTGCGGATTGGCGAGACCTCCATCCGTGGGGACCCTGGAGGGAAATGCCGGCGCGGTCCCGCCAAGCCTGTGCGGTTTCCGTGGAGAGCCAATTGCGACCTGCCTTGTCTTTGGAGGGCACGACGCCATCCCGGCAATTGCGCGCCGCCTGCGCGGTGGCGCGACCGGAGGTCTTCTTCCGGGATCTGGAGCGATCCGGAATCCAGCTGGTCGAGCGCGTCGCGCTTGGCGACCACCGACGTTTCCCCAAACGCCTGCTGGAGCGCATGGCCCACGACCCCGATGGGTGGGTGGTCTCGGCCAAGGATGCCGCTCGAGGGGGGCTTCCTGCCGGGGTGTGGGTGGCACGAAGAAGTTTGGATCCGGTCCGGGAGATCCAGGAATGGATCCACCTGGAATTGGACCGGATCAGCCTTCCAGGAACAGGATCGCAGTGACGCCGCGGGGGTAGTAGCGCGAGCCGATCCCCTTGCCGGCGATGATCTGGTCGGTGAAGCCGGTGTCCGCCGATCCCGGTACCTGCCAGCGCACGTGGGCCGCATCCGCCCGCTGGTCGATGGGATTCCCGAAGATCCGCTCGGACACGGTCTGGGCCAGGAAGATCTTGGAAAGCCAGGAGTTCTCCGAGGTGGAACTCAGGCGCCATCCCCCATCCAGGAAGCGGCAGAGCCCACCTTGCAGGACGCCCTCCAGGTGACTCTCCAGGCTCCGCACCATGCCTCCGAACGGGCCTTCGCGCGAGATGGAACGGAGGTCTCCCCACCACAGCGGGTAGACCAGTCCTTCGACGGCGGGCAGGATGGCCGACACGTTGCGACCGTCGGCGATGGCGGGCAGGACGCCTCCGGTGCGAGGCCACTCCTCCACCGCGCGCGCGCTGCGGAGCGCCGCCTCGCGGGCCCGGTTCGAGGCGGAGCTTCCGATGGAGGCCAGGAGCTTTTCCAGCGCCAGGTAGGATGCCCAGAGCTTCATCGTGGTGTAGAGGTTCTGCCGGGATTGGGCCAGCGCCGGGTCCAGGCTGTCGTAGGTGGTGATCTCGCTGCCCGTTCCGCAACGGACGGAATCCGTCCCCGGAACGCCGCCGCGGCGCGCCTCCAGCGGGTGCTCCCTCCGCTGGAGGCTCTCCAGGAGCCGTTCGAACAGTTCGGCGTGGCTGCGCACCCAGGCGAGGTCCGAGGAGGAATGGGCGTACTGGGCCGCGCAGAGGGTGAAGTTGCAGGCCTGCTCGAAGCTCATGTGCGAGAAGCAGCCCTCGAGATCGGGGATCTCGTAGCAGGAGGTGCCGGGAGCGGAGAACTGGTTTCGCACTCCCATGTCGTGCGTGAAGGAGATCCCACCCTCGTGGATGGATGTGTCGTCGGGGGTCTTGAGGTGGTCCAGGTAGGAATGGCGTCGGACCGCGAGGTCCACGATCTCCCGCGTGACCCAGGGAAAGAACCTCGCCTCGAAGAAGCCCTGGTCCACCGCGAGGTCCAGGGTGTTCATCATGCAGTATTCGCCCTCGTTGACCACGTAGACGGGATCGCCCGCGCGGTCCACCAGAAGCTCGGAATTCCCGAAGTACCCTCGGGTGGCGTGCGCGAGCAGGAAGCGCCGGGAGGGAGACAGGTGGGCCAGTTCCCCGTCGCGCTTGCGGGAGAGCGACCAGGCTGCATCCTGGCGTTCCAAGGCACCGGCCAGCACCGATTCCAGGTCCGGCCACAGGCGGGTGTAGGCGTAGGAGGTGGAAAGACCCGTGGTGGCCTGTCCGCCGTGGTACCAGGCCAGCGCAAAGCGTACGGTTTCCCGGCAGCCGGCGGGAATCCGCCAGGAGAGCCCCCAATTTCCTCCCAGCCAGTGGGGGGAACGCGACACCATGTGTTCGTCGAAGCACGACGGAGCCGAAAAGCCCGAGTATGGACGGGCGTCCCTGGTGGACGCCGTGGCCATCCCGAAACTTCCTTGGAAGGTGGCTCCGGCCGTGTCCGGCGTTCGCCACTCGGCCGCCCCGGTGTCGCCCGACGCCACCCCGAAGAACAAGACGGCCTCCTCGTCGGAAGAGCGGTTGTCCAGTTCCATTTCCACCCATACCGCCGGCAGGATGTGGTCGCGCAGCGCTTCCCATCCATGGATCCGGGGATCGGGGACCTCGCCGAAGGGCGTGGCGATGCGCAGGGCGAATCCGGGGCAGGTCCAGGTGTCGGTCCCCCATTGGAGGTCCCTGGAGAGGTGTTCTTTCGCAACCACCGATATGGCGGGTTGTCGACACCCCTGGGTTCCCTCGGAGGCGTACGCCGAGAAATCCGCCGGGGAAGGGGTCGAAAAGGGCAGGTAGGTGAGGCCTTCGCTGGGGCGTCCGTACCCGATATGGACCGCTCCGGGGTGGGGGCCGCGACCCGTGTGGACGTTCCATCCTCCCCCGGCTCCCAGGTGTCCCAAGGTGAAGCTTCCGTAGGCTCCGAACGCCGAGTGGTGGGTATGGAAATCGAGTGGTGAGGACATCCCGAAAACCTAAACCCACATCCGGGACCGAGCCCAGGGTGGAATCGCCGCTTCCAGGGATCGCTTCCCCCGCTGCTCTCCCAAAGAGAGCGGATTGGCCCCCAAGCCCGTCGGAAACTTTCCGGTGCGGTTCGATGTTCTAGGGGTCGATCCCCCGAAGCGTGGGACCGGCATCACATGATCGCGAGGAGAAACGAAAATGAAAAGAACACTCATTCTGGCGGGGCTCTCGTGCGGGCTCGCCGGAGTGCTTGCCGGATGCGAAGGCGCATCCTCCGCAAGCCTGACCTCCAGCCCAGAGGGATCGGAAGTCGCCGGTCGCGTGGGCATTTCCCAGGCCCAGATCCTGGTCGCGGACGCCAACGGCGACACCGTGGCCAAGGACAGCGTGAAGGGCGGCGCATTCGTCCTGCGCATCCCGGGTGGGACCCACTTCCCGGTGGTCCTGGACGTGGATTCGGCGGGGGTCCATCTGAAGACCATCCTGCCCGGCCCTCCGGCACCGGCGCTTCCCATCCACATCACTCCGCTGACCGATTCCGCGGCGCGCGCCCTGCTGGGTCACAAGCCCGGTCCCGGCCCCATCGGCCCCAAGGAATGGAAGGACAAGCTCGACAGCCTCCGTCCCGTGGTGAGCGATTCGCTGCGTCCGCCCAAGCCCCCCAAGGATACTCTGCGTCCTCTGCCTCCTCCGCGGGACAGCCTAGACACCCTGCGTCCTCCCCCGCCGCCGAAGGACAGCTTGGGCCTGCCCAAGCCTCCCAAGGACACCCTGCGTCCTCTGCCTCCCCCGCGGGACAGCCTGAAGAAGGACACCTTGCGTCCTCCCCTGCCGCCGAAGGACAGCCTGGGTCTGCCCAAGCCTCCCAAGGACACTCTGCGTCCTCTTCCTCCCCCGTGGGACAGCCTGAAGAAGGACACCTTGCGTCCTCCCCCGCCGCTGAAGGACAGCCTGGGTCTGCCCAAGCTTCCCAAGGACACTCTGCGTCCTCCTTCGGCCGTGCGGGACTCGATCCTGCCCGCCGCTATCTGATTGAGCCGGCACAACGCCGTCGGGCGTCGTGCCGGAATCCTTGGTACACTATCGGAACCCACCTGTACCCCTCCGACTCTCGCGGGGTCGCCTCCTCGGCGAGGGATGCGGATCGGGGAAAGCCTGCGGCATCATGGACCATCTACCCTTGCGGATTTTCGAATACACGGACTACCGAGCCTTCCTGAAGGACGCCCTGCAGGCGCTCAAGGAAAAGGATGCGAAGTTTTCGCAGCGGTGGGTGGTCCAGCGCCTGGGAGTGAAGTCCAGCGGTTGGCTCGCCGACATGCTGGCGGGGAGACGGAATCTGACGCGCACCCAGACGGCGCTGTTCTCCAGCCTCCTGTCGCTGAGCGCCCGGGAGGAGCTCTACTTCCAGACCCTGGTCGCCTACGACCTGGCCAAGACCCTCCCCGAGAAGAACCGCTGCTACGAGAAGCTCCTGACCTTCCACGAGATTCCCAAGGATCTGGTGGACCCGGACAGGTTCGAATACTTCAGCCACTGGTGGATTCCGGCCATCCGGGAATACCTCCTGGTGGAACCCTATCGCGGGGATGCGGAGAAGCTCGCCCGCAAGATGCGACCTCCCATCCAGCCGGCGCAGGCGAAGGCGGCGGTGGACCTCCTGGAACGGTTGGGGATGGTCAAGCGCTACGCCTCCGGCGAGCGGCGGCCCGCGGTCGAACACGTCAAGAAGCAAAGCCAGTTTTCCGCCTCCGTCCACTACTATCGCTACCTGAAGGCCCAGATGGAGCTGGGCTTGGGCGCGATGGAATCCATCCCCAAGGAAGAACGCGACATCTCGGCGGTCACCCTCACCCTGAGCGAGGAGGGGTTCGCCACCCTGCGCGAGGAACTGAAGGAGTTGAGGAGGAAGATGGTCCAGTTGTCGGAAACCGAGAACCGCAAGTTCTGGCACGGCGTGGAGGGCGATTCGAGGCGCGTCTACCAGGCCGTGCTCCAGTTGTTCCCCGTGTCCACCACGCGAAACGCCAAGGAGGCCAAGCCATGAACCTGCGCAACCTCGCGTTGGCGGGAGCATCCTGCTGGATGGCGCTCGCGATGGGCTGCGGTGCCGACCGGCAGGAGAGCACCGAGGTGGAAAACGAGATCTCGGTCCGGATGCTTTCCGGCTACGCCATGGATTCGGTGGCGCTCGACTCCGTTCCCTGGGCCGCATGGGATTCCGTCGGCACCCTGCTGGCGACGGGGGCCACCGATTCCGTAGGCATGTTCTCGGCAAGGCTCGCGTCGGATCCCCAGGGCGGGATCCTCGTGGAGGTGCGCAGGGGTGCGGACACCCTCCGCGCGCTGGCGGCGCTCGACTCCACCGTGGTCCGCTCCAGGGTGGCCACCGTCCTGGTCAATTCCATCACCCAGGCCAGCGTGTCGAAAATTGGCATCAAGGGCCCCGGCAAGGGGTTCTCCGCCTTGGATGTGGATGCCGCCCGATCGGGTGGGCAGGCCCTCCTGGACAGCACCCTGGGCTTGCGCCTTCCCTGGAAGGAAGTCGCTTCGGATCCCCAGTTCCGCGCGTTCGCTCCACGTCGCAAGGCGACCCCGACGCCTCTGGCCGGATTGCTGCGGGCCGTCGATGTCCGCGCCGCCCGGGAAAAGGTTCCCGGTTCGCGATGGGTTCTGGATCTTTCCGTCAAGCCGGGTGGCAAGCTCTCGCAGGACACCCTGTTCGGTCGGGATCTGACCACATCCCTGGTGGATCTGCGCCTTCCGGACAAGGCCACCACGGAATTCGTGGTCCGACTGGACCAGGTGGGAGCGCAGGACGGCCATTGGCTGGACACCTGGCAGAAAAACCAGGTCCTCCCGGATCCGGATGCACTTTCCCGGCGGGTCCCCTGGACTACCCAGCCCGAATTCCAATCGATCTGGCTGCGTCTGGTGCAGGTGACCGGCGATCGGGCGGCGGCCCTGGAAACGCGGCTGACCATCGAACAACGCGCCGACGTTCCTCCCGGTCGGGCACGCGAGATCCTGGCCCTGGCCCTGGCCAAACTGGTGGTCCCCGACGAATCCATCCTGGGCAAGGATGCCAAGCCCGCCTTGGACGCTTTGCTGGGGCAGCTGGTTCCCCAGGCGGGATTGATGCTGGAACAGATGGCCACGCAATCCTGGGGACCAACCCCAGCGATCGATGGGATCGATCCCGCGGTGGAACTCCTGGGGGCGGCGCTCGCCAGCCAATTGCCGCAAGCCTGGAAGTTCCCGGATCTGGTGGGCCAGCCGGAACCACCGCGGTGGGTTACGCAGAACTACGCTCCGTGGAAGACCCCGGTGGATGTCCGCAATGGTCTGAAAAAACTCTCGGACCTCAATCCCCAGTGGGCCTTCCCCGCCAATCCGTTCCCCTGAGACCGCCTGCGGTAGTGTCAAACCACGTCCATGGCGTGTCGGAGATGGCGGGATGGGCAACGCGGGAGGTGGCTTGGCATCGCCTTTTTGGAGCGACGCATTGACGAAGTGCGGGGGGGCGGGTAACGTGGAATCCTGACTTTCTCCTCGAGTTCTTCCGGCAAGGAATCGTTCCGATCCAGGACCGATCCCGTCGGTTCAACCGGGAGGGGAGTCCTTGACCGGGAATTCCATGGATCATCTACCGATTCGACTCTTCGACTACACCGACTACCGGGCCTTCCTCAAGGATGCGTTCCAGGCGTTGAAGGAGAAGGATCCCAAGTTCTCCCAGCGTTGGATCCTCCAGCGGTTGGGATTGCGGTCGTCCGGATGGATGGCCGATCTCCTCGCCGGGCGCCGCAAGCTCTCCCGCCCGCAGGCGGGTCTGGTGTCCCAGATCCTGGCCCTGTCCGCCCGCGAGGAGCTCTACTTCCAGATCCTTGTGGACTACGACCAGGCGAAGAACCTTCCGGAAAAGAATCGTTGCTACGAGAAGCTCCTGACCTTCCACGAGATCCCCAAGGACCTGATCGATCCGGACCGGTTCGAATACTTCAGCCACTGGTGGATCCCGGCGGTGCGCGAATACCTCCTGGTGGAGCCCTACCGGGGCGATCCGGAGCGCTTGGCCAGCCGCATGCGTCCTGCCATCACGCCCGAACAGGCCAGGACGGCCGTGGAGATTCTGGAGCGGCTGGGCATGGTCAAGCGTTTCGCCTCCGGCGAACTGCGCCCTTCGGTGGAACATGTGAAGAAGCAGAGCCAGTTTTCCGCGCCCGTGCATTATTATCGGTACCTCAAGGCGCAGATGGAGCTGGGACTGGGGGCGGTGGAATCCATCCCCAAGGAAGAGCGCGACATCTCGGCCGTGACGGTCACCCTCAGCGAGGAGGGCTTCTCCAGGCTGCGCGAGGAGCTCAAGGAGTTGCGACAGCGCATGATCCAGTTGTCGGAAACGGAGAACAGGAAGTTCTGGAAGGGAGTCGATGGCGATTCGCGCCGCGTGTTCCAGGCCGTGCTGCAACTGTTTCCGGTCTCCACCACGCGAAACGCCAAGGAGGCGACCCCATGAAGTGGCGGCTTCCTTTGGGCGTGGGTGTTCTCGCCTGGTGCGTTCTTGGCTGCGCGGAAGGCGATCGCCACGCCAGCACGGAGGTGGAAAACGAGGTCGCCACGCGCCTGGTGGTGGGTTCGGCCATGGACAGCGAGGCGATCGTGCTGGCGGAGGTCTCGGTTTGGGACGCCTCCGGCGCCAAGCTCGGATCCGGCGTGACAGATTCCGTCGGAAGATTTTCCGTTGTCCTGTCCGCGGCGCCCCGCACGGCCCTCCTCGTGCGGGTGGAGGCCGCCGGCAAGGGCATCCGCGCCATGGCACCCCTTCCCGATCCCAAGGCGGGATCGGGGGTGGTGGGGCTGAACGTCAACGGGATCTCCGAGGCGGCGGTTCCGCCGGAAGTTCCTTCCGACCCCTCCCGGGGGTTTTCGGGACAGGCGGCCCTGCTCGCCCAATCCCGCGGCCAGGAAATCCTGTCGACCGTGGTTGGAATGAGCCTGGACTGGAGATCCATCGCCTGCGATTCCACCTTCCGGCCCGTTTCGCCTCGGCCAGATCGGCCGCCCACGCCCGTGGCGGGTCTGCTCAAGGCCATCGAACTTCGCGCGGCCCGCGATGGTGCCTCCGGACCCGCCTGGTTGCGCGAGCGGGAGTCCTCTTCCGGTCCCAAGGTGGCGTCCGATTCCCTCTTCGCCCTGGATTTGGCCCGATCCGTCGGCTCGCTCTGGCTGGATCGGGACCGGACGGAGGAGGTCTTGACCTCGTTCGATTCCGCCGCCGGTCATCCCGGGATCTGGGTGGGCGTGTGGAGGGACAAGCAGATCCTGTCGGGTCCGTGGATCCTGCAGGTGCGGCTTCCTTGGGCCACGCGCCCGGAATTCAAGCAACTCTGGCTGCATCTGGTGGAGCGTTCCGGAAACGAGGCGGACGCGTTTGAAGCTTCCCTTCCCGCCCCGGTGCGTTCGCGGCTCCAGCCGGGACGCGCCCACGAGATCCTGGCCACCGCGGTGGGAGGCTTCGTGTTCCCCGACAGCGGATCGCCATCGAGGATCGCGGCGCTGGACACCTTCCTGGTGCGGATCCTTCCGCAGGCACGCATGGCCCTGGAGCAGGTGCGAGCGGATGCATGGATCCCTGCGCCCGCTCCCCCGCGCGACTCCCAGGATCGCCAGGCGCGCGACCAAACCGCCGACCTGATCGGGTTCTCCCTGGCCACCCAGTTCTCGTATCCTCCCAACTGGAGCGCCTACCAGACCCAGCCCAATCCCGGATCCTGGTTGCGGACCAACCACAAGCCCTGGGCGGGCCCGCGCGCCGTGCTGGACACCCTGCGCGCCACGCTGGGCAAGCATCCGGAGTTGCGCTTTCCGGCACCGCCGTTGCCTTGAAGGAATCAGACGGGGGAAGTGGGATTTAGGTACAATCCCCATCCATGCGGATCCCCTTCCTCCTCGCCCTGGTCTGCGCCTCCGTGCAGGGAGCCACCTACCATGTCTCGTCGCGGTCGGGCGACGATTCCCGAACGCCGGTCCAGGCGATGGATCCCGCCACCCCCTGGCGGTCCCTGGAACGGCTGGACTCCGTGGTCCTGCGTCCCGGGGATTCGGTGCTCCTCCAGCGCGGCGACACCCTGCGCGGTACGTTCACGCCACGCCAATCGGCACCTCCCTGGACCGCCCCCTTGCAGGTGGGAGCCTACGGATCCGGCACGGATCGCCCATGGATCCTGGGTAGCGTGGCGCTGGACGGATGGACCCGCTCCACCTCAAGTCCCGGTGCCTGGGAGACGACAGGACCTGTCGCCACGCGCGCCTTCCTCCTTTCGGTGGATGGTCGCGTGCGCCGCGCCGCGCGGCTTCCGGACACCGGTTGGTTTCCCATCCGCAAGCCCGAGGGCGACTCCGCCTTCGAGGCGGCCGACCTCCCCGAAGGATCCTGGACCGGGGCTTGGGTCCATCTGAAGTCGGCGGCCTGGAACCAGGATGGCAGGCGCATCGCGGATCAATGCGGCAAACGGATTTCGCTTTCCAGCCCGGCCTTCAAGCCGCTCACCGAGGGCTGGGGGTGGTTCGTGGCGGGAGTGCCCCAGGCGCTGTCCGGCGACGACCAGTGGGCGCAGGATTCGGTTACCGGGAAGGTGTGGTGGCGACCGGCTCCCGGCGAGGATCCATCCCGCGTCCGTGCGGAGCTGGGGATCCGTCCCTGCGGGGTGAACCTGCGCGGAGGCCGCCACGACATCGTCATCCGCGGGATCGGATTCTCCGGCCAGACGGAAAACGGCATCTGCGGCGAAGGAAGCTCGGGAATCGAGGTGCGCGAGGTCCTGGTGCGCGGTGTGGACCAGTGGGGCGTGCGCCTGTGGGGCCGCGGCAATTCCATCCGCGACACCCGGGTGGAGGGCGCCACCACCGGAGGCCTGGGGA
Source organism: Fibrobacteria bacterium (assembly GCA_035352895.1). GTDB lineage: Bacteria > Fibrobacterota > Fibrobacteria > UBA5070 > UBA5070 > UBA5070. The sequence goes on along the minus strand of DAOPYN010000006.1, from coordinate 79,648 downwards.
TCCTGGGTGCCCGGGGAACCATGGAACGCGACACCGTGGTTGGCATCGGCCGCCATGCCGCCCTGGGTCCCCAAGGGTACGGCAGGGAGTGCTGTGGTGGACGGGGGATCCAGCTCAACGGCGATTCCGGCGTCCTGCGGAGGTCCGTGGTGCGGTGGACCGCCTGGACGGGGGTCCATTTTTCCGGCAAGGATCAGATCCTGGAGGAGAACGTGGTCGACAGCGCCGTCCAGGAGCAGAACGACGGCGGGGGCTTCTACACGTTCTCGCTGAAGTACGCCGATTCCAACGGGGTGCGCAGCCGGCTGCGGCGCAACGTCGTGCGCGACACCCGGGGCAACACCCAGGGGGCGTCGCATGGACGCCAGGGGCAGGGCATCTACCTGGATCTCGCCGCATCGGGGATGAGCATCCGCGAAAACACGGTGTCCGGCTGCATGGATGGGGTCCTGATGCACGACAACCGGTCCGACACCGTCGTGGGGAACGTCTTCTTCGCAAACCAGATGGCGCTGCAGGTCTACCGCGACACCACCATCCGCGACCCCATGGAGGGCAACCGGTTCGATTCCAACCTGGTGGTCTCCCTCGAAGGCCAGGTGGCCGCGAACACCGTTCTGGTGGTGCCCAACCCCGCCGTGCCGGTCGAACTTGCGGGAAACATCGAATGTCGCGTGGATCCGCTGGAGGCCACCTGCCAAAGGGACGGTGGCGACCTCCTCCGGCTGGCCAGGCCGGATTTGGCGGAGCATCCCGCCGACCTCTTTCCCGTCGTGGACGGCTACGGGGTGCGTGGGTGGCAGGGATATCCGGCCTCGGTCAAGCTCGCCGTGCGGCCGGAAAGTGTGACGGATTCCGTCGCTTTCGATGTCCGTTACGCGGACACCGCTTCCAAGCCCACGGGCCTGGTGCTGCACGTCGCGGGATCGGCCGTGGCGGCGGGAGATCTGCACGCGTTCACCTTTTCGGCCAGGGCGGCGTCGGCGGGGATGCGCGTGCGGGTCCAGCCCCTGATGGGACACAGCCCCTATCGCAAGCTGGGCGCCTTTAAGGACTTCCAGCTGGACACGGCGTGGAAGTCCTATCGGACCGTGTTTCGGATCACCGAATCCGACACCAACGCCCGCGTGGATTTCCAGCTTCGGGGGGCGGACTCCTCCTTGTCGCTTCGGGCCATCCGGTGGAACCGGCTGGACACGACGCGAATGCAACACGGGCCGCGGGTGCTGTTGACCGTCGCCGACGCGGCCATGCCGGTTCCGGTCCGGGTGGGGGCGGGAACGTGGGTGGACGAGCGGGGAGCGGTCCGCGGCGATCCGGTGGAGCCCTTCCAGGCGGCCGTACGGTTCCGCGACGAAGCCGGAACTTCCCTGGAGCCGCGACGGACCGCCCGCACGACCCTGCGGGTCTGGGTGGGGCGGGGGCGGCTCCATCTGGAGGGGACGGACACCCGGTCGGGACAGGGGAGGCTGCGCGTGGTGGACACCCGGGGGCGCAGGCTCCTGGATGTGGACGTGCGGGTGGAGGCGGGCTCCTGGCATGGATCCTGGTCCTGGCCGCGGGGAGCGCGGCAGGGGTGGGCCCTCTGGGAGGGGCCCGACGGAGTCCGGAAAAGCCTGGCCTTGTCCGCTCCGTGAGACGCCGCCGGAGGGGAGGCGATTCCGCGAAGCTCCGGCAAGTTCTTAATTGGAAATCCCAATGCGAAGATCGCTTCCAATCGCCGGTGGATGCTGGATGGGGATCGCGGCCGCGCTGTGCGTCGCCTGCGCGGGCGGGGCCGTCCGGAAGGATCCCCTCCCGGCAGATATGGTGGATTCCGTTGGCAAGACGGATCCCTCCGCCGAGCTCGCCTCGCTTCTGGCCGACCGGTTGGATCCGGAAGCCCGCCTCGTCTGGAGCGGCAAGGCGGATCTCGACCGGGACGGACGCGGGGATCTCGCCTTCCTGTTCAGGAGGCCGGGCGAGAAGCTGGACGAACTGGGACGTCCCTGCTGGCTGCCGGTTTTCGTCGTTTCCTTGCGAAGGGAGGATGGGACCTTCGGGTTGGACGACGCAGTGGTGTCCAGCGACGCCATGGACGCGAAGGGGTGCCCGGATTCCCTCCTGGCTTCCCGCGTGCGGGTGGAACTGGCCGAGGGATCCATCGCCCTGTCCAGGTTCGTTCCCGGGAGGGATTCCCTGGTACAGCGGATCCGCTTCGCCTGGTCCGAGGAGCAGGCGACCTGGACGGTCGCCGAGGCCCGGGAAAGCTGGAAGCTGGATCCGGCCGGGGATGGGAAATCCCGGTGGGTGGCAAACCAGGTCCGCGCCGATCCGTCCCTGGGGCTGGAGCAGTTTGTGCTGGACTCCTTCGCGCGCCGGCACTTCCTTCTGGAGCCGGGGTGGCGGTTCTTGGCCAGGAAGGTGGCCGATCTGGACGGGGATGGCGCCAAGGAGGTGGTCTTCGCCACCGAATCGAACGATCCGGAATCCGGGCGTGCGGATCGCTTCGCCGACGGAACCCGCAGGTTGTGGATCGCGAGGATCCTGCCAGGAGGCCGGCTCGCCCTCCTTGGCTCCAACGACCGGGCCATCGGTGGGCCGCGTTCGGGCGGGGCTCTGGGCGACCCGTTCACCCGCCTGGACGCCGGAAGCGGTTGGTTCGCGCTCGAGGACATGAGCGGAGCGGCCCAGAAGGTGTCGCGTCGCCAGGTCTTCCGCTGGTCCAGTGATGACAGAAATTGGCTTATCGCGGAGGCGTCCAACCAGTTCCACCTGTTCCACGAGGACGGTGCGGACGAGCCTCCGACGATCCGGACCTCCAAGGAATTCGGGAAGATCCCCTGGACCGGCTACGACGCCGACGAGTTCATCCGGCGCTTCGAGAACTGACCGATCCGGAGCCTCAGGCCCCGCAGCTTTCGTGGGCCAGGATCGACAATCCCTTGGCCCCCAGCTTCCAGGCGGTGTTGCCGCCGTAGTCCACCGCGTGTTCGGACACCAGGATCTCCAGGATCCCGTCGCCGTCCAGGTCGGCGTATCCATCCAAGGTCAGATCCATGCGGTTGGACCAATCCAGGTCGCGACCCAGGGCGGTTCCCGCCGTGCCGCCCTGGGGCAGGATGTGGTCCACGACCGTTCCCCGCTCCAGTCTGCGGACCACCAGGATGCTGTAGAAGAAGGAGAGCTTGCCGTCCTGGGTCTGCGTGCCTTCGGCCTGCGCGTGGAGGACCACCTCCTCCGTTCCGTCGCCGTCCAGGTCGATCCTGTCCATCCGACCGATCGCGATGGGAACGTCGCGGAGTCCGTTCTTGGCCAATACGTCGCGCACCACCTGCTGGTAGGTCTTGTTGGTGGTTCCCTGGGGCTTGGGAGACCGGGGGAAGGGATTCCACTCCCCCTGCACGGCCACCACGGGTCGCGCATCCTCCGGAAACGGGTTGGACCGGAAGACCACGCTGCCCCCTTCGCCGCAATGCTCTTCGTCCTGTTCCACGGAATTGGGCTTGGCGCGCTGCGGTTTGTGGCCCGGGGCATGGAGCGTCCAGGATCCCTTCGCGGTCGCCGACCATCCGCCAAGGTCGGACAGGCCCCGCCAGGTTCCGGACCGGACGCCGCCCATCACGGTGCCATCCACTGCGACCAGATTCTGTCCGAAACTTCCGGAGATCGCGAGCGATGTGGCAAGCGCAGCGGCGGCGAAGGGACGCACGCGTGAGGGAAGGAACGTCATGCGTCCAAACTAGGAAAGGAGGGACTCAGCGCGAACGCACGAAGGTTCCCTGGATGGTCCGGCCCTCGGACCGCAGGCGTGCGAACACGACGCCGGGACGCGACATGGGGATGACGGTCGGGCCGACGCCCGTGCGCATCGACTCCACCCTGCCGAGGGCATCGCGCAGCTCCAGTGTCCAGGCGTGATCGGGAGATGCATCGATGGACAGGAACCTGCCACGCGCCTGCATGGAGATCCGCCTGCTTGCGGCGGGCGCCGGGCGCGGGGACGAGATGCGGGAAGGAGACTTCAGGGTTCCCACCGGGTGGATGGGGAAGTTCGCCGTGAAGGCGAACCTCGAGTCCTGGACGTGGCGTTCGCAGTGGAAGATGTCCAGCGAGACCACGGGAGGCAAAGGCAAGGGGAGCCGTTCCATGGAGAAGGAGGCGGAGATTTCCGAGTGCTGTCCCCCCAGGTCCACCACCAGTTGGCTGTCCACGAAGATCCACGTGTCGTCGTCGGCCTTCAGGGTGAACGTCGCTCCGTGCGTGGTCTGGGCCTGCCCGTGGAGTTCCATGCAGTAGCCGAAGTTGTGGGGACGGCCATCCCTGCCGTGGATGGTGTCGCGGAAGGGATTGGGCTGGGTGGATCCGGGGAGTTGCAAGGCCGAATCCAAGGGGAAGAACGAGGTGTCCACGAACGCGATCCGGGTCGAATCGAATCGTGTCAGCTCGACGGTGGCCGTGAAGGATGCGTTCCAGGTCTTGGAGCCGAGCACGACCGGGCCGAACCACATGGCGGGGCTGTTCGCCGAGTCCAGGCAGGTCCGGGTGTCCTTGAGGGTGTTCTCCACGTAGCTCTGGTACATTCCGCAGATGGTGTTGCCGGTGGCTCGGGGCCTTCCCGCGGAGCTCAGGCGTTTGTGGAGAAGACCCTCCAGAAGGCCGGTATTGACGGTCTGGGAGAAGGGGAAGTAGGCGTTGGTGTCCTTGGGCGAAACGTCGTTGGTGTCCTTCGCCTGGGGGTTTCCCACCCGGTAGTCGTAGAACGTGCCGTGGAGCCTACCCGCGAAGTTCGAGGAGGGTTTCGCGGTGAGCCAGACCGTGTCCGGAAGGTTCCCGTTCGAAGACGGCGGCACAGGGACGGCGGCCGTGGTCGAGTCCCGCTCGAAGGTCGAAAGCGATGCTTCCCGGGGGCGTCCCCAGATGGTGGCCGCGAAGAATCCCTTGGGCGACCATTGGCCTTGGATCCCTTCGTCCCCACCGAAGCGGAGAAAGGCACTGCGCGATGCCCAGGGGGATGTCCAGGCGAACACCACGGGTGGACGCCGTTCGGTGCTGTCGTACCCATCAAGGGTGCCCAGGGTGGGCTGGATGATCCGTTGCTTGGACTTCCAGGTGAAGTGGAAGGGCGACCCCGAGGAGTCGATGCGTCTCACCTCGCCGTCCGAACGCAGGAACCGGAAGGTCACGGAGGCCGGAGACACGTCCTTGGGGGCGGACCAGACCTCGCCCTGGAACCAGCCGTCGATTGGACCGCGACGCAGGGGAACCTCTCCTCCGTTGACCACCATCCAGGCCTTCGCTCCGGTCCAGGGCGCGAAGACCGCCACGCTGCCGTGCGGCTCAAGGAACGGATTGTGATCGAAGCACTTCATGTCATTGGCATTGGCGATCGCGCTTGCAGGGAAGTTGCCGACTCTCCACTGGAGCCAAAGGGTGTCGGAAGCGAAGCTCTCCATGCAGCTGTCGATCCTGCCAGGAGCGAGATCACCGCCGATCGTGGGACGGACGTTCAACATCTGCGTCTCCGATTTGTTCGCGGCGCGATAGGCCTTGGGTCCCAGGTATCTGGCGGTGTCCGGAAACACGAAACGCTTGGGAAGGGTGGCCTCGAGTGTGTCCACCACCTTGACTCCGGTCCGCATGTTCTGGTAGGCGAACGTGGTCTGGGTGTCCGGCAAGAACAGCGTGTCGCCCGCCGCGGCGTGCATCGTGGAATCGTTCTGGAACCAGACGCGATAGTACGTGGTGTTGAATTGGATGCGTCCCATCATGTACTGGTCGGGATGGAACGGGTCCAGCGAGTACCACCAGGACAGTGGTTCACCTGTGTATGCCTTGGTGGGTACAAGGGGCGGCAGTGCGGATCCGTCGGTGCGTTTGACGAGGTTGGCGGGCATCGTCACCTTGAGATCCACGAGGGTGTCCATCTGGTCGCGTTGCCACCACCAGTCGACCAGGATCATCAAGGTCTTCGGGCTCGCCGCTTGAGCGGGGAGAGCGGCTGCGCCAAGGAACAGTGCGGTCAGGATGCGCGAGAATCGTCCGCGAGGATTCGGAGGGGGCATGATTGGGAAACTCCTGCCGTCGCAGGGAAGAAGGGTGCGATCGGTGCCCATCAATCTAGTCGATTGCCGCTTTGTTTGGCTTCTCGGGGCCCCAGGGTCAGCGCGAGTGCACGAACCTTCCGGTGATCGTTTCCGTTCCCGACCGCAGCAGGGCGACTGAGATGCCTGGATTTGTCAGCGGCGTGGTGGCGGGGCCCATGCCGGACAGGGACCGTTGCAGCCTTCCGTCCAGGTCGCGCAGCTCCAGGGTCCAGGCCTGGCTTGCGGAAACGTCGATGGCGAGGGTGCCGACGCTTTGACGCAACGAAAGGGTTCCGGCGGCGCCTGGTTCGCGGAGTCGGCCGGAGATCGGAAGCGTATCCACCACGCTGTCCGAAGGAAGGACGGGCACGTTCAGGGAGATCCCGAACACGGATTCGTTGGGCATGCGTTCGCAGTGGAAGATGTCCAGCGCAACCGGTTTGTCCGTCTTTCCCTGGCGGGGCGCCAAGGCGATCCGCTGGGTGGTGGCCGGATGCAGGCCGCCCATGTCCACCGCGATCTCGCCGTCCACGAACACCCAGGTGTCGTCGTCGCCGGTGATGGTCAGTCGGCCGGAATCGCGTGGCTGCACACGGGCATGCAGCTCCAGGCAGAAGCCGAAATCGTGGATTTCCAGGTCTTGTCCGATCATCTGGTCGAAGAAGGGATTGATCAGCAAGCCGCCGGGCAAGAACCGGAAGGCGTCCAATGGGAAGAAGAAGCTGTCGAGGAACCCGAGCGAATCCCCCGTCCCTGCCTCCAAGGGAAGCTCCAGGGGAATCGCCAGATTCTTGCCGGCACGTGCGGAAAACCAGCGGTCGGGCGCGTTCAGCGAGTCTTCGCAGGGACGTGCCGGGTCCGGGTGGGTTTTGCACAGCGGGACGCCGCTCCAGACGGGGCGCCCGTTTGGAGACAGACGACTCTGGAGCAGACCGGGGATCTCGCCATAGGGGGACCCGAAGGCGAAAGGGAAATAGACCGACGTGTCCAGGCCCCGCAGATCGCGCATGCGGTAGTCGTAGAGGGTTCCCGACAGCGAGGGCGCCCTGCCGGCTCCCGTCGGGGCGGGAAAGGTCGTCGGAGGGGCTCCCGAGACGGTCTCCACTCCTCCGAGGAGGGCCAGCACCACCAGACACGTCTTCCACAGGGCAGACGGGAGAGGCGTTGCGTTGGGTGCGGGATGAGTCATGGTCGCTCCGTTGCGACGGGCGGATCGCCCGCCAGTCGTTTCAGCCAAAAAGATGGAATTCCCATGGGCACTTGCGCACGTGGAATTATTTCGAACAGCCAACCTAGTTCCGCAGACCGGCAAGAACCGGGAATCCCTTCCGTCCCAGCTTTGCCAAAAAATCAAGAACCCTTGGGCTCCGACTGGAAACCAAATCCTATGACGGGTATCGCGGTCCCAGAGGCCGGCGCCGTCCACCGAACCACGTCAACCGGAGGCTTCGCCATGCATTCCTCAAATGCTTCCATTCTTTGCGCGCTCTCCCTGGCCGTCCTTTCCTGCACGGAGTCCGAGACCAATCCCGTCGGCCCCTCCTCCGCACCGATTCCCGCCGTGAAAGGCGATACCACGGTGAAACCGGACACCACGGACCTTCCAGGCATTCCGGACACCACCACAAAGCCGCGCACCACGGGAATGCAATTGGGTACGGGCGGCTACGTGACCAGCGGCGCCTGGAAGGGCTATGCCTGGACGTTGGCCCTGGTGACGGGATCCACGGTGGCGCCCGCGGACTATTCGGCCATCACCTCCGTGGACACGCGCCTGTGCGCCCAGGGCACGGTGGGCAAGGATCCCGATTACGGAGGCGTGGTCATGGTGGGCATCAGCCTCAACCAGGAGGCGCTGCCGCCGGCCGGGGCCGCCGAGCCTCCCAGCCTGCAGTACACGCCCACGGGCTCGGGGATCCGCTACCAGATCGCCAATCCAGGGGGCTCCGACCTGCGCATCCAGATCCAGGACCACTCCGGCACCGCCGCCGGGCGCTGGTGCGCGGACGTGTCGGGAGCCTCGGGAGTGATCGCCTGGGAGGACTTCAACACCACCTGCTGGTCTCCTGCGACGGGCAAGACCTACGCCCGGGAGCCATTGAAGGATGTTTCCATCGTGGCCCCGGGCAAGAACACCGTGGATGTTCCCGTAGATTTCTGTCTGGAGAATCTTTCCGAGGAGCCTTGAGTGACCAGAAGCCCTTTCACCTCCATCCTGCCGTCTACCTTCGGGTTCGGGAGGTGGTCCCAGCCGGTCCTGCCAGTCCTTCCGGTTCGGATGGTCCCGCCGCGACCGGACCTGGCAACTGGTGGAGGTGTCCACGGAAAACCTGGAAATGTCGCCGGACGCTCCGGACCGGACGTCCACCAGCGTGGAAAAGCCCCTCAAGGACTTCGGCAAGATCGACATCGAGGAGTTCGATCCGGATCGCTACCAGGGGGTGGGGCCTCGCTAGGAACCGCATTTGGCGGATCCAGCCAGGGTGCGGGGCTTCTATATTCCATGGCATGTCCCTCTACCTGACCGCCTTCAGCGGCCGCCACGGTGGCGGCGAGATCTCCGGCTTCTTGTGGACCCCCGAACCCGGCCAGCCGGTTCGCCAGGTCCTGGAAACCCTCCGCCAGGAGGACCCGTGGAACGGTGCTCGCCAGGCGGGGAAGGAAATCTTCACCTTGGGACATCCCGACAACCCCGAGGGCGACCACCTCACCGGTGGGCGCGAGGGCGCCTGGAAGCCGGATTTCACCAACCAGGGAACGCGGGGACTGGCGCTCCTGCTGCTTCTGCGGATCCTCAAGCAGAAGAAGTTGTTCGTCGACGTGCGCACGGGATTCGTGACCATCGAGCATCGGGAACTGCCCGACGGAAAGATGGAAGTGCACGGCCTGGAGCTGCATCTGGAAGGCAAGTCCAAGGATCAGTTCCTGCTTTGGGCGCATCCCGTCCGCAGGTTGATGGACGCCCGTCCCACGGCTCTTTCCGAGCATGGGCATCGGGCCCTGGATGTCTGGTTTCCCCTGGAAGGGGTGTCGGTGGCTTCGGCCCACCCCAAGAAAGGCGTGAACGGCACCACGCTCCAGATCGGTCGCCGTGCCAAATTCGTGCGCCCCGGCGATCCCGTGGCAGTGGTCCTTTCCGAACAGCCCGGGGATCTTTCCGCCCAGCAGGTGATCCAGGCTCTGCGGGGATGGTTCGCCAACGGAACATTGGATCCCATCGGTCTGTCCATCGCTCCCGATCCTCAGGAAGCGAACACTCTGGGGCTGTCTGAATTCCATCTGGATCTTCCCGACTTCCACGGCCTTGATTGGGAAGGGCGGCGCGTCCACATGGACGACATCTTCCAGAAGGCCCAGCGCGGCGACATGTCCGTGCGCGTTCCTCGCCTTCCGCCGGCCACCTTCCACCTCACGGGCCTGCGGCCCGACTTGGCCACGGCCACCGCCCACGCGCTCAACCAGCGCGCGTCCCATTGGAACGGGGTCGCGTTGCAGTTCGCCGCCGAGGCACTGCCCGGAAGCCTGGAATTGCCCATGGATCCCAAGTCGCCCATGGTGATCCAGCCCCAGTCGCCGAAAGCATCGGGCCAGGCTTCCGCATTGTTCCTGGAGTGCGTGCGCATCGCCGGGGGCGACCCTTGGCGTCTGAACCTGGAAGGCATGCCCTACGCGCTGGGAATCGCCCACGCCTTCCTGTACGGCAAGATGCACCACCTGGCCCTGGCTCTTCTGGATCCCACTGGTCGATTGGTGGGAAGCGCGGTCCTTCCCTTCCGCTTCACCGATCTTGCCGAGACCGGGTTCATCCGGAACCTGGCCTCCCGCCTCTGGAAAGTCGAGCCTTCCGCTCTGGTGGTCCACGTGGACGAATCCCTGGATCTGCCCCATTCGTTCCTGGAACACCTCGCTCCTTCGGCCACCGCCTGGAAGATGCGGCGCAGATCGGCACCGCGTGCCTTCTCGGGACGTACGTTCGCCTGGATGCCGGTGGAGACCGGTGTGGCCTCGGCGGATCTGGCCATGGTGACCGTGTCCGGTGCCCACGGCGAGGAGCACGTTTCGCTGGAGCGCCTCAGCGGAACCGCTCCGGTGGATGCCGTGCTGTCCCACGCCTTGGCCCTGGAGTACGCCTGGGTGCCGGGACGCTCCGAGCGCCGCCGCCTTCCCGCCACCCTGGAGTGGGCGCGCGGGCTCCTGTACCAGAAGGACCGATTCGGCGCCTTCGCGCCGGGTCGCTTCGAGGGGTGAGCGCGGACTTATCCTTGTAAATTGCAAAGTGCACTTATAGATTTACAAGGATGAGGCGAGAGTGCGAGCCGGTTCTGCAAAAGGATTTGGAGGAAGTGCCCGTGGTGGCACTCCTGGGCCCTCGCCAGTGTGGCAAAACCACTCTGGCCAAGGTTTTGGCCAGTTCGACACACGGTGCGGTCTACCTGGATCTGGAGCGGCCTTCTGATCTGCGAAAGCTGTCGGATCCGGAGCTGTTTCTGGGGCCTCTTGCGGATCGATTGGTGATCCTCGACGAGATCCAACGGGTGCCGGATCTGTTTCCGGTCCTTCGGTCATTGGTGGATCAGCATCGCCATCCGGGTCGGTTCCTGTTGCTGGGCTCGGCTTCCCGCGACCTGCTGCGCCAATCCTCCGAGAGTTTGGCGGGTCGGATCCGCTATCGGGAATTGACCCCGTTCACGCTGCCGGAAATCCTCGCGGGAGGCGTATCCCTGGAGGCCCACTGGCTACGCGGCGGATTCCCGGACAGTCTGTTGGCCGCCGGCGACCCTTCGAGCCTGCGATGGCGGGAGGATTTCCTGCGGACCTTCCTGGAGCGGGACGTGCCGTCGTTCGGGGTGGAAGTCCGCCTGCCTCTGTTCGAGCGTTTCGTGCGGATGTTGGCGCATCTCCATGGACAGATTTTGAACTGGAGTCGTCTGGCGGAATCCGCCGCGGTGAGCGTCCCGACCGCCAAGCATTACGTGGAGCTTCTGGAAAAGTCGTTCCTGGTCCGCCTGCTGGCGCCCCACGAGGCGAATCTGGGCAAGCGCCTGGTCAAGTCCCCCAAGGTGTTCTGGCGCGATTCGGGAGTCGTGCACGCGTTGCTGGAAATCGAAGGGCTGGAGGATCTCCAGGGACATCCCGTGGTGGGAGCATCGTGGGAGGGCTATGCGATGGAAGAGATCCTGCGAGCGGTGCCGCGCGCGCAGCCCACCTTCTACCGCACCCAGTCGGGAACGGAGATCGACCTCGTGCTGACCCAAGGAACGCGGAAACTGGCCGTGGAGTTCAAGCGATCCAGCGCACCGGAAGCCACACGCGGATTCTGGCAAGGTCTGGAAGACCTCGGAAAGCCCCACGCGAGGATCGTTGCGCCGATCGAGTCCGGATGGCCGCTGGCCGACCACGTGAAAGTGGTGTCGCTCCCGGAGCTGCTGGCCGAGCTGGAGGATTGGCCGAGCTAGCCAGCTTGCGGCTCGGGTTGGCGGCTCGCGGATCTACCTTCGTGGATGAAGCCACTCGAAAGCAGGAATCCCGATGAAAACGATCCTCGTCGCCATCAGACACTTCTTGTCTCCGGCGTTCCTGTTCGCCGCGTTTCTCCTGGTGGTGCTTTTTCCCATCCTGGAGGTTTCCTGCGACGACAAGGTCCAGCGGTTCACGGTCATGGAACTGGTCTCGCCCAAGGGGCCGCTTATGGAGCGCGAGAAATCCCCGCACGCGAGCCTCTTCGAGGAGGACGACGGTCCCTCGAGGGAGGAACGACTGGACGAGGACGCGAAATTCGCGAGGAACCTGCGGTGGAGTCTCTGGGGCTTGTTGGGCCTCACCTGCCTGGGGGCGGTGGCCACGGCGCTCGTGTTCCGCCCCCGCATCCAAGGTGTGCTGGCGACGTTGCTGGGATTCGGAGGCTACCTGTTGATGGGTGGGATCGCCCGCGGTCTGCTCCAGGGAACATCGCAGGATCCGACCAACTCTTCCCTGCAAGGCGAGATGCTGCCCGCCTGGGACCGGGCCCAGCTTCTGGTGTTCTTCGCGGGATGGGCGGGCGCGACCACCTTCGCGCTCTCGTTCCGCGCCAAGGGTCTGGAGCCGATCGCCCGCTGGGGAAGGTCGGCTCGCGGGAGCACTGTGGAAACGCCTGCTTCCACTGTCCAGGAGCCGCCCTCGGTCTGATGCCGAAGTGCGTTCACGGCACCACGTGCGTCCCCTGCCACAGGCGCCCGTCGGGGAGGCGGGCCTGCAAGAACAAGGTCTTCCCGCGCAGGGCGGCGGGGCGTTGGACAATTTCCGACGCCATGAGCGTGCCGGTGCGGCCGGCGGCGGTGGACCAGCGGATGGGGGTGTTCGGGAAGGTGTGGGCGAGATCCTTCAAGCTGGTGATGTTCGAGGCCTTGGAGCGGATGGACGAGGGAGGCTCGGTGCCGGGAGGGTAGATCCCGATCAGCTCGAAGGAGGACGGTTTTTGGTCGCCTGCGAACCAAACGAGCCAAGCGCCAGCGAAGGAATTGCTCCAGAAGTAAGAACTCCAACCAGTTAAGACCCCCTTCTTCCATACATCCATGTAGGATCCGCCAAGTTTACGGTGGTTCCCTTCCCACCCGTCCCAGGATCGAAGCGTGGTGGTGGAGTCGCTTGTTCCCAACCTTTCCCAAGGACGTATCCAACTGATTTGGAGTGGGGGAAGATTCGTTGCGTTGGAAAAGGATTGTCCCCGATCTGGATGGATCCGGACAACAACATCATCGAGCACCGGGGGCTCACAGATCGTATCGGTGGTATCTTCGAGCGGGGGGGACATGTAGGCTTGGGGGTAGTAGGTACTCCAGGTACAAGTGGTTGAGCTCTGGGAAATTCCAATTCCTGTCCATCCCGCCGAATCCGGCAGCCGGGCGGAAATCTTCCAGCGGAGGTGCTGGATGAGGTATGTCGATCCTCCCAGGCCAGTCTTATAATCATACGAGCGACTGGATTCTGTTGTCTTCACGACCCAAGAAGCCGTCGTCTGAGGTACGGGGATTCGCAAGTCGTCCCTCGGCGGCGCGATCGATCGGCGATTGTGAGATACGAGTCGCCAATCGCGGCCCCTCGGGCTTTGATAGAACGTCAGGGCCCGTTCCATCCCCAGCGTGTCGCTCCAGACGTGGATGGGGGCGGGGTTCGATTCCATGGAATAGAGGAATTCATACCTCACTGTTTTCCCATCGACGAACACAAAAGTGGTCCCCACCTCGACATCGTCACAATTTTGCTTCGAGATTTTGCTCGGCAGGGAATCGCAAATTTTCATAACTCCATTTCCGGCGAACCGGCTATGTCGAGAGCTTGATTCCTGTGACCACTTGTTGTGTACGCCTGGCTCCAGCGACGAGGCCTCCCCCCAGATGGATGTAGTGTCCGTACCGATCACGAAGATCGAGGTGTCCCCGGAATCTCGAGGTTGCAGCTCCCAGTTCAAGTAAACGGATTGACGCAACCAGGTCTGGCGTCCGTTCGGCCACACCAGGATCTTGGCGGTGTCGGATTTTTTCAGAACCGAGTCTCTGGCCACCAAGGTCCAAACCTTTCCCGCTGGAATCCTGGTCGAATCGACCACCACGGCCGATCGATAGGTGAGGTCCAGGCTGTCTCGATTGGTGACCTGCCACGCCCACGACTCCCCGATGTGCAGCGGGATGGCGGCGGCAATCGTTGCGGCGCAGAGAAGGGGGAGCAGAGCTTTGCGGAACATGGGTATCCTCCAAACGAACCAGGGGCAGATGCGGTGCCCGTTCAGAGAAGATATGGCCGATCTGGATGCGCGATTGGGCATGATTGGTAGAACAGCATGGGACAACCGGAGCCAGATGAAGCGCAGCAAAAAGGCCCGACCCTCGACGGGGAGGATCGGGACATCACCGGCTGCCCCGGTGGCGCTACGGCACCACGTGCGTGCCCTGCCAGACGCGCCCATCCGGAAGACGGGCCAGCAGGAACACCGTCTTCCCGCGCAATGCGACGGGGAATTGAACAATTTCCGACGCAGCAATGGTGCCGGTGCGCCCGGAGGCGGTGGACCAGCGGACGGGAGTGTTCGGGAAGGTCTGGGCGAGGTCCTTCAAGCTGGTGATGTTCGAGGCCTTGGGACGGATGGAAACGGGAGGCTCGGTGCCGGGAGGGTAGATCCCGATCAGCTTGTAGGAGGAGGCAGAGCTCCCGCTGGAGCTGGACCAGAACCCGCTATTCTGGTACGACGAGGCGGAATAGCTCAATTCGGCAAGAGCCCCGTCCTTCCACACCTCCACGTAGGCTTCCGCTTGGGAGCCGAGTGGATCCCGGGATTCCCAGACCCGCGCGATGGCGATAGAGTCCATCGTTGGGGCGGTCTCCCATGAACGAATCCAACCGATTTGAAGCGAGGGAACTTTGGTCTTGTTCGCGAAGGACTGACCCCTCCCGGGATGGATCCAGATCACCAGATCCTCGACGACCGGAGCCTGGCAGACACTGTCATCGATGATGGTTCCGCAATTGGCATATCTACTGGGTGTGCAGGAACGGACCTTCGAGCAGGTGATGACGGTCTGGGAAACGGAAAGCCCCGCCCAGCCAGCCGAATCGGACTCGTGACCGGAGATCTTCCAACGGATGTTGCTCCACGTTCCGATGGAACTCGAGCCCGAACCGGATCCCATACTTTGGGAGCTGGAGGCACTCCCGGAACTCGCCGACCATTCAAAGACGGTCTGGGTCGCGGGAATGCCCAGTTCATCCATCGGAGGAGCGATCGGATGGAGATTGTGGGAAACGAGTCGCCAATCGATTCCCCTCCGACTCCGATGGTAGGTCAGAGCTCGCGCCATGCCCAGGGTATCGCTCCAAATGTGGACCGGGAGGGGAGTGGATTTCACGACCGATTCCGCTTTGAATGCCACGGACTTGGCGTCGACGGCGACACGGGATCTCCCCACCACGATGCTGTCGCAGGAACGCTCTGGCTCCAGCTTCTGCAGGGAGTCGCAGGTCCGTTTCTCCGCGATGGAGACGAACCGGTTGGCATGAACGACCGGTTCCAGCGAGGACGCCTCGCCCCAGACCGAGGATGTGTCCGCTCCCAAAACCACCACCGTGGTGTCCCCGGGATCCCGAGGTTGCAGCTCCCAGCTTAAGAAGCGCGATTGACGCAACCAGGTCTGGCGCCCGCTCGGCCACACCAGGATCTTGGCGGTGTCGGATTTTTTCAGAACCGAATCTCTGGCCACCAAGGTCCAAACCTTTCCGGCGGGAATCCTGGTCGAATCGACCACCACGGCCGATCGATAGGTGAGGTCCAGATTGTCGCGGTTGGTGACCTGCCACACCCACGACTCCCCGATGTGCAGCGGGATGGCGGCGGCAAACGTTGCGGCGCAGAGAAGGGGGAACAGAGCTTTGCGGAACATGGGTATCCTCCAAACGAACCAGGGGCAGATGCGGTGCCCGTTCAGAGAAGATATGGCCGATCCGGATGCGCGATTGGGCATGATCGGTAGAACAGCGCTGCCCAACCAACGGGGCAAGTCGCCGAAACGAAAAAGGCCCGACCCTCCGCTGGGAGGATCGGGCCTTGTGAGCTTTCGATAACGTTGAGAACGACTTGAAGCCTATCGGCCCCCGCCTGAAGCCTATCGGCCGCCTCGCATGAGCGCCTTCACCGAGATGGGGGGCTTCACGTTGTTCTGCTTCTTCTCGGACTGGCCGCCGAACTTCTCCATGAGGCCTTCCAGCGTGGCCGGCTGGCGAGGGCCGCGGTCCTGCTGGGGACGGTCGATCCACTCGCGGGGTCCGCGATCGCCGCGATCGGGACGATCGCCGCGGGGAGCGCCGTGGCCGCCGGGTCCGCCCTGGGGACGATCCCCTTGCGGGCGTCCCTGGCCGGGACGACCCTGTTCGCGACGGTTGGGATCGAAGCCGGGACGGCCGCCATCGCGGGCGCCTTCCGGACGGGGTCCGCGATCGCCCTGGGGACGGTCGCCTTGGGGGCGATCGCCACCGAACGGCCTGCCTTCACCGCGGGGAGGACGATCCCCACGCGGGGCTCCGCCCTCGGGACGCGGTCCACGGGGACGGTCGCCCTGGGGACGGCCTTCGCCACGCGGTTCGCGGGGCTCGCGAGGCTCGCGGCGCTCGGGGCGTTCCGTGGAGCTGCCGCGTGCGGCGCGTGCGGCTTCCATGTCCGACTTCATGGTCAGCGCGATGCGCTTTTGCTGGGGGTCCACCTCCAGCACGCGCACCTTCACGACCTGGCCGACGGAAAGGACTTCCTTGGCGTCCTTGATGAAGCGGTCGGAGATCTGCGAGATGTGCACCAAGCCGTCCTGATGGACGCCGATGTCGACGAAGGCTCCGAAATTGGTCACGTTGGTGACCGATCCTTCCAGCGCCATGCCCGGCTGCAGATCGCCGATCTTGGAGACCTTCTCGTCGAAGTTCGCGTACACGAACTCGGCGCGCGGGTCGCGGGAGGGCTTTTCCAGCTCCGACAAGATGTCCTTGAGGGTGGGCAGGCCCACCTCGTCGGACACGTACTTGACCGGATCGATCTGACGGATCTTCTCGGCGTTGCCGATCAGGTCGGAAACCGACACGTCCAGGTCCTTGGCGATCTTCTCCACCAGGGCGTAGCGCTCGGGGTGGACGGCGGAACGATCCAGGGGGTTCTCGCCTTCGGCCAGACGCAAGAAGCCCGCGGCCTGCTCGAAGCTCTTGGGACCGAATCCCTTGACCTTGCGCAGCTCGTCGCGGCTCTTGAAGGCGCCTTCCTTGTCGCGGTGCTGGACGATCTCCTTGGCCGTGTTCTTGGTGATGCCCGACACGTAGGAGAGGAGCGCTTCGGAGGCCTGGTTGAGGTTCACGCCCACCTGGTTCACGCAGGATTCGACGATTTCCTCCAGGTTCTTCTTCAGCTCGTTCTGGTTCACGTCGTGCTGGTACTGGCCCACGCCGATCGACTTGGGATCGATCTTCACCAGTTCGGCGAGAGGATCCTGCAGGCGGCGGGCGATGGAGATCGCGCCGCGGATGGTCACGTCCAGCTCCGGGAACTCCTTGACCGCCAGAGGGGAAGCCGAGTACACCGAGGCGCCCGCTTCCGAGACCATCACGATGTGGGGACGTCCTTCCTCTTCCGGGATGTTCTTGATCACCTTGCGCAGGAAGGATTCCATCTCGCGGCCGCCGGTGCCGTTGCCCACGGCCACCAGCACGGGCTTGTGGCGCTTGCACAGGGCCAGGAACACCAGGGTGGCTTCCTCGAACTGGTTGGCGGGTTCCAGGGCATGGACGGTGGCGTGTTCCAGGAACTTCCCTGTGTCGTCCACCACGGCCAGCTTCTGTCCGGTGCGGAACCCGGGGTCCACGCCGATCACCACCTTGGCGCCGGCGGGCGGGTACATCAGGAGGTCGCCCAGGTTCTTCCCGAAGACCTTGTAGGCCTCGCCTTCGGCGTGTTCCTTCAACAAGAGGCGCACGTCGGTCTCGATGGAAGGGGCCAGCAGGCGCTCGTAGGCGTCGCGGGCGGTGGCGGAAAGGACCATGCCGATCATGGTGGAGGGATGGGTGACCAGCTTGGAGGTCACGTAACCCACGGCCGTCTCCACGTCCACCTCGATGGTGGAACGCAGCACGTCTTCCTTCTCGCCGCGGCGGATGGCCAGGATGCGGTGGCTGGGGAGGGTCTCCACCTTCTCCTTGAAGTCGTAGTACATCTCGAACTTGGTGCGTTTGCCCACCCATTCCTTGCGGGCTTCGCAGCGCATCACGCCGTCCTTCTCCGCCTGGCCGCGCAGCCACTGGCGGATCTCCGGCACTTCGGAAAGCTCTTCGGCCAGGATGTCGCAGGCCATGCGCACGGCGGTGGCCTCGTCGGGGACGCCCTTCTCCTCGGAGATGTACTCCTTGGCCAGTTCCTCCGGCGTGAGCGAGCCTTCCGCTTGCTTTTCCTGGAACAGGCGGGCCAGGGGCTCCAGGCCGGCCTCGCGGGCGATGATGGCCCGGGTGCGGCGCTTGGGCTTGTAGGGCAGGTAGATGTCTTCCAGCTCGGTCTTCTGGGCGCAAGCTTCGATCTTGGCCTTGAGTTCCGGAGTGAGCTTGCCCTGCTCCTCGATGGATTTGAGGATGGCCGCGCGGCGCTCGTCCAATTCCTTCAGGTAGGTGAAGCGGTGGTCAACCTCGCGCAGGACGGTCTCGTCCATCTCTCCGGTACGCTCCTTGCGGTAGCGCGCGATGAAAGGGATGGTTGCACCCTCCGCGAGCAGAGCGAGCGTATTGGCGACCTGCCACACTTGCAGGTTCAGTTCTTTGGCGATGAGGGCAGCGTAATCCATGAACAACTCCGGGAACAAGATCCGGTTCGATCCCCCTCCGGTACTTCCGGAACTGGGGGGCGGCTAAAGATATCACCCGGTGCGGAAAGGGTCAGATCGGGTCAAGGGATCGCGAAATTCCGACCCAAGGATCCGAGGTTTGTCGCAGAGGGGACACGGGGCGAGATGGTCTACAGGAACGTCCCCTTGATGCCCGCCGTGAAGATGTAGTTGGGTGGAACTTCTGGGAGATTTCCGTCGGCCAAGGGGTTCAGGGTCCAGGGCACGCCCACCGCCAGGAAGATGGGGAAATTGCGGGGGTTCAGGTTCAGTTCCACCCCGTAGCTCAGCTTCAGGGTCACGTCCTGGCTCTTGCGCACGGTGCTTCCTGGACCGCCGGGGCCCTTCTCGAAGCTGTAGGTGGGAGCCATGGGAATCGACAGCGAGATGCCGCCGGACTGGGTGGCCATCTCTTCCTTGTAGCCCACATGGGCGTACAGACTCAGGTTGTCCGCCTGTGTGGCTCCGGTGCCGGGGGCTCCGTGGTAGTCGTCGTCCTGGTTGTGGCGAAGGTCGGCGGGGTTCCAGGTCCAGGCAGAAGGCGTGTGCTCCTGGCAGTCCTTGTAGCGTTCCAGAGTGCTGCCCGTTTTTCCGCAGGGTGCGGCAACGGCCCAGGCGGCGGTGTAGCTACCTCCCAGGATGTACAAGCCCCAGTCGCGGTCGATGGTCGTTTCGGCGGAAACGCCGAAGGTGTAGTGTCCCGTGCCGGGCTGCACCTGGGGAGGCATCCAGGGGGTGCCGTCGGCGGGGTCGGTGTTGTCGAACAATCTCTTGATGTCGTGGCGACCGGTGGGCAGGCCCAGGCTGAGTCCCACCATGTGCTGGTTCATGTCCCCGAAGTTTCGCGATACGGACAGTCCCAGGTCGCCAAAGCCGCCCACCACCTCGGTCTTGGTGCCGTAGGGGTCGGAGCCGGTCTTGTAGCGGTCGATTTCGAAGGTGTTGGCCTTCCAGCTTCCGGAAACACCCACCGTGTAGGTCTCCAGGATCTTGGTGGAAAGATCCAGCGCGGTGGCGTCGTAGATGTAGTCGGCGCCCAGGGTGCGGTTCTGCATCACCTGGAGGTCGTAGCGGCCGCCCGTGGCGCCGCGCCCGATCCACTTGCCCGCGCCGGCGGAGCCCGCCCCGCCGCCCGCGCCGCAGCCGCCGATGGCGTTCCAGGCCGCCTCGCGCGGGTCGTCGGAGGTCGCCCTGGACAGGAATTGTCCCGGCAGGATCGCCAGGGTGGCCACGCCCAGAGGTAGGGCGAAGAGCGAGATCGCAAGGCGCTTGGAAATCATGGCTTCACCCACAGATGGCTCCAGTCGGAGGAGATGATGGATCCGGTGGCCACCCGCAGCACCGGGCCGCGTTCCAGGAGGGTGGTGCGGTCGTGGTTGGCGAGCTCCCCGCCGCTTTGCCCCAGCTTGACGATGAACAGGTCGTAGCCCACCCCGTCGTCCGTGCCGGTGCGCTTGGCGAAGGCGGTGGCGAAGTCGGGGTGGGTGGACCACTCGGGCCGCTGCCACTCGTAATAGGAAAGCCCGGGGACTTCGTCGGAAGGATGCGGGGCCACGTTGGGAAGGGCGGCGCCCCAGACGGCCTTGTCCTCCTTGGACCAGATCCACAGGTGCTCGTGCTGGCCTTCGAGGACGGAACCGGTCACGGTGGGAACGGGCTTGCTGCCACCGAAGCCAAGGATCATGAAAAAATCGGTGTTGGATCCGGATGCAAAGGGGTTGATGCTGGGATTGCACTGTTGATCGCCGCCATTGAGAAGCGATGCGTTACCGCTGGAGGCTTCCCAAAGAACCGTCTGCAGGTAGCTGGTGACAACCCATTTCTGATCACGTGAAACTCCGCCCTTGAATGCGCCTGGCACGGATTTTCCGTCGATCGCCGCAACCTCCCAAGGACCGATGGCCGAATCCAGGAAGCGGGTGCGCCAAGTGAAACCGTTGACCGACTTCGTGCTTTGGTTCCAGGAGGTTTCCAACGGAACATCCACAGCGTAGATCCAAGTCTCCTTGCCATTGGTTGACCAATGCGGGTGGGCGGTCGTTGGAAGGGAGCCGGATTGGTCGCGGGTCAATGGAATGCGCCAACCCAGGCCTGCCACCGCCTCACGCACGTAGGAATCCGTTCGTCCCTTGGAGAAAATTCCGATGTAGGCGAGCCAGCGTCCATCCGGCGAAAAGAGAGGTTCGTTTGGACGACCTGGATACCCATTCGGGCCTTCGTCGCCGAAGTCCATTCGGATACTGCGCGGGGTCTTCGACTTGTCCGGATCCGGCAACAGCAAGTACAGTCGCTTGCCGGTGGCCAGCGCGATCTTGAAGCTGTCGGTGCCCAGGAATTTCTGAAGCGATTCAGTTGACGTGGTCCAGGAAATTCCCTCAGGGATTTCCTGGACGGCGGAACGTTTGGAGGGCGCCGACTCGAACGCTGCCGGAGCCGATTGCATCGGCGATGCGGCGCCATCGGCGCAGTTGGGGCGGTAGGGCGGGCAGGGCTCGTTGCAACCTTGCAGGGCAAGGATGCCCATGGCAGGAACAAGGCCTTGGAGGATCCGTCGGCGGTGATTCATGGGAAACCAAAATAGCTTCGAGTCCTGGTGGGACTGTTTTGGTTGTTTGCGCATGATTCATGCCCTACAAAGGGAAGTCGGATCGACGAGTCCATGTAAATTTGGTCCAACACCCTTTCTTTCGAGGCTATCCATGTCCATCGCTTCCAAGCATCTCCTGGCGGGATGCGCCATGTTCGCGTTGCTCGTCTCCTGCGGCGACGATTCGTCTCCCGTCGCACCTCCCGCTTCGACACCGGCACCCGTGGGTCAGAACGGCATGACGGTGGTGTCCCCGAATGGAGGAGAGGCGTTCAAGGTGGGAGATTCGATCCATGTGGTGTTCAATCTCGACACGGTCCAGGCAAAGTCGGCAAATCTGACCCCTACCGGAGGAGTGAGAATCAGGGTGGATTGCGGCGGCAGCGATTGGCTCGAACTCACTTCCCAGCAAGTCAATTATGCCTCGCTCCAGGGAGAAACCTCCACCAAAATCGGAATTCCGGACTCGATCTATAGCTCGAGCGCAAGGAAGATCATCCCCTTCCCGGTCGGTAGTTCCTGCAAGCTCAAGGTGATGGACTACAACGAGGGTGGGATCAACGACATCTCCGACGCCGTCTTCACCATCAAGGCCAAGTGAGGTCGCCATGAAGCGCACCGCTCTCCTTCTGCCGATTCTTGTCGCCACCGCGGCCCTGGCCCAGGCTCCCAAGGGAGCTCCGGTGGTCCCGGACGCTTCCGAGCAGGCCAAGCTCGCGGCCCTTAGGGCCAAGGCCAACGGGATCGTCGTGTGGTCTTCAAGCCGCGTGGGCAACCACAAGATCTTCGCGATGGACGCCGACGGCCAGAACACCCGTCAGGTCACCAAGGGGAACAAGACCGACTGGTACCCGCGGATTTCGCCGGACGGGACCCGGATCCTGTTCACCCGCTCCAAGCTCGACTGGACGGCGGAAACCAACGCGAATTTCCCCGAGCGCTGGGATACGTGGATCATCAACGTGGATGGCAGCGGCGAAAAGCTCCTGGTGCCCAACTCCACCTGGGCCACCTGGCGTCCGGACGGGTCCATCCTGTTCTCGCGCGGCGCCGACGTCTTCACGGCCAAGGGCGACGGCACGGGTGAGGCCAAGCTGGTCGACGGCAAGACTTCCTTGAAGGGCGGAATCGCCCAGAACCCCAACATGAGCACCGACGGCAAGTTCCTGGCGATCACCCTGCGCGGATCGGAGCGATCGGTGGGCGTGCTGAACCTCTCCACCAAGCAGTGGTTCGAATCCGCTTCCGGCGGCGGCTGCCAGATGACCTTCTTCCCCGGCGGGCACCGCGTGGTGCGGGTCAATCCCACCGGCAACGGCGGCACGGAATTGTACGCCTACGAGCTGGATGCCTCCGGAAAGCACGGCGCGTTGTCCGCCAACCAGCAGAAGTGGATCGACCTTCCCGGCCGGAGGTCGCACGAGTACTTCCCCCAGCTTTCGCAGGACGGAAAATGGCTGGTGTGGGCGGCCACCGACCGCGGACACGACCACGACATCGCCGACTACGAGATCCATCTGCTGAAGGTCGGCGAGAGCGCCGACAAGGCCGTCCGCCTCACCTTTCACTCGGGCAACGACCGCTGGCCCGACGCCTGGATGAAATGAACATGCGCACATCCTTCCCGTTCGTTGCCGCCGGCCTCGTGCTTTTCCTGTCCCTGGCCGGTTGCAACAAGAAGGCGACCTCCGTGAAGGCCACCAAGGCATCCATCGCGATTCCGGCGCGCCCCGCCGCCCAGGGAAGCCTGGTGGTGGTGGGGACCTTGCAGAAGGTTTCCGGACAATTCCCGGCAAACGACCTGTACAAGTACGCCTATGTCATGAAGTACTCCGTGGACACGGTGGTGGAAGGCGCGTTCGCCTCCGGCGAGATCCTGGTGGCCCACTACGATCCCCGCACGGCGCGTTCCGCCATCCAGGACGACCAGAAAGGCAAGGTGGGAGGCACGCTTTCCACCTTCCGCGAAGGCGAGAAGCACTATCTGGTGCTGCGTCCTCTGGATTCGGCCTGGACCGGAGCCTTGGAAGACAACTACCCGCAGGAGAAGTCCCCCCGCTGGTTCGCCACCTGGGCGCAGGGGATCTGAGGAGTGGTCTTCACCGAGGAGATCTTCCTCTTCCTGTTCCTGCCGTTGGTGCTGGGGGTCTACTACCTGCTGCCCTACCGCAAGGAGGACGACGGGAAGCGATCGCCGTTCTTCGTGCGCAACCTCTGGTTGACCCTCGCCGGATACGTTTTCTACGCGTGGTTCGAACCGTGGTTCGTGCTGTTGATGATCTGGACCAACGTGTTCGACTACTTCTGCGGCGTCTACCTGGGGCGGGACGACATCACCTCGGGTCGCCGGAAGGTGGCGCTGGTTCTTTCCATGTGCATGAACCTGGGGCTCCTGGCGGTCTTCAAGTACGGGGTCTTCGCGCAGGTGAACCTGGATCGCGTCCTAGTGGCCCTGGGCCACCCCGGCTTCGAGATCTTCCGGATCGCCTTCCCCATCGGGATCTCCTTCTACACCTTCCACTCCATGAGCTATGTGATCGACATCTACCGGGGCGAACGTCCGGTGCGGTCGTTCGCGGACTTCTCGTGCTTCGTGTCCCTGTTCCCGCAGTTGGTGGCCGGGCCCATCCTGCGCTACAACATCCTCTCCAAGCAGTTCCACACCAGGCACCACACGCGTTCCCTGTTTTCTTCCGGAGTGATCCTGTTCTTCGTGGGATTCGCCATGAAGATCCTCCTGGCCAACCCCGCCGGCACCGTCGCCGATGCCGTGTTCGCCGCCGAAGCCCCTTCCACCTTGCAGGCCTGGTGGGGGGCGCTCGCCTACACCTTCCAGATCTACTTCGACTTCAACGGGTACTCCGTGATGGCCCTGGGGCTGGGGCGCATGTTCGGGTTCGAGCTGATCCGCAACTTCGACGCCCCCTACCGCTCCGAAAGCATCACGGAGTTCTGGCGGCGCTGGCACATCAGCCTTTCCAGCTGGCTGCGCGAATACCTGTACTTCCCGTTGGGCGGAAACCGGAAGGGCGAGACCCGCACCTACATCAACCTTGCGCTGGTGATGCTCCTGGGCGGATTCTGGCATGGGGCGCAGTGGCAGTTCATCGTGTGGGGCGCCATCCACGGGAGCTGGCTCGCGCTGGAGCGCTGGATGGGGAAGAGACCCTTCTACGGCCACCTGCCCAGGCCGTTGCGGATCGCGGTGACCATGACCATCGTGGTGGTGGCCTGGGTGTTCTTCCGCGCCGAGGACATCCCGCACGCTCTCTCCATGCTGGGTTCCATGTTCGGAATGGGGCATGCCTCGGCGTGGTCCGGACTTCTGGACGCGCAGATCTGGCGATTGGACCATCTGCTGGTGATGGGCCTGTGCCTGGTGTTCGTGGCCCAGCCTTTCCAGTCGTACGAATTCGGACGGAAGGCGACCTGGCCCCGCTTGGCGGTGTCCTTCTCGCTGTTCCTGGTGGGTCTGTGCTTCATGTACGGGCAGGCCTTCAACCCTTTCCTCTACTTCCAGTTCTGAGGCCCCATGGACAACCCAAGGCAAACCAAGCTGGCGGAATGGGTGGCGATCGGAAGTCTCCTCGCCGTGGTGGTGGGCATTCCCCTGTACCAGGCGGTGTCCGACTTCCGGAAGGAAGGGCGGGTCCATCTGGTGGATCTGTTCACGCGCTTTCCCTCCAAGGAAAACCTCCATGGATGGGACGCCGAGGCGCGCGAACGCTCCGTGGTCGGATCGGCCATCCGTCCCAGGCTTCTCCAACTGCAGTACGACCTGTTTGGAAACGCCGGATCCAAGGCGGTGGTGGGCAAGGACGGCTGGCTGTTCTACCGCCCGGACGTGGAATTCCTGTTGCGTCCACGGATGGACCAGGAGCGCTTCTTCCTGGGAAGCTTCGACACCGTCGTGGACGGCAAGCGCGTGAACGTGAAGAGCCCCCTGGTGGCCATCCGCGACGTGGACCGCCAGTTGAAGGCCAAGGGCATCCACCTGGTGGTGGTCCCGGTGCCCGGCAAACCCACGATCTATCCGGAAAAGCTCGCGGGCGGCGAAGTGGATTCCCTCCATTCGCCCACCCTCATGCTCCTGGATTCACTGAAAGCCTCCGGGGTGGATGCGGTGGATCTGGTGACGCCCCTGCGCCGGGCCAAAAAAAGCACATCGGTGGACCTGTACCTGCATCGCGACACCCATTGGTCGCCCGCGGGCGTGGCGGTGGCGGCAAACGCCATTTCCTCGCATCTGTTGGCTCTGCCTGCCGTGTCGGCACTCCGCGATTCCTCGCGCTACGGTCTGCGCGACACCACCATCGAGCGCTGGGGCGACATCTGCGAAATGAGTTCCCTGCCCAGGCGTCGCGACATCTGGAAGACGGAAACGGTTGGAGCGTTCCAGGTGGTGGACACGTCCAAGGCTCCGTACGCCGACAGCGACACCGCAACGGTGTTGTGGCTTGGAGACAGCTACTCGCGCATCTACCAGACCGACGAGCCCAAGGCGGCGGGCATCATCGCCCAGGTGGCCCTGCGGATCGGACAGCCTCTGTCTTCGGTGGTCAACGACGGCGGGGCGAGCACGGTGGTGCGTCGCAAACTCCACCAGAAGGCCAAGCTTCTGGAACACGCCAAGGTGGTGGTCTGGGAATTCGTGGAGCGCGACATCCGCTTCGGCGACAAGGGTTGGGCCCTGGAAGAGATGCCCTGAGGCTCTGGCCCCGAAGCCGCCGCCCTTCGATACACTTCGCTTCGCGAAGCTCTCAGGGAACGGCGGCTTTCGCTTTTTCGATCGGTTATGATCAACGGTAGCCATTGAAAGCGATGGATCGATGTGATCAGCCGTTCCCTGAGTGCCGCCGAAGGCGGTGTATCGAAGGGCGGCTGATCACTGCGCAGATCCTTTTGAAATGTCCCATCCTGTACCGTGCCAGCACCTTCAACACCCGCAGGCCGTAGGTGACGGGGTTCAGGTGCGATTCCTCCCCCGCGTAGCGGGTGGCGATGGCCTCTTCGCCCACCGCCAGGCCCAGCGCCCGGGCGCAGGCGATGGCCTGCAGGTCGAAATCGAAGGAGTCGCCCAGCCGCGCGTACGGGATGCGGTCCAAGGCGGAACGATGATGGAACAGATACCCCGAGTGGTAGTCCGTGAGGCGAAGCCCGAACGTCCTGTTCTCCAGGGCCACCAGGAGCTTGCCCGCCACGATCTTGTAGAGCGGCATCCCGCCGCGCCGCGCGCCTCCCGAGCGGTGGCGCGACCCCTGCAGGAGCGACAATTTCCGCTCCACGCAGAGGTCGGCGAATTCCACCAGGCGTTCGGGGGGATACTGGCCGTCGGCGTGCAGCACGGCCGCGACCTCGCAGCCGGAGCGGCGGGCCTCTTCCAAGCCGCGCTTGACGGTGGGGCCGTAGCCCAGGTTCCGCCCGTTGGAAAGGACCTCGATCCTGGGAAACCGGGACGCGAGCTCCCGGGCGACTTCGCCGGTGGCGTCGCGGCTGCCGTCCTCCACGATCGCCAACCGCAGGATGCGGTCCCAGTCGGTGGCAGGGATCCGCTCCACGGTCTCGCGCAGGGTGGAAGCGGCCTGGTAGGCGGGAATCACCACGAACAGGTTCATTGCAGGGCTCTCCAGGGGCGTGGGGTCCAGCCGAGGCGTTCTCCCGCCTCGGTCCAG
Source organism: Fibrobacteria bacterium (assembly GCA_035352895.1). Lineage (GTDB taxonomy): Bacteria > Fibrobacterota > Fibrobacteria > UBA5070 > UBA5070 > UBA5070. The sequence continues at coordinate 52,950 of DAOPYN010000006.1, read as the reverse complement.
GAAGGAGCGGCGTCCTCCACCAGGCCCGTGAAGGTCTGCCAGTCGGATTGGAAAGGGATTCCCAGGCGACGGAGAAGGGGCGGAACGGCTCGCGCCAGCCAACCCATGGGGGCGGAAGCCACGGGAAGGACGATCCCGCGCGATCCCGCGGAACAACGGATTTCGCGGGCCATCTCGCGGAGGCTCGCCGTGCGCGAACCGGACAAGGACAGAATCCGTCCGATCGATCCGTGGTGGTCCAGGGTGGAGGCGAAGGCCAGCGCCAGGTCGTCCACATGGACCGGGGCTTTGAGTGCGCGACCCCCGGCCGGGAGGGGAAGGATCCGGTGCGCCAGGACCGCCTTGCGGAATGCCTCGTGCTCGGCGCAGGAGGTGTCGCCCCAGGCCAAGGTGGGGCGAAGGATGGTCCAATCCAGGGCGCTTTCGCGCACCGCATCCTCGGATCGGCGCTTGGAGAGGGAATATGCGTTTGCGCGACGGTAGGTCACGGAGATGGAAGAGACGTGCACGAACCTGCGGACTCCCGATCGGCGTGCGGCGGCGATGACGTTTTCCGTCCCCTGGTGGTTCACCCTGTCCAGGAGGTAGTCGTTGCCCCGGGCCAGGACCAGACCGGCTAGATGGATCGTCGCGATGCAACCCTCCAGGGCGCCTTCCAGCGAGGCGGGATCGGTCACGTCCGCGCCCCGGAACTCGACTCCCAACTCCTCCATCCGCTCCCGCGATGCGGGAAGGTCCAGGTCCAGGACGCGCACGGAACGTCCCTGGGAACGGAGGAGTCGGCAGAGCCGAGTTCCCATCGCTCCGGCGCCACCGGTGATCGCGATCATCGCGATCCTCCCAAGGAAACCAGGGACGTCCATTGCGCGTGCACCACCTTTTCGAGGCGTGGATTGGCTCCGAATCGGCGGTGGATTTCCAGTTCCACGGAATCGGTCGGAAAGGGGGGGGGCGATGCGTCCGGATTCGTCCTGGAAAACAGCGCCCAGGCGCCGTCGGCGTGGACCAGACGCCAGCGTGGCGAACCCAGGATGTGGGCAGCCAGGGGCTTCCAGCGGGGCCAGGCGGAAACGGGCACCAGCGTCCAGGCGAACCCCTCGCCATCGCTCCAGCGATCGAAATCCTCCGGGTGGTCCAATGCGTCCAGGTAGCGTCGCACGAAGACCTCGTCGTGGAGGACCAACCGGGTGTCGGCCCAGCAGGTCCTGCGCGAAGGTGTGCGCCAGCTCATCCAGCCCCCGGCGCGCAGTTCGTGGAATACCGGCCCCCGGGACGGATCCATGCGGCGAAGGGTCTCGTCGGAAGGCAGGTGCGTGGGCGCGATCCAGCTTCCGGGCAGGTTCCACCGCAGGTCCAGGAGTCCGAAGGCGCAAAGGCCCGATCCCACCACCGGTACGGCCCAGCGGATCCATCGCCAGGAAAGGTTGGGTGCCTCCACCGAAACGAGCATGGCCAACAGCAGGATGGGCAGGTTGCGCACAGCCAGAAACGAAAGGACCAGGCATCCGGCCAACAGGACCAGACGGCCCCGCGAACCCGTGCCGGTGCGCCACCAGAGGAAGGTGAGCACCCCCAGCCAAAGCGGCAGCAAGGCGCGGACGGGAGAATCCAGGATCCAGGAGATCCAGCCCATGTTTTCCGGGATCTCCCTGGCGAACACCGAACTTCCCGTGGCACCGATCCTGCCGGCCACCACCGAGGCCAGTTGGAAGGCTCCGGCTCCCCAGGGGTTGGCCAGCGAGGCGACCAGCATCGCGCCGGCCAGGAGGGCAAGATGCCGCGCTTGGGTGCGTTCTCCGTCCCACACCCGACCCACCGTGGCTGCCAAGGCGAACAGGGGTCCCAACAGGAACAGTCCTTGGGTGTTCACCAAGGCGAGCTGGACCGCCAGGGCCACGACGGTGGTGGTCTTGGAGAGGGGCATTTCCAGGATCCTCCACAGGATTGCCAGGTGGACCAACGTGGCCAGAAGGGGGCGCAGATCCAGGAAGGTGCGGCACAGCGCAATCCCCAGGATCGCGCACAGCGCGGTCTCCCAGGAAAGCCGCCGCCCCAGGGAAACGGCCACCAGTGCGAACACCAGTCCCACGCGGGCGACGACGAGCCCGGAAAGCCCGGCCAGGGAGTGGAGTCCGAAGACCGCGATCTGGAATCCCCAGTGGAGATCGATCCACGGCGTCCGCGCGCTGGAGGTGCAGAAGGGATCCACCCGGAGCCACTGGTGGGAGCGGAGCATTTCCCGCCCGGAAGCCAGATGCCACCACAAGTCGTGGTCCGACAGCGGATACGAGAGCAGGGCCGCGGCGCACGCGGCAACCAGGATCCAAGGAAGCGCCTTCACCGACCCAAAGATAGGGGCTGCAAGCAGGGGCGGGACACGGCCGGAAGCTATTTTGGCAAGTCTGGAACAAATGGGAAGCTCCGCACCTCACCAACGGGTCGTCGTCCTGGGATCGGACGGGTTCATCGGGTCCCACCTGGTGGAGGCGCTGTTGCGTGCCGGTCGTTGGCAGGTGGTGGGATGGGATCGCGAGCTTTCCCGCACCGCCGGACTGGTTGGACAATATCCGTCCTTCGTGTTCCGCCGCTTGGACCTGCGGGACGACCGCGACCGCCTGGACGCCGACATCGCCGAAGCCGACGTGGTGGTGAACCTCGCCGCATTGTGCAATCCCAGCCTGTACACGACCCGGACGGTCGAGGTCATCGAATCGAACTTCCTCGACGTGGAGCCCATCGTGCGCCGATGCGCCCAGGCGGGAACGCGGCTGGTCCACCTGTCCACCAGCGAGGTGTTCGGACGTACGGTCAGGTCCTGGCTTCCGGACGCCGCGCTGGACCCCGCCTCTCCGCTGGAGGTGTTCCACGAGGAGGACACCCCGTTCCTGCTGGGGCCGCTGGCCAGCTCCCGCTGGAGCTACGCCTGCGCCAAGCAGCTGTCCGAACGCCTGGTGGAGGCCTACGGGCGGGAGCGGGGACTGGCCTGGACCATCGTGCGGCCGTTCAACTTCATCGGGCCGCGCATGGACTACTTGCCGGGTTGGGAAGGCGAAGGCACTCCCCGCGTGCTGGCCTGCTTCCTGGCCGCCTTGCTTTCGCGCCAGCCGTTGCGGCTGGTGGACGGGGGGCGCTCGCGTCGGGCGTTCCTCCACGTGTCCGAGGCGGTGGATGCATTGGTGCGGATCCTGGAGCTTCCCGCCCGGTGCGACCGCAAGGTGTTCCATCTGGGGAATCCCGCGAACGAGACCGACATCCGGTCGCTGGCCTTGGCCATGCGGCGGATCTGGGCGGATATCCGACAGGATCCGTCGGTGCTGGACATCCCGCTCCAGGACGTGACGGCTTCCGAATTCTACGGCGAAGGCTACGACGATTCCGACCGCCGCATGCCGTCCATCGTCCAGGCTAGACAAATCCTGCAATGGGAACCGCGCATGGGCCTGGAAGAAGCCCTGGTGGCCACCCTGTCCGACTACCACTCCCGATTCCCGAAGGAAACCGCATGAACCGCATCCATCGCTTGGCACTGCTGCCCATCGTCCTGGTGGGCTGCAAGACCTCCTCCGTGGAGGAACCCACCCGCACCCTCAACGCCGACTACCGTCGCGAGACCTCGCGCGTGCTGGTGCGGGAAGTTTCCATCCCCACCCGCGCGAACCTGGACTACGCGGCCTGGAACGCGAACCTGTTTCTGGTGGACACCGCCAAGGTGGCCATCCATCCGACCAAGGTGGTGCCCGAGAGCCTGTCGTTGGGTGGTCTGCTCTCCGACTTCCGCACCAGCCTGGAGGCGACTCCCCTGTCCGATTCCGAACGGGTTTCGCCCATGGCCTGGAAGCCGGTGGAAGACCTCCTGCTTGCCTGGAGCTTCGATACGGCGGGACCCCTGGTCTCCAAGGTGCAGGAGCTCTCGCAGAAGAAATGGGGCGACACCTCCGGCACGGCCTTGGCGTTCCAGCAGATCGTGGCCGTCCATCTCCATCGCACCCCCGACGGCATCCAGGCCTGGGTGCGCGTGGAATTCGCCGACTGGATGTCGCCGTTCGTCTCGGGCATCGAGGACCGCGACGGCGATGGGCATGCGGAACTCTGGGCGCGCCTGAGCGCTCCGGAATGGAAACCGTCCATGGCAGCGCTCCTGGACGGCGACTACTCCAAGAAGCGTCTGGATCGCAAGGAGGCGGTGCAGTGGGCCAACGAACTGGCCGCCCTGTGGTATCCCACCTACAACACCGATATGGTGGATCTGTCCCAGGAGGATTCCTTCCCCCAGAAGGCCACCGAACCCGAAGTGGTCGCCCAGCTGAAGGGCGTGTCCGTGGCCCATCCCATCGCCGTCATGCGCGGGCGCCCCTTCGGACCTTCGCTGTACTTCGTCATCCAGGTGCCGTCGCTTGCCGAATCCGACTCCAACGCGGTCGCGGGAGACGCAAAGGAGGATCGCTCGGTGGATTCCACGCTGGGTTCGCGCCTGGATTCCATCCGCCGCTCCATCGACGCGGAAGTCGCCGCCCACGGAGGATCCTGGGATGCCTGGGCGAAGGCGTCCGCGCCGTTCGGCGCCAAGGCCGGGAGCCTGGCCGCTTCCGCCCCGCAGGACGCGCAGGCCCTGGTGGGGAACTCCGGCACGCTCCTGTTCAGGCGGGAATTGTCCTACGTGGAAGCCGGCGACCTGGCCCTGGAGCCGGATTCGGCCCAGCCCGTGCGCCGCATCAAGGCCTTCCGCGACAGCCTGGCCGCGCTGGGGATCGATTTCCTGTTCGTTCCGGTGCCCACCAAGCTGGACGTGGATCCCACCCTGCTTGGCGGGAAGCCCGGGCAGGTGGTGCAGCCGTGGGCGCGCAAGCTCCTGGCCGACCTCGCCGCGGCGGGAGTGGAGACGGTGGATCTCTGGAAGGCGCTTTCGGGCAAGGGGCTGTGGCGCAAGCAGGATACGCACTGGAAGCCCGCCGGGGCACAGGCGGCGGCGGATGTCCTGGCGTCGCGGATCCGCGGGTACTCCTGGTTTTCCAAGGTGTCCGCCACAAGAGTCGCGTTGTCCCGCAAGGACACCTCCTGGATGGATTTCGGGGATCTCCGCGACCGGCTGGAACCCCAGGCGAAGGCGAAGGTGTCCCAGGAAAAGGTGGACGGCGCCGTGTTCGCCGGGCCCGACGGCAAGCCCTGGGACGACCCGGAAACCTCGCCGGTGCTTCTGATCGGCGATTCGTACCTGGGCGTGTACCAGAAGGTGGCCCCCCGGTCGGCTGGATTCAGCTCGTACCTGTCGTCATCCCTGTCCGTGCCGGTCTCGGTGGTCATGGGTTGGGGCGGCGGACCCGAAGCTCCGCGCAAGCTCGCCGACCGCGGTCCCCAGGCGCTGGCGGGGCGCAGACTGGTGGTGTGGGTGATGTCGGTGCGCGATCTCTTCCGGTTTCCCGGAGGATGGTCCTACAAGTGAATCGGCACGTCGCGGCAGGCCTGGTGACGGGAATCGTCGGCCTCTTCGCCTCGTGCCGCGAGGGGGTGTCCGTGGACGCTTCCGTGGAGGGCTCCGACGCGGCGCTGCGCGAGCTGCTGGGGTTCGCTCCGGCGCAGGCGGGATGGGAACTGGAGGTCGATTCGGTGGGGCTGGCCTTGGCTCGCGAGGCGGGATCGGTGGCGTCCGAGGAGACGAAGATCCAGGTGATTTCCCGCTGGATGGCCTCGCCCGAGGGCGTCCGGCCGCGGCTTTCCCCCGACGACACCGACCTGGTGCCCTCGCTGGCCTGGCGGCGACGCCGGGGTGGGTGCACTTCGTTGGCCTGGATCTGGATGCGGATCGCCCGCGCGATGGACCTGGAGCTGGAACCGGTCCTCCTTCCCGGCCATGTGGTGCTGCGCACCTCCAAGGGGCGCCTGCTGGAAACCTTGCAGGGAGGGCTGGAACGATCCGGGGCCTTCTACGATTCGGCCTTCTCCCTTTCGCACCGCCCCGCCTATCGCCTGGACGCGACCTCCGGCCAGGCGCTGGAAGCCTCGCTCCTGGTGCATCGCGGATTGCTTTCCTGGAAGAGACAGGATCTGGCTGGTGCGGAGGCGCTCTTGCGCGCGGCCGCAGCGCTGGTTCCGGGTCTACCGGAAGCCCAGGGGAACCTGGGTCTTGTCCTCCTGGCGCGGGGCGATGCGTCCCAGGCCCGGGAGCATCTGGGCATCGCCTTGGCGGGAGATTCGCTGAACGCCAAGGCCCGTGAGCGCCTGGACGACATGCGATGAGGTCCGGGAGCTCCCCTAGGCAGTGGGTTCCTCTCCTCGCTCTCGTCTTGGCCGATTCCTGTCGCCTCGGGCACGAGGCTGCCACGGAGGCCATCGAGTCGGATCCGGCCCCCGCGAAAAGCGCGCGCCTCCTCCCGCTGGCCGGAAGCGTCCTGCGGCTGGGATCCGACGACCCTTCGGCGCTTCCCGAGGAGCGTCCGGGCTGGGCGAGGTTCCCGCGCGACGTGTGGATGGATACGGTGGAGATGGCCCAGGGGGAGTACCGTTCGCTGATGGGACGGAATCCGTCCAAGCGTTCGGGCGATTCCCTGCCGGTCACGGACGTCACCTGGTACGACGCGGCGCTGGCCGCCAACGCCCGATCGCGGCGCGACGGACTGGACACGGTGTACGAGTACGCCCGGGCGCATCTGGACGCGGCCGGGAACGCCATCGACCTGGCGGGGTTGTCCATCCATCTGGATCGCGAAGGGTGGCGTCTGCCCACCGAGGCCGAGTGGGAGGCCGCCGCGCGCGCTGGGTCCGGGACGGTCTACCCTTGGGGAGATTCCGCCGATGCGGCGGCGGCGGGAGCCGTGGCCTGGAGCCAGGAAAACGCGGAGGGAAGGATCCATCCGGTGGGCGTCCTGGGTGCGAACCCTTGGGGATTGCGCGACATGGCGGGGAACGTCATGGAATGGGTGTCCGACTGGAAGGGTCCATACCCGCGCGACACGGTGGAAGGCTTCGCCGGCAGGGAAACCGGCGGGGAGATTCCGGAGATCCCCTTGAAAGGGGGAGCCTATCCCTACGGGATGCCGCAGCTGCGTCCCTCCTCGCGAACCGCCACCTACGCGGCGTGGCGGTCGTCGCGCGCGGAATATGTCGGATTCCGTCTGGCGCGTGGAGGATTCCGCGCCCGGTTCTCCACTCCTTCGGGCGAAGCGGTGGAGGCTGGCGGCGTTTCCCTGGCGGCGCCGGATCTGGCCCGGATTCTTGGGGTGTCTTCCGCGCGACTGGTGTTCGTGGACCGTTCCGGCGAGCGCGGCAGGCTCCGCTGGATCGATTTCTCCGAAGCCGAACCCCTCGTGCGGAGCCTGCCGGACAATGATCCCGTGTTCCATCCGGCGATCTCCCCGGACGGAAACTGGGTGGCATGGAGCACCGGGATGGAAGGGTCCGACGCGCCGTCGCGGATCAAGGTCCGCAGGCTCGCCTACCAGGACACCTCGGTGCTGGATCTGTGCGAGGGAGCCATCCCCCGCTGGGCGGTGGCGGGAGTCGACACCTACCTGGTGGCATCCGGTGCGCTGGACAATACGACATTCCAATGGCGGTCCACGCGCACCCTCGCCCATCGGTGGAAGGGCGGTCGCATCGGCGCGGTCGAGACCTGGTCGGATGCAGGAAGCTACCACGATGGTCGCAGCGGCTCCTACCTCTACACCGGATACCGTCGGTTGCGCCAGTGGAACCTGGTGTCGGGGACCGAACGCGTCCTGTTCACGGGGCCCGACAACGGAAAGGCCGCGGGCGACACCTCGCAGGTCTGCAACGCGAGCGCGGCGCCGGACGGTTCCGGCAGGGTCGCGTTCCTCGATTTCGGGTATGCCGGATCCTCGAGCGTGGTGGGAAGGCCCTACGGGATCCACGAGATCGCCTTCGTGTCCGACTCCGCGGGAAAGATCGAACGCTGGATCCCGGCACCCCGGGATCATCGCCAGTGGGAGCACTTCGAGTGGACCAACGCCCCGGACTGGGCGGTGAGCGCGGCGCTGGGTCCCATCGACGGCGCGAGGAGCCTGTACGCCGTGGATCTTCCGCACGGGAGCGCGGTCCGGATCGCCACCGGCGGCGAGCTGTGGCATCCGGCCTTGTGGCTGGGGCGGCGTGTGGAACAGGTCCCGGGCCAGACGGATCCCGACAGCGCGGGCCGCTACGTGAACACGGAACTGTCGTTCCGGCTGGGCGATTGGTGGTCGCGCCACGACTCCGTCGAGGTCGCCATCCTGGGCAACAGCCACGTCGCCTACGGGATCCTCCCCCTGGAAATCCGCTCGCGCAAGGCGCATCAATTCGGGTTCGCCGGAGCCCAACTGCCCGATGTGGACCTGCTCCTGCGCCGCTACGTGATCCCCCACGCCCCCCGATTGGAAATGGTGGTGATGTCCTTCATGCCGGGTCATCTGTACGTGTCGCCCTTGGAAACGACGCGTTCCACCTGGCGGTTGATGGCGGCCTCGCCGGGGTTCGCCTACGATGGAAACCACGACTTCTGGCGCGGCGGTTTCGCGAAGGGCTTCAAAGAGGCCGTGGCGAGGCATACGGAAGGCCTGGATGGGCGGCAGACCATGGACCGCACGGGAGGCTGGATCTACGAGGTTCCAAATCAGGGATGGAACAACCAGTTCTCCTCCAACGAGAACATCCTGAACCAGACCCCATCCAATCCCTACCTGGCCGAGAACCTGGCGATCCTGGAATCGATGGTCCGCGACGCGACATCGCGCGGGATCCGTTTCGTGCTGGTGAAGTTCCCCGAGAACCCCGCCTACGCCGCCACCACAAAGGCCACCCGCTACGGACCGCAATGGAGCGAATACCATCGTCTTCTGGGGGTGGTCGGGGCCTGGGAAGAGAAGTATCCGGGCTTCGCGTTCTTCGATGCCTATCGCGACGGATCCCACGACTTCGTCGACTCCGAGGCGGTGAACACGGACCATCTTTCCCCCGCGGGCGCCCGCAGGATGAGCCGACGCCTGGACAGTGTCATCGGTTCCTTCCTGCCTTGAGCGGCATGGGGGGCGCCACTCCCGGACCGGACCGGTGCGGATCTAGGTTTTCGCCAATGCACCTGATCGAATCCGCCCTTGGCCAATTTCCCGTCCTGGAGCTTTCCGACCCGGATTCGGGAGCTTTCGTCTCCGCTCTTCCCACGCGCGGAGGCACCGTCCACCGGCTGGGACTCGTCGCTCCCGACGGGAACGTCCGCGAAGTGATGATGCCCATGCGGACCGAGCGCGAGGTGGAGCGCCACCGCTGGTCCAAGGGCGCCATGCTCGCCCCCTGGCCCAACCGCATCCGCGAGGCCCGCTACGCGTTCGAAGGCACGACCTACCAGCCCGTGAAGAACTTCAAGCCCCAAGGGGGGCATGCCATCCACGGGACCGTCTGCTTCGAAACCTTCCGGCTGCTTGGGCGCAAGGCGACGGATCCGTCGTTTCGCCTGTCCCTGGACTCCAAGGGGTGGACGGGCTATCCCTTTCCCGTCCGGATCACCTTCGGCTACCACCTGGGCCACGACGGGTTGACCCTGGAATTCTCCCTGGAAAACCGCGGCAAGTCGCGCATTCCCGCGGGACTGGGCTGGCATCCGTATTTCCGGTTGGGCGATTCCGTGAAGCCGTGCCTGCTGACGGTACCGGATGGAAAGAAATTGTCCATGACCGAGCGGGCGGTTCCCGATGGCCGCAAGGCCCCGCTGGGAAGGTTCGCCAAACCCGAAGCGATCGGGGAGGACTTCCTGGACGCCTGCCTGGAACTTGCCGGGAAAGGGAAGATCCAGACCAGCCGTCTGGTGGATCCCTCGTCGGGCCTGGCCCTGGAGGTCTGGCAGGAAACCGGACCCGGAAAGTTCAACTACCTCCAACTGTTCACCCATCCCTTGCGCCACTGCCTGGCCCTGGAGCCCATGACCTGCGCTCCCGATGCCTTCAACAACGGGATGGGGCTGGCGGTTCTGGAGCCCGGCGAGACCCTTTCCGCTTCCTGCGGGGTACGACTGGCTTCCGCGTAGGTTCCGGGGTCTTCCGACGTCCGGGGACGATCACCAGTGGGGAGGACGTTCGTCGGCGGGACCGACATCCGGCCCGCCCGCTTCCAATCGTTCCTGGAGTTCCAGGAATTGCCGGACCAGGCGATCCTGGTCGGCCTTCAGAAGCAGCAACGCCTCGTGGAGCTGTTCCACGGTGCGCTCGCTGTGCGACAGGCGGATTTCCAGTTCGATCAATCTCCGGTCGGAATCGTTCATGGAAGCAAATGGTAGCGAACCTTCCGTTGGATCGATGCCGGCAACGCGTCCCCACCCGGCGATGGACCAAGGCGCGGACTCCATTTACGTGAACGCTTGACCTAAATTGGGTCCTCAGAACGCGCAGGAGCGACCCGTGACCAAACCATCGAAACCTTCCGCTTTCCGCCAGTTCTACAAGGGCGGAGATTTGCTCGATCGATCGAAGGCCAAGCCCTCCGGTTCCCTCGATTGGGACAAGATCGAATCCAAGGCCGCCGCATCCCGCTCGGCTGCCCAGACGCAGCCCAAGCCCCGCTACGATTCCGACGCCTACCTCAAGCAGTGTCGGGAGGAAGACCCGTGGCCGGAGGAAACCCAGTCCAGCACCGGAGCGATTTCGCTTTCCGATTGCCAATTCGCCTTTCCCTCCAGCCTGTACCCGGACCGTGATGCCTTGGTGCAATGCAAGGCGGTCCAGCCCGATCCTCCTGCCAAGGGGGCGGTGACCTTCAAGCTGTGGGTGCGTTCGGAAGGCGATGCCGAGTGGACGGACCTTTCCGAAACCGCCACGGCTCCCGTGGAATCCAAGTCGGGGGAAAACCAACTGGAGGTGAAGCTGGTCCTTCACTGCCCCACGCCTCCCCCCCCGCTGGGGGCCAAGCTCGAATACAAGGTGACCGCCGAGGAAGCGGGCGGATCCAAGGCGGAAAGTGCGCCGGCCCCCGTGGCGATGCAGAATCTCTGCAGGTATCTGGGGGCTCCCCATCTTTCCTTTCAGGACAGGCACATCGTGCCTTTGTTGGATGAAGACGGGAAATGGGCGCTGGGTCTGGCGACCCTCCTGAAGGAACACGAGACCAAGTCGGGCAGCTGCCTGGTGGCCTTCGGGTTCGCACAGGGTCAGGGTGCGCGCGACTTGGCGAAGTACCGCGCCGAGTGGGCGCGGTGCGTGTTGGATCGCGACGTCGCTGGCTGGGAGGCGCTCCGCGCCAAGATGGACGTGCGCGATCTGCAGTCGATCCTGTCGGGTCTGTGCCTGGGATTCGACTGGCCGTGCGATCCCGGCTCCGTGGACGGAAAATCCGGAGCCAAGACCACGGCGGCCATCAGGGGGTTCCAAGGCGCCTGCGAGGCCAGGTTGGGAGCCGCCCTCAAGACCGATGGCGATGCCGGCAAGAAGACCTGGGAGGCATTGCTGAATGCCTTGTGCAGGGCCGTGGGGGCATCCTTGGGCGACCCGGAAAAGACCGAGCCTTCCTGGACACTTCCCACCTGGGGTTTCCAGGCGGGCAAGGGGGTGTTCTCCAACGGTTCCGACTTCTCTCGCGCGGCCGATGTGGGTGTGGAAATCTGTCTCTTTGAGCCAGGCATGGAGCCCACCTTGAGCCCGGTCGCGTCCGGGAAGAAGGTGGATGCCACCGCCAACCCCGTCGAGGATCCGGCGGTGTTCCAGAAGTTCCCGTTGGATGTCCCGGAGCCTACGGAGCTCTCCAACAAGGTGCGCCGCGTGCGCTTGGTGGGAATGATCTTCGATGCCAACAAGGGATTTGTCTTGCCGCAGGCCCTTCCCGGGATCCGCAAGATCGTGGCGATGAACAAGGCGTATCCCCAGGCCAAGATGCTGGTGGTGGGCCATGCGGAAAGCGACGAGATCCACGCGGGCATCGATCTGGCCCGCCATCGCGCCGAGATGCTCACCGCCTACCTGGTGGGAAGGCACGAGCCGTGGCTGGCGTGCTTCGGACCCTCCCAGGTGGCCGCGTCTCGCTGGGGCACCCGCGAGATCCAGCTCATGCTCTCCGCTTTGGAGGATGGTGGCAAGCCCTTCTTCGAGGGCTGCGCCTCCGGCATTTCCGACGACAAGACCAAAACCGCCATCAAGGCCTTCCAGAAGTCCAAGGGACTGAAGGAAGACGGCATCGTGGGCCCCAAGACCCGCGAAGCGCTGGTGAAAGCCTACCTGGAAGTCGAGGACACCACCGTCACCCACGACGACATCCCCATGCCCCATGGATGCGAGGGCCATCCCGACGGCACGATCGCGGAATCCGGCCTGGTGGACGACGATCGCCGCCTGGAGGTGTTCTTCTTCGAGAGGAAGATCAAGCCGAGGCCACCCAAGGGAACAAGTCATGAGACGGATCCCGAGTACAAGGAATGGACCTCCAAGCTCGAGGAGACGCAGGACTTCGAGGTGCATGGTTTGCATGTGCGGGTATTGGACGCAAAGAAGAAGGTTGTCGCGCACCTGCCGGTGAAGCTGGTCGGACCGGTCGAATTGGAGTCGACCACCGACGACCACGGCTACGCGACCTTCCTTGGTTTGAAGGCTGGGCGCTACCAGCTGTGCTCGGCCAAGGAGGATCAACCGATCCAGGTGGTCGCCCTGGATTATCCGACGGCCAAGACCGTCGCCGGAAAGTGAGGTATTGCCATGGCTGGTGAATCGGACTTGCTATTCGATCCGAACGAAGGGGGCATGAGTACGATGCCACCTCCCGGCTCCTCGGGCTCGGAGTGGTTTCCCCCTGAAGGAGGGATGTGCACCCCGGAAAATCCTGACGGGTACCCGGTCGAACCAGAACAGAACATGTCGTACAACACGCCGGATGGAAAGCCCCCAGCCGCGTCCGCTTGGGGGTATTCCAGTTCCTTTTTTGGCGATGGGGGCATGTGCATGCCCAACGAACCTTCCGGGGGAGCCATGGCATGTTTCGACGGTGTATCCGTCGACAGCGCCATCGATCCGCATTTGTTGAGCTATTGGAGAGATGGAAACATCCTGGACTTTCTCATCCAAGGTCCATCCGGAATTCAAGAGGAATTGAAGGTGGAGTTGGGGCCCGGAGAGAGCGCAACGATCGATTGGCGCTCTGATGCCGTGGAATTGAAAATGGACGGCATGCTTATCGAGCGGAACGGTTCCGAGGCGTTCTTCTTCGATCAGGCTCTTCTGGGCAAGACCGATTCCAAACGCAGGGTGGTCTTCGGAGCCGTGTACTCTGACGGCAAGACGGAAACGAAGGTCGTCGAGCTGAAGATGGTGCCCGAACCAACGGGGCTAATTGGGGAATTTCGCCATTCCTTCGTCAAGAAGTTCGAGGTCAACTGGACCTTCTTGAAGTATTTCAAGGTGAGCGAGGTCCAATACACCACGGAGCTCTCCTTCCAGCCGAAGAAGAAGGGCGGTTCCGTCAACGTGTTCGGATCGCGGAGGAACACCAAGGATCACCTCATCCGAGTGGCCGGTGTGGCCATCGAATCGGGAAAGATCCTGATGTTCGATTCTTCCAAGATCGAGTTCAACGTCGGCAATCGCGAGACCAAAGCGGATGGTACGTACAGATGGTCGGTAGAGGTGAAATTCACCGGGAATTGTCCGGTCATCAAGGCCGAGGGCGACGAGTGGAAGATCGAGGAATACCTGGAGTTCGAAACCTCCGTGGTGGCATTCAGCTACGAAAAGGCGCCTGGGAAGGAAGCCAAGCCGGTCTGGGCCCAGGTGAGCCTGGCACTTGCGGTTGTCGGCAAAGGCACGATCCTCTTCGACGAGCTTTCGGCGGAATTTTCCGTCAAGGGAAAGTTCCAGGTCAATATCGTTCCGAATTGGAGCCAGATCTGGTTGGATATCGCCCCCAGATTGGGGTTGGCGGCGGCCATCGGTGTTGGCGTGTTGGCTGCGGCGGCATGCGTCGTGGTCGCCGGGACCATGTGGTACATCGTTTGTGACGCGCATGCCTGGGCGGATCGGCGGAAGGAGATCACAACCATCTCCAACCAATACGTCCTGGGGTTCAAGGCGGGTTTCACCGGGCAACAGCAGGGAGGCGCGGCATCGGAATCCATCAACGCCGACAATGCCTGGTCAGTGGGAGTGCATCGAGGATGTGTCGAGCGAGGGCGCTTCCTGGCGGAATACTTCGAGAACGACACCGGTCTGCTCTACGACTGGAACCAGAGAAACCTCGAGGACGAAATGGCCCAGGCCCGGTCCGCCATCTGGTTCGATCTGACCAGCAAGGCGTTCAGGGAATTCGGAAAGGATGTTTCGGGCGATAGTCCATACAACTTGAGCGAAAAGGTCCGACTGTGGCGAACATTGATCGGGACCGGCCCAGTCTATTTGGGTGAAGACTATGTGGCCTTGTGGAACTCGGTGAAGGCATCGGATCCAGAGAAACCGAAAACCACCGCTGGCGATTTCAAATAGACGCTGATCACCGGCGGGGGACGCCTTGGTGTCGCCGGATCATGTACCGACTGGTAAACGGAAAAAACGCGCATGCCGGAATTCGGCATCGCTCGCTCCGGCGCACCGCCTAATTTACGGGGACTTCTCTCGCGCAGGAGTCTTCGATGGAACGGACTTTGGACGTGGACGCCTTCCGCCAGTTCTACAGGGGCGGTGATTTGCTCGATCAATCGAAGGCCAAGCCTTCCGGCTTCCTCGATTGGGACAAGATCGAGTCGAAGCTAGCCGCGTCCCGCTCGGTCGCCAAGACCCAACCCGAGCCCCGCTACGATTCCGACGACTACCTCAAGCGATGCCGCGAGGAAGACCCGTGGCCGGAGGAGGTCCGGGAAGAGGCTGTCGGAACGGTGTCGGTTTCCGACTGCAGGTTCGACCTCCCCGACGGCGCGTGTCCCGACAAGGAGACGCCGGTGTCCTGCGCCGTCCAATTCGCGGGCGGCATCCGCAGCGCCGTGGTCCGGTTCCGATCGTTCGTGCAGGGGCCCGGCGAGGGTCCGGAGGCATGGACCGACCTCAACGACGCGAAGGATGTGAGGGTGACCGCCTCTGATTCCAGGGCCAGCTGCTTTCTCGTGCTCCATTGCCCCATCCCGGCGCCCGATCTCGGCTCCACGCTGCGCTACAAGGTCGAGGCATCCGTCGAAGAGAGCAAGGTGGAAAGCGCTCCGATCGAGACGCTTCTGCGGATCCAATGCCGGACCGTCGGCGCTCCGGATCTGTCCTGGAAGGATCGGAACATGGTCCCTGTGCTGGACGGCGAATCCCGCTGGTCGGCGGCCCTGAAGGCGTTGCTTGTGGAGCACCGGGCCTTGTCGGGATCGACGGTCGTCGTCTTCGGATCCGGATCCGGACCCATGGCCAGGGAGCAGGCGAAGTTGAGGGCGGAGTGGATTCGCTGCCTGCTGCAGAGGGATGCGCAGGGATGGGAGCAGCTGCGCACCAAGAGCACGACGCGGGATGTGCAGGCCATCCTGTCCGGCTTGGCGTTGTGCGGAGAGTGGGGTTGCCATCCAGGTCCGGTGGATGGAAAAGCGGGTCCCAGGACCACCGCGGGCCTCCTGGCGTTCGAAACGGAGTGCCAGAAGAAGCTTTCCGCCAAACCCAAGGTGGATGGCGTGTTGGACAAGCAGACCTGGGCGGGATTCCTGGAAGCGCTTGCGGCGATGGTGCACGGATCCGATGCCGCCGCCCCTTCCATATGCTGGGGGTGTTCCGGTGGGACGGGCGTGTTCGCCAACGGGGCGGATTTCCCCAGGGGCCCGGAATTCGGAGTGGAGATCTGCCTGTTCCCTCCGGGACTGGAGCCGGTGTTGAAGGAATCGAAGGCCGGCAAAAAGCTTTCGATCGCGGACAACCCGACAGAAAATGCCGAGGTTTGCCAGAAGACCCCGATCGTGGTTCCGTGGTCGCCCCCCGATACGGGTTGGAAGCGGAGGGTTCGCATTCTTGGGCTGACTTTCGATGCGAACAAGGGATTCCTCCTGCCTCGCGCGTTGGCGGGGCTGCGCCAGGTGGTCCAGGTGCACAAGGAATTCCCGGAGGCGAAGATCCTGGTGGTCGCACATGCCGAGAGCGACGAGATCCATGCCGGCATCGACCTGGCGCGCCATCGGGCGGAGATGATTTCGGCCTACCTCGTCGGCGATGCGAAGCCGTGGCTGGTCTGCTTCGGTCCTTCGCAGTACGCGACTTCGCGATGGGGAACCAGGGAGCTGCAGTTGATGCTTTCCGCTCTGGCGAAGGATGGGGCCCCTTATTTCACGGGGCTGGCGTCCGGTGTGACCGACGGGAAGACCTTGGATGCGATCCGGGCCTTCCAGGGGGCCAACGGACTGAAGGTGGATGGCAAACCCGGACCGAAGACCAGGGAGGCGTTGGTGAAGGCCTACATGGCCATCGAGGACACCACGATCCTCCACGACGATGCTCCGTTGTCCATCGGATGCGAAGGCGGGCAGGATCCATCCCTTTCGGAGAGCGGGATGGTCCCTGACGACCGGAGGGTCGAGGTCTTCTTCTTCGAGAAGGCCATCCGCCCCTATCCTTCCGCGACGGAGTTGAAGGGGGATGTCAAGGAGTACCGTTCCTGGATCGACTCGTTGGAGGAGACGAGGGACTTCGAAACCCACGGGATCCATCTGAAGGTGCTCGACGAGAAGCAGCACCCGATGGGTGGGGTCGAGGTGGTCCTTGCCGGACCGAACGAAGTCCGTGCGACGACGGACGAGCACGGGTTCGCCGAATTCAACGATCTGAAGGCAGGCGACTATTCGTTGCGTTCGGCCGACCCCACCAAGGTGGTCGCGCCGGTGAGGATCCGGTATCCGACCGCCAAGACGAATTCTGCCAAGGGAGACGGACATGGCAAATGAACAGACCGGCGGGATGTGCTACGTCCCGGGAGCGGTTCCGACCAAGAATTTCTGGGCAGACCCCGTCGCGGACCCCGACGAGGGGGACGACTTCGTCAATCCCTACCTGGAGGCCGGCAGGAACCAGAACATGACCCCGGTCGCCCAACCGGGGGCGATGGCTTGTTGGAGCTTCGAAGGCGGATCGACTGCGGGAGGGCGAAGCCCCTTCGATGGCGGAACCGAAGACGTTCCGATCGACCCCCACATGTGCGCCCAAAGCGATCAGGAACATCCGTTCTGCATCGTGGCGTACATGAACGACAACTCGGTCGCGCCCTCTCCGATCGTCTTGGATTCCACGACCAGCGCCAAGATCGTATGGAGCTCGAATCACTGCACGGTAACCCTGAATGGAAACCCCATTGCCAACGAGGGAGAACTTGGCGTCGAATGGGAAGGGGATCTGATCGATTCGGGAACCACTCGCATCTTCCGATTCGAAGCGGTGTTCGATGATGGGAAGAAGGCATCTCACTCGATCACGGTCAAAATGGTGGGTGGCCAAGTCGGCGTGACCTTCGCATTCAAACGCTCGAGAATATTGGGCAAGAAATGGACCGAAGCCTGGACCGAGTCGCTGAACAAGAAGTTGGCGGCTTCTCGGAGTCCCGTCTTGATCTCAAAGATCGAATTCGCCGTTGATTTCAATGGTTCGATCACCCGAAAGGGTGCAGTCGCCCTTGGAACGGAAACCGACATAGGCAAGAACCTGTTTGATACGATATCCAATTCGAATTCTTCAACGGAAAAGATGGGGGATTGGGAGGTTGCCAAGAACCTCGACGAATATGCGTCGGCAACGGATCTCGGCGAAAAAGCGGCAACCATCGATCTGGGAATCAAAGCCGGCATCGAGGTCTGCTACAAAGGCTTCAGCATCGATGATACGGTGATTCCCGTTGCCGGAAAGCTGGAGCTTGCAGCCTCCGTGTTCACCTGGAAACCAGATGACACCGGCCATTGGAAAAGCGACTTCACCACGGTCTCGTTGAGCATCAATCTCTTATGCGTTCCCATTTCCATTCCGTTGGAAGGAGGGGAATTCAAGGGGACGGTCGCAGTCAGAGCAACGGGAAGCGTCGTTCCCAATTGGCGGGCATTGCTTCCCTATTTGGTGAAGCGTTTCCCTTGCCTCTCGGCGATCACCTTCGACGTCCTCATGCTGGCGGGAGTCATCGTGGGGTTCGTTGCCCTCCTGGTGTGCGCCTACCTGGATCTGAAGGCCAGCTACGATCTGCAACAGCTGAGGGACGTGCAGATTCCCCAGGATTCGGAGATCATGATCACCGGATTCGAAGACGGCCTGTACGATCGACACAACCACAACATTCCCATGAAGGACGCCGA
Source organism: Fibrobacteria bacterium (assembly GCA_035352895.1). Lineage (GTDB taxonomy): Bacteria > Fibrobacterota > Fibrobacteria > UBA5070 > UBA5070 > UBA5070. Next base: position 34,712 of record DAOPYN010000006.1, on the reverse strand, counting down.
TGTCGCAGTCTACCGCGCGGGGCAGGACATCGGTGAAAGGAAGCGGAAGGAAGCGATCGAAAAGGGGAACATGCAGGATTCCCAGTCGCTCGTGGACGAGTGGCTGCGCGAGAACGGCCGGAAGGAGGTCCAGAAGGCGAAGGTCCAGCTGCCCAACCAGATGCGGAAGGATCTCTGGTTGAAGCGGGCCAACGACACCAAGGACCCCGAGGACCAGTACTGGTCCTGGATCTACATCTGCGGCGATTGCCCTGCTTCGCGTGCGGACACCTCCTGGCTGGATGTGTGGATGAAAGGCCATGTTCCCGATTCCAACCATCCCAACAGGGATCGTGGATCCTGGTAACCCAGCGAAGCCCAAACCGCATTGCTGGATAAGCTCGGGATCACCATTCCCGAGGTCCCTCTGCCCGAGTCCGGAACGGAGCTCCCCAAGTGGGCCGTGGAGGCTTGACCAGAACCTAGATTGGAAACTTCTCTCGCGCAGGAGACGTACCCGTGAACCAATCTTCGAATCCGGATGCATTTCGTCTGATCTTCAAGGGTGGCAGTCTGCTCGACCAGTCGAAAGCCAAGCCCAATGGTTCCCTGGATTGGGAAAAGATCCAATCGAAGATCGCGGCGTCCAAATCGCCGGAAACGTCGCAATCCAAGTCGAAGTACGACTCCGATGCCTACCTCAAGCAGTGCCGGGAAGAAGATCCGTGGCCGGAGGAAACGCAGGCGGCAACCGGGGCGATCTCCCTCTCCGGTTGCAGGTTCGTCTCTCCCGACAGTCTGATTCCCGACGACGACGCCCAGGTCCAGTGCACCGTCCACCAGGAGGATCCACCTGTCCGGGGCAAGGTGACCTTCAAGCTGTGGGTCCGCGAACCGTCCACCCCGGATTGGACGGACCTGTTCGAAGCCGCCGATGTCGCCTTTGGCGCGACCGCCGGGGATGCGGTCGTGGAGACATCCCTGACCCTCCATTGCCCCATGCCCGAGCCGGAACTCGGCACCGATCTCCTGTACAAGGTTTCGTGCCAGTCGGATCCCGAGGCGGGACCGATCGAGAGTCCGGAAACCCCCGTGAAATTGGTCAACATCTGTCGCTATGTGGGCGGACCCGAACTCGCCTTCCACAACGACGGGGAGTGCCCGCTGCTCGACGACGAGGGTGGACTGGTGGAGGCGCTGGTCCTGGTTGCCAAGCGTCTGGTCGCTCCCCCGGAATCCGGGTCCGAGTCGGTGATCGTGTTCGGATTCGCCTCCGCCGCGGGCTCCGGATCCCACAACAGGGCCTTGTCCGAACGTCGCGCCAAGGTCGTCAAGTCCCTGCTGGAGCGCGATGCGGACTCTTGGGCCGTCCTGGCGTCGGCGAATTTCAACACCAAGGACCTGCAGAGGATGTTGACGGGCTTTGCCAACGGGTTCGGATGGTCCTGCGATCCTCAAGGCGTGGACGGAGAGGACGGACCCAAGACGCGGGAAGCCGTGAAGGCGTTCCAGGGGGAATGCAACGATCGGTACGGGCTTGGTCTGGCCGTGGACGGGATCTGTGGCGACAAGACGTGGCGCGCCATCCACGAGACGCTGGTCCGGTTGGCTCTGGAACGGATGGGGGACGGAGCGGTCTGGCCGGCGATCCCGTTGGGCTACCCAGACGGGAAGGGAATCTACGCCTGCGGCGAGGATTTCGCGAACCCTTCCGAAGACGCATCCGACCGTCACGCCGAAATCTGTCTGTTCGCTCCGGGGCAGGAGCCCAAGCTCAAGGCCCCCGCGCCGGGCGCCAAGGCGACATCGGCGGACGACCCGGTCGAGGATCCGGACAAGTACAAGAAGGTGAAGCTCGAGCCCGGAGGCGGGGGAAAGCCCGATGCGAAGGTGGCCGTTCGCCAAGCCGGAATCGCGACCTTCCGCGCGGGAAGCGCCGTGCCCGGTCCGGGATCGGAACGTCGGCTGGTCCGGGCCTTGGCGGTGGCGCTGAGGGAGGCCGCCCTTTCGGAGAAACCCCTGTTCCTCGTGGCCACCGGCCATGCCGATCCCGGGGGATCAGGAGGACAGGAATTGGCGGATGCGCGCGGACGGGCCGTCGCCTCCCTACTGACCGGCGACACTTCGGCCTGGTGGGAGGCCGTGGGGTCGCGTCGTTCCGAGGAGGACGTCCACGATTGGCTCACCCACCTCAACAAGGTGCATGGCTGGGCCTGCGACCCTTCCGCGGAAGGCGTGAAGGGATTCCAGACCGAATCCAACCTGCGGTTCAAGACTTCCCTGCCTCTCGATGGATCCATGGGGGAGGCCTCCTGGAAGGCCCTGGGCCAGGCGATCTCCGCCTTCGCCAACGTGGGCGGAACCGGCGATCTGGCCAGCGTGCCGGCTCCCTTGCTCGGGATGGGCGCCCAAGGATGGGGCGGCTCCGACCCTTCCTTCCAGCCGGATTCGAAGTGCCATGTCCTGTTGTGCGCATCCGACCCGAAGAGCTTCGCCGATTTGCAGGATGGGTTGGCCAAGGTGGGCGACGAACCCTCCGAAGATCTCGAGTTCGCCGAGGAGATCAGCGGGATCGAATGCGCTCTCTACTCCAATTCCGGTCTGGTGGTTCTCGACGAGGAAGTCTTCCACGTCAAGCCTCGAGCGGTATCCGAGCTGTTGTTGCGCACCGATGCGGACGGAATCCTCAGGCTCCCCGACCTGCCCAGTGGCGATTACGCCTTCAAGAGCGAGAACGGCTACACCGCCGAGGTCGGTACGTCCCGTTTCCCCACCACCTATCGCCTGGAACTCTACTACTTGGAAGGGCCGGATGATCCGGCTGTGGTAGCGGATTCCTCCACTCCCGCCAACGAGGGAAGCGACCAATGAAAGTCCACGGATTCCTGCACCCGTCGGTCCTCCGCAAGGCCGCCGCCTCCGCAACTTTGGACGCTCTGGAATTCCTTTTCGACACGCCTTCCGATGCCGAAGTGGCCATCGTGGAAATCCTGGAAGGAGACATGGAGTTCGGGACGTCGGGCTCGACGCCCAAGAGCCTCCTGAAGATCCCCGGGAAGGTGGCCAAGGGAGTGTTCATCCCCGATGCGCCCCCTCCTCCGGTTCCCGCTCCTGCCAAGGGCGACCGGAATCTTCTCCTGAAGATCCGCGGCCCCAAGCAGACGACTCCCACCGGACCGTACCTCATCCCCCTGGATTCGAACATCAACTGGGGATCGGAAGGTGGCGTGGCCGAGCTGGTGACCAAGTTCGATTGCAAGGAGAAGACGGCGGACAAGGATCCGGTCATGCACGGGAGCAAGACGGCGGTCCTGGTCCGCCAATCGGACCTCCACCCGACCGCCAACCAGACCGGCGGCATCTACGCGATCGTGACCGGCGCCGATGACTTCTTCAATGCAGCCAAAGGCTACTGGGATGCCCGTGCCGACAAGGTGGAAGTCCTCCCCGTCCCAAGGACCTTGTCGCAACTGCGCGGGAAGATCGTCCCGGCCGCCTCGTCCCTTCCCTGGTCGGAGGTGAGCATCGTCCTGCACGGGAACAAGAGCCAGATCCTGATGGATTTCGGTGGTCAGCAGGCGCCGAACACGGACTTCCACCAGGCCGACGAGTTCATCATCGCCGACGAGTTCGATCTGGGCAAGGTTCCCACGGCGGGCGCCAATGTCGACAAGATCCGTGTCGTCTTGCGCGGGTGCAACATCGGGCGCACGAGCTCGCTGATGGAACAGATCAAGAAGTACCTGGGTTGCGGCGAACTGGTGGCTCCCAAGTTCCTCCAGACCTACCTGACCCTGGCCAATTCCAACATCAAGGAAGAGGCGCTTTCGATTCGCTTGTTCACCTACCGTCCCGGAGGATCGGCAGGGGCTGTGACCGATGCCGACTTCGTGGACGAGCTGAAGGCGACTTACACGTCATCGCACGCCTTCCGCAAGGAATTGGAAACCCTCTGCCCGGACCTCGCCTCCGACAACAGCGACGCGGCGTGGACGGACCTGCTGACCCGCAGCCGGAACTGGTTGGATGTCACCTCTCCCCAGACCTACACGGCTGTGGATGTGATGGAAAGCCAGGGAATCCCCTACCGCAAACTCGCCCAGATCCAGGCCGCCCACGGCAGCGCGGGGTTCGTTGCAGTCAAGAACGAAGTGGAGAAAGCCTACAAGGAGCTGTGGATGGGCAGGGAGCATCCCCACGCCACGGATGCGGACTTCGATGAGCTGAGCTTCAATTGGCAGCAGACCGGAGCGATGGAGTTCTCCTTCACGGTGGAGAAGAGGGACGGCAGCATGGTGGAGGTCGATGCGTTGAAGACGGATGGCTGGCATCTGGTCGTGACCTTGTTTCCGACCCCGGCCGAGATGGATGCGACACGCAAGATCATCGCCAAGAACAAGACAGCCATCGCCGCTTCCAAGACCAAGATCGAGGAACTGGACCAGAAGATCGCCACGACCTCCGACCCGAAGGCCAAGGCCGAGCTGGAAAAGACGAAGGTCGCCGAGGAAACGAAATTGGCCACGCTCCAACCGGAACCCAAACTTTCGGCACTGGCGAAGAAACGGATGGATTGGTTCCTGGCCAAGGCCGGAGTGACCGATATCCGCAGGCGGATCGCTTCCGAGCAGAACTGGGCCTACAATTTCAACAGCAACGTGAACGTCCGCGCGAGGACGATCGTCACCAAAGTGGTGATCGTCAGCCAGAATCGCGCGGGCGACCTTCTTCCTTCGGAATCCTTCTCGAGCACTGTGTACGGCGTGGTCTGAACTCGACTACCGGCCAAGCCCCGGCGGATTTCTAAAATGCGGGTCTCTATCAGTACCAGGAGACCCTTGATGACCAAGCCCACCGAAGTCCACGCCACATTGCTCAAGAAGCTCGGGATCACCATTCCCGAGGTCCTCCTGCCCAAGTCCGGAACGGACCTCGCCAAGTGGGCCGTGGTGGCTTGCGACCAGTACACCTCCGACCAGGCCTACTGGAACCAAGTGGAGACCATCGTGGGCCAGGCGCCGTCCACCCTGCGCATCACCCTGCCGGAGATCTTCCTGGAGAGCCCCGAGGTGGGCGCCAAGATCGAGAAGATCCATGCCGCCATGGCCGACTACACCTCCCGCGGCATCCTGGAAAACCAGGGCGAATGCATCGTGTACCTGCAGCGCACCACCGAGCACTCCGGCACCCGCGAAGGGATCGTGGTGGCCATGGACCTGGAGCGTTACGACTACGCCCGCGACTCCAAGAGCCTGATCCGGGCCACCGAAGGCACCATCGTGGAGCGCATTCCCCCGCGTCTTGCCGTGCGCCGCGCGGCCCCGCTGGAATTGCCGCACATCATGATCCTCATCGACGATCCGGATCGCGCGGTGGTGGAAGCCCTGGCGGCCAAGACCGCGGGCTTCGAGTCCGTCTACGACGTGGAGCTGATGCAGCAGGGCGGCCACCTGAAGGGCTGGAAGATCCAGGGTCAGGCGCTGGCCGACGTCCTTTCCAAGCTGGACGCCCTCCTGGAGAAGACGATTTCCGTCCAAGGTCCCACTCCCCTGTTCTGGGCCATGGGCGACGGCAACCACAGCCTGGCCACCGCCAAGGCCCGCTGGGAGGAGATCAGGAAGGAACTGGCCGCCAAGGGAGCCAGCCAGGCGGAGATCGAGGCCCATCCGGCCCGCTTCGCCCTGGCCGAGATCGTGAACATCCACTCGCCGGGCCTGTTTTTCGAACCCATCCACCGCGCGGTGTTCACCAAGGACATCCCCGAGCTCACCGAGGCCGTGCTTTCCGATGCCACCGCCGAAGTCGCCCAGATCAAGGAAGCCGAACTGCAGGCACTGCTGGTCTCGCCCGAAGGCCAGAACAAGGCCGGGTACTTCGACGGCAAGAACTGGTACGTGCTCACCTACAAGGGCAAGAAGCTGCCCACCGCCAAGGTGGACGAATTGTTCGGGAACTTCCAGAAGAGCGTTCCTTCCGCCCGCATCGACTTCATCCACGGCTGGGAGGACTCCAAGAAGCTGGTGGCGGAAGGCGCCGGCATCTTCTTCACCCCGGTGATCGCCCGCGAGCGGCTGTTCGCCTGGGTCCAGGAGAACGGCCCCCTGCCCAAGAAGTCGTTCTCCATGGGGCATGCCGAAGAGAAGCGATTCTACCTGGAGGCGCGCCGGATCGTCGCCTGAGACCCGCAATCCGGATCGCAGCTACCTTGTCTCCCGATCGGCGCCTCCTGGACGGCGCCCTCGGGAGGCACCGAAGATGCATTCCATCCTGATCGTTCTTCTCCTGGCGGGAGCGTCTCCGGCCGGTAGCGTGTCGGATTCCGTCGCCAAGCACCCGCAAAGCGCCAGGAAGGACACGGGCTTTTCCCTCACCCTGGTCCACGTCGCCGACATCCACTCCCGGTTGGATCCTTCCCTGGAGTCGGCGAGATTCCACGGCCGATCCACCAGGATCCCCCTGGGTGGATCCGCGATCCTGAAGGCCGCCTTCGATTCCCTCCGCCGCGCCCATCCGGACGCGCTGCTGTTGCACGCCGGCGACCAACTGTCCGGAACGTCCTGGTATTCGTCCTACCGCGGGCGGGCCGACGCCGAGGTGGTGCGCCGCCTTGGCGTCGACGCATTCGTGCCTGGAAACCACGAATTCGACGGTGGTCCGGCGGTCCTGCGCGGATTCCTGGATTCGTCGCGCGTGCCGGTGGTGGCCTCCAACCTGGAGGCCGGGCGGGAGCCGGAACTGGCGGGACGGATTCCGTCATTCCTTGTGCGCGAGGTGGGCGGACGCCGGATCGGCATCGTGGGGCTGGTCCATCCAGGCACCGCTTCGATCTCCAACCCCGGGCGCAACCTGCGCTTTTCGGATCCCGCCTCGGTGGCCGGACTGGTGGACTCGCTGCGCAAGGCGGGAGTGTTTCCGGTGATCGGCCTGTCCCACGCGGGGCTGGCCAAGGACACGACCCTTGCCCGCGCGATTCCCGGCCTGGATTGCATCGTGGGAGGACACGATCATCTCCTGATGGGTTCCTTCCCTGTCGGGGGCCGACCGCTTCCCTACCCCGTGGTGGCCGTCGCGGCTCCAGGGCGGAAGGTCCCGGTGGTGCATGCCTGGCGCCACGGGATGGAGATCGGGGTGATCACCCTGCGCTTCGATTCCCTCGCGCGGCTGGTCTCCTGGGAAGGTGCCCCTTTCCTGCCCACCGCATCCACCGATTCCGTCGTCGATGGCCGATTCCTTCGCGCGTTCCGTCCGGATTCCGCGATGGAGGCCCTCCTGGTGCGCCTGTCCCCTCCGGTGGACAGCCTGCGCGCCTTGCGCGTGGCGTTGCTTCCCGCGAAGAGCTCCCGCGGCGAGAAGGGACGGTTGGCCGATCTTTGCGCACGTTCCCTCCTGGAAGCGGCTGCGTCGCACGGGGCCCGGGTTGGCCTCGTCAACCAGGGCGGTGTGCGCGACGACCTGGATTCCGGCCTGGTGACCATGGAGGATGTCCAAAGGGTGGCTCCCTTCGGGAACACCGTGGTGGTGATGACGCTCACGGGCAAGAAGCTGCGCCATGTGGTCAAGATCCTGGAAGGGCGAGGCAGGAATCCAGCTGTGGCGGGATTGGCGGGAACGCGCGACGAGAAGAACCGGTGGAAGACCTTCCGTCTGGAAGGGGCCGCCGCCGATCTTGGGGAAGACGACACGGTACGGGTGGCGACGTATTCCTATCTGGCCAACGGGGGCGACGGATGCATGCCTCTGCGCACGTCCAAGGGATACAGGTTCGATACCGGGATCCGCGACGACCGGGCGCTGGCCGATCTGCTGGGACGCTTGCATCCGGTTCCCGGGAAGGGATCGGGGCGCAAGTAGGGGAGCGACTGGATCGTGGGGATGGGTGGTGCTACGTTTTCGTCCGCAACGACCATTTCCCTGGAGATTTCCATGCCTCGCCTGATCGCCTTCGCACTCCTTACCGCGGGTGCTTCGCTTGCCGCGGTACCTTCCGTGTTTTCCTCGGGCCAGCCCGCCCGATCGGAGGAAGTCAACAAGAACTTCGCCTATCTGGACAGCACGGTGGGCACCAAGGCGACGCAGGCGTCGCTGGGTACGGTGCAATTGGCGGTCACTGGATTGCAGGCATCCAAGGCCGAACAGACCGCTCTCGAGGACGCCATCAAGTTGATCGCGTCCAAGGTGGGAACGGCGGATCTGGAAAAGGCGCTGAAGGGGAAGGTGGACACGTCGGTGGTGCGGGCGCTGGCCGAGCTGGTGGCCAAGAAGGCTGAGGCCGAGCAGATCGGGTCCCTGAAGGATGCCGTGGGCGCGAAGGCCGACACCACCACGGTGCGGACCTTGGGGGAAACCCTGGACAAGAAAGCGGATGCGGCCTGGGTCAGCGCCCAGATCGCGGCCAGCGCGCCCTCGGGGATGCTCTCCAGTGGAAAGAATCTGTCGGATCTTTCCGACAAGGCCGCCGCCCGCACGAATCTGGGCTTGGGCGCCCTGGCCGAAAAGTCCTCGCTCTCCGCAGCGGACGTGGGCGCACTCACCTCTTCCGCGGCGGATGCCACCTACCTGCAGGCCAGGGAGGGGTACATCGCATCTTACAAGCAATACACGGACGGAACCAACCCCAAGGTTCCCAAGCTCGCCATCGGCGATTCACAATACGGATTCGCCTCGGCGGGCGGCGTCCTCGAGCTCTATTCCGCCACCGGCTCGGTGCGGATGTACCAGACTGCTGGAGCTTCCGAAGCGCAACTCCTCGGCTATGTGGCGACCAAGGAATGGACCTCGGGTTCGTTCGCGGCCTTGAACGCCGCAAAGCCATACGGAGAATGGAACTTCGCCGGAGGAGATCCCACCAAGTACGTGGATCCCGAGCCGAAGGTGGGTCGGGACGCGAAATTCGGCGGCACCGGGATCGCCACCAACGGGCTCCATGTGAACGGAAACGCCACCGTCACCGGCACCATCAACGGCAAGGTGGTCACCAACGGGATCTCGTCGTCCAACGTCGCCGACTACGTGTTCGAACCCGGATACCAGCTGGCGCCGCTTTCCGAGGTGGAAGCCTACACCAAGGCCCACAAGCACCTGCCGGAAGTCCCCAGCGCGGCGGAGATCGAAACCAACGGGCTGGATCTGGCGCAGATGAACCTGGTGCTCCTGAAGAAGGTGGAGGAGCTCACCCTCCACACCATCGAGCTGGAAAAGCGGGTCAAGGTCCTGGAAGGATCCGAGGAGTAGCCTCAGTAGAGCAGGAACGGCTCCCGGCGCTTCCTCCACGCGGCTTCGTCCGGCTTCCAGGCTTCGGACAGATCCCGCACCGCAGCGCCGGCTTCCAGCATGTCGCGCCAGTGGCGATGTCCGGCCAGGATGTCGATCGCGGGCTTCACGGGTTCGTATTCGTAGGGCGGGGCCTTCCAGGCGAAGACGTCGGGAATCCCGCGCGGGTCCAGCGGATCGATCTTCACGGGATCGGGGCGCGACCCCTGGCGACGCAACGCCCACATGGCCGCGATGCCCAGTTCCACGGGTCGCAGTTTGACGGGATCCGTCACGTGGATCTGCACGCCCTGGCACAGGCGGCCCACACCCTTGTGGAAGGTGGGCTGGAATCCCAGTTCGCGGAAGACCACGCCGGGAAGCGCCAGGGAATCGAGGTCGGATTTCAGCCGCGCGGCATCGATCCACGGCGCGCCGAAGATCTCGAAGGGACGCGTGGTGCCGCGTCCTTCGCTGGCCGTGCAGGCCTCCAGGAGGCACATGCCGGGATACACCCGTGCGGTGTCCGGCGTGGGCATGTTGGGGCTGGGCAGCACCCAGGGAAGGTTCGCGTCCTCCCAAAGCATGGAACGGTGCCAGCCTTCCATGGGAAGCACGTGGAGCGCCAGGCCGGGGAACTTCTCCGCCACCAGAAGGCGCGCCATCTCCCCCATGGTCAGGCCGTGGCGCACGGGGACGGTGTGCAAGCCCACGAAGGACTTGTATTCGGCATCCAGCAGGGGGCCTTCCACCAGATCGCCACCCAATGGATTGGGACGGTCCGGAACCACCACCGCGATCCCCTTCTCCCAGGCGGCCTCCATGCAAAGCAGCAGCGTCCAGATGAAGGTGTAGTAGCGGGCGCCCACGTCCTGCAGGTCCACCAGAAGAGCATCCACACCTTCCAGCATCGCGGGGGTGGGCTTGCGCACGGTGCCGTACAGGGAATGGACCGGCACGCCCCAGCGCGGATCGCTTTCTCCCTCCCACTCGATCATGTTGTCCTGGGTGTGGCCCAGGATCCCGTGCTGGGGTCCAAAGAGCGACACCAGCGTCCAGGGGGAGCCGGGTTTGCGCAGGATGTCGGCCAGATGGGTGAAGTCGGGAAGGATGGACGCGGGGTGCACCACGGCACCCAGGCGGGCTCCGCGCAGGGAGGTGGGCCAGAGTTCGGACAGGCGGCTGTGGGCAAGGCGGACGGAAGTCATGGATCCCGAAAAGTAGACGGTCCAGGAAAAGGGGGGGCGAACCTGCGTGCAAATCCCGTGGTCCGAGTGGCGATCGGGAAGCAGGATCGGTCGGCAAGCGACAGGCACACGATTCTACGTTGGCATCCATGGTTTCGATCCCCAGGAAATTCCTCGCTCTTGGCGCGATGGTGGCCGTCCTTCTCCCGTGGGGCGTCTTCGAATGGCGCCGCGCACGGGAAGCGAAGGAGAACGAACGCGTCTCGCGGGTGGTGGCCGCCTTCGCTTCGGACCTGGGGCGTTGCCGGATCCCCGGTGGCCGCCTTTCCGATTCGCTCAGGAACAGGATCCGTCGCAGCGGCGACCGTCCCGCGTTCGCGCGCTGGCTGGATTCGGTGGCGCGCACGGATCCCGACAAGGACCGCCGGCGATTGGCCTTGGATCTGCTGGGAACCTCGTTGCTGGGAAATCCCCGGGCGGATGCGCTCCTGGATTCCCTCTCCGTTGCGCGTCCGGACGCCGATTGGCGCAAGGAGATCGAATTCGTCCGCATGTCGGCGGGAACACCACGTGGGCTGCGCACCCTGGTTCAGGTGGGGGACTCCCTGGGTGTGCGCGATTGGCCGGGATTCTTCTGGATTCTGGGCGACCTCGACACCCAGGCGAGAGGCCTGCGTGAACGGATCGACCGCGGTCTTGGAAGCCGGGAGCGCAACGCGTTCCTCCGCGCCATGGGCTGGACGCGCGACACATTTTGGCGTGTTCGCCTGGAACAGGCGCTCGTCGATCCGACCGACTGGCTGTGCCAGGCATCGGCGGCGCGCTCGCTGGGCGATCTGGGCGATTCACGTTCGACGGGGCTTCTGGGGGCGGCGGCGGATTCCCATTGGCACCCCCAGGTGCGGGAAGCGGCGGCTAGCGCCTTGGAGCGGATCGCCAAACGGGATGTCGCGGACCTTCCCGACATGCGCGAAAACCTGTACCTGCACGGCCTGTTCCTGACGGAAGGACCGGACCTCCGATCGGAGCTTTTCGTGGACACCCTCCTGCACTTGCCCCCCTGCGATACGCTCGGAAGCGACGAATTACGGAAATGGTCGTGGAATGCGGTCCTGCACGGTTGGGCCGACGGCCCCACCACCGAGACCGTCCGCCAGACGCCGCAATCGTCCTGTGCATGGGGCGGGGGGTGGCTCCTGGGCGCCTCGCGCGGCGAATGGGGAGGGGAGCTCGCCTGGATGGATTCGGGTCGCGTGGTGGTGGTCGATTCCACCCCGGTGGATGCTTTCCTCCAGACCCGATTCGGGGTCCTGACCCTGAAAGCGGGAGGTCATTTCGGTGCGGTCGGGGGGCTGGAACGCATCGTGGCGGATCCAGCCGGTCGGCCCAAGCGGGTCCCCTTCCTGTTGCTGCCGGGAAGCGGGTGCAGCTGGTGGGGCACGACGGACGGGGGGGTGATCCTCCACTGTTCCCACGGCTATGTCCGCCTGGATTCGGTGGGGCGGCCCCATCCGTGGCCGCCCCTGGGGAAGGGAAACCCCTGGTGAAGCGTCAGCCCGCCTTGGCCAGGACGTATTCGGCCAGCGGCTGGTCGTCGAATTCCACCTCGCCCTTGTCGCTGACCTTCGCCTTCTTGTTGTGCACCGAGAGGTAGCACTGCGCGTTGGCCGGGGAGGAGTAGCGGGTCACGATGCAATGGTCGGTCTCCTTGGAACCGCCTTGCTTGAGGGCACCCAGCGGGGAAACCTCCAGGTTCTCCAGGCTGGACTTGAATGCCTGGACATCCTCGATGTACTGGAAGGGGGGAAGTTCCTCTTCCTTGAACCATTCGCCGCACACCTCGCAGAAGGGCTTCTGGGACTGGAGGGTGGATTGGAGCAAGGGCAACACCAGAAGCATGCCGGTCTCGATCACCCAGATGCCGATCAGGAACACCCCGCTGACCGCGTTGCCGCGGATCCCCCAGGTTCCGTTCTCGCTGATCTTCCCGATGAGCTCGAAGAGGACGCCTGGGGAGAGGAGAAGTTCCAGAACCTGGAGGATCTTGATGTTGCTCATCGTGATGCCCAAGTGGTCGTCTCCGATGGACTTGCCGGCATTGATCACCAGATCCACCCAGACCGCCTACTGCACGTAGATCGAGACCAGGGCGCCGACGACGGTGAAGGCGATGGCCAGGGCGTTGTTGCGGACCTTGCCGATACTGATCACCAGGAGGTTGATGACCACGCCGGTGAGACCTCCCAGGATCAGGGCGAAGATGGCGTTGAGATAGACGAAGGGGACGTACCAGATGGCGTAGGCGTAGGCCGTGGACATCAGAGGAATGACCGTGAGGAGTGTGGCCGGCAGAAGAAGCAGCGCGATCGGGTTGAATCGGCCGGAGGGGGTGTAGCTCGTTGGCATGGCGGCAGCTCCAGGTTTGGAGAATTGGGGGGGGGTGAGGAAGATGCCCTTTGCCGGATCCCACGGATGGGATTCCAGGGTCGGCTACTATTTAGAAATGCTCGGAAGGGGGGCTCCCCCAGGCAGGATGATCGGATGGAAATGGGATGGTGTGGCAATTTGCAGGCTTTTCCGTCCAAAAGAGCAATTCCGACAGGGCCGTTTTCGGCGACCCATCGAGTGCTGGAATTCTGGATTTCCAGCCTTTCGCTGTCTCCCTTTTCCGCAATCGAGGATCTCATGCTTTCCCTTCCTCTCCTGGTGGCCCTGGCCCACGCCGCACTCGCCTTCGACGACTTCGAAACCCCTGGAGCCACGTCACCCGGCGGCGGAGGATGGATCACCTACCAGGACAGCCTTTCCTCCGAGGCGAGATGGACGCGGGCGCGTTCGCCGGGCGCCACGGACTCAAAGGCCTGCGGGCGGCTGGAGGTGAAATTGTCTGGGGTGTCCGGATACGGGGGCGCCTCCGGAGCCTTCCAAGCCAACTATGGAGAGACGGACCTGTCCGCCCAAGTGGGCGTCCGCTTCCGTGCGCGCACCAACGCGGGGTCGCTCAAGGTCCAGATCCCCACCACGACCACCAACACCTCGTACAACCACTACGAAGCCACGGTTCCCGCCGATACGGTCTGGCGCCTGTTCGAGGTGCCCTTTTCCAAGCTCAAGCAAAGCTGGGGGACGGCCAGCGCCTGGACTCCGGCAAAGGCCATCCAGGTAGGGTTCCTGGTGGGCAACAACACCGGCAAGGACCTGTGGGCCGAGATCGACGACATCGAGTTCTACCAGGCGGGCGAGGAGAAGATCGCGCCGGACACCGGCATCTACACCTCCCGATTCCCCAAGGTGGACCAGGTTGGCTACGAGTCTTCCTGGAAAAAGCGCACCGTGATCACCACTCCCCATGTCTGGCCGGGAGATACCTTCCACGTGGTGGACGCCCAGGGAAAATCCCACTTCACCGGGCTCTGGGGAGGGGTTTGGGACGATTCGGCCACCAGCGGCGAGATGGTGGCCATCGGTGATTTCGACGCCTTCACGGAAGAAGGGACCTGGAGGATCGAAACCAAAGGTGTCCGCTCGGCGCCGTTTTCCATCAAGGCGGGCGTGTACGCGGACCTCTACAAGAACGCCTTGCGGTGCTTCTCCACCATCCGCTGCGGCGCGGCCGTCCACGACGAACGCGTGGGAATCGACCACCCCGTCTGCCATCGTCAGGATACCTCGCGTTCCGACACCGGCCTCTCGGGCGATTTCCACGGCGGCTGGCACAACGCGGGGGATTTCGGCAAGTGGGTGCACGAGGCGTCCATTTCCGTGGCCTCCTTCCTTTGGCTGGTGGAGCTCGACCGGATCCGGTCTGGACGGGAATTGACGCCATCTTCCGCGCTCCTGGACGAAGCCCGCTGGGGACTGGAGTGGATCCTGCGCATGCAACGCGCGGACGGATCGTTCTTCCACAAGGTGGACGCCGAACCCGAATTCTCGTGGGGGAAGACCCCCGACCAGGATCTCCTTCCCCGCTGGGCGTCGCTTCAGGCCAGGAACGCCACGGAAGCGTCGTCCGTGGACGCCGGCGACGCCTGCGCGGTTCTTTCGCAGGGCGCGCGGGTTTTCGAAAACCTGGATGCGGCCTTCTCGCGACGGATGCTGGAGGCTTCCGAGCGAGCCCTCGCGTGGCTTTCCACGCATCGGGGTGTGGGGCAAGGAGACATCTACTACACCGACAAGGATTCGCGCCAGGAGGAATTCTGGGCCCGGGCCGAGTGGGCGCGCCGCAAGGGGGACTCCTCCTTCCAGATGGAAGTCCTGCAGGAGTTCCAGAAATTGGCCTCCGAGCCGGTGAGCTGGTTCACTCCGCAATTGTTCGGGGCGATGTCCCTTGCGACGTCCAAGGAGGTGTACCCGTGGTTGTCCAGCTACGCGAGGACCACCCTCCAATCGACGGGGTCGTGGGCAACCGCCATCGTGTCGGGCTCGGCCTACGGGACTCCGTTGCGGTCCACCGAATTCTGGTGGGGCTCCAACGAAACGGCCCTGTTCCGGGCCCAGGCCATGGTGTTCGCCGGGACGGTCTCCTCCGACGGATCCTTCGACGAGAACGCGCTGCGGGTGCTGCACCACCTCCTGGGTGTGAACGCCCTGGACACCTCCTTCGTGGCGGGGTTCGGCGAGAAGGCCATCCGCCACCCCTACCACTGGAGCACCTTCGCCTACGGAACTCCGATGCCGGGCTGGATCACGGGAGGACCCAACAACCAGTTCACCACGCTGAAGGATGTGGCCTACGACCAGCCCCTGTACGATCTGGTCAAGACGCGCCACACCCCGGCCGCCAAGAGCTACCTGGATCTGTGTTCGGCCTCCGGGTCGTACGCCTCCAACGAAGGCCAGACCACAGAACAAGCCGCGCTGGTCTTCCTGGCCGGCTGGTACGCGGGCGAAGGCGCATGGGCGGATCCGTCGGTTTCCGTCAAGTCGGGCGGGGCCGGCGCCAAGGTGTCTCCGTCGCGTCCGCGCATGGCTCTGGATCATGGCAGGCTGCGTCTGGTGCTTCCCCAAGCCCCGGCGCAAGGACGCTCGCCGGACGCCGCGGGGAGGCGCTGAGGCGGGTCGTGCGGATCAGGGGGGGGTGGTGTCGGGTTGGGGATGTGCCGTGGACGGGCGAAGGTCCGGAGCGGCCCTCCATTCCCCGGGAGTGACGCCGAACCGCGCCTTGAAGAGGCGGTGGAGGTGGGGCACGTTGGCCACGCCCACCGCCGCGGCGATCTCCGAGAAGGTCCGGTCGGTCTCGCCCAGGAGCCGTGCGGCTTCCAGGAGGCGCAGTTCGTTGATCTGGGCGGGAAAGGTCCGGCCGGTGGCCTCGCGCACTATGGATGGAATCCGACGGGAATGGATGCCCACCTCGCGGGAGGCGGTGTCCACGGACAGATCCTGGCGTGCGTAGTTCGCGCCCATCCAGGCGAGCAGGCGCTCGCGTTCCACGTCGCGATGGGACGGAAGTTCCACCGGAGCGCGTGGCACCTCGGACTGCCCGGATGCCCCGGGTGCTGTTCGAGGGGGCACGCTCGATGCCGTGGAGGGAGGAGGCCGCAGTCTCCAGTCCACCAGGCAGGAGAACGCAAGCGCCAGAAGGGGGAAGGCGAACCACATCCAGGTCCGATGCCCCTCCATGTGGATGGATCGGACCTCGATGGTGTCGTCCACGCCCAACGGAAGTTCCATCCCGTTGATGATCTCCAGGCCCACCAGGTGCCTCTTCCATTGAGGGCGCGCGTGCGGAACGGATCCGTTCTGCTTTTCCCACCACAGCGGCACCGTGAATCCGTCCAGGGCCACCGAGCGTCGCTGGGCCACGGGATCCACCGAAAGCCCCTGCTCCAGGAGCAGAAACGACAGGTCCCTGCTGGTGTCGGTAAGGCCAGGCTCGATGACCTTGAGGTTGAGCCGCACCGAGGACTGGCGCCTGCTGGACACCACCAGGACCAGGGAATCGTACGCGCTGCCGTCGATGGTTTCGGTGAGTCGCCCGGGCAGGAATTTCTGCCCGAATCCCACGTAGGGCCACTCGAATCCGGTGCCCAGGCGCAACTGAACCTTCCATGAGCCGGAATCTGTCTCCATGCGGATGCGCGATGACCCACCCAGAGCCCTGTCGTCGAAGGCGTGGGAAAGGCCCGGGCCCGCCGCGAGGAGGTTGGTTTCCTTCTTGTGCAGGAGAGATGCGGCCGTCAGGGCCACGGCGAGTGGAAGGCTCCAGACCAGGACCCGGACGGCAGGACGCATCAGGGCAAAGGTAGCCGTCGGATCGAATCGGAGTGGCGGTCGACCACGATTCGCGCACGACCGAAAAGACCTCCGGAGGCTCCCACCGCGCCGACCACCCAAGGACCGCGATGGCCGGCAAGGGGGATTGTCATTTCCAAACCGTCCGGACCGAAAGGAACCGGTGCGGAGATCCAGGAAAAGGGTGCGGAAACAGGACGGACCGACAGGATGGGGGCCATGGGGCCGTAACCGTGGGCACTACCGTTGGACCCGGGAGTCCCGGTGCCAACGAACCGGGGGAATCCTCCGTTTTGGATTCCCTTCCGGCCCGAGCGTGGGTCGCAGTCCGGACCAGTCCGGTCGAGGTAGGGTAGGCGGGTCTCGCCCAGACCATCGGACCACTGCTGAGCGACGATTTCCGGCATGTGCTGGAAGGTCGGGAAGATGTCGGGTTCGGGGGCGTCCAACCCCGATGTCGCGGTGTCCAGGACCCACAGGGAGATGGATCCGTGGCGGGAAGAAGGATTGCGCACCCGGATCCGGAGGACCGATCCGTCCGGCGAAGGCGAGGCCTCCAGGCCGATGGGGAGTTCCCGAAGGGTGCGGTGGATGTGGAACTCGCGGGACGGGCGGCGAAGGTGCCATGCGGTGTCGGTCGGCGATCGCCTTCCGATTTCCGTACGCGTCACCAGGACATGCGGATCCCAGGAGCTGTCCACCACCATGCGGAGTCGGTTGGAACCTGGACGCATGGGTTGCCAGAACCGCCGCAGAATCCGTCGTCCCTGGGTCGCCTGCACCAGGGCGATTCCCTCCGCGGTGGAGGACTCGTCCCACGCGAGTGTGTCGCCCTCGGCCAGGGAGGGAAGCGAGGAGAGGGAATCCTCGCTCCAGACCGCCGGGTGCGGATCGCAATGGTCCATCCTGGCGGGATTGGCCGTGTCGGGTCGGGGGCGCCATGGTTCCTCCACGGAAAAGCGCGAGATCGCCCGGGCATTCCCGTAGTTCCAGACGAGCTTCCCCCAGCAGGTGGATCGCCGTTTTCCACTGTTGGCCCGGAACCTCCACTGCACCAGTCCGTCGGGAGGGATGTCCAGGATGGCGGAATCCGTCAAGGCGCAATCCTCGACGCGCACGCGCACCTTCCCGGAAACCCGCGTCGCCCCCGGAACGCGCACCAGGCAGGAGGCCACCAACTCCTCGCCGGGACGATGCACCTGCTTGGCCAGGAAGGGGAGGATGCGCTCGCCGGGGGGAGCGCCGATCCTTGGGCCTCTCGCGGTGCCGCCCAGTGCGGATCCTCCCCACGGAGAATCCATCCACCGGGGCCGAAGCCAGGCCTGTTCGGTGGGGGTCTTCGCCACCACGCGCGTGGCCTTGGTCACCCGGATCCGAGCCGTTCCCGAAGAGTCGGTGCGCCTTCGGTCCAGGATGGATCCATCCTCGGACAAAGCGAAGATTTCCACTCGGTCGCGAGGTGCACCGCCGGCCAGATCCAAGGCGAACACGGTGGCGGAATCTTCGGATCGGTTTTCCAGCAGGATCCCCAGGTTTCCCACCAGAAGGTGCTCGTCGTGGCGGAGCGTGTCGCACCGGGAGGTGTCTGTTGGAGGATCGAATCGATCGGGAGACGCCCTGAAGGAAACCTCCAGGAAGGGGCCACCCCAGGCGCGGGACAGGGAGTCCAGATCCAGGTGGAGGGTCCAGTGCGAGGTGGGTTCCGCAGAGCTTTGATGGAAGACCTTGCGCCAAATCCGGGGAGGGATCGAGAAACAGCGCGTGCGGCAGCGTGAAGGCTTGCCAGGGGGATTCGGGTGGAGGTCGGGGTCCAAGGGAAGGATCCCCGACAGGGGAACGGGACGGACGGACACCACCACCGACCGGACGGACATCACCTCCAAAACCACGTCTTTCGCTTGCTCGGCCAGCAGGTGCCCACCGCGGGACGGTGGCATGAACCGTGGCGTCTCCATGGGAATGGCGGTGTCCCGAGGTGCGGCTGGGCGCAGAGAAGGGTTCGCAGGCGGGTTTGGAACCAAGGCGGGTCCGCTCAGGGGGAGGGCGAGCGAGAGGAGCCAGGGAAGAAGCATGCGGAGAAGTCTACCTTTCCCACATCCCGCGCCGGGCGATGGTCGTCCGGGGTGGGGTCTACCAATACGTACGCCCAAGGAGCTTTCCATGGCCGCTTCGCTCAACAAAGTCATGCTCATCGGCAATCTCGGGGCCGATCCCGAAGTCCGCAGCACCCCCGGAGGCGCCCAGGTGGCGAACTTCCGCGTGGCCTGCACGGAAAACTGGAAGGACCAGAGCGGTCAACGCCAGGAACGCACCGAATGGGTCACCATCGTGGCTTGGCGCCAGCAGGCCGAGATCGCCCAGAAGTACCTGCGCAAGGGCTCGCGCGTGTACGTGGAAGGCAAGCTCCAGACCCGCACCTGGGACGACAAGGCCACCGGTGCCAAGCGTTACGCCACGGAAGTTTTGTGCGACCGCTTCATGATGCTGGACGGACGCCCTTCCGGCGGCGGCGAAGGCGGCTACGAGGAGCGCGGCGGCTACGGCGGCGGCGCGCGTGGCGGTGCGCAGCGCGGCGGCTCCAGCATGGGCGCGGGCGACGACTTCGACTACGCTCCCCCGCCGGCGGCGGGGGGATCGGCAGCGGACGACGACCTTCCCTTCTGAAATCGTGTGGAAGGGGACGCACTCTTGCTCCCCTTCCCGCTCGCTGTCCCTACGCGGACAGCTTCGGGGTCGTGTCGCGGCGATTGCATCCCCTTCGACACGATTTCGCAATTGGCTGCGCGGAGGATAATCCCCTCCACGGACCACTCGGCGGACAGGGCTCCCATTTCGCGTAGCGGAATGGGAGGGTAATGGAAGGCGTACGCCTTCGGCGTCTGTGTCGAGTCGTCTCATCCCTCTTCGCTCGATTCGTTGTTGTGTGGAAGGGGACGCACTCTTGCTCCCCTTCCCTCTCGGCGTCCCCAGGGTTTCCGTTTCTGGCGCATCCGGTTGGCGACAGCCTAAGTCTCCGCGACTTTCGTTTCCTACCCGTCTTCACTAGGATCGGTCGAGGCGATCTTCTGCTGACGGTGTTTCCGCAATGCCATTCCCGATTGGATTCTCTCGACAAGTGACTCCAGGATCTCGTTGGAGAAGGATTCCTTCAGGATGTAGTCGTAGGCGCCGTTGCGCATTGCGGTGGTGATCTCCACCACTTCGGAAACGCTGGAAACAACCACTGGGATCGCCGATGTGTTGTCGTGGATGTGCTTGATCAGAATTTGACCATCGCGGTTCCTGGTGTCCCTGGAGAGAGCGATTTCCACCAGGACCAGGTCAATTTGGTTCCGGGACAGAACGTCGAGAGCCTCGTCCTTCGATCCTGACTCGAAGAATTCCAGCCCGGAAAAACCAGACAGAAGCTTCCTGCCGAAGTGGCGGACCGATGGTTCGCTGTCGATCCACAATACGTTCACCAGCGCAGACCTCAGACCGCCCTGCACTCCACCATGGCCGCGGCGCTCTTGGCTCGTTCGCGGGCGATGGCGACGGAATCCGCCGTGGACACCACCACCCCCATGCGCCGCTTGGGGAAGCTTTCGGGCTTGCCGAACAGGCGGATGTCGGTCTCCGGCACGGTCAGGGCGTCGGCCACGCCGGAAAAGGTCACGGCATTGGCCTCCAAGCCGCCGTAGATCACCGCGCTGGCGCCGGGTCTGCGGAGGGAGGTGTCCACCGGAAGTCCCAGGATGGCGCGGGCGTGCAGTTCGAATTCCGAGAGGCGTTGGGTGCCCAGGGTGACCAGGCCGGTGTCGTGCGGGCGAGGGCTCACCTCGGAAAACCACACCATGTCGCCCTTCACGAACAGTTCCACCCCGAAAATCCCTCGGCCTCCCAAGGCCTCGGTGACCTTGCCGGAGATCTCGCGGGCGCGCTCCAGCGCCACGGCGCTCATCGCCTGGGGCTGCCAACTTTCCACGTAGTCGCCGTTCACCTGCACGTGGCCCACCGGTTCGCAGAAGCGGGTTTCGATCGCGCCTGTGACGGATTTCGAACGGACGGTGAGCATGGTGATCTCGTAGTCGAAGTCCACGAAGCCTTCCACGATCACCCGGCCGCTGTCGACGCGCCCTCCCTTGGCGGCGTAGTCCCAGGCCGCGGCCAATGCATCGGGCGATCTGACCACGGATTGCCCTTTGCCCGAGCTGGACATGGTCGGCTTGACCACGCACGGATAACCGATTCCGTCGTCGATCGCTTCGCGCAATTGGTCCAGGCTGCTGGCGAACCGGTAGGGGGATGTGGCCAGTCCCAACGTCTCGGCTGCCAGGCGCCGGATCCCTTCGCGGTTCATGGTGAGCTGGGCGGCTCGCGCGGTGGGGATCACTTCGCAAAGGCCATCGGCCTCGATACGCACGAGTTCGTCCGTGGCGATGGCCTCGATCTCGGGGACGATCAGATGGGGGCGCTCCTGTTCCACCAGCCTGCGAATCGCTGCGGAATCTGTCATATCGATCACGTGCGAGCGGTGGGCCACCTGGTGGCCGGGGGCGCCGGGGTAGCGGTCGACCGCGATGGTCTCGCAGCCCAGGCGCTGCAAGGCGATGACCACTTCCTTGCCCAACTCGCCCGCTCCCAGCAGCATGACCCGCACCGCAGCGGGAGAAAGAGGGGTTCCCAGATCCATGTTCGTTCCTCCGAAGCGATTAGGAAGGACAAACGTAGACGAATTGCCGGGGCTCCGCGAACGCATGTACGCGGAATCGGCCGGGCCTGGGTTCGTGGAGCCCTTCGAAAGCGACGCACTGACCTTCCCGCCTGGTTGCCCCCCCTACCTCCACTCCATCCGGCCATATCGGCAGCGGGCGGTGTCCAGGTCGCGGGAGGGGTTGGCCAGGAACACCTGGAGGGAATCCGAGACGGGGTAGCCCGTCTGGCCCGTGCAGCTGGCGCTCTGGCCCGGCCCCATGGCCAGGCGGGCTCCCGGGGCGAGCTCGCAGCTGACCAGGGAATCCAGGGAGTTCCAGGCTGGGCAGATTTCGTACATCGCGCGGTAGGCGGAACTGTCCGATCCGGGGAGGGATAGGGCCCACCACCGGCGGATGGGGCGGGCTGGGCTGCCGTACACCCGGTGGACCGTCACATGCCTTCCCGGCCGCAGGGCCAGCGCGATCGCGCAGCGCATCCCGCCGCTGTCCGGGTCGTGGACCGCCGCGCGGACCAGGGAGGTATCGGACACCTTCTGGAAGAGGGAGGAGTCGAAAGCGATCGGGCAGGAATTGTCAGGAAATCCGAAGCTCGCCATGCGGCTGGTGGGAGCGCATCCGGCCAGGAACGCCAGAGCCAATCCGACGGAGGCGCGGAGGTTCACGGGATCCGAAACCGGATTTCGCAGCCTTCGCCGGGCTTACCGTCGGCTTCCACTTTGCCGCCGTGGCGTTCCACGATTCTTCCCACCAGGGCCAGCCCGATCCCTTCACCCTCGAAGTCGCGCGTGGGATGCAACCGCTCGAAGGGGCGGAAGATCTTGGAAGCCATGGTGGGATCGAAGCCGATTCCATTGTCGCGTACCCGGAACCAGCCGTCTCGGAATTCCACCTGCACCACGGCCGAGTCGCGCTCGCGGGTGAACTTGGCGGCGTTGGCCAGGAGGTTGCGCCAGACGTGTTCCAGCATCGCAGGGTCGCAGCGGACGAAAGGCAGAGGGCCGCGCTCGAACCGGAAGGACCGGCCCGGGTGGTTGTGCGAAATCTCCTGCCAGATTTCGTCCACCAAGGTTCCGTGCGCATCTCCGCCGTAGTCGACGATCCTCAGAGCATCGCGGCCGTGGCGGGACAGTTCCATCAGCGCCTGGATCATTCTTTCCATCCGGGCCGTGACCGCCTGGATGCGGGCCGCGTACTGTGTGCAATCCTCCGGATGGCCGGTGGATTGACTGTCCTGGAGCGCCTGGGCGTAGCTGGAAAGGATCCGCAACGGGGAGCGCAGGTCGTGGCTGACCAGGTCGCTGAACATGGCCAGTTCCGCGAGCGTTTCCTGGAGGTGGACGGTCCGCTCGCGCACCCGCTGGTCGAGCTCCTCGGACAGCCGCTGGGCCTTTTCCTGGGCGGCCTTGCGCTCGGAAAGCTCCACCTTGAGTTCGGCGTAGGCACGCTCCAGCGTGGCCCAGGCCGTGCGCATCACCACCACGATCAGAAGGGTGCTCCCGGCCACGTAGAGCCAGCCCTTGAACATGGCGATCCGGGTCGTGATGTCCGGAGGCAGATGCATCGCCCCCAGGGCCAGGTCCGACACCAGGATCCACAGTCCTCCGAAGATGGCGTAGATCACCGGCACGGAAAGGGCCTGGAGACGGGCGCGGTGGAGGGTATTGCTGGGCTCGCTTTTGGAATCCAATGAAGGGCTCCCAGGATCGAACTGGACAACAGGGCTTTCTGCGGCGCGAACTTCCATAATACCATTCCCAGCTTTGATCCATGGCTGGACTGGAGCGCATGGCCCTACCTGGGACGCAAGGGAGGTCACGGATCCAGGAAATCCTGGTCGGAACAGGTGGAGGGGCTCCAGGTTTCCATGGAGTAGACCGGCCCGCCGTTGCAGTCGTTGGCGGGGTTGGTCGCTTGCGCGCGCAACAGTCCGGATCTGCCCACCGGGGCGGGCCAGAACGTCCAATCGTTGGCCGGGAGATGGCATGGCTTGGTCGGCTGTTCCGAGGTGTGGTCGCAGCACGACGGCGAGACCTCGATCTTCCTGTGGAGATTCCGATGGATGCGCAGGCAGTCCCCGTCTTGGATTCCTTGCAGCGTCACGCCGTTCCCGGCAGTGATCCTGCGCACGGATTCCCAGGGCCGAACGGCCACCAACCGGGATCGGAAGAGCGATGCTTCGGTGCGATCGCGCATGGATTTGGCGGAATCTGCAGGCAAGTCGCTGCTCTGCGATCCCGGCCAGGGATTCTTCCTCGTTTCCAGGATTCCGCCCGAACGATCGTCGATCACCAGGTGTTCCTGCTCGGGATAGCCGCCTCCGAGGTTCGCGAAGGAGCCCACATGGATGCGATGGCCCGCCGCATCCCATCCCGCGTGGTCCTGCTCGAAAATCCTGGTCGACGTGGAGTGGTATCGGATCGAATCATCCCGGACCGGCCTCCAATCCACCAAGTGGAATCGAGCCGGCACGTCGCAGGCGGTGGCGTGGGTTCTGATGCCGCTGCGCAACACGCCACGGCGCGTGGCTGGATCGACCCAAAGCGTCCAGTGATCGGCCGCCCTCCGACAGGGTTTCGCATCGTATGCGCCTCCATCGCAGCAGTGGCCCGGGAGTCGGAACGAATCCAGGGGCAACAGCTGCGTTTCGAATTGGCCACCTTGTGCCGCACCGAAACGCGAGAATTGCACCGTGAATCGCCATTGCACCGTCTGCGAGGTTTCGGGAGATGTCTTTTGCAGATTCCCGACCGCAACCATGCTCCTCAGGTCGCCCTCCCGCCGGATCTCCAGGAACCTCCTGAGGGTGTATCGCGGATCCTTGGCGTCGGAAAGGGTGGAGATGGAAAGGGGCTTTCCGGAGCGCGAGTCCATGAGGATCTCGCGAGGAGGAAAATCCAGACAGCACGATTCGGAGAAATCGACAACATGGATCCGATGCGAACGGGCCGACCAAAGCGGGATTCCTTCCCTCCAGGAGGCGGCGAGGCTGGAATCTTCGGTCTCCGCGGACGCCGCGAAGATGTTTACGCAGAGAATCGGCAACACGCGAAGGGGGAGGGTGCGCTTGGGCATGGATCGAATCTAACCAGGATGGTGTCATCCTTCCTCCAGAGGAAACCTTTGGCAGGTTGTCCGTTCACCCCGCGAGTACGATTTGCCCGTATACCCTCCCGTTCCTTGGACAAGTGGAGCCGGAAAAGCGCTATCCTTTGGTTTCCGCCCTTCGTCCGGAGAAGATCTCCCCATGCTTCCTGTCCGCTCCATGCTCGCGCTTTTCGCCACCTCCACCACCCTGGTGTTCGGTCAAGAGGTTCCCTCGTCCGGTGCCAACCGTGTGATGGTTCCCGCCGACAATTCACGATTGTCTTTCGCTGTGCTCCACACCAAGGGGCACAATTGGCTGCAGGCCCGGATCGAATCGGTGGGGCCGTGCCAGCAGATCCTTCTGGATTCCGTCTGGGTGGCGGATTCCGCCGACGCTTCGGGGGGCGGGCTGACGTTGTATCTGGGAGGGGGAGAGCGAAGGACCGTGGGCGTCCGGTGGAATCTCGCCGAGACGCAGGGCGACTCGCGCTGCGCGGCCACCACCGCGTCCAAGTTCCTCGAGGAGCTTCCCCGCCCCCGCAAGCATCCCCGCACCGATTCCCTCCTTGGTTCCTGGGCACCGGGCAAGGTGGTGGCACTGGGCCCCGGTGGGCGATTGGACACCCTGTTCCCGGAGGTGGTGGACCAGGCCAGCGACCTGGATGCCATGATCTGCCCGCTGTACGATTGCCAGATCGCCTGCTTGCGCCCCGACTCCGCCGCACGGGCGGGATTCCTGGAAAACCTGCGAACGAGGATTGGCCAAGGCGCTTCCCTGGTGCGGATCGCAAAGGGTGGGGATCCCGAACGCGTCGTGGCCTCCCTGCAGGACACCCAGGCCGTGCTGGATCTGGGACAGCTTTCCAAGTGGAACGCGGGGGACCTCGTTTGGGGCCAGGACCAGCCGTTGCGGACGGTGCGTTCCTGGGGGAAGACGGTGCCGACCACCTGGAAGATGACCACCGGACGCAGGTTCTATCGCTGGCGCACCGACACGGTGGCCGGGGGGATTCTCTCGCAGGGGACGGAGGTGGAAGTATCCAACGATTCCACGGACCAGTGTTGGGCGCCCCACTTGGCCTCGGTGTTCGACCGGGGCCTGACCGAAGCCTTGGGCTCGGAATGGCTGATCCTCACCGATTCCTCCGAGGTCGCCGACGGTCGCTTGCGGACCACCTTCCGCGTGAACGGGTGCGGGGCGCGCGAACGCAGTTGGCAAATCGATGGCGATTCCGTGGTCGTGGGGTGCGTGCGGGTGGCTCTGGCCGATCTGGATCGGACCTTGTCCACGACACCTCGTCAGCGGGTGGGCACCACCCTGGTGATGTCCACTGCGGAAGGCTTGCGGGTCCGCCCCGATCGCACGGGGAATCTTCCGTGGAGCGTGGTGGTCCGCGATGCGAAGGGGAGGTTCCTGGCGCGTCGCGATTCCCGGGACTTCGAGGAATCCATTGCCCTGTCCGCCCGGGGAATCCTGGTGGTGGAGGTCCGCACGACCAGAGGCACCCTCTCGCGGATGGTGGCCCGGTAGGTCGCGCGGGGTGGGTAGACACCCTGGAATCGGAGACCGGCCCCTGGCTTGAACCCACCATCCAGCCGGAGGTTCCTCGCGCCAATTCTTCGAGCAGCTCGACAAAATTTTCCAAATAGTTGGTCGCACCCACCCCTGAGATGGTAGATAGGGAGAAAGCCTGGCCGATGTAGGACAGGCCCGCGCAATGGAGAGTGGACAATGGGTGACAAGGTCATCAAGAAGCAAGAGAAGAAGCATCCGAGCAACGAGAAGGTGTTGGCCAAGAAGTCCAACGCCGACGCCGCCGCGAAGGCCGCAGCGACGCTAGCGGCGGCAAAGCCCGGCAAGAAGTAGGGAATGGAGGCTCCTTCGGGAGCCTTTTCTTTTGGCTCTCACGCCCACTGGCAAATGCGGGGTCGTTCAGATTCCGTTGATGCCGTATGCTCTCCGGTTCTCCCTGCTCGCACAAGATTGTTTGGCGAAGGCTCTGGTGGACAACACCGGACATCGGATTCGCAGGGCTCGCCCAGTCTGCCGACGGAGCCTTGTCTCCGGAGCTTGGTTGGTGCGTGTGGGAGGGCGGCGAGGCTTTGTGGAAAGCCCTACAACAGGATCAGCTTCCAGCTCCTGACCGACTTCCCCTGCCGCACGCGCAGGATCCACAGGCCATTGTCCACCCGTGAAAACATCCAGCCTTTGCTGGAAACCTCCGGTTCCCGCGACTGCGTTCCATCCAGACGCACCAGATCCGGATGCGCGTCCGGAGCCAGGTTGTCGACAAACAACGTCGTCGCGTCGTCGCGTCGCCACCGGGGCTGCAGCGGCGACGGTGCGGTGGGACGGCCCACGGAGGCGGAGCGGTAGGGGTCCTGGTTCTTCGCGAAATGTCCCAGCAGAAGCGATTTGCGGTCGGTGGTGGGGTAGGTGCGCAGGTCCAGGGCGGAGTCGGAGTGCTCCACGCTCCAGCCGTCCCATTCGCGGTAGGCGTGGTAGGTCCAGTCCCATCCCGCTTCCTCCGCCAGTCGCGTGAAGTCGGTGAGCCACCGCAGGGCGCTATGGTCGGGGGCCCAACGGATGCAGGAGAATTCGCCCACGTACAGGGGAACCCGGTACTTGCGCTGGAATTCGTAGGCGGGATTCAATGCCTTGCGCATCTGGGCGCTGTCCCAGAAGACGCCGGAAATGGTGTCCGGGTAGCGGACCCCGATGGGTGGGTGTCCGGTCACGCCCTGATGGGTGAGGTTTGCCGGATCGTAGAAATGGAAGCTGTAGACCACCTTGGGAATGTCCCAGCCGCGGCTCCAGCCCACCGGCTTCAGATTGGGCAGTTGTCGGACGCCGCCGCCGCCGCCGGGCTCCACGATGATCACCTTGGAGGTGTCCAGCTTGCGGATCTCGCGGGCCAAGGTATCGGCGAGATCGTCCCAGAAGAGCAGTCCGTCCGACCATTCGTCCTCGGTGGGCTCGTTGGCCAGATCCCAACCCCAGACGGCTGGATGGCGACCGAAACGGGTGACGATCCGTTTCCAGGTCTCGATCAGACGCGTCTGGCAGGCGCGGTCGTGGAACAAGCCTTTGGCAAGGGTGTGCAGATCCACCACCACCTGGATTCCCGCCTTCTGGCACAGGGGCAACGCGGTGTCCAGGATGTCCAGCTGCTGGGCGAGTTGGCGTTCGAAGTCCTTGCCCCACAAACCGCTGTCGTGGCCGTAGGGGGCGTTCAGCTGCCAACGCAGCAGGTTTCCCTTCCATGTCTCGCCGAATTCCCGGATGGCTGCGGAATCCGCCGTGTGGGTTCCGATCATGGCTCCGCGAAAGCGGGTGGGACTGAAATCGGGGATGGGGAGGTTGGGGTCGCGCGCCGGGGCGATGGACTGCGTGATCCGCTCCACGCGCAGGGAATCGAACCGGACCTTTCCCGCCATCAGTTCAAAGCCCACCACCAGGGAGGCCTTCTTGAGGTTCTGTGGGATCGGAGCGACCTTCCAGGAGCGCGTCCAGCCCCAGGAACGGACGGAATCCGGCCAGGAGAGCTGCGGGTAGCTCTTGACGCCGGCTGAATCTTCCGAGACCAGCATCACCTTCACTCCGTTCCAGGGATTGGGGCGCAGGGTGAGGTCGCGTGCCGAAGTCCAGGCGGAAAACACCACTTTGCCGCCGCGTAGGGAGTCGGGATCCAAAGGGATGGAGACGGTGGCGCTCTTGGTGCTGTCGGCAGCCTCCAGGACGCCGGCCATCCCGAAGGTGTCTGCGCGCAGCACGTATTTGAGGGTATCGGCGAAGGTCGCCTTGGCTTCGGCGTAGGTGTCGAACGTCTGGCGATAGATCAGCACCGGGGCCGCCCACAGGGAGCCTGCAACCAGGAGAACTGCCGGAATCCAGCGGGAAATCGAAAGCATGTCGTTCCTTGAAATCAGAAGGCCCACATGATGTGGCGCCAGGACAAATCCGTGGGAGAATGCGGATTCTAACATAACCTCGGAAACCGGGGGGTGGTCGGGGGGCCAAAGCCTCAGTGCGCCGCGGTCGCCTTCACCATGCGGTCCACGGACCTCATCTGCACCAGCGTGAAGACCATGGCGGCGATCACCACCCAGCCCAGGGTATCGAAGTGGAGGATGCGCCCTCCCGGGGCTTCCACCACGATCAGTCCCGCCACCCACGACGACACCGCCCCCGCGAACTGCTGCATGCTGGAGCTGATCGCCATGTAGGCGCCCCGGTCCTGCAGTTGGGGCACTCCCGAGATCAAGGTGGTGGACCCCACGATGCGCCCGGAGATGGTGAAGAACAAGACGCAGTTGCCCACGATGGCCAACCACAGCGGGGTGGTGCCCAGATGGGTCCACCAGACCAGGATCGCGATGCACGCGAAGGTGGACCACACCAGGAGACGGAATTTGCCATGGCGGTCGGCCATCCGGCCCATGAACGGCCCCGCGAAGATCCCCACCACGCCGGTGGCGATGAACATCAACGGCAGGCTGTGCAGGCCGATTCCCAGGTTGTGCACGGCGAAGTTGCTCCCGAACGGCTGCAGCATGAATCCGCCGGTGGCCACGAGCATGGTCGCGGAAAATCCCACCAGGTAGCGGCGGTTGGTCCCGATCTTCCACAGGTGCGCGAAGGGGTTGTGTCCGCTGGGCGCGTGGTGCAGGTGCGCCGTGATGGGCTGGAGCTTGGTGGCGATCACCACTCCCACCAGGAGTCCCAGTCCCACGATCAGAAGGAACGGTCCGTGCCACCCCCAATGGGTGGCCAGCGTGAGCCCGATGGGGATCCCCAGCACCTGGCTCGCCGCGAAGGCGCTCTGGATGGTGCCCATGGCGCGGCCTCTCTGGGCCAGCGGAAACAGGTCGGCCACGATCGCGAAGCTGATGGAGCCGATCACCCCGCCGAACAGTCCCGCCACGATGCGGGCGAACAGCAGGAATCCATAGGTGGGGGCGATGCCGCACAGGAAGGTGCCCACCAGGAATCCCACGTAGAACAAGAGGAGCATCTTCTTGCGATCGAACCGATCGGCGAATCCCGCCGCCAGGATCCCCGCCACCCCCGCGCTGAAGGCGTAGGCGCTCACCACCAGCCCGAACTGGTGGGTGGAAATGGACAGGGCCGGCATCAGGATGGGCCCCAGCGGCGAGAGGATCATGAAGTCCAGGATGATCGTGAACTGCAGGAAGGCCAACAGTGCCACCACCAGCTTCTGGTAGGAAGAGAATTCGACCGGCGGCGCCGCGGCGCCCGTGGAAGGTGGCATGGAGGGTCTCGAAGGATGGAACGCGATGGACGCCAAAGGCGTAAGCTTGACTTTGAGATGCAATCTAGAAGTCTGCGCGCCGAACGAGGTGGAGTGGGGGTGGATCTGGAGAAAGTGGCGAATGCGAATTGGCTGCTTCTGTCAAACAGAAGTATGGTGTCAAATCGGTCGATTTCATCTCCGATGATTACATCGCAAACAACTCCATCCGCCGCTTCAAGGAAATCATGATGGATCCTCTTCTTTCCATCCCGCAAGGACCTGCGCTGGATGCTTGGAAGAAGGATCCCCAGTACAGCATCGTGGAGGCCAAGCTGAAGAACCAAAAAGGTTGCATGGCTGCCGTCGAGGCTGCTCGCTCCCTGCTGTTGGACTGATTCGCAGCTGGCCAATCTGATCGGGCGAGGCCGGGGATCCCCCGGTCTCGCCTTTTTCCGTTCCTAGAACTTCACCCTCGCTGGAGTCGCCTGGATGCCCACGGTATTCAGGCCGAGCTGACCCCATTGATTGTTGCCCCAGACGTAGAGTTCACCGGACTTGGTGATGGCGAAGGAGCTGGTGAGGCCTGCTGCTATGGTTTTGACGTTGGTCATCAGTTTTTGGGGGGAGAGGATGGCCTGGCTGGCGGAGGGAAACGCCTGTTGGTAGTCGTTCATCCCGCTCCCCCAGACGTCTCCGCTGGCCGTCAAGGCCAGGGTGTGGAAATGGGATGCGATGGAAACGATGCTGCCTTTCGATTCCAATTCCACGAGTCGGCGGGGGGGGACGATCGCTTGGGTGTCGCCGGTACCCATCGCTCCGTAGGTGTTGTCTCCAAACGCCATCAAGGCACCGCTCTTGTCCATCGCAAAGGATGTGTTTCCGACTTTTTCCGCGATCCATTGGACATCGGACCGGGCGAGAGTCGGGACGACGGAAATGGTATCCGACCAGAAGCCCAAACGGCAATTCCAGGGAGCCCCCATGGCCCACAAGGTCCCGTCGCGCTTCAGGAAATACGTATGGGCTTCTCCACCTCCGAAAGAGTGCACGTCCGAGGCCACCTTCACCAAGGAGGACTCGAATCTGGTGGACCCCGATCCGATCTGTCCGTAATAGTTGTCTCCCGCTCCCCACAGGTCGGCATTCTGGTCCAGGACCAGAATCCGTCTCCAAGCGAAGGCTGCCACCTTGGACACCTGCTTTCGGATCAGCACGGGAACGACAGCGTCCACTTGCGTCCCCACCCCCAGGTTTCCGGAGTCGTTCGCACCGATACCCCACAGGGATCCATCCTTCTTGATCCAGACGGAGAATTCTCGGCCTGCCGACATTTCCACCACGCTGTCGGCGATCTTGATGGGTTCCAGGAAGGCGTCATTCGCCAGCGGGGAGAATGCGTGGTGCAGGTTGGAGCCCGCCCCCCAAAGGGAGCCGTCGCTCAGCAGAAACAGGCTGTGGTCGGCGCCGCCGCTGACCGCGACCGGCAGGGCCAACTGGTAGGCTTGCGTCAGGATCCGTCCAGGAACGCGGTTGGTGGCGAAGGCGCGGGCCTTCACCGTGACGGTGGTGTCGATCCAAAGGCTCGGCTCTCCGTCATGGAAGCTGTTTTTATCCGTTCCGTATTCCGGCGAGGCTTCGGTGGGTTCGGATCCGTCCAGAGTGTAGTGGATGCGAGCGCCCGGGGTGGTGGTGCTCAATTTGGCCAGGAACGATCCCGCGCGCAGTTGGCTGTTCGTGTCGGAAATGGTCACCGGAGCGACCGTGTCCATGGCCAGGCGCTCCATCCGGAAACTGTCCAGGGAAAGGTTCCCCGTCGGGTCCTGGACCTTGAAGCGGATCCATTGGATTCCCGTGGCCAGCGGGACCATCCGTGTGAATCCCTCCGAGGTGGCGACCACCTCCACGTCCTGGATCCAGGCCCTTGCGATGCGGTCGTTGTCGGAGGCGGTCCAGCCCACCAGGATCGCCGAAGTGTCCCAGGGAACCGTGCGGGCCTTGTTGTGGGGCATCGCGGCCAATCGGGGCTTGGTGGTGTCGGCCATCCGTCGGACCTCGATGCTGTCGCGGGTGGTGTTGCCCGTGGGATCCTCCACCAGGAACTTCACCCATTGCGCTCCCACGGACAGCGGCACCCGGGATGCGAATCCGGATGCGGCGGGCATCACCGACAGGCCCTGGATCCATCCGTTGGCCACCCGATCGTTGTCGGAGGCGGTCCATTCCACCGGGACTTCCGTGGTATCGAACGGCACCAGTTGGTCGCTGGCGCCGGTCCCCCGTGTCACCCTTGGAGGGAGCGAATCCGGCCGGCGTTCGATGGACACGGAGTCGCGCACCAGGTTTCCCGCGGGGTCCTCGGCCCGTAAGCGGACCCATTGCCTCGCCACCTTCAGGGGCACGGTGGCGGAAACGGCGCCGCCGCTGATCGACACCTCCTGATCCTGGATCCAGGCCTTCGCGATGCGGTCGTTGTCGGAAAGTGCCCATCCGACCGCGGCCTGCGCGGAATCGAAGGGGACGATGCGCGCTTGGGGGCCCGGCAGTGGTGTCGCGTGTGGCGGAATGGTGTCGCGGCGTCGGGTGATGCCCACGAAGGAGTAGGCCGTTTTTCCGCGCGTGTTGCGTCCTTCCAGGGTCACGACCACCTCCTTGCCCGTGGGAGGCAGCTCCACGCGCCGGGTCCAGGTGGTATCGTCCAGCCGGGTGGCGGGAACATCGCCGATCTTGACCGACGAGGCGTCCATTCCCGAAATGTCCTTGAAGACGCAGACGACCTGGAACCCCGTGCTGTCGAAGGGGATCACGGTTTTCGAATTATCGGTGGGCTGGATCCACCGATAGGTGGGGGCGAGGTCGTGGGGAATGGGGTCGCGTGCCACCAGTAGCGCAGAATCTGTCTGGTTTCCGACGTGGTCCCATGCTTTCACCGGGATTCTTGCGGTCGTGCCGGGATCGGACAGGGCCACGTGTGCCATCCAGACACCGCCGGAACTGTCGGAACGCTTCCCCCCGATGTGCACGGAATCGACTCCCGACAAATCGGTGGCGGCCACGACCACCTGCAGGTGGAACATGTCGTACGCCACCCGATATTCCTGCGTCGGCGAGACCCAGCGCAGCAAAGGTCCGGCGGTGTCCGGCTTGCGGCCGACCGGGGCGGATTCGGTGGAGACGAGTCCCAAGGTGCTTTGCGCCCGCACCAGGAGCTCCGTCGTCTTCCCGGTCGGGGAGAGCTCCACGCGGGCCTCCCAGGTGGAATCGTGGGTGTTGTTGGCCTGGACACCCGCGATGGTCACCGACTTCACCTTCCCGAAATCGGTGTTCGCCGTCCAGACCACCGTCGTGCCGGTGGAATCGAAGGGCACGAGAGTGCCGGGTGCGGGCTTCACCAGGTGGAGTCGGGGCGCGGTGGGGACGGGTGGCGGATCACGTCGCACCAGGATCTGTGTGCTGCGGAGATTGCCGGCCGAATCCGTGGCGACGATCTCCAGTGGGCGACTGTCCGCGGACACCTCCACCAGGACGCGTCCCTCCCAGAATCCTCCTGCCTCGCGAGTCGCTTCCGTCCGGCCGATCCGGACCGAACGAATTCCGGAAGTGTCGGTCGCCTGGATGCGAACCACCAGCTGGGAGTCCGCGAAAGCCAACACCACACTCGCACCGGCGGTGGGTTTGATCAGTTCCAGCTGTGGGCCCTGGTGGTCCAAGGGCCCCTTCACCCACACGTTCGTTCGGAACGACTCCTGGTTGCCCAGGGAATCGATCACGGTCATACGCAAGGTGTACCTGCCCGGGGGTGTGCTGGAGGTCGCTGCGAGGGTGGGGTGGCCGGAAAGGGTCAATGAGCTGCCTGCAGGTGTGCGTGGGGCATCCGAGATCGCGAAGCGTTCGGTGCGATCGCCCGAGTCGTTGGTCAAGGTGAAACGCAGGGTCTGGATTCCCAGGCGGGCGGAAATCGTCCCCCACAGACCCGTCGGGGGCTCGTCCTGATGGAGGGTGTCCAGGGCAAGTGGAGACGTCAATCTGAAGGGATTCAGGGGAAGGGAATCGAATCCCCGCGACGAAAGGGCCGCACGAGCCTGGAGGTAATCGAGCCGCAACGTCCAACGCTGGACGATCTGCGCCAGACTCAAGTCCGATCGCAAGGCCAGATCCAGGGTCCGTCGAATCAGGTCCGAGGTGTCCAGCCCCATCGGAGGCGTTTTCCGCAGGTTGGCCGTGGCGGGATGCCCTTGGAACACCAATGAAGCGACGGTTCGGCGAAAGGTCTCTCGCAGTTGATCTGCCGGAGAATCGGAAGATTGAATATTCAGATGTTCTTGGCGGAGCGAATCGAAAACCTGAAAGATCTTGATCGCGACGGAATCTGCGGCGCTCTGGCGAAACGTGGATCCGTACAGTTCTCCATAGACCTTTTCCTTCAGGAAAACCGAGCCGGTTCGAACCCCCAACCTCCACGCCTCCGTCCACAGCGAGTCCTTGCCCAAGCGGTGGAGCGTGGGGAAGAACACCACTTGTTGGGCGTGGTTCCCTTGGGAAACCGAGGGGATGGCGGTTCCGGAATCCTGGTAGCTCCTAATCGGAGACTGTCGGGAACCTCCGATGAATCGGCGATCGAGAAATGCGCGAAGTGGGAGAAGGGAGCCTCGGAGGTTGGCTCGTCATCCACCCGGGTACCCTGGCAGGAGACGAGGGCGATCAGGCTCGACGCCCCCAGGAAGGAACGCAGGCCGTTTGGAAGACGGCCCTTCGAGGATCCACGGAGGTATGCCATGGAATGCAAAAGTAGATGGTTGAACGACCCGGGTCATCGCTGTGGATCCGCCAGGGATGGGCATTTTTCATGCCCGAGCGGATAGGAAACCCGAGACTGGATGCGAAGAGGCGGGTGTCACAACGGGTGTCCTGGATCTAGGTTTCCCGTCCATGGTCGCACCAGTGAATCCCGAAGGGGACAACGCCATCAACATCGAGCTCTCCGAAAAGGAAGCGGAAGGCATCTACTCCAACTTCGTGCTGGTGAGCCACAGCCC
>DAOPYN010000005.1:0-123000 GCA_035352895.1 Fibrobacteria bacterium | reverse complement strand
AAGCCTGATTCATGCAGGAAAGTTCCCAGAGAGGGGTTCACCGAGGGGATACCCTACGACGGACAGTTTGACGAATTCCGTCTGACCGGCAAGGCCCGCGATTCCGTGGAGATCGTCAAGATCGCACGGACCGTGGGATTGTTTCACCCACTCCGTCCCACCCTGCAGCCCAGCGGACACTGGAGTTTCACTGGCTACGCAAGTGCCAAGTTTGGATCCACCTGTGGCGTTTGGCCAGCCAACACTCCGTTCACCATCGAGTACTGGGTCAAACCCACCGCCAGCCGATATTCCGTCACCGTGGGAACGTATCAGGACATGGGTGAAACACGCACACTGAACGCGGCATACCTCGATTCTTTCAGGACGTCCTCGCGCCGTACCAATGGCGTTGGCTGGACCGCGCTTCATCCGGATATCAATCCTCTCTACGTGAAGGAGGCAGACACACTCTCTCTGCAGACTTGGAGCCACGCGGTTTTCGTTTATACCGGATCGGAGGGGATCCTGTA
Organism: Fibrobacteria bacterium; assembly: GCA_035352895.1. Classification (GTDB taxonomy): domain Bacteria; phylum Fibrobacterota; class Fibrobacteria; order UBA5070; family UBA5070; genus UBA5070. The sequence continues at coordinate 122,488 of DAOPYN010000005.1, read as the reverse complement.
TCTCAATGGCATCGAAAAGGCCCGCAAGGCGGATGGCAACTACATGGCCTGCGGATCGTCCGCCGACTTCATCCTTCTCGCCGATGGCGCCGAGATCGACAACATCCGCATCTCCACCGAAGCCCGCTACGCCAGCCGATTCACCCCGCCCACAAGCATTGTCCGCGATCCCTCGACGGCATTCCTTTGGACCTTCGACCAACAAGCGCATCCAGACCTTGCCGACGAAGCCCAAGGCTTTGCGCTCCAACCCCGCTCGGAACTCCCCGTACGGTTTGTTCTGCGATAAGTGTGGCGGCAGAGGGGCTCAGTGTTCGGGATGTGGTGTGTGCGGTCTTGGCGGCATTGGGCCATCGACCGCTCAGCTGGCGCCGAGGGACCTGGTCAACGGGTCGGGTCTGTAAAACCAACTGTGTAACTGAGGTTTTCACACTGGAACCCGGTCTTCGCCGAAGAGGAGAGAGGCCATGGACAGAGGGCTCGGCACAATGTGATGGAAGCGGTTCCTTGGAAACTAGAATCATCACCCCCGGCTTCATCGTTCAAAGCCACCGCCATCGCATTGGCATAACCACATGGCCAGCCCCGCCACCGCCCCTCGATACAACGGCAACGCTCGGGGAACGTCTGCGAAGACCGCAGACCGTTATGTCTCCAGCACATAATCGTCTGCGAAGTCCACAGACCATTATGCCTCCAACACATAATCGTCTGCGAAGACCACAGACCATTATGTCTCCAACACATAATCTTCTGCGAAGACCGCAGACCATTACGTCTCCAGCACATAATCTTCTGCGAAGACCGCAGACCTTCCAGGAAACGCCACCCATCCCTGGACGCCCCGCACATCACCCCACAAGGGATCGGGCATGCCCGATCCCTACGGGGCAACGGCGGGGCTACCGACCTCATCCACAGCGAGCGAAGCAATGCCGCCCTTCGATACACCGCCTGCGGCGGCACACTTCGGCAGTGCATCGCTCAGGGACCGGCATTGCTCCATCGCCCGCCCACCCACCCGACCAGCGAAGCGAAGTCGGCAAACTGGTCGATTCCAAAGGAAAACCTGGCCCACAGATCGTGGATGCAGACGGAGTGAAATGAGCCATCCCGGTCCCGAAGGCGTACGCGTCGGTACGGCGAGGGATCGGGATGGCTCATTGAGCGAGTATGCGCCGCGAGATGTGGGTCAGGGGCTTGGGTATTGAAGCGGCCAGTGCCATGAAGATACCGATCGCGCCCCTGATGCCATCGGCGTCGATGCCTCAAGGATCCTCCCACGCACAGGTCCAGCAAGCCACCATGGCCGCGTAAGTCCAAGCCCCCCGGCGCCGCGTTGTAATCCCCTCCCATCTGCATCGAACCGATGCAGATGGGAACCCTGCAGAGGGACCGCCAGGGCTCCCATTCCGTGCAAGCACGGAATGGGAAGCTCCAGGAAGCCCTCTGGCCGCGGTCACGGGGCGCGGCCGCCCCGTGAAAAGCCGGACCCGCCAGGGTCAAAGGCCTCGCGCAGCGAAAGAGGCCTGCCCCGCAGGGAGCGATGATCGCCAGACTTGTACGTTCGGCTCCTGGAGGAACAAAAATGCAGGTGGTGCGATCCGGGGTGATTTTGAAGACGGAGCGGCAGCAGGAGTGCGTGGAATTCTATCGCGAAGTGATGGGGTTGTATTTGTTGTTCGCCGACGATTTCTTGACCTGTTTCGCTTGGAGTGGCGCCTACCTGATGATCGAGCCACTGGGCCAAGGTGACATCACCGGTTCGCAGGGAAATCTGGTATTGCGCTTCCATGTGGACGACATCGGCGCACAGAAGGCTCGCTTGGAAGCCATGGGAGTACCGCTGAGCCACGCCAAGTTCGATTGGGGCGAGATCCTCTCCCTCGAGGATCCTGCCGGGAACCGGATCGAACTCAAGGATGCCGCAACATTCGAACAACAGATCCGCCAAGGCCACTGAAGCGGAAACGATGTGCAAATGAGGCCAAGCGCAGCGGAGAAAGCCGGATCCGCCACACTGCCAATCGGGTCGCGTTATCGTTCACGCCCAACATGGCGGGCGACTTCGATCGGGCAGATCAAGTCATGCGTGTGGCCATCGGATTCCAGCAGCAATCCGACATGCAAGGATTCCGCAAGTTCTTTGCGTTCTGGGTAGTGGAGGGTAGATTGCAGGTGCAAGCTCAGTGGGAAGTGAAGAACCGGTTGAAGGAGTTGGACATGCCAGAAATCATGGATTGGTTCCGAGAAGAAGGCATCGCCCTTGGCAAGGCCGCAGGAATGGCAGCAGGTAAAGCCGAGGGCATTGAAGAAGGACTCCGTCAAAAAGCAATGGAAGACGCGCGTCGGATGTTGGATCGTGGTTGCGACTGGGCCTTCGTAACCGACATCACCGGAATCAAGCCCGAAGATCTAGCGCCGATCTCGTAGCTATCTGGCTAATCATCCCCTGGGTTCCCAGCTGCACACCGCGCCACCCCTCACCCGTGCCATCCTCTCCCACGGCGAGCGAAGCAATGCCGTAAACTGGCAACAAATTGCAGCTACAGAACCGGTGGGGGTCCGGGGGGCTTTTCTATTGGAGCGGCCAGTGGCCATGAAGATACCGATCGCGTCCCTGACGCCATCTGCGTCGATGCCTCAAGGATCCTCCCCAGTAGAGGTCCAGCCAGCCACCATGGCCGCTCCAGTCAAAGCCCCCCGGCGCGGGAGTCCAGAGGGACCGCGCTGTCCCTCTGGCCGCGGTCACGGGGCGCGGCCGCCCCGTGAAAAGCCGGACACGCAGTGTCAACAGCCTCGCGCAGCGGAAGGAGCCAAGCGCAGCGCCCCGTTCAGGGCCTCCGCCTCTTCACCGTCAGCACGACCATCGCGACAACGCTCCCCAACTGCCCCACCACCGAACCGACCACCAATCCTCCGTAGACCTGTACGCCCGCCCAATCGGCAATGGGCGTGTGGTTCGCCGAGGCCAGGACGGCCAGCGGAAAGACGCACAGGGCCATCAGGAGCACCAGGACGAATCGGCGATGCGGACGGTTCGTGAAGGTCTGCATTCCCAACAGCAAGATGGCCAGGACCACGCCCGCCGCGTCGGCAAGGTGATCCCACACCGACGAACCATGCATGAGGTGCCCGCCTATGCACCAATGCAAGAACATGCAATTGCCGCAGCACCCGGCATACGCCAGCACAAGAAAAAGCTGCACCCACTTGCTGGACCGCGCAGCAACCCATCCCCTGTGGAGCGCTCCACCTTCGGAAGGATTCGATTCAGGGTTCATCCACAATCGCTTTGGGAATGGAGGGTGGCGTGTGTCAGGGCAGGAGCATCCGCTTCATGGCTCGGCTCCTCAAATCCAACGTAGCATCCGCACCCCCCCATACCAGAAACGCGGCGCCGTCCCAGCAACGCACCTCCAAAGAAACGCCCCCCCGATCTATCCTTCATCCGCCCTAAGGTGGAACGCACCAGCCCACGGCAAAAACCCAATGGACTTCACCGGCGGTATCGGATGATCCTCGAGAACAAGCTGAACATCACCGACCAGATCCAACTCTCCAAAGCCGAGGAGAGGATCAGCAAGCAGAAAGCGCGACAGCTTTTCGATTCCGGGGATATCGCCAAGGTCAAGGTGGGCACCTTCGAGGGGCTTGCCTACATCCATGCCTACCTGTTTTGCGACATCTACCCGTTCGCTGGGCTTGTGCGCAACGTGAACATCGCCAAGGGAAACTTCCGCTTCGCGCCTTTGATGTACCTCAAGCAATCGCTCGAGCATATCGATGCGATGCCCCAGGATCGATACGACACGATCATCGAAAAGTACGTGGAAATGAACATCGCCCATCCATTCCGCGAAGGAAACGGCCGGGCGACGCGCATCTGGCTCGACCTGATCCTGAAGCAGGAGATCAAGCAGGTCGTCGATTGGAACCTGGTCGACAAGGACGAATACCTCTCGTCCATGGAACGCAGCGTGGTCAAGGACCTGGAGATCAAGGCGCTCCTGAAAGCGGCGCTCACGGACAGAATCGACGACCGGGTGTTGTTCATGAAGGGCATCGACGTGAGCTACTTCTACGAAGGATACAGCGAGTTCAAGACCAGCGAGCTCTGAGGGATCGGGCATTCCCGACCCTTTCGGTGCAGCTACCGAACCGTGGGGGTCCAGGGGGCGAGGTTGTTTACATGCGCCTCGCAATCGCTGGTCGCGCCCGACAAGAGCACGACGGATCCCTCCAGCGTCAGGATCGCTTCCTGCAGCGCGATCGTCTGGGAGCAGTTTTTGTCCTTGGAAGAAGGGATGAACCGGGGTGATTCCACGCGGAGCACCGGCTCGAGTCCTTGCTCCAGGACCAGGCCCGTCCCTGCAATGTGTCCGCCCTCCACTGGGATCCGGTCCGACTCCTGGAGCGGTAGGCGCGCATGGAGAGCCACCAACTCCAGGCTACCGCCCCAAGCCATCAACGGAGTCGCGAAGGTTATGGATTTCGCGCGCCCAGCGATCCAGCCATCGAGGAGCTTGATGGTTCCATCCCGGACCACCATGCTCCGGTTGTTTTCCAATACGATGGAACCAGCCAGGATCAATTTCCCCACCGTATCGGATCGCTTCGCCCGAACCGCGCGGAAGGAGATGTCGTCGTCGAACCCTACGCGGAAACTGTCCAGTTCCAGCTTCACCGTGGATCCCGGACGGCGAGGCTTGTCCAAATCCAGGATCGAGGTGCCGTTCAACGTCAAGGAAGCCGGCTGCAGGACGCGGATCCCGCTCACCTTGGATGGATAGGAATCGTCTCCGGAATGATCGTTCGAGGCCGTGTCCTGGACCAGCTCCCACCCCTTTGCGGAAAGGATCCATCCGTTTCCAAGACGCGACGCGAACGACCTGGAGGTGGTGCACCGAGGCGTGGGCTCCACCTTCGCGGGATACCGAGGGATCACCTGTTCCACCCGCCAAGGGGAGAATCCCTGGATCCAACGATCCTGCGTGGAATCGAGCAGTCCCACGGGAAGATGCAGATCGAATCGATCCACCGAAACGCCCTGCGGTCCCACACTGGCACCAAGGACCCGGAATCCCCAATTGTCCTGGGGCTTCCGCCCCGTCCAAGTCGGGTCCAGCGACCAGTGGACGGCCGAATCCATGCGGACATGCCAAGGTTGGTGCAGGGGCTCCAGATCGGCGGTTTCCAGCAGGAAATGTTCGGGATCGCCAACCAACGGCGATGACTGACGGAATTCGACCAATTGCTCCACCGAACCCGTGACCTCGAGATCCTGCAGGTACTGGTTGGGGATCACCGCATTCAACCGGACCCGCACTTTCGGCGAGGATGCACCGGACAACCCGAACATCCTGTAGGTCCAGTGGACGGTGTCGCGTTCTTCCCGCCGCGAGGTTTCCATGCGCCCCAGAAGGTGCACCGGCACGGAAAACCCGATCCCTCTGCGCAGACCCATCCGGAATCCGTCACCCGATGCGAGGTCTTCGGGAATCCCCTTCGCGGTCACACGGAACGGACCCGATGCGACGATCGCTCGCCGGTAACGCCATGGAGAATCCGCTGCTTCGGGTCCTCCCGCCCAGCTCCCGCCGCCGTCCTCCATGGTGGCCTCGCGCACGCGGATTCCTCCCGCCTCGGGCCCCTCGATGGCCCCTGCCGCGAATCTCACCTGGACGATTCCCTGCCGCGTCCAGAACGTGTCGATCAGCCGACAGGTGGTGTAGTCCTGATCCGCCCCTTCCGGCTCGTAGCACTCCTGGGCCGAGAACCACCCGCCGTGCGGCACCTCCAGTCCGACCGCTCGCTCCGTTCCGCGTCGTTCCACCCGCGCCACGGCATCGTGGTGGATCAACCGCACGTAGGTGGTGACAAGGTACGCCCCTCCGTACAAGGGAAGCCCCGATACCTCCCAATCGCCTCGCACCGATTGGCTGTCGGGCATCCAGACGAGCTTCAACGGTTTCCACACCACGTTCTGGTCTACAATGGGGTCCATCGCAATTCGCGCACCGCCACCCACGGTGAACGGGATCAGGACCCATTCCGATGCGGTATCCGGATCCACCACCCGCACGGACACCTCCCAACCGGTGTCGTTCTTGGTGTGGCCCGTGGTGCGGAGGCCACCCACTGTGCCCTGCCAGACGGGAAGTTCCGGCTGGGCGGAATCCACTCGGACCGAGGTGTCGGCCAACTGCACGTACCCACCACCGGGGATCCGATGCCTTGCCCGCACCTGGACGCGCCCGGACCAGGCGACCTTCGGTCGATCCATCCAGCCCTTCATCCCTTCGATCGAGGCTTCCCAGAGGGTCCGGAACGCCTCCCTGGGTCGGATCCGGATGTTGACGGAATCCGTCAAGGCATGGCCGCGGACCATGTCGGCGGAATCGATCGTCACCATCACGTTCAGGTGCCAGTCCAGGGAATCCTGCCAACCGATCGAACGGAAGGGGCGCTCCGGTAAATCGGACGGCTCCTCCTGCGCCAGGTCCGTTTGGGAATCGCTCACGCTCACGGCGGTGGTATCCACTCCCACGACATCCGTTTGGGGCCTTCCAAAGCGCATCCGCATCAGTTCCTCGACCGAAATCTTCGCGACGACGCCCTTCGCATCCATCCCCTCGATCGCCACCGCCGAGTCGCGCAGTTTCCACTTCGCTACCGCCAGTCGCACCAGATCGGGATCCCCGGAACCGATCGTCTTCCCCCTGGCTCCGTGCAACCCCCATCGCCTCCCTTTCTCCCGAGGAAGCTCGAAGACCGCCTGGTCGTCCTCCTGTGGATCTGCGGATTCCAGGAGGTCGAGGCGGACGGGCCAACGACGGCTCATCCCCTGCCATTGGCTGTGGGGTGCGGGCATTTGACTTCCCTGAACCTGCACACCGATCGAATACCGTCCCCCATGCCGCAGGGAATCGCTGGGCGATCCATGGGCCCAAAGCCCGCTGTCGCGGACGCGAGCCAGAGCGGTCGATCCCACCTCCAGTCGGCACCGGACACCGCCCATCGAATCCGACTCCCCTTTGCAGGGCACAAGCAATACGACATCGCCCTTCCACGACAGGTCCAGCCCGGCACGGCCATCCCATCCCGTCAACTGGATGCGGGTGGCTCCCCCCTGGAGGAGCGGCACCACCGGCACCACCGAAAGCGGTTTGGCGGAAACCATGGAGAACGCCGCGCACACCAGAAGCCGCATCAGGATTTGCATGGGCCAAAGAATACAGCGCGGTGGACTGTCCTCCACTACGGTAGGGACACAAAAATTTGCGCCCCTCCCGTGGCGGGGCTCTTTCGTTGGCCGTTCCGGTCAGCCAGCGCAGCCCACCCGACCAGCGCCACCGTCCCCCGGGGCGTACCTGTTAGCTGCGTTTGACGGGCGATTCGTGAATCGCCCCAACAGCGGCCCACTGGGAACGGCGGCTCTCCTTACCCGGTCACCCAGCCAATTCCACCGCACCCCCACGGCCAGCGAAGCGGCGTCGTAAACCGGCAACCAAATGCCCGCCCTCCCAACCAGCGAAGCGGCGTCGGAGAACTGGCAGGACCCAAAGGGCAACCTGACCCACAGGTCGTGGATGCAGACGAAGTGCCGCGAGATGCGGGTCAGCGCGCCAGCTCCCTTGCCTCCCGATCGGCCCTGCCAAGCAGGAACGGTATCCGATGCTCTCCGTGCATGGACAGGATCCTCTCCTTGGCCAGCTCCAGAGGGCACCCCATCGAGGTGACAAAAAGCGGTCTGGCGCTCGCTCCGCGGAGGATCTCGTGGTCGGCGGAGATCCCCTGGTAGCGCGTCTTGGCGACCCCGACCACCGCGACCGCGCCCTCCAGCGCCCGATGCAGGTGCATGCCCAATCCGGGCTTGTCGTCGGACAGCGTGACGTAGCCATCCACCACGATCGTCTCCAGCCGATAGCGGCACTTCTGCAGAAGTGCGAGCAGGCAGGGAAGTTCGCGCTTGTAGAAGGCCCCCGGCTCGTATTCGCCAAAGGACGATTCCACGGTGGTCAGGATCTCGAAGGGCCGATCGTCCGCCCAGTCCTGGAACAGGATCCCCGCCACCGCGGCCCGATCGCTACCGTACTGGACATCCATCGCCAGGTTCATGCGTCCCATTGTAATTCCACACCCCACCCGACCAGCGCCGCCGCCCCCTGGGGCACACCTGTTCGGGGGGTTGAAGGGCGATTCGTGAATCGCCCTTCCGTTGGGCCACAGGGGACGCGCGTTCGTCCCCTGGGCCCGGGGATGTACAGAAGGGGCGGGTAGTGCCCTTCTGTAAACGAGCACAGGACGCAAGTCCTGATCAATCAGAGAGCCTCGCGCAGCGAAAGGCGGCAGCCCCGTCAAGGCCATCAAGCCGACAGAAAACGAGCCGCCTCCCGATACCACGGTCCCCATCCTGCGCGGTCGCGTACGAGCTGCGGCGTCAGTTCCTGGACCATCTTGCGGTGGTTGGACGAGCACCAGTGGAGCACCACCGCTCCCGCCGGCAACGGCGAGTCGTGCTGGAAGTACCGCGAGGTCTGGCTGGGCGGAAACTGGTAGAAGGCCTGGGGACCCATCCTGCGCGGTCGCGACACGTTCCCGGGCCGTTCCCAGCCAAGGTTCACCAGCCCCGGTCCCAGGGCGAAGCGCACCGCGGGATCCTGCGTGAGGGCCAGTTCCAGGAGGCGTCGGATCCACGGTCCGTCCGGCGGCGAGGCCAACACGGCGTTGTTCAGTTCCAATCGCCCCCATGCCTTGCGCAGGGCCGCTTCCAGCCGCGAGGTGGAAGGAACACCGCATCGCGCCAACGCCCACGAAATGGAGAACGCGGAGATCGAAGGGATCATCACCGGATGGAAACCGCTGGTGACCCGTTGCTGGTCGTGGCGCCAGACCCATTCCTCGCCCACCACTTCGCCATCGGTGGCCACGGCGTCCAGGGGCGAAAGACACAAGGTATCGCAATCCAGGTACCATCCGCCTTCCGCCTGGAGGATCGCGAGCCGTTCCAGGTTGGAGCGTCCCGCGGGGTAGTCGGAAGGGACGGCGCGGTGCAGGTCCACCAGTTGCGTTCCGATCCCTTGCACCGATTCCAGGAGGGCTTCCGGGACCAGCGGCCGGACCGTTCCCAGATCGCGGACCTCGTCCCACCAGGGGCTTTCCGGCATGGTGCCGATGTGCAATTGGATGTCCCAGTCGGGATGGACGCGTCTGGCCGAGCGGATCGCCAGCGCGAAGGGGAGCGGAAACCGTTTGCCGCTCCAGACGAAATGGATCTTGTGTGGAATCACGTGCAGGGGGCAAAGATAGCCTGCGCGATCGGCGCCGCTTCGCGTTGTGAGGGTGCCTGGGCGATGGTATACTCCAAGCCAAGATGATTCGGACGGAAGACGCATCCTGGGGGCTTCGGATCGAGATGACATCGAGTCCGACGAGGATGGAGCTTTCCAAGTTCCTGGACGACCTCCGCAAATCGCTGCCTTCCGCCCGCCCGTTCTTCGGCATCATCCTGGACCTTTCCGGCACCGGCCCGATCAGCCCCGAGGTCCGCGATCTGCTCCTGCATGCGGTGCGCTTCTTGGCCTCGCGCGGCATGGTCCGCACGGCGGCGTGCGTGTCCAACGGGCTGCTCGCCTCCCAGCTGCGAAGGCTCCTGCGCGAGGCGGGATCCGGTGACGGCCTCCGGTGCCTGGACATCCAGAAGCCCAACTGGAAGCTGGCCGCGGAAAAATGGGCGGTGTCCGGGCTGGAGCTGCCGGATTGCCTGTTCATCGCAGGCAATCCCAACAGCGAGCATTGAGGCCCCCGAGCCCGGATCAGGTGCGGGAAGCCATGTCCTTCAGGAGTTCCTCGATCCGCCCGAACACCTCGCGGGTGGTTTCCCAATCCGGCAGCAGGGTCACGCGGAAGCGGTTCCTGTACTCCACGTTGAAGCTGGTGCCCGGGGCCACCAGCACGTGCTTGCGCTCCAGGAGTTCCAGGGCGAATTTCTGGTCGTCGAAATCGGGGATCGCTTCCGGCTTGACGCCCACGAACGCGTAGATGGACCCCATGGGCTTTTCCACGGTGAGGTATGCGCTTTCCTGGACGCATTCCAGCAGGGTCTGCCGGGTCTGGTAGAGTCGTCCACCGGGACGGGTCAGATCGTTGATGGACTGCTTGCCACCCAGGGCGGTCTGCACCGCCCACTGGCCCGGAACGTTGGAGCACAGCCGCAGCGACGCCAGTAGCTCCAGCCCGGCCAGGTAGTCGCGGGCTCCGCTCTTTTCCCCGCTGAAGGTGAGCCAACCCACGCGGAACCCGCAGGCGCGGTAGACCTTGGAGAGCCCTCCGAAGGTGCCGCAGAGGGTCTTCTTCACCAGGGTGGCCAAGGGGACGTGCTCGGCTCCATCGTAGAGGATCTGGTCGTAGATCTCGTCGGAGAACACGATCAACTGGTGTTCTTCGGCCAGCTTGGCGATGGCTTCCATCACGGGACGGGGGTAGACCGCGCCGGTGGGATTGTTGGGGGAGATCACCACGATCACCTTGGTGCGCGGAGTGATCAACGAGCGGATCTCCTCCGGATCCGGCACCCATCCGTTTTCCTGGCGGCAGTGGTAGTGGACGGGCTTGCCTCCATGCAGCACCGTGGCGGCGGTCCACAGGGGATAGTCGGGACTGGGCAGGAGGACTTCGTCCCCTTGTTCCAGGAGGGCGTTCAAGGAGAGAAGGATGAGTTCGCTGACTCCGTTGCCCATGAAGACGTCGTCGGCGGTCACGTCCATCACGCCGCGGGTCTGCTGCTGCATCACCACCGCTTCGCGGGCCGGGAAGATGCCCTTCTGGTGGCTGTAGGCGTCGGCCTCGCGGAGGTTCTCGATCATCGCCAGGCGCATGGTCTCCGGTGCACGGTATCCGAAGGCGCCGGGATTGCCGATGTTGAGCTTGATGATCTCGTAGCCGGCCTTCTCCAGTTCCAGTGCGCGCTGCGCCAGGGGTCCACGGATCTCGTACTTGACGCCGTTGAGTCTGGAACTGGGCTTGATGCTCCTGGATTTCATGGGACACTCTCGCTGGGTTGGAAAACTGGAAAAATACCTCTAAGGGTCCGGACCTGAGCGTCCGAACCCTCTTTGGCGGGAACGTCGACGCTCGGTCAGCCGAAAACGGCGGCGAGGAATGCGCGTGCTGCCAACGCACGAGCGGCGGGAGCGGCGGCTCCTGCGGCAACGAACGTCGTGTTCACGAGCATGTCCATGGAGTGCAGTCTAATCTATTCCGTGTGGATTTCCCAGGGATTCGTGGCTGGATGGAAATTGCTGTTTTGCCAATCCATCGCCTTGCCTGCAGTCTTCCTGTTGCTAAATTGTGACACCAAGATGACGGAGATTTCGCCTGTCGCTGCCTACGCCGCCCTGGGAACCAACCTGGGTGATCGTTCCCAAGCTCTTTGTCGGGCTCGCAACTGGATCCAGCGGATCGCGCTGGACGGCAAGCTGGAAGAGAGCCGCATCTTCGAGACCGTCGCGGTGGGTCCTGGCATGCAGGAATGCCACCTCAACCAGATCGTGCGGTTCCAAACCGTGCTGAATCCGCAGCAGATCCTGCGGTTCTTCAAGGAAGTGGAACTGTGGCTGGGCCGACGGAGCCGTCCGCGGCTGCATCCACGGGAGATCGACATCGACCTCCTCTTCTACGGCGAGACGGACATCAACCAACCGGAACTGCGGGTCCCCCATCCCGGATGGGCCGCGCGGTCCTTCGTCCTGGTCCCGCTTCTGGATCTCGACCCGGACTTCCACTGCCCGGTCACCGGCATCTCCGCCCGTGCCTGCCTGGAAGAACACTGTCCCCACGCCTTCGAAGAGGCCTGGGCCTGGTCGCCGGAAGAGGCGCTGGCGGTCTGACCGTCCCATCGGGCCCGCGAAACCGCAAGCCCGGTTCGTTTCAGCAGCCTCCGCATTCCGGTTCGACGTGGTCGATCCAGGCGTCCAGCTTTCCTTGGGCATCGAAATGGGCCCTCAGGTTGGCCAGTTCCTCGCCACAGCTTCCCGCCACCGTCCAGGCCAGGAAGCCGTCGCGATCCACCGTGGGCCTTCCCATGATCTGGATGACCGCTTCGCGGTCCATGCCCGCACGGATCGTCCGGCCCTTGTAGGCGATCTGGATGGCTGTTCCCTCGAAGTACGAATCCTGGATCCGTTCCCTGGTTCCGAAGGTGCTCGACGGGTTGTACTCCTTGGGGTAGGAGCCGGAGTTGCATTCGTCGGAAATGTTCGTTTCGATCACCATCTCCCAGGTCTGGTCCATGTTCGGGAAGGTGGGCCGCAGGTCCAGGGGGATCGTTTCGTGGGGTTCCAGCACGAGCTTGCGGACATTCCCCCCCACAAGCCGATCCCACCGGGCTTCCAGGGAATCCCTCCGCTCGATCATGGAAAGCGGGATGTCCTGGCAGCGCAGGTCGTCCAGGACCACCCCGTATTGCCGCAGGTTCGCGGTGGAGAAGGGATCGCAGAGGGGAACGCCCCGCAATTCCATGGAGAGCCCCGGCGTCAGGACACGCTCGGCGAACTCGCAGTCCTTGCGTCCCTTGGGGCAGACCAGGGGAGGATCGACCCAACGCACGCTCCCTCCCCGCACGGAAAGCCTCTCGGACACGCGCGAACGCGCGAAGGGCAGGATGGTGGTCTCCAGGTCCACCAGCTCCATCCTTCCCACGGACAGATCGGCCAACAGCAGGGCATCGGGTCCCGTCAAGGAGCATCCGGAAAGCTTCAGGCGGGAGAACTCCACCGAGCGCAGCCTCCCCAGCGCTCCCACCGCGTCCTTGCCGCGACAGGAAATGTCCAACACGACCTTCTCCCCGTCCATGGAAAGCTCCGAGGCTCCCGGATCCCTCCCGAACCTCCCGAAAAACCAATCGTGGACCAATTTCCGTCCATCGTCCGGACCGCAGCGCAGGGAGCCGTCTCCCTGGAGGCTCCATCCGGCGTGCTCGATCCGGCGGTCGGCGTCCGCGCACAGGCGGGTTCCGCCCACGCGCAGGCGCACTTCGTAGCCGTGGTCGGCGGGACGCTCCCCCGAGGAGGGATCGGATCCCAGCACCGCGACGTCCAGGCCGGCGAGGTCCACCGTCCAGACGGGCTTGATCCCGGTGGAATCCACCCAAAGCCGCGTGCGGCCGTAGGCTTCGGTGGTCAGGAACGAATCGCGGTGGGATTCCAGCAAGCCGTTGCGCCACAGGGTGGCCTCGATCCAGGTCTTCAGGTCCGGGGGCACCTCGCCGGGGCGCTCCACCGCGGGTGGACGCTCCCCATCCCCCGCGATCGAGGTGGAATCCATCCCCACGCCTTCCGTCGCCGTTGAATCGAATCGGTCCAGGCGCACCCACAGGATGGCGGCACCCACCAACAGGACCAGTCCAAGGGCCAGCACGGCCTGTTTCTTCATCGCGCAATCTCCTCGCAAGGGATGGCTCCGAACCATCTCCGCGGAGAGTGGGCCGGATCTCGGAATCGGGACAGGAAACGTAGCACTCGCCACCGATGGCCAGGCGGGCAAGACCTCAGCGAAACCAGGACAACCACCACGGAGGATCGCGGCGGACCACCGGGGCCACCAGGCGCATCCACGGATGGTCGGCGCGGGGCGCGTCGTGTCCGGCATCGCCGCGGGCGCGGGCGGAGGAAAGGTAGAGGCGATCGCGGGAGCGGGTGCAGGCCACGTAGAACAACCGTCGCTCCTCGTCGTCGGCGAAGGGTGGCAGTTCGCGGGATTCCATCGCATCGCGGTCCTGCGCGATCACGAACACCACCGGCCATTCCAGGCCCTTGGCCGCGTGGATGGTGGTGATCTCGACTCCGGCGGGCAGCTGGACGTGAGCGGAAAACTCCCGGATCTGGCGATGCGACCGGCCCAGCACGCAGATCTTTCCCGGGGGGACACCGTCTGCCAATTCCTGTCGGATGCGGGACAGCACCCAGGCCGATTCCTCCCGGCCGCTCCTGGCCCGGTGCCAGACCGGAGGGACCCGGGGGCCTTCCCGCCGGGCGACCAGGATCTTGCGGAAGTCGGGCGGCTTGTCCGGGAACAGGACGTTGGCCGCGTCCAGGATGGGCTGGAAGCTGCGGTGGTTGGCGGTGAGCGCCACCACTCTTCCGTCGGGATGGTCGTGCGTCCAGTCCAGGACGTTCTTGACCTCCGCGCCCCGAAAGCCGTAGATGGACTGGTCGTCGTCGCCCACCGCCATCAGGCGGGGACTGTGGTGGGCCAGGGCTTTCAGGAGTCGGTACTGTGTGCGGTCGGTATCCTGGAATTCGTCCACCAGGACCGTGCCCGAACGCCCGCGCCAGCGCGCGGCCAGTTCGGGGCATTCCTCCACCGCCTGGAGGGCTCCGGCCAGCAGATCGTGGTGTTCGGCGATGCCCGTGCGGCGCTTGTGGACCTCCCAGGCGGCCCAATCCTCGGCCCAGGGCAGATCCCGAGCGTCCCGAGGTCGCCCCCAACGAGCGGTTTCCCGGGTCCATTCCCCCGGGGAGGGCGCCTGGGTGGCCCCCGCGCGGAACCGATCCTGCCAGAATCCGGAGAACGCGGCGGCGAGGTCGGCTTCCGAAAGCAACCGAGGTGGCTGCTCCCAACCGGCCTCGCGCCATCCCTGGCCCTGGTCTTCGGAGAGGATGGCCAGTCCCAGCGAGTGGAAGGTGCGGATGCGCGGGGCCTCCGCTCCACCGGGCAGAAGGGCCTGGGTGCGCTCGCGCATTTCGTGGGCGGCCTTGCGGGTGAAGGTGAGGGCCAGGATGGACCCGCTGTCGCCACGGCGGCATTCCAGGGCAAGGCGTCGGGTGAGCACGGTGGTCTTGCCGGTGCCCGCGCCGGCCAGCACCAGAAGCGGCCCCTGGGTGGCGAAATCGTGGAGCAGAACCTCGCGTTGCGCAGGTTCCAAGCCTTGGAGGAGGTCCGCCGGGGGAGCGGATGCGTCGGGGAGGGACATCGCGCGAAAAGATGCATTCGCCCACAGGCCTCTCGCTACCTTTCCGAACGTGATCCAGTTCCTGCACGTCACGCACACCTACGAAGGCACCTGGAAGGGAATCGACGACATCACCTTCCGGATCGAGCCCGGGGAGTTCGTGTTCCTCACCGGCACCTCCGGTGCCGGCAAGACCACCCTCCTGAAGCACATCTACATGGAGGAACTGCCCGATCCGGGCAAGGGCGGCCGAGTGCTGATCGGATTGCCCGGCGAGGAGGTCTTCGACTCCAACCGCATCCGACGCTCGCGGATCCAGCGCCTGCGCCGCGACATCGGAGTGGTGTTCCAGGATTTCCGCCTGTTGACCGACCGCGACGTGTGGGACAACGTGGCCTTCGCGCTGCGGGTGCGAGGTCATTCCGGAAAGCTCCTCAGGAGGCGCATCGAGGACGTCCTGGAACGCACGGGACTGACCCGGCGCCGCCACGCCCATCCCCACGAGCTGTCCGGCGGCGAACAGCAGCGGGTGTCCATCGCCCGCGCCATCGCCGGGGAACCGTACATCGTGCTGGCCGACGAACCCACGGGCAACCTGGATCGCGAGAACGCCGAAGGGGTCCTGGACATCTTCCGCCAGCTCCATGCGGCCGGAACCACCATCGTGATGGCCACCCACGACCTCCAGCTGCTGGACCGGCTTCCGCACCGGAGACTCCAATTGGAAAATGGACGCTTGAAGACCAGATGGTTCTAGTGGGATCATCTGCGAGGTAACATGATCAATCCTTCTTCATCCGACGCATCCTCCCTGACGCGTACCAGCGCGTTCTCCCGCTCCTCCATGGGAACCGACGCCGGTTCCGGAACAAGCGATGCCAGCGGGAGCGGTTTCGCCAGCACGGAATCCGCCAACCCCACAGGCACCAGCCACCTGGAAGGCCCTCTCCCCCTGCCCACGGAATCACCCTTCCTCTCCGACCACGGGGTATCCGACGAGGACATCGCCCACCGCCCGCCCGCGGCCATGCCGTCCGGACTCAGCCAATTTCCGGCCACCTCGGCCCCGGGGATGGCATCCGCCGCCTACACCGCGGCCACCAAGACCCAGTCGGTTCCCCGATCCAACGTCAATCCAGGGTCGTCCGGCGCGGGATTGATGCGGATGGAAGCCGATTCCCTTTCCTCGTTTCCCTTGTTTTCCGCCGAAAACTCCGCCGAAAACCCCTTCCGTTCGAACGACTCCGGCGCGATTCCGCGAGCCACCTCGTCCACGGATCTGGTGGAGCGGCTCCGCGCCATCCTGGTGACCACCACCGACTCGCTGCAGGGCAGGCTGGTGGAGCACTACCTGGGAGTGGTCAGCGCCGAGGCCCTGGTGCCCCTGGACACGGTCCTGGAAGGCGCCGAACGCACGGGACGGTTTTCGCGCTACAAGACCTCGCAGCAAAAGCTCAAGGCGCTGGAGCAGTTGGTGATCGCAGAGCTCAAGCTGGAAGCGGAAAAGCTGGGTGGCAACGCGATCGTGAGCGCCCAGATCCGCGTGTCGCTGGACCATTCGGTGGTGCTTCTGATCGCCACCGGAACGGCCGTGTCGGTGCAATAGCCTACAACCTGGCGATCAGGTCCGTCAGGGCTTCTTCCTTGGCGTCTTCCTGGAGCTGCGTGAGCATGGACAGGCGGCTGGCCCAGCGCTCGTGGATCACGTTGGAGTCGGACTTCAGCGCCGTGAGCGGATCCAGCACCCATTCGCCCAGGACCCGTGCGGATTCCGGCGAAGGATAGGCAAGCCAAGGGGCCACGTGACGCATGCGCCAGTCGTTTTCCACCTGGGCTAATTCCGGGAACCGGCGTCCGATTTCGGCGTCGGTGCGCGCATCCACTTCCTGCGAGATCCAGGCCCACCATTCCGGCGAGGACGGGTGCAGATGGGACGTGCGGGCGAGCGTCTGCCAATGGCGCACCACGATCAGGCAGGTGGGTGCCAAGCCGGGCTCGCGGGCGGCGCTGGCGACTTCGGCCAAGGTCAGGGACAGCAACCGCAGGACGGTCCAATCCCAACCGGTGCGCTGGCTGCCACTGGCACCCGGCCGGGAGGTCTGGCGGAATTCCAACGGTTGCACCCGGTGGCGCGCGGGGTACACCCACCGCACCAGATCCTCGAGTCCAGCCATGAGCCACGGATCGCTTTCCGTGAGCAGTTCGCGCAGCGAGGCCACCCACGAGGCATCCAACCGCAAGAACTCCCGGACCCGGCTGTCGCCCAGAAGGGCGCGGAAATGGTCCACCCACATCCGTCCGGTGGGAGTCCACCCGAAGCGCCAGCCTTCACCCACCAGGCGGGCTTGGCGTTCGAGGTCGGGAATGCCGAAACCCACGGTGGGAAGGCCATCCACCGTCTCGTTGCCACGGTACTCGAAAGCCGCGATGGCCGCTTGGATGACCTGGGTTTCGTCGAGTCCCAAGGCAGCCTTGGTGAAGGAGGTGGAACTCGCTCCGGGAGCCACCATGGCCTGGGAGATGTCCACCGGAGACTGGCTGCGGACGGGAGCGGGGGATTCGGCCGCCATGGCGGGCGCCGCGAGGACCGAAGGAATCCGGCGGGACTCGGGAAGGATCTTCTCGATCTGATCGCGGAATTCCCGGTGCACCGCGAAGGCCACCTCCTGCTTCCAGGCTTCCTGGCTGCGGGCCCGTTCCAGAAGCGACCGCTCGCAAGCGGCCATCACACCCGTCCGGTCCACCAGACCCGCCTGGCCCAGAAGGGAGTTGCCGGTCTGCCAGGCCCAAAGGCGCGGATCGTCGGGAAGCGCCAACCCGGGAATCAAGGATTGTCCGGAAGACCCCGCGAAGGCCCGCATCCAGGAGTCCATGGCCGGCCCCAAGGGGGCTCCGGTCTGCAGCACCGCCGAGCGCAGATCCTGGAGACCCGGTTCGCTGCCGCGTTCGCGCAGATACACGCAGGTGGCACCGAAAAGCAGATCCAGACAGCGCACCGTGCGGGCACCGGTTCCCCGGAATTCGGAATTGTATTGGTCGCAGCGCACGGACAGCACCAGGGCGAACTCCCAAACGGGACGGTCGATGGTGCGCGGGTGCTCCAGGAAGGGCTGTTCCATGCGCACGCCCAGAAGACGCAACAGGTCGCAGAATCCGCGACGTCGCGCGGAATCGGGATCGGAGACCAGGGATTGGAGGATCTCGTGGGCGTTGGCCACCGATCGCAGGAGCATGAGCCCCGAGGAGGTGGTCAATCGGCGGCGCACCAGCGACCACAACCGGGCTTCCGCCCAGGTCACCTGCTGGGTTTCCCCTTCGTGGAGATCGCAAGCGAACCGCACCAGCCCCAGGTATCCTCCCGGACGGTAGGCGGGATCGCGCGACAGGATCTGCTCGACGGCGATCACGGGATCGGCATCCCAGTCGATGGGTACCGAATGGCGACGGACCCGGAAGAAGCGGCGCACGTCGGCCTTCAAGGCATCCCCCTGCAACAGCGTGCGGACCAAGGACCTCGCCCTGGGGGGGCGGACAGGCACCTCCGTGAAAGATTCGACTTGCGGAACGCCTCCCCGGACGGGCATCCCCTGCAATGCGGTTTCCACGAGATCGACCATGGGATACGATCTGTTCACAGCTTTGCCCTAATCTACTTGCAACAACGATGTTTCGACGACCCAATGCCCGCTGACTGCCTCCAAAAACCGCTCCTTGGACCTTGACCTCATCGCATCAACTCCCGCGCTCGCTCCACCCAGAATGCCATGTCGGGATCCTTACCCCACCGGTCGACGATCTGCTTGCCCACTTGGATGGCTTCGTTCTCCCTTCCCATGGCGAAGGCGACGGACAGCAGATAGACATGATCCTCCGCCAAACGGTCCTCGGCGTAGTTGCCCACCATCTCGGAAACCTGGCGCAGCCACACGTAGGCGGCGGTGTAGTACTTGGAGAGGTCCTCGCCTTCGCGGGCGTACTTGGCCTGCATCAGGAGGGACACGGCGATCCCGAATCCATCGGTGGAGGACCGGTCGCGCCCGACGGCCCGCAGCGATTCCTCCGCCAGCGCCCAGGCGCACTGCACCGCGCGATCCACCCGCGGCATGCCGAAGAAGACCTGGGTCGGCACCTCCATCGCCTGGTCCTGCAGGATGGACCGCCGACGGGTGAACCCCTTGGCCAACCGATCGATGGCCCCTTCGGGCAGCGTGGCCGGAAGATGTCCACCGAGGAAATCGAACCAGTCCACCCGGGAGGCGGAGAACAGGCATTCGGGACAGACCGCCACGGAATAGGCGTCCACCACCAGGGCATCGGAGGGATTGGCCGGCAACTGCTGGGGGGTGATCTCGTGGGCCACCCACTGCGGGACATGCTTGCTGGGATCGGGGATCCAGCCGCGAACCTCGTCGCAGTGGCACACCGGGCATCGCAGGCGGAACCCCAGGAGGTTTCCCGTGCGCACCCCGGAGGCAAGCAGCGCCGCCATGCGTTCGGGCGCCATCTCGTGGATGCTCCGCTTGAGCTCGGACAGATCGTTCACCAGGGTGTAGCCCGATTCCTGGTTCAAGTCCTTCTGGAGGGAGGGCTGGTTCGCGACGATCTCCAGGGCGCGCCCATGTTCGGTCAGGCCCTTGTGGAAATTGCCCAGCAACCTCTTGCCCGACGAATCCACGCCTGGCACCCCGGACAGATCCAGCACCACGCCCGTCCAGGTGGAATCGCGGACCTGTCCCATGATCTCGCGCATCCACGCCGAATCCGTGGCGTCCAGCCCACTTGGGCATTCGACGACCATCCACTGGCCGCTGCGGTAGGTTCTGGGAGGTTGTGAGGCCATGGCGACTGGTCGAGTGTACCATTGGGTCCACCTCATGACCAGAATCAGAATCGATTGGACCGAAAACGACGCACCGCTTCGTGTCGTGCGCACCCTGCGATCCGCCGGCCACGAAGCCTGGCTTGCCGGGGGGTGCGTGCGCGACCTCCTGCTGGATTCCATCCCCAAGGACTACGACGTGGCAAGCTCCGCCACTCCCGCCGAGGTCCGCAGGCTCTTTCCCGTGACCATTCCCGTCCAGCCGGAGCTGGGCGTCACCATGGTGGTGATGGGGTCCCAGAAACTGGAAGTCACCGCCTTCCGGACCGAAGGCCCGTACCTGGATGGCAGACGTCCCTCCCACGTGGCCCCCACCACGGCCCAAGGCGACGTGCGCAGACGCGATTTTTCCATCAACGGACTGCTCCTGGATCCCGAGACCGGCGAGGTGGTGGACCACGTGGGCGGATTGGCGGACCTGGACTCCGGAATCCTGCGGGCGATCGGCGTGGCCGAGGAGCGTTTTTCGGAAGACCATCTGCGGATCCTCCGGGCGGTGCGGTTCTCCGTGCGGTTGGGTTTTTCCATCGAAGACAGGACTTGGCAGGCGATGCGCGGGCAATCCCACAAGGTGGCCTCGCTCTCCGGGGAGCGCATCCACGAGGAGCTCGGCAAGATGTTCGGCCAGGGCCCCTTCGGGCGGTGCCTGGAGCTTCTCCTGGACTGCGGAGCCCTGGAAGCGTTCGCCCCGGACCTGGCCACCGCCCTGGCCTCCCCCGCCTCGCGCGAGCGCCTGGTGCGCTGGACCTCCCATGGCCCCGTGGACTCCCAGACCTGGCCGGGACTCCTGGCCAGTCCGTTGTGTCCCTGGTGGGAAGATCTGGACCCCGCGAAGACGGGACCGGTCCACCCCGCCCAGGAGGCCTTCCTGGATCGGCTCCGGTGCTCCAAGGCGCAGGGAGACGCCGCGAAGCTCCTTTGGAGCCGCTGGCCTCTGCTGCAATCGGTACCTCCACAGCCCTCCCTCTGGGCGCCGGTGCTGCGCGATCGGCAATTTGCCTGCCTGCGGGAAGTCCTGGCCCTCCAGGCGGCCTCGGAGCCCGATCCGCCCCCCTTGGAAGGCATCGATCGACTCCACGCGTCCATCCCCAGGACGCCTCCGGCGTTGGGCGTGGAATTCCAGCAGGCCGGGATTCCCAAGGGGCCGCTTCTGGGAGCGGCCATCCGGGAAGCCGACCGGCGCATCCTGGACGAGGGGTGCCTTCCGGGGCCGGACCTGGTACAGGCGGTTCGTGAGTTTATCTTGAGAATCACATGACCGGTGGAATTTTCCTCATCAGCGCCAACCCCGACCATTCCGCCAAATGGTCCCGGTGGATCCTCGATTGGATCGAGCGATCCGGCTCCGATCTGGAGAACGTGGTGTACCTGTGCGACTCCCCGAGTCTTGCCCGGGAGTCCCTGGCCCTTCCCGTGCGCGAAGGCGACCCTCCCGCCATGGTGCTGGTGGATCGCAGCACTCCCGGGTGCGACAGCGACCTGGCGAAGATGATCTCCGACTGCATCCCCGAAACCTGGGTGATCGAGATCCTCGCGGAACAGAACGCGCCCTCGACGGAAAACGGCGCGATCATGGCGCTGCGGGAATCGGCGCGACGCGACGAATGGGAAGCGGTGTTGCACCACTGCCTGCACGAAAGCCCCGCGCCGCAGTGGTCCAAGGCCATGGATTTGTAGGGTCGGAACGTCGATACCACCGCCCCGTGAGGGGGCGGTGGTGGAATCCGGATCAGCCCGCGGCGGCGCGTCCCAGCGCGGCCACGGCTTCCAGCGCCTCGGCGGGCGAGAAGCCCGTGGACAGCCAAGCATCGGCGCTACGGCGGCGCAGCTTGATGCGCACGGGCTTGCGGCGACCGATCACACCGAAGGCCACACCGTTGAATTCGGGGAGCACCTCGAAGTAGCGGTACAGGCTCACGTGGCGGGTCCAGGTCTTTTCTTCCACGACCACCGCGTCGCACTCCGGCAACCCGCTGTTCTCCAGGGGGTAGTCGCCACGCAGGGCAGCCACTTGGTGACCCTGGCCGCCGACGGCCTGGCGGAAATGATCGGAGATGGACGAGTCGTCGCAGACGAGTACGATCTTCATGTTCTTCCTCTGGGCTAACACGATGGGTCCGACGAGTTCAAGACACGCCCGGCGGGGCTCGAACCCACGACCGACGGATTAGAAATCCGTTGCTCTATCCAACTGAGCTACGGGCGCCCGAACCGGACCCGGAACGCACAACGTAGGTCGCGAGTCTTCCGGTGTCTACCTCGCCGTCCCAAGCAAGGTCTTGGCCAGGACACGCACCGATTCGTCCGGATCCAAGGCCAGGGCGCGCAACGGTCCCTGGCCGTGCTCGGCGGGAAGTCGCGCGAAGGCGAGGGCCGCCTCCCGACGTAGGACGGGATCCGGATCGATGGTCAGCTCGGCGAGGCCCGCGGTATCCGCGACCTGGGGTTGCACACTCAAGGTGAGCACCGCCTGGAGACGCTCGCCGGAGGCTTTGGTGGGGTCCAGTCCGATGCGCCACAGTCCCTTGCGGGAAGCCTCTCCTCCAGACAGGATCCGCTGGCGGAGGATGGACATGGTCAGCGGGTCCACGCCGGTGTCCACCGCCGATCTCACGGCCAATTCGGCGACATCCGCCTGCAACAACCGCATCTGGACGACGTCGGTCACAGGCTGGAGGGCCTTTTCATCGAGGGTGGAGGCCGGGCAGTGGACCTGCAGAGGAATGGCCTCGCGATGGGCCAGCGGAGGGAGATCCCAGTGGACGGCGATCCACCAACCAGGGTTGGACACGCCTGTGACCACGCCTTTGGGCGGAGTGTTGGTCCAGGCGAATTCGTTGTCCTGGAACACCCACGCCTGCAATTCGCTGAGCCCCATGGACACGCGCAAGGGATCCCAATGGAAGGACAGCCCGATGCTCTGGCGGACGTCGTCGAGCTCGTACCAGGCCTCCCAGCCCAACGAGACCGGAAACCGGGTGGCCGTCTCCACGGCCAGATGCGGGACCACGTCCAGATCGGATCCACCCGTCCGCGCCGAAAGGGCCGCCCGCCCGCGCAGGTGGTACTTGGTTTTCGCCACCGCCGCCCAGGCCCTCCCGGAAGCCAGGCCATGTTCCGGCAAAGGCCGCCCGAACAGGAAGCCTTCCTGGGGAAACAACAGGTCGTCGAATCCGATGGAGAGCCCCACCGGTTCGTCGCGTTCGTCCAGGATCCCCGCGCGCATGCCCAGGGAGATCCCGTCGGAGATGGAAGCCTCCACGGCAAGACGGGAATTGACCGCCATTTCCATGCGCGCCGCGTAGGGGTGCCGTACCCGGGACGAATCCTGCGGAGGATCGATCTGGAAATTGTTGCCGATCAGTCCCGCGCGGAGCGACCCGGGCGGGTCGATTTCGGGGTCGGGGACGAAGGGCGTGGCCCAGCCGCACCAGGCCGCGCCGGCGGCGGACAGCGCAAGGGCAGCGACAACCTTTGCCGCATGGGATCGATCTCGCTGTCCGACAACTCTCGCCACTGGCCGTCCTCCAGGTCTCCGAGAGTCCATTCTCCCACTGCCACCCGGCACAAGTCCAGCACATCCCGCCCCAGGACCTCCATCATGCGGCGGATCTGCCGGTACCGCCCCTCGCGCAACACCAGGGTCACGATCCGTCCACGGGCGACGGCCTCGGCGGGCTTGAGGGGATCCTCGCCGGGGAGCGCGATGCCTCCTTGCCGGATGCGTTGCAGATCGTTTTCCGAGAGCGGCGCGTCCAGCTCCACCACGTAGGTCTTGGGATGGTCCCAGCGGGGATGGGTGAGCCGGTGCAGGAGTTCGCCGTCGTCGGTGAGCACCAGAAGCCCCCGGGAAGGGAAGTCCAGGCGTCCGGCGTACACTAGGCGCTTGAAGGATTCCGGCAGGAGGTCGTAGATGGTGCGGCGTCCCTGGGGGTCGTCGCGGGTGGTCATCACGTTGCGCGGTTTGTTGAACAGCACCACGCGTCCCTCGCGCGGCGGCTCCGCCAGGTTGCCGTCGGCTTCCACGCGCATGGAGTCCTCCACCTGGAACCCCAGGTCGCGGACCACCTCTCCGTCCACCGTCACGCGACCCTTGCGGATCAGTTCCTCCACCGAACGTCGGGAACCCAGTCCGCAGGAGGCCAGGAATCGGTTGATCCTCAAGGCAGTTCCCCCATCGCTTCCAGAAGCAGGCCCCAGCGCACACCAAGATCCGACACCACCGCGGTTTCCGGCTTGAGGTGTTCCAGCGCGAACCCCAGAGCGGCCAGTCCCGCCGGGAGGATCTCGGCGCGTCCCGCCGAAAGCCCCGGCAGACGCGCACGCAGATGCACGGGGAGCTTGTCCAGGGTGGCCAGCCACTTGTCCACCAGGTCCGTGGTGAGGGGGTGGCCCTCCACCTTGCGACCGTCGTACACGGAAAGTTCCTGTTCCAGGGCCACCAGCGTGGTGGCGGTGCCGCCCACGGCCACCAGGGTGCATCCGGCGTAGGTGGGGCGCTTGACCTCGGCCTCGCGGAACACCAGCTTCACGTGCTTGAGCAGGGCTTCGCGGGTCTTCTCGCGAAACGCCTCGAAGAGCCGCACCGCGCCCAGAGGCATGCTCACCACGCGCTTGCCGTTGTCGATCTCCATGCTGCCGCCGCCCAGGTCCACCACCACCAGTTTCTTGGCCTGGGGGTAGCGCGAGGCGACCGCCTTGCGCACGATCCGTCCTTCCTCCTCGCCGGAGAGCACCCGGGGCTCCATCCCCAGCACCTTCTTCACCACATCGATCGCGTCCTGCGGGTTGGATGCCTTGCGGACGACCTCGGTCATGCCCACGGCGCGCAGTCTCCCACCCACCAGAGCGATGTCGCGGCGAAAACCCACCAGGCTTTCTTCGAGCCGCGAGAGGGCCTCGGGGTTCATGGGCGATCCCGGCTCCCAGTCCTTGCCCAGACGGCAGATGGATTCGCGCTGCAGCCGGGCCTGCCAGGTTCCCTCTTCCTTGCTGGCGGCCAGAAGGAGCGCGGAGTTGGTCCCGATGTCCACCACCACTTCAAGCACGGTCGGCCCCGCCCTTGGCTTCGTCCATGCGCCGCGACAGCTCGCGGGCCATTCCCGCGGGATCCTTCACCAGGGCCCGCGCCTGGGCGACGGCGTCGTCGACCGTCTCGGGGCCATAGGTCCGGAGCCAATCGGACACCAGCGCGGAGGTTTCCGTGCCGGGCGCCATGCCCTGGCGCAGCTCCAGGGCCAACCCCAGGGCCAGGCGCAGGCCCAGCCCCCGGTTGCCATCCTCGCGCTGGGAAATGAGTTGGTCCAGGCGCTGGATGCGGTCGCGAAGTTCGGTCAAGGCTGGGTCGATGGATTCCATAACAGGCGTGGAAACATACTTCGCGACGTCTCCCCCACGGATCCCGGGCCTGGAAGGGCTGGCGGCCCCGCCTCTACCTACATTGGCCTCCATGATCGAATTCGTCCGAGGCAAGATCCTGGCCGTCCAGCCGGGCAGGGTGGTGGTGGATGTGGGCCCGATGGGCCTGGGGGTGGACGTGCCCTCGAGCGTGGCCGCCAGCGCCGGTACCAGACTGGGAGCGGAGATCCAGTTGCACACCCACCTTCTGGTGCGCGAGGATGCCCTGCAGCTGGTTGGATTCGCCACCGACGTCCAGAAGCAGATGTTCCTTTCCCTGACGTCCGTTTCCGGGATCGGTCCCAAGGTGGCGCTCAAGCTGCTGGGCGAGATCGATCCCGGGGAACTGGCGGCGGCCATCGTGCGGGGGGACGTGGCCCGTCTCACCCAGCTTCCCGGCCTGGGCAAGAAGACCGCCGAGGTCCTGGTGGCGCACCTTCGCGATGCGATCGCCAAGGGGAAGGTGGCCGGACTCAAGCCCGGCCCCAGATCCTCCAGCCTTCCGGCGGGCATGCCCACGACGGTCCAGGGGAACGAGGCCCTGCTGGCGCTGCAAGCGCTGGGAGCCGATCCGGCCAGGGCCCGCGCGGCACTGGACAAGGCCCTGGCGGAGTGCCCCGGCATCGAAGGCGACACCTCCCGGCAGGTGGCGGAGTCCTTGCGGAGATTGTGACCTTCCGATCGCCTCCGGACACTCGGCATCCCGTTGAAGTAATCTTTCCAGACAGCCGTCCAACGGCATCATCATCGTTTCCGGGAGGAATCGTGACATCATGGCATCTGGCCGCCGGGACCGCGGGCTCGCAAGGGCCCGTCGATCTTCCTCGCGAAGCCACCGAACTCGTGAAGGTCCTGGAAGACCTGGTCGCACGCGGAGAAGCCCTGCGCGAAGCCCACCTGGAAAAGGCACCCCTGAAGGGCGTGAACCTCCGCAAGGCCAACCTGGAGTGTTCCAATCTCAAGCGCGCGGATCTGTCCGACGCGAACCTGCGCGGCGCCGACCTGGAGGACGCGGAGCTGGACCATGCGGTGCTCTCGGGCGCGAACCTCAAGCACGCCGATCTCTCCGGAGCCGATCTCAAGCACGCGGATCTGCGCGGCGCGAACCTCCAGAAGGCCAACCTGGAGGGGGCCGATCTTTCGGAAGCGGACCTTTCCGGAGCCAACCTTTCCGGGGCCAACCTGGAGGACACCGTGCTCATCCGGGCCAAGTTCAACAATGCCGACCTCTCCGAGGCCAGCCTGAACCGCGCCGACTGCCTGGAAACCGACTTCCGCAACGCCCGCATGATGGACGCCGACCTGATCGACGCGAGGCTGATCTCCACGGACCTGCGCGAGGCGAACCTGATGCTCGCCGAGTTCCAGGGGGCGCTCCTGCGCCACGCGAAATTCGAGGGCGCCGTGCTGGGCGGATCCGATTTCACGGGAGTGGAAGTGGAGGAGACCGATCTCACTCCCGCCGAGCTCAACCACGCCGCGGGTCTGCCCCGACGCCATACCCGACACTGGAAGACGGTGGTGCACGGCCACGAACTCTCCAAAATCCTGCTGCAGTCGCACGACGATCTGGTTCCGGCGCTGGAGGATGCCGCCCTGGAGGGCCGGAGCATGCAGTCGGCGGACCTCGCCGGCGAGGACCTGTCGCGGGCGATGCTCCAGGACATCGACCTGCGCCGCGCCAACCTCGAGGGGACGCGGTTCGAGGGATCCCTCCTCTCCGCGGCCCGCATGCGCGGAGCCCGCTTGACGGATTCCGTTCTCACCGACGCCGACCTGGAGGACGCGCACCTGCAGGATGCCTGGCTGGAGCGGGCCGACCTGACCCGCGCGAACCTCAAGGGCGCCTGCCTGGAGGGGGCGGACCTCACCGAGGCGGTCCTGAAGGACGCGGATCTGCGCCGCGCCAACCTGCGCGGCGCGCGACTGACGGGAGTCGACCTCGCCAGCGCCGAAACCGAAGGCGCCGACATGGAAGGCGCGATCCTGAAGGAGAACGACGCACAATGATCGCCGCGACACTCCTGGCCACCGGCCTGTTTTTCGCCGATCCTTCCCAGCTGGAGACCGCGCGTTCGCTCGCGACGGCCGGACAGCATCTTTCGGCGATCGCCGAATACCAGAAGGTCCTGGAATCCTCGCCCACCAACGCCTCCGTGTGGCTGGAACTGGGCAACACCCGCATGGCCGCGGGTCAGGTTCCCGGCGCCATCGGCGACTACGCCCGCGCGGTCCGCCTCTCCCCCTCCGACATCGCCGCCCAGAAGGCACTTGCCGCGGCGGTGGAGAAGTCCGGCAACGCGCCCCGTGCCCTGGTGGAATGGCGACGCGTGGCCCAGCTCGCACAAGGCGCCGAGCAGCTGGAAGCGGAATCGCATGCCGAGGCCATCCTCCAGTCCCTGGGACAGGCCCCCAAGCAGACCGCCGTGGTGGACACTTCCAAGGCCTCCGCCAAGGCTCCCGCGACGGAGGCCAAGGCGCCGCCCTCGTCGGCGCCGAAATCCGTCCAGGCCTCGGCCTCGGATCCCGCCGACCTCAGGAAGGTGGTGGAGACCTGGAAGAAGGGGGAACGCGACAAGGCGCTGGAGCTTTTGCGCGGGATCATCAAGAAGTCCCCTTCTCCCGAGGCCTACTACTACGGCGGCCTGATGCGCCTGGAGGAGAAGAAGTTCGACATGGCCGAGTTCAACCTGAAGAAGGCCACCTCGGACAAGACCCTTTCCGGCAACGCCTGGTACTGGCTGGGCCGGACGCTGGAAGCCCGCAAGAAGCCCAAGGAGGCCAAGGAGGCCTTCAAGAAGTCCCTGGACATCTCGCCCAAGGGCGAATTCGCCGTCGAGGCCAAGGCGCGATTGGAGGAGCCCAAAAAGGAAGCCCCCAAGCCCGCGGACACGGCCAAGGCCGGCAAGCCATCCGCGATCGTTCGTCCGGAGGCCGCCCCTCCCGCCATCGCCGACAGCCTGCGTGCTCCCTTCACCTGGTACCCCCCGGATCTTCCCTTCCCCAAGGGCGACGGTTCGGAGGTGGGCAAGATGCTGGAGGAAGCGGCCAAGCAGTCCTCCCAGAAGCAGAACGACCTGGCGCTGTCCACCCTGGAGCAGCTCAAGCTCAAGGAATCGTCCTCGCCCTCGGCCGAGCTCGTGGGCCTGGCCGGCGGCCTGGTGTACAACGCGATGGGTCTGCCCGCCAACGCCATCGGGCAGTTGCGGGGATTTCTGGCCGACCATCCCACCCACGCGTTGTCCGACTACGCGAAGTTCGTGGAAGGAATCTGTCTGCTGCGGGTGGGCAAGGCCGACTCCGCCGCGATGCGCCTTGGCCCTCTCCCGCTCGCGCCGAAGGGGGCGCTGTGGACGGAATCCGCCCGCCAGTCCGCGCTGGGCGAAGCGCTCCGCCTCTCCGGCAAGCACAAGGAATCGGTGGCCGCCCTGAAGCTCGCGTTCGACGCCGAGACCGACGCGCGCTCCAGGCGTTCGCTGGCCCTGAGGCTCTTCCGGGGGGCCAAGAAGGCCGCCCAGCCCGAACAGGCCTCCACCGCCCTCGCCGAGGCCAAGAAGACCTGCGACAAGTCCGGCGCCTGCCTGCAGGTGGCGGTGTCGCTGGCCGACCTCCAATGGCAGACGGGCAAGGCCGCCGCCGCCCAGGCCCTGTACGAGGAGATCGCCAAGACCTGGCCGAACTCGGCGGAAACCCCGTGGGCCCTCTACCAGGTCGGGACCACGCTGGCCAGCCAGGGCAAGCGCGCCGAAGCCCAGACGGCCTGGAAGAACCTCCTGGAACACCATCCCGGCTCCTATTGGGCCGGACAAGCACGCCTGCGGCTGGAAGACGCCGTCTGGCAGAGCCGCTACCGGGAAGCCAAATGAACTACACGACCAGCCAGGAAGTGTTCCTCCGGCATTTCTTCACCAACACCGACTCCGACGTCTACTGCGCCACCGACGCCATGCCCATGGCGCTGTGGGCCTTCCTGGAAGGCGGCTACAGCCGCTCGCAGATGTCCATGCGGGACCGGTTCCTGAAGGTGTTCGAGGAGATCTCCGAAAAGGACGAGGACGCCCCCACCATCGAGGAACTCGCCGACGCGGTCGCCCGCTCGCGCCTGCCCCAGCTTGACGGCGCCATGCGCAAGGCCTCCGACTTCATGTCCAAGTGGGCCGTGGAATACGGACACAACAGCCTCAAGGACAGCTCGGTCGACCGTTTCGCCCTGGAGAACGTGAGCCAGCGCGCGGCCAAGCTCCTGGAACACAGCCAGCTGGGCGCGTTCCAGGAGAAGTCCACGCGCTACCTGGATTTCTCGGCGGACGATCTGGTGTTCCCACCAAGCCTCATTGCCTCCGCCTACGGCGAGGAATCCCGCTGGCAGTCGCGGCAGATGATGGTGGCCTACCGCGAGCTCCTGGACCGGATGAAGGTCCATTTCGAGGCGGTCCTTTCCCGACGCGACTTCAAGACCGAAGCGGCCTGGATGCGCACCGCCCACGCCAAGGCCTTCGACGTCGCCCGCTACCTGCTCCCCTGCTCGGTGCGCACCTCGCTGGGCGCCACCATGCCCTCGCGGGAGACGGAACGCCACATCGCGGCCCTCCTGGCCTCTCCCCACGAGGAGATCCGCGCACTGGCCCAGCGCATGCGCGACGAGGCCCAGCGGATCAATCCGGGCCTGCTCAAGCACGTGCAGCCCAATCCCTATCTGGAACGGACCCAAGGGCCGCTGGCGGAGTTGGCCGCGAACCTTCGCTGGGAGCGCCCCGCGGAAGCGAAGGAACCCGTCGTGGAGCTTTCCTGGATCAGTCCGGACATCGAGCTTCTGGCCCTGTCGTCGGCGCTTTGCGCGACCGAACGACTGGGTCTTCCCACCGCCGCGATCCGCGAGCGCCTGCGGGGCATCGGCCCCTCCAACCTGGCCGACATCGCCCGCGCTGCCCTGGAGGGCCGCGGCCCCCACGACGAATGGCCCAGGGAATTCGCGGTGGGCCAGATCGGCTTCGACCTCGTGCTGGACTTCGGCGCCTGGCGCGATCTGCAGCGCCACCGCGTGGGCCTGCAGCTGCGAGCCCGTCCGGCCACGGAACTCGGATATTCCGTCCCCGAAGAGCTCCTCCTGCCCTCCCTGACCTGGGAACTGGACCACTACCGGCGCACCATGGACCGCGCCACGGAATTCCACGCGCGGGTGGCCCGCGAACGGCCCCACGACGCGGAATACCTCACCGCCCTGGGCCACCACACCGCCTGGACGGCGGCCATGGACCTGCGCCAATGGGCCTACCTGGTGGAACTCCGCTCCGGCCCCTCGGGGCACCAGAGCTACCGGGACGTCGCCCACCGCATGGCCCGCGCGGTGCTTCCCCACGTTCCCAACCTGGCCGGTTTCCTTCGCGTGGACTGGTCGGGCGAAGCCGACCGGCGCCAGGCCGAGGAGCGCATCCAGGCCAAGCTGGAAGCGGCGAGGAAGGATTCCTGATGGACCTCCTGGAAGACCTGTTCTCCCGCCAGGCGGCGCTCAACGACGCGGTCTTCGAGAAGCGGTCCATCCGCGGCGAAGATGGACGGATCCTGTCGATGGCCGACCTCTTCGCCAAGGCCCGCTCCGGCGAGGCGACCCCTCCCTCGGACACGGCCCGGTGGATCGCGGGCTACCTGAAGGCCCTCCTGGAGGAAGGACGGGAACTCTCCGACGAGATCCCCTGGAAATGGTGGTCCAAGGAGAACCTGGACATGGACGCCATCCGCGTGGAGATCGTGGACATGCTCCACTTCTGGATCTCGCTCTCGCTGGCTTCCGGGATGGACGCGGCCGAGGTGCACCGCCTGTACGTGCTCAAGAACGAGGTGAACCACCGCCGCCAGGACCAGGGATACGACGCTTCGTCCAAGACCGGCCGCGACGACCTCCATGTCCGCTGAGCCCCTGTTCGTGGCCGCGGTGTGCGCCCTGGTGCGCCGCGACGGACGGATCCTGTCCATGCTGCGGTCGCGGACCAAGGACGCCTCTCCGGGGATCTGGGAGGCCCTTTCCGGACGCCTCCAGGCGGGCGAATCGCCCCTGGAGGCGGTGGAGCGCGAGATCCGCGAGGAATGCGGGCTTTCCGTGCGGATCGATCCCCGCCCCCTTTCCGCCCACCAGGCCACGCGTGCGGGAATCCCCATGGTGATCGTCTACTACCTGGCCGACCACCTGCACGGCGAGGTCGTGCTCTCCGACGAGCACGAGGACTTCGCCTGGCTGGACGCCGACGAGTTCGCCGCCCGCACGCCCATCGAACCCCTGGCCCGCGCGGTGCGCGAGGTGCTGGGGAACCCGCCGGCCTAGGGTCTTTCCGGGATCTGGCGGATGCGGGCTTCGCGCATGCGCTCCTTGCGCAGATGGGTCGCCCACGCGCCGCCGTAGAGGAACACCAGGGCGGACAGGTACGCCCACAGCATGAAGGCGATGGCCGCCGCGAGAGGCCCGTGCACCACCGTGAAGTCGTCGTTGGTTCCGACGAAAACCAGGAACCACCCCTTGAGCTGGTCCAGCGCCAGGGTCACCCACAGCGCGGGCACCATGCTGTTGTGGATCCCCGGCCGGGTGCGGGGAAGGTTGTTCAGCAGCGCCAGGATCCCCACCCAGGTGATCAGCTGTGAAAGGGCCAGGGTGCCGGATTGCAAAGCCAGGCCCGCCGGGCGCATGAGTAGCGCGGAGAGCTCCCCGGACTGCTGCCCCAGCTGTTCCATCCCCACCGCGAGGAATTGCACGGACAATCGCGCCACGAACGACAGGAGGGTGGCCAGGGCCAGGCACACCAGAAGCCCGATGGAGCTCGCCATCACCGCGATGAAGCTCGCCCAGCGGTGCAGGAGGGACGAGGGCGGAGTCCGTTCGCCGGCCACCTGGTCCAATCCCGTGCGCAGGGCCGCGAAGAGTCCCATGGACGACCAGGCCAGGCCCGCCACCGACACCACCCCCAGGGTTCCCGACAATTTCTGCAAAACCGGGAGGGTGTCCATCAGGAACTGCCTTCCGTTGGGCATGTACGAGCCCAGCAGGCGGATGGCCGAGACCGAGAGTTCGGGATCCTCCAGGAGGCGCGTGGAGACCACCACCAGGAACAGCAGGAACGGGAAGATGGAAAGGATGGTGTAGTAGCTGATCGCCGCCGCCTGCGAGAACGCTCCGGTGTCGCCCAACTGGATCCAGGCGGTCGCGTGGGACTTGGCCAGGACGTACAGTTCGCGGCGGTGGGTGCGCCAGGTGCGCGGCGGCCTTCCGTAGGGATCCGTCTTCACGGACCCAAAGCTAGAACCTGCCGCCACCATGCGTGCGCCGCCCCCCGACCGACCGCGGATGTATTTTCCCGGACGCCTATGACTCGACAATGCTATGTGGTGGCCATCGACGGCCCCTCCGGAACCGGAAAATCGTCGACCGCCAAGGAGATCGCCCGCCGCCTGGGGATCGACTACCTGGACACCGGCGCGATGTACCGCGCCCTCTCCCTGAAGGCCTCGCGCGCGGGCATCGCCGCCTCCGACGCCGTCGGGCTGGGGGAACTGGCCCGCACCCTGGATCTGCTCTTTCCCCAGCCCGGACAGGTGCTGCTGGACGGAGAGGACGTCTCCAAGGAGATCCGCACTCCCGAGATCAGCGCCCGCGTGTCCACCGACTGCGCCCACGCCTCGGTGCGCGAGGTGCTGGTGGATCGCCAGCGCCGCTACGCGCAGGGTCGGTCCTGCGCGCTGGACGGCCGCGACGTGGGGACGGTGGTGTTTCCCGACGCGAAGTTCAAGTTCTACGTGGACTGCGACCCCCGCGTGCGGGCCAAGCGCCGGGTCGCGGAATTGTCCTCCATGGGCGTGGTCGCCGACTTCGACGAGGTCCTGGCCAACCTCGTGGAACGGGACCGCCTCGATTCCACCCGTGCCGTGGGCCCGCTGCGGAGGGCCGGCGACGCCATCGTGGTGGACACCTCGCACCTGACCTTCCATGAGCAGGTGGAGCGGATCCTGTCGGTGGTCCGCTCCGGGATCTGACCGTCCCCGGACGGTCGTTCATGCTACCTTACCCGGCATGAAGACCATCCTGATCGACGGCGTCTCGGTGGAACTGCTGGGCGCCGAACCCCGATTGCCCGAATGGATCGGGCAGTCGGAACCCCTGCGGCAGCTCCTGGCCTGCTGGATGGACGGGGTGGACGAATCCGACCCGCCCCTGTCCCCCAGGATCACGGGCGTGCCCGGCGTGGGCAAGACCACCCTGGCGATGGCCGGCGCCCGCGTGCGCGGCCAGTCCTGCTGGGTGCAACAGTGCACCTCGGACACCCGCCCGGAAGACCTGGTGATCACCCCCGTCCTGGGCGACGCGGGCAAGATCCTGTACCGCGCCTCGCCGTTGCTCTCGGCGGTGGTGGAAGGCGGCGTGTGCGTCCTGGACGAGGGCAACCGCATGAGCGAGAAGGCCTGGGCGTCGCTGGCCGCGCTGTTGGACCACCGGCGATGCGTGGATTCGGTCACCGCGGGCGTGCGGGTGCAGGCCCACCCGGGATTCCGCATCTGCGTGACCATGAACGAGGACGGATCCACCTTCGACCTTCCCGACTACGTGGTCTCGCGGTTGCAGCCGCGCATCGAGATCGGGTTCCCCGGAGCCCTGGAGGAGGAACGGATCCTGGCCCACCACGCTCCCCGGGCGGAGGCGGAACTCAGGGCGATGTGCGTGGCCTACCTGCAGGACGCCCACGACCTGGACTTGCCGTTTTCCGTCCGGGACGGCATCAACCTGGTGCGGCTGGCCACCCGGTTGGGATCGTCCGACGGCACCAGCGCCATGGAATCGTTCCCCGAGGCCGTCCGCAGGGTGCTGGGGCCCGAGGCGTTGGACCTGAGGTCGCTGCGACGGTCGCGCCCGGGGCCGGCACGGACGGATTCCGACGAATACTTCTTCGATCCCGACGAAGACGACCTGCGCGGCTGATGGAACCGCGCGGGAACCTCGCCCAGCCGCCGGACGTGGTGGACCTGGACGGCCTCCATCCGGGGCTGGGCCTGGTTCCCGTGGTGCACGGATCGCTGCCCTTCGCCGAGGCCGCGCGCAGGACCGTGCTGGGCGGACGCTGGGACGCGGTGGCGCTGGACCTGCCTCCCCAGGTGCGCGACGAGTTTCTGGAGGTGGTGCTGGCCCTGCCGCGGATCCGCGCGGCCACCTGGATGCAGGCCGATCGCCGCTGGCTGCTCCCCGCCGACCCCTGCGACGCGGCCACCGTGGCCTGCCGCGCCGCCCTGCAGGAGAGGATCCCGCTCCATTGGGTGGACGACGCCTCCCCCACCGACCAACGCGACGACCCCGCCCTTCCGGACCCCGCCGTCGTGGAAAGCCTGGGGGCCGCCGAATACCTGGGAGTGGCGTTGCCCTTCCTGGCATCCCTCCTGGACGAGGATTCCTCCGATCGCGCCGCGCGGATGGCCGCTCGCGTGCGATCCATCCCGGGCAAGGTGCTCCTGGTGTGCCGCATGTCCCTGGTGCCGGGATTGCTGCGGGCGCTGGCCTCCGAATCTCTCCCGCCGCCCGAGGAGCACGAACACCCGATCACCGAACTGGAAACGGTGTGCGTCGATCCCCGCCATCTCGCCTTCTGCCTGGAGGAATGGCCCTACGTGGCCCAGGAGGTGGAACGGATCCGCCACGACCCGTTCGGCGAGCTGCCTCCGCACCGCGCCTGGACCCTGCGCGTGCTGGGCCAGGCGCGCACGCGGCACCTCGATCGGCGTCGCGCCCGGTTCCTTCCGGTGCACGAGCTCCGCTCCGCCGACCGCTTCGCCCATCGGCTGGCCCGCTTTTCGGGACACCACCAGCCCACCCTGTGGGATCTTGTCCAGGCCGCCAAGGGCTGTTCGGGGGATTCCTTCGCCGCCGCGGTGCTGGAAGCCGCCCGCCACCACGGACATCTGGCGGAAGCCCCCCTGCTGAAGCTGGGTCCTGCCAATTCCCGTCTGGACGGCGGCCCCGTGCTTCCCTGGTCGCATCGGCTGCATCCGGTCCCGCGGGAATGGACCACCATCCATCTGCGCAGGGATCCGCCTCCCGAGGAGGCCCAGCGCTGGATCCGCGAATGGAAGCCGACCTCGCTGTGCTCGCATCTTCCCGAGGACGTGGCCATCGAGGGCTTCAACCGCGAGCTGCGCGAACGGGCGAGGTCGTCGTCGCCGTCGGCCCAGGCCCTCTCGCGGCCGTTCGAATCCAGCCTGCTGGACGGTCTGGACCTGCGCGAAACCATCCGCCACTTCTGGAAGGGCGAGATCTGGGTGCGCGAACTCCCGCCCCGGTCGCTGCGGCTGGACACGGTGGTGATCGCCTTCGACGACGGGCCATCGTCGCGCTACCCCCACCAGGGCACCTGGTACGCCGAACACGCGGGCGAATCCACCCTCCTGTTCTACGCCACCGATCCCGTCGCGGATCCGATCGGTCCCGGCATCCTGCGCTGCCGCTACGGAGGCCTCGCGCTGGTGTTCCCCCCGCGGGCTGTGCCGGACGTCTTCTCCATGCGCCCTCCTCCCCTGGAAGCCCGTACTCCCCTGGAAATCCTGGTCGCCGGCGCCTGCCTCCACTCCAAGGAGAAGGCGGTGGTCTTCGCCTCGTGGGATCCACCCGGCCTGGCCCTGACACGGATCGCGCACGAGGCGGGGAAACGGCTCGTGCACGTGAAACTATCGGGATTCCCGGCGGCCACCCTCGAGAAGCTCCGCACCTTCCACGTGCTCAACGGCAAGGACGTCCGAGGCTGGGCCGATCGCTTCATCCAGGGATGACGGGAAGCGTCAAGCGCATGCGCGCGCCCACGGCCACGCCGGGCACGGCGTGGAGGCTGCCTCCGTGGCGCTGGGCGATGGAATAGCCGATCGCCAACCCCAGTCCGGTGCCGTCGGTCTTGGAGAAGAACGGATCGAAGAGCCGCTCGAAGTCCTCGGGAGCGATCCCGGGGCCGGTGTCGGCCACCTCCACCACGGCCATCCCGTCCTTGCGTTCCACCTCCAGGCGCAGCTCGCCTCCCTGGGGCATGACCTGGAGCGAATTGAGGCACAGGGCCAGGAGGAGGTGCCGCAGCTGGTCGGAGTCCCCCATGACGGAAACCGTCCAATCTCCCGACCGCACCACTTCCACGCCGTGGCGTCGGAACCGGTGGGAGAGGAAGTCCACCACCGACTCCAGGATCCCCTCCAGGCGCACCTGCACGAACTCGCCTCCCGGCTCCTGGCGGGCGAAGTCCTGCATGCCCCGCACGATGTGGGCGATGCGCATGGTCTCCTGCTCGATCCTGGCGAAGTCCTTCAGGAGGTCCGGCTGGCCCTCGCAGCGGAACTGTAGGATCTGGATCCGGCCGAGGATCACCTGGAGCGGATTGTTGATCTCGTGGGCGATGCCGCCGGCCAGCTGGCCGATCCCCGCGAGCCTCCCCGTGCGCACGAGGCTTCCCTGGAGATCGGACAATTTCCGGTTGGCCAGGAGGAGGTCGTCGTAGAGCCGGGCGTTGTCCACCGCCGAGGCCAGGAGATTGGACATCGATTCCAGCCACTCCATGGCGTCGTTGGCTTCCAGGAGGTTCCCGTCGCCCTCGCCCACCAGGAGGGCGCCCAAGCCACCGCTCTCGCCGTGGACCAGCGGAATCCCCACCGCACGGACGCACCCGAGTTCCAACAGGTCCAGCCCGGAGCGCATCCCCCGTTCGAACTTCAGGGTGAGGTTGGTCGCCGCCACCCTGCGGAGCAGTTCCCGGCACCGCTCGGGATCGGCGCCGCGGACCAGCAGTCGCATGGGCCTCCCCCGGGAATCCAGCACGCCCAGGGCCACCACTTTCGGGTCCATGCGTTCCCGCAGGGCCTCGCACACGGTGTGGAACAGCCGGTCCAGGTCCAGCGTGCGCCCCAGGGACGAGGCCACCTGGTGGAGGCTGCGCAGTTCGCCGTAGCCGTGGCGGACCTCCTCGATGTGGGAAAGGTTGTCCAGCGCGAGAGCCGCCTGCGCGGCCAGCAGGCGCACCAGTTCCAGGCGCCGGGCGGCGGGCCTGGCCCCCTTGGGAGACAGCGCCAGGATGGCGCAACCTGCCTGGGAATCCTGGGCCACCAGCGGCACCAGCATCCATCCGGGGGCCAACGGATCGGCCAGGTCCGGCAGCAGGACCGGTCGGCGTCCCTCCATGGCCCAGGCCACCAGACCTTCCTCCTCGATCTCCCCCACGCGGCGACTCCAGGTTTCGTCGCCACCCGAAGCGTACCCCACCGTGGACAGACGCGTGTCGGCGGGGTTCTCGCGGATGCGCACCTCGCAGGCGCTCCAGGGCACGATCCTTCCCAACACCTGGAGGAAGGCCTCCAGGAGAGGTCGACGCTCGGTGGTCTCGCCCACCCGCTCCACCATGCGCTGCAGGACGATGGCATCCTGCGCCGCTCCCGCGTCCTGGGACGACCCCGGATCCTCCTGGCCCGAACCGATCGGCTCGGCGAACGTCGGCTCCGGGAGTCTCATCGGAACGCGTCCTGGAGTTCCTTGGAACGTCCGATCTCCAGGCCGACCTCCTTCCAGAGGGATTCGACGTCGCCCGTCTCGACCACGAATCCATCGCGGCTCAGGGCCGCGAGGATGCCTTCGAGCTTGTCCGGGCCGTTGCCGCCCAACCAGCCGCCCTCCGGGGAGATCCCGTCGAAATGGTCGGCCAACGCCACCACTCCCGGCAGGCCGCCGCTTCCGCCCTTGCATTCCAAGGGAGCATGGTGGAATTCCACCGAGGTGCAGATGGCCTCGGGAAGGTTCCAGCGGCGGCACAACCAACCGCCCACCTGCGGATGGGTGGCACCCAATACCTCAAGCTCCGTTTCCAGAAGCGGCGCGCCCTCCTCGAGCACCCTTTGGAGGACCTTGCCGAAGGCCTCCGGGTGGTAGGCGTGCAGCACCACCTGACCGATGTCGTGGAGGATCCCCGCGGTGAATGCCTCTCCCGGCGAACCGATGCGCAGGACGCGGGACAGGTACCGGCTGGCCGAGGCCACCGAAACCGCGTGCGACCAGAAGCGGGAGAGATCGAAGCGGGGATCGTTCCCATGGGCCTTGAACGAACGCATGACGGTGGTGGTCAGGGCGATGTCCTTGGCCGCGTCGAAGCCGAGCATCACCAGCGCCAGGCTCACCGTGGAGACCTTCTGGGAGAATCCGTAGTAGCTGGAATTGGCCAGGCGGAGAAGCCGCGCGGTGAGCACCTGGTCCATGGAGATCACCGAGGCCAGCGACTTGGCCGAGGTGTCCGGACGCCCCACCATCTCCAGCAGGCGCTCGATGGAAGATGGCAGGGTGGGCAATGTGATGACGGATTCCGTCGAACGGCGGAGCCGCTCGGCGCGCTGGTCGCGGGTCGGGGGGGTGTCACCCTCCTCCAGCGGCCCCTTGAGCTTCAATGCCAGCCGCTGGGTGGGGCCGGTCATCTGCGGACCTTCCGCTTCACCCGGGATCGCAGTTTCACCATGGCCTTGGAGTGGATCTGGCACACGCGCGACTCGGTCACGCCCAGCACCTTCCCGATCTCCTTGAAGTTCAGTTCCTCGAAGTGGTACATCGCCACCACGGCGCGTTCCTTGGCGGGAAGGCCCGTGATGGCCTCGCGGAGGATCGCGCGGACCTCGCCTTCCTGCATCTCCTCCAGGGCGTTGGATGCCTGGGGATCGGCGATCACTTCCGAGAGCTTGGGAGCGTCGTCGCCGAAGCCATCCTGTTCGTCCAGCGAGAGCACCGTGAGAGGAGCGACCTCGGCGAGCAGGTCCTCGAATTCCACCAGGGTCATGCCCAGGTGCTGGGCGGTCTCGTCGTCGTAGGGCATGCGGCCCAGCTGCGAGGACAGCTCGGCGTAGGCCTTCTGCAGGTTGCGCCCCTTCTGGCGCACCGACCGGGGCACCCAGTCCTGGGCGCGCAGATCGTCCAGGATGGCCCCGCGGATCTTGTGCACGGCGTAGGTCTCGAACTTGATCTCGCGCTCGGGATCGAAGGTCTCCACCGCGCGGATGAGACCCATGACACCGGCCCCCACCAGGTCGCCCAGTTCCACATGGCTGGGCAGGCCCACCGCCAGCCGCTGCGCGGTCTGCCGCAAGAGTCCCGCGTACTCGGCCAGGAGCTTGTCCTTGGCCTGCCGAGAACCCTCGACCTTCCATTCCTTCCAGAGCTCGGCAATCTGGGCCATCGTGCGAGATCATACCACCGAAGGGTGCAGGAGGTCCAGGGGGAGTTTCCCGCCCTCCGGCTTCGGGGGGGGTCACATCAACCAATCCCTCACGTTTTGCCAACGCACTCCGTTGCGCCCCCCCACCGGAAGATCATCCAGGGAAAGCACCAACTTGGGGAAATTGTCCGGGATCGCCTCCAGGTTGCCGAACTCGCGCTCCAGGGTGGATTCCTCGGTGAGGTAGGTGGCCACCTGGACGTAGAGCTTCTCGTCGTGCCGTTGGGCAACGAAGTCGATTTCCCGTTTGGCCAGTGCACCGACCGAAACCTTCCAGCCCCGTCGTACCAATTCGTGGAAAACCAACGTTTCCAGGGTTCCCGGCAGGCGCTTGGTGGACCATCCCAACCGACCATAGCGCAAACCCACGTCGGTGAGGTAGTACTTGTCGAGATACTCCATCTGTCGCCGACCCTGGATGTCGAATCGTGGAACACGCACCAGGATGGACGCCTCGCAAAGGTGGGAGAGATATTGCGCGACGGTCTCCAGCCCCACACGCATTCCCTGCGACTTGAAGTAGTCGGCGATGCTCTTGATGGAGACCAGACTTCCCGTGCAATCCATGCAAAACAGCAGGATCTTCTCCAGGACCGACACATCGCGGATGCGGTGGCGCTGCACGATGTCCCGCAACAGCAAGGTATCCAGCACCGCGTTCAGATACGGCACCGCGTATTCCTCCTGCAATGGAAGGTGATGAAGCCCCGGAAGGCCGCCGAACTGCAGGTATTCGTTGAATTTCTTCGGGTCGCATTCCCCGTAGCTTGCTGCGGGGTTGTTTATTCCAAGCCTCGGTTCTGGGGCGGCCACCGACTCGGAGCGGATCTCGATGAACTCCGACAAACTCAGTGAGGCCACGGGAATCTCGATATACCGGCCGGTCAGGAGGGTTGCCAGCTCCGAGGAAAGCATGTGGGCGTTCGACCCCGTCAGTACGATGTCTCCCAAGTTCTCCGCCAACAAGGACTGGACCACCCTCTCCCACTCGAGCACTTCCTGGACCTCGTCGATCAGGATGTAACTGGGCCCCGTCGTCCCGGCCAAGGCGGCGTGGATATGTTGATGGAGGCGAGCCGGGTCCCGCAGGGAAGCGTTGGAGAACAACTCCATGTTGACCAAGACGATATTCGCTTCGGGGACGGCACGTTCGCGCAGCGAACCTGCCAACTGGGTCAGGATGGTGCTCTTTCCCACTCGGCGCATCCCGGTCAAGATTTTGATGACCGGAGCACCCAAGAACCGATGAATTTTTTCGATATACCCAGGACGCCGAATCATTAGCAACAATATATTTCGCCATATCGAAAAATCCGGCAGAACATCTCTTATTTTTTCGATACAACCTCGTAAGAAGCAGTCGTGACCGCAGCCTCACATCCGCCTCGACAGCAAACCTGGCGGGATAGGGGCATTTCTCCGATTACGATCGGAGCTTTTGCGAAAAGCCTGACCCGAGCCTGACGAGGGGCCAGTCCTGAGCCACCTCGAAGGGCGAAGCTGCGGGGTGGTCTAAACGCACCCAATGAGCTCACATCACCCCAACACCCCCGCCTCCACCTGTTCCCCACCCAGGAACCGGCGCGCATCCAGGTGACGGATTCCGGCGGGAAAGGACACCGGCAGCGGATCCAAGGTGAGCACCCATTTGGGGTGGTGGTCGTCCACGGCGAGCAAGGGCCGGACTTCCCTCTCCTTGGTCTTATCGTCGGCCAGGATCCAAGCCACCTGGAGGTAGGAAGTCTGACCGTTTTTTTCGGCTACGAAGTCGATCTCGTGCTCCCCGACCTTGCCCACCGAGACCCTGCACCCGCGACGACGCAGCTCCAGGAACACGAGATTTTCAAGGACCGCTCCGATCTCTCCGGATCGCCCCAGCACGGCTTGGAACAGGCCCGTATCCCCCAGGTAGAGCTTTTCGGAAACCTCTAGGAGGCGTTTGCCTCGCACATCCCAACGGGGCACGCGATGGACCAGGTGCGCTGCCTCCAGATACCCGACGTAGGAATCGACCGTATCGGCGCTCAGGCTCAAGCGCTGGGATTTCAGGAATTTCGCGATGGACGAAGCGCTGTGCGGGCTTCCGACGGAATCTGCCACGAACTGGAACAGCCGCTCCAGCAAGGGGACGTTCCGGACAGCGAACCTCGCGACCACGTCGCGCAGCAAGATGGATTCGTAGACCGTCTGGAGGTACTGCCCCGAAAGATCCGGCTCCCATGGCAGATGGTGAAGTCCCGGTAAACCTCCCCAACGCAGGAACCGATCGAATTCCTCGGGATGGGTCGTGCCGCGAAATTGACCGAACTCCTTCCATCCCAGGGGCCATACGGGAATTTCGATGAACCGGCCCGTCAGGTGGGTGGCCAGGTCGGAGGACAACATCCGGGCGTTCGACCCCGTCAGCCAGACTTCCCACCCTTCGGCCAGAAGCGACGCGCTCAAACGCTCCCAACCGCTGATCTCTTGCACCTCGTCGATCAACACCGCGCCTTTGGGCAAGCCTTGCAGATGCTCGTGAAGAGCGAACGCGTCGCGAAACCTGGCATTGGCCAGAAGTTCCATGTCGAAGCGATGCACAGCCTCGGGCGGATGGAACTGGGTCTTCAAAAGGTCTGCCACCTGGGCCAGCATCACGCTCTTCCCGGTCCGGCGCATCCCCACCAGCACCTTGATCAGTGGCGCTGCTTGCCACCTACGAACATAGTCGCCATACCCTTCCCGAAAATTCATTCCTCCGAATATACTCGGAGAATTTTGAGATCAGCAAGAGTTTTCAGAGTATGATCTGATCTTCCGGCTTTCCAGCAAACTCGCCTTGGAGAGTTCCTGCCCCCCCCCTGCCCCACTTTCCAGAACTTCCTTTTGTCGGCGCGCTAGGGAAGCGTTCCGATACACGACTGTCCTCGCCCTTCGAGACGCCCATTCCATGGGCTCCTCAGGACGAACGGAAATCAAGCATTCATCAAGAACGGAACGCTAAGGAAGGTCAATCGCCCAGACCTTGCGCTTTCCCACCTTCAAGATGTGTCTTTGCCCGCGAACCATGAGCCTCCGGACCTCTGTAGCCGGATCGAGCACTTTCGTTCCGTTGAGTGAGACCCCCCCATTCTGGATCATTTTTTTGGCCTCTCCCTTTGAGGTGAAGGCCCCGATCAGCAGGAGTAGATAGGCGAAACTGTTATCGACACTGTCCGAACCATTCAAAAAATTGATCACAGAGGGATCGAGAGCTTCTAAAAAAATCGTGTCGTCCGGCAACTCCTCGCCGCGATGCACCGCGGCCTCGCGCTCGCGGGCTTGGTCGGCGGCGTCCA
Organism: Fibrobacteria bacterium; assembly: GCA_035352895.1. Taxonomy (GTDB): domain Bacteria; phylum Fibrobacterota; class Fibrobacteria; order UBA5070; family UBA5070; genus UBA5070. The sequence continues at coordinate 79,693 of DAOPYN010000005.1, read as the reverse complement.
AGCCGTGGTACTGGCGGACGATCTCGTGGGCGAGCCAGGCCTTCCAGGCGTTGATGGAGGCGGGGTCCGACTCCAGGGCCGCCTTGCGGGAGGCGATCTCGGCCATGGGCATGTCGGTCAACAGGATGGTCCAATCGGCGACCTGGGGATCGGGAATGGAGTAGATCTTGTGGTACATCACCTGCGGGGGCTCGGTGATCCCCACGTAGTTGCCCAGCGACTTGGACATCTTCTCCTGGCCGCAGGTTCCCAGGAGGATGGGCACGAACAGTCCCACCTGTGGCTCCTGGTGGGGCTTCCCGAAAACCTCGCACAAGGCCTGGTCGCGCTGGAGCTCGCGTCCGCGCAGGACGTTGAACTTCTGGTCGGTGCCACCCAGCTCCACGTCGGCCTCGATCATCACGCTGTCCAGCCCCTGCATCAGGGGGTAGAGGAATTCGTGCAGGGAGATGGGATTGCCCGCGGCATGGCGGTTCTGGAAGTCCTGGCGTTCCAGCATCTGCGCCACGGTGATGCGGCTCATCAGCTCGGTGACCTTGTCGAAGCTCAGGGTCCGGAACCATTCGCCGTTGTAGACGACTTCCGTCTTGTCGCGGTCCACCACCTGGAAGAACTGCTCCTTGTAGGATTCGGCGTTCTTCAGAACCTGCTCGTGGGTGAGCCGGGCGCGGGTCTTGGACTTGCCCGAGGGATCCCCCACCGTGGCGGTGTAGTCGCCCACGATCAGCACCACCTGGTGACCCAGGTCCTGGAACTGGCGCAGCTTGCGCATGCCCACGGTGAAACCCAGGTGGATGTCCGGCGCGGTGGGATCCACGCCCATCTTCACGCGCAGGGGCTTGCCGGTGGCGACGCTCTTTTCCAGCTTCGCCAGGAGGTCCTTCTCGTCGATCATCTCGATGACGCCGCGACGGAGGATTTCGAGTTGTTCTTTGGCCGAGATCAATGGGCGGTTCTCCGGACTGGGATGAAGTCCCTAAAGGTAAACCGCCCGATGGGCGAGAACGGTCAGAACTGGACGCCGACCGCCAAGTTCATGGTGGGCATGAACCCGGCGACGGCCATGTTGGCGTACGACTTGTACTTGCTCACGGCCGGCTCGCTGAAGGCATCGTCCAGGGAAAGCGACACGGGTGGCCTTCCGCTGTTGTCGTTGTAGCGACGATCCACCTTGAAGGTGGGCGATGCGAAGGCGCACAGGCCGGCGTTCCAATCGAAGGTGAGACGGCTTCCCTTGATGTTGTAACCGGACACCAGCGCCAATCCGAATCGCGAGCCCTCGAGGTCGCCCGTTTCCTTGCCGTTCTCCTTGTCGGTGTGCATGGTGATGCTGTTGTAGTCCAACTGCGACTGCACGTAGAATCCGCTGAACGGCTTGGTGGGGTACCACCGCGCGCCCACGACGGCATCGAACATCCCGAACTCCCCGTAATTGTCGGAGTTGTCGGTGAAGCTCGCGGCCAGGTTCTGGAATCCCGCCACCGCCGACCAACCAGGCACGATGTACCTCTCGGCATCCAGCTGGATCCACACGAGGCTGGACTTGGGGACGAACAGGGCGCCTCCCATGGACAGGATCTGCAACGGATGGACGTAGACCGCCTGCTTGGCCTCCGGCTCCAGGGTCCCGATCTGCTGGGCCTGGACGCCGGTGAAGGACATCAGGAGGGCCAGGGTGGCGATTCTGAGGCTGGATTTCATGGACGGACTCCCGTTGAGGATGTGCGAAGGCTGTTCCCCGGACGATCGGATCGACAAGCGCACGATGGAAGGTCGAAGACCGGGAACGGTCGAGGACCGGAAGGATTCGGTTCGAAAGGTACTCGCCCCCCTGTTGCCTCGATCCCCTTGCGGGGTGCCTCAACCTCCCGCGGCGCGCACCAGGAAACTCCAGGGACGAGGTGGCGTTGCCAGGTCGATCCTGCAGCCTTCCATGCCGCAGTGCAAGGCATCCACCCGCTCGCCCCGGTGGTTTTCCAGCCCCGAGGCCGATATTTCCTGGATTCCTTCCGGAGAAAGAAGCTCCAGACGCATGCCCGTTTCGATGCGGTTGCGCACCGAAAGGGTGGCCCGGCCGTCGTTCCAGTCGCGGATCTGCCCCACCACCACGGCCCCGGGAGGGTGTTCGCGGTCGGCGTTCAGGATTTGGCCCAGCGGATCGCCGGCCACCCGGAATCCGCTGGTCCACCCCCGCGTGTCGGTGGCGGCGATGGCCGACAGGGCCGCGGAGGGAACCGGCTCCCCCTTGGCGATGGCGTCCAAGGCCAGGCGGTAGGCGCGCACCACTTGGGCGACGTAGTAGGGAGAACGCGTGCGACCTTCGATCTTCAGGGAATGGACCCCGGTGGCCACCACCTGATCCAGCACCGGAAGCGCGCACAGGTCGCGCGCGTTGAACAGGTAGGTGCCGTGTTCGTCTTCGGTCACCCGGATGGCCTCGCCCTCGGGGAGCTTGGGGGAGGAGGCAGTCAGCTCGTAGGGGAAGCGGCAGGCGTTGTTGCAGTTCCCCTGGTTGGCGTCGCGGTGCTCCATCCAGTCGGAAATCATGCAGCGGCCGCTCTGGGCCATGCACACCGCGCCGTGGACGAACACCTCCAGCTCCAATGCCGGCACGCGCTCGCGGATCTCCTGCACCTCGCGCAACAGAAGCTCGCGGGCCAGGATCACCCGCCTGACACCCATGTCGTGCCAGAATCCGCAGGTGGCCCAGTTCACGGCATGCGCCTGCACGGACAGGTGCACCGCCACGTCGGGGAATGTCTTGCGCATCCAACCGATCATGCCTGGATCGGCCATGATCAACGCGTCGGGACCGGCTTCAACAATTTCCGTCAAGGCTCGGCGGAAGGCCTCCACCTTGTTGTTGTGGGGAAACACGTTGGCGGCCAGGAAGAACTTCCGGCCCAGGCGGTGGGCCTCCTCCACGGCGTCCGCGACGATCCGCGCGTTGGAAAACCCGTTTTCGCGTCCACGCAGCGAGAAGGCCGCCTGTCCGGCGTAGACCGCGTCCGCCCCGTAGGCGAAGGCGATCCGCATCCGTTCCGGATCGCCCGCCGGGGCCAGGAGCTCCACGGCGGAGGATTGCGGCATGGAAGTCACTCGAACCGGCAGAGGTAGGCGCTGGTCTCCAGGATCTTCAGCTGGAACTTGCTGTTGGCCGGGATGTTGGCGGTCTGCCCAACCGCATAGGACTTGAATCCGCCGGCCACGCCGGGAATTTGCAGCTCCCACTTGCCCGAGACCAGGGTCATCTCCTCGGCCGAACCCGTGCCGAACTCGTATTCGCCGGCCACCATCACGCCCACGGTCTGCTTGCCCGCGGAATTCTCCACGGAGAGGGATTTGACCTTGCCTTCGAAGTACTCGTTGACCTTGACCGACATCGTCGATTGTCCTTGTTGGAATGGTGGGTGGGTCTCGCCAGGAAAGGCGGGAAAGATAACCGCGGCGATCCCGTCGCAAAGCGAAAAGGCCCCGTCGCGCATTGTCGGCGCGACGGGGCCAAGACTTCCGCAAACGAAGCGCACAAGCTTGCGGAAGCCTGCTTCCGGGGAAAATCCCCGGAAATCCCTAGAACACGCCGTAGAAGCCCAGGTAGGCGGCCACGGCGATGTCATCCACATCCTTGGTCTTGGCGATGCCCACGTTGGCCTCGGCGCTGTAGGTGCCATTGATCACGTAGTTGATTCCAGGCTTGGCGGTGATGGTGTAGAGATCGAACTTCTCGTCGGCTTTGAAATCCAGACCGAGGTAAGGCCCCACCTTGTCGTTGACATTGTACTGGGGCTTCACGTAGAGGTCCACCACCCCAACCGCACCCGATTCCAGGGAACGGGAGTACAGAAGCCAGTCGGACAGCAGAACCTTGTCGAAGGTCTTGAGGTACTGGGCGGCCACGTAGAGGACGGTGGCGGGGTCGGCGGACACCTTCTCGGAAGCCACCGGCAGATCGACGCCGACGAACCCGCCGAATCCGGAGGGGTGGCCGTACTTGACGGCCAGGTTGGGTTGCCCGGCTCCGAATTCGGGATCGGTGGCCAGGGCTTCGGAAAGCTCCACGTCCAGACCTTCCATGAAGCCGTACTTCACCTGCAAGGACGGCGAGAATCCGCCCGCGCTGGGGGAAAGGTTGTAGGAGGCCATCAGGTCGACTTCCATCTTGCCCTTGGAAACCGGAGCGTATTCGTCCCATGCGGAAACATGGGTGGCCAAGCCCAGCGCGAGAGTTCCAAGAACGGCCAAGCGGGTATTGAGGTGCTTCACGGATTCCTCCAGGATATGGTGTGATCGAATCGGCGTTTCGCCTGGATACCCCTTTTGCCAATCCCGTGCCAGATTCGCTATTCAAGCAGACCCGGCCAGAAATTTGACATCGTGGGAAATCGCTTGCGACCAATTTTCACAATTTCCGCCGCAGTGTCACTCGAATCCGTTCCGGAAACGACAAAAAAAGCCCTCACGACCACTTCGGGGTCGGGAGGGCTTCGGCCCCTCGGGGCTCAGGTCTTCCGCTTGCGGCTCACTTGGGCGGCGGGCAATCCGCGAGCTTGCCATCGGCCCAATCCTGCTCGAACTGGGCGAGTTCGGAGAAGGTGGGACTGCGGCCGATGCGCACGTAGGTGCCGGAAGTGCACACGCCGGTCCAGAGGCACTGCTCCAGCGGCAATCCCGCGAGATACCCTCCGGCGAATCCACCGTTGAAGTGGTCGCCGGCACCGGTGGTGAGCACGGGCTTGGCGCAGAAGGGACCCGGAACGCCCGCCGAGACCCCGCCCAGGAAGGCGGAAGCGTAGGCGACCATGTGGATCACCACGCCGTGGATGCCCATCTTCTCGGCGATGCGGCGGGAAGCGACCTTGCCGCCCTCCACGGAATCCTCGGGAACCTCGGTGATGCCCAGCACGGCGGAGACCTGCTCGGCTTCGCGCAGGTTCACGCCCAGGACCACCTTGGCCTTCTTCTGCAGCTTGCCCATCAGCTGGAGCACTTCCAGCAGATCCTGCTTGGGACGCTTCTCGGGATCGGCCAGGTCGAAGAAGATGGTGAGGTCGGGCGAGACCGGCAGGACCTTCTCCATCTCCACCAGGAGCGGAGTCATCTCGGTGAGCTGGGTCCAGTTGGTGCATGCCAGAAGCTGTCCACCGAAGAGGACTTCGTCGCGTCGGGAGCCCAGGGCGGCCACCAGATTGGGCCAGTTCATGTCGCGCATGGTGCCGGGCTTGCCCAGCATGAGCTTGCCGTCGGTGAATTCCAGGGCCTGGGTGTAACCGGGATCGCCCGCCGAGATCATCTCGATGTTGGGAAGATCCTTGGCGAGCTTCTCGAAGACCGCGTGGAGGGGCTTGCCCATCAAGCCCACGCACACGATCCGGGGGCCCAGCGAGCCCAGGGCCGAAGCCATCAGGGGACCGTTGCCGCCCAGCTTCTGCTGCAGGGGGACCAGCTCGATGTTCGCGCTCTTGCCGGCCGCCGAGAGGATCCGCTTGCCCAGCGCCTCGATGGTGGGGATGGCGACGTAGTTGTCCTTGTCGGAGCGGACGTCGACGGCGTTGATGATCTCGTCCAGGAAACCGTCGAAACCGATGGTGGCCCTGGTCTTGGCGAGCTTGTCCTTGGCGTCCAGGAGGCCCTTGCGGGCGGCGAGCAGACGATCCTTCACGAGTCGAGTCCTTTGGAGATGGAGGAGAGGTCGGAGTGGAGTGGGATGAGCCGGTGCATGTCGGCGACCATCAGGGTCTCCAGCACGTCGCCGGGGGGACAGACCATGTTCAGGGAACGGCTCTGCGCGGAAAGCCGCGACTGGCAACGGACGAGTTCGCCGATGGCTCCGGACGAGACCAGCCGCACCTTGGTGAAGTCCACCACCGCCGACCGCTCCGGGGCGGAGACGAGGGACTCGAAGGCCTCGCGCATCGACTCCCGCGCTCCGAGGGACATCTCCCCCTCCAGGGTGAGCACCAGAAGTCCCTTGCGGGGCCGCTCCACTTTCCAGACGAATCCCGCCATCAGATGTCCTCCTGCCATTTCTGCGATAGTTTCGACATGATTTCCTTCAAGCCATCCTGCTCCGCATGGTCGAAGCTGGCCCAGCCCAATCGCGGACGGACCCAGGCCCTGGACCCGTCGGGAAGCGCCAGCTCGCGCGCCAGTCGCTCGCGGATCTTGCGAAGCACCATGTCCAGTCCGTCCTCGACCGTCATGGGAAGCACCACCAGGAGCCGGTTGAAGCCCAGGCTCCCCACGAAGTCCACGTCGCGCAGCACCGTGCGCAGATCGCCGGCCAGGATGTTGAACAATCCGCGCAGCGCCTGCCCATGGGCCTCCACCGCTTCGCGGTCTTCCGGAAGCCCCTGGAACGAGATCAGGAGCGCGGAGAAGGGGACCCCGTAGCGGGTGGCCCGGCGCGATTCGTAGCGGAGGAAGAATTCCGTCACCGCCTTGGGGTACACGCCGTGCGGGAGTTCGCGGGAGGCGGCGCGTTCGCGCTCCTCGGCGATCCGGTAGCGCACGCGTTCGGAGATCTGGGCGGCCACCTGTCGAGCCAGGTCGTCGCCGCCCACCATCTGCATGGCAAGCTCCAGGAGTCCGTCGATCTCCCCCTCGTCGCGCACCAGCTCGCCCATGGTGGCCACCTTGGCGTCCAGGCTGGAGGCTCCGTCCTGCAGTTGCTGGGCCAACACGCGCGCCTTGAGGTCCTGCAGGGTCCGCTGCGAGCGCAGGTCCAGCTTGCGCATGATGTTGGCGCGGAGCTCGGGAGCCATGTCCTTGGTGGACAATTCCTGGCGAATCTCCGACTGGAGCTTGCCGTACGACCGCACGGCCTCCATCGCCTGGTCGGAACCGGCCTGGGCCCCCTCCACCAGGAGATCGCCGGTGCGATCCACCGCTTCCAGGAGCGCCTGGATGGATGCGTCCGATCCAGGATCGCCGCCGGCGCGACGGATTTCGGCGGCCACCACCAGGAGCTTGGCCGCCGATCGCGGATCCTTGCGGAGTTCGGCCACGACCTCGTCGGAGCCGACCCCCATCTCGGAAGCCGCCAGGACCAGGTCTTCCAGTGCTTTCTCGCCCTGCAGAGCGGTGGAGAGTTCCTTGACCAGCCCATACCACTCCGGAATCGTGGAGCCGCTGGCGATGAACGCGTCCTTGAGCTTGGGCAGGATCCGTCGCAGTTCCTTCTTGCCCGGGACCACCCGACCCAGCACATGGGCCACCCGCCGGGCATTTCCCTTGGACTGGCGGTATTCGTCCAGGATGATCTTGCAGACGGTCTGATCGAAGGCGGTGTCGGTGGCCGCTTCCACATCCTCTTCCACCAGTCCCTGTTCCAATGCCTGCTGGGACTTCACCAACCCCATCATCTCCGAACGCATCGCGTAGATGCCGGCCAGCAGTTCTTCCACCGTGAAGCCCTGCTTGGCCTGCGAAGTGGCGAAGTGCGAGAGCACGTTCATGACCATCTGCCCCACGCCTTCGGGTCGGCTGGAAGGGGCCATGCCCTTGGTGCCGTCCACGGCCGCGCGCCCCAAGGCCTGGGGATCGGCGAGCATCTGCACCAGGGCGACGTTCCCCTCCAGCTCCTGGGCGGTCAGGCGTCCCACCATGGCGCGCAATACGATATCCTCGAATCTCTCCTCGCCCCCGGAGGAGGCGTTGAGGGCGGAGAACATCCCGCTGCCCCCTCCACCGGAAGCGGAGGCGGATGGGGACGAGGCGACCTGGTCGCCGCGCAAGGCCCGAAGCGAGACCTGGTTGACCTCCAGGCACTGCCCGCCATGACTCACGAAGTATCTCAGGAAGGAGTTCGCGTCCGGGTGGGTGAGGGAGCTGGCGTCGATGAGGACGGAGAAGTCGCGGCTGGAGAACCCCGATGCCAGGGAAAGCGATTCCACCTTGAACCGCCGCAGGTGGTCGGCGATGCGCCTGTTGTTGGGCTGGTACATGACGTCGGCGCCGTCCACGAAGAACATCGCTTCCAGAAGCTGGATGTTCAGTCCTCCGCAGCGGCCGATGGCGGTCTGGAACAGCTCCCAAACGCGAGGGATGGTCTCCTGGACCAGGGGATGGTCGAAGGCGTAGGAGAAACAACGATTGAACAGGAGGTTCCACCCCCTGACCAGGAATTCGGCCTCCTTGCGGTCGATCCTCGCTGTGTTCTCGATGCCGCTCTGGGGCTCCGACATCGCCATTCCTCCAAACCTCGCTTTGCAGTTTCTAATCTGCGATCGTGAACAAAGATAAGCCTATCTGGTCGCCATTCTGGGTCCGCACTCCCACCCAGCCTCGGCCGCAATCCCAAGTCGTTCTCCAGGCGGCATTGAGGTCTCCTCTGTGGATCCTCTCCCCATCCCGCTACCTCTCCCGGGAAGCCTTTCCGTTCCTCGTGGCCCTCCCGTGGTGGATCGCCATCCAGGCATTGGCCTGGCTGGAGCCGCTCCCCGCCGGAATCGAGATGAATTTCAGCATGTCGTACCTGGCATGGTCCCATTTCTTCGGATTGCTGGGCCTGATCGTACCACCCTTGGTCCTGGCTGTGCTGATTCCGGAGGAGAAGCTCCCCGATCGCTTCTCCACCGCCGTGCGCCTGGCCATGGGAGCGAGCTTCTGGTACCTGTGGACCTTCCCCTTGTGCTTCCTCCAGATGGGGATGGGAACCACCATCCTCCTGATGCTCGTCCGTCCGCTGCTGTGGGCCGGGGCGGTCTGCTGGGCTCTGGGGCCGTACCTGCCGCTGTCGCGCCGTTCCAAGGCGCTGCGGTGGATCTGGATCCTTCCGCTGTACCTGCTCTCCCTCTTGGTGCAAAGCGGCAAGGACCTGCCGGACCTCGCGAGGATGCGCATGGACGACGTGGGCACGGGAAAGATCATGGGCAGCACCGCCGGGATCGCCGAGCGTCCTCTGGATTCCGCCGTGTGGACCCTCACCCTGAGGAGTCCCCTCCCTCCCGAACGGCTGTCCCTGGGAGAGCGCCAGGTGGTGAAGGAAAATGGCCCGCTGGAGCTGGAAGTGGTGGTCCGCAACGGACCGGTTCCTCCTCCGGAGGACACCACCGGAACCCTGGACACGCGAGCCGCCCATGGCCCCAAGCTCGACCTCCTCCTGAATCAGAGCCTCCGTTACCCCGATTCCCTGCGACTTCTGGCGCTGCACCAGCTGGTGAACCGCGCCATCCACTACGAGCGCACCTACTTCCCCGGCACCCCGGAGCAGATCCTGTCGCACGGCCGGGGGGACTGCAAGTCCTTCGCGATCGTGTACTCCACGCTGGTGCGGCGACTGGGCATCCGGGCCAAGGTGGTGCGCGGCGTGATCGCGCTGAACGGGAACACCCCCGACAATTCCGGCTTCTTCGCCCACGCCTGGGTGAGCGTGGAAACTCCCCGGGGCTGGCAGGACTGGGATCCCACCTCGTCGTCGCCCTTTCCCGACGCCGGGTACCTGCGCTTCGCCACGCCCGCCCGGATGGACGGCGCTTTCGACGGGGAGAACGCCATCTTCAACCTTTCCTCCATCCGGATCCAACCGCTGGAACGAATACCTTTTCGACCGTGAGCACGCCAGAACCCATCCAGGCATCCAAGACGATCCTCCCCTCGGGAGAACGATTGGGCCCGTTCACCCTGCTCAAACCCATCGGCAAGGGCAGCATGGGAGCCGTGTACACGGCTTGGCAGGAAGGCCTCTCGCGCCAGGTGGCCGTGAAGGTGCTCATGAAGGATCGCTTCGATCGCCTGGTGACCGCCGAGCGCTTCCTCCAGGAAGCCGAAACGGCGGCCAACCTGGAACACCCCAACATCGTCACGGTCTACGGTCAGGGCGAACGGGAAGACTGCATCTGGTTTGCCATGCAGTTGCTGGAAGGCCCCTCCATCGCCGACTGGATGCGACGCCGCCTGCGCCATCCCATCCCCTCCAAACGGGAAATCCCCCTGGAGGAAATCCGCTCCCTGGCCAGGCAGCTGCTGCAAGCCCTGGCGCACGCCCACGACCAAGGCGTGGTCCACCGGGACATCAAGCCGGAGAACATCCTTTGGGCAGGCAACACGGGACGCGCCGTCATCACGGACTTCGGACTGGCCAGCGTCAACTACTTCACCCACGAAGCGGAAAAGCAGTTCATCCTGGGATCGCCGCTGTACGTGTCGCCGGAGCAGGCGCGCGGCGACGAGCTCGACGGCCGCGCCGACCTTTTCTCGCTGGGATGCGTGCTCCTGGAACTCACCCTGGGACATCTTCCCGTGAAGGTGGAACGTCCGGAAAAGATCTTCCGCACCCGCGCGGCCCAGGATCCGCGCATGTTCACCGCCACCGCACGCGAGATCAAGCCCCAGATCCCCGAATCCTGGGACCTGTTCCTGCGCAGATCCCTCATGCCCTCGCGGGACCGGAGATTCTCCGACGCCCGCGAGATGCTCGCCGCCCTGGAAGCGGCCTGAAGGAGAACCCATGGCCAAAGCGACAGCCAAACACACAGATCCGGTGATCGACTTCCTGAAGCGGCTTTCCAAGGACGACCCGGCCGTGATGACGGATTTCGTCACCTGGGCTTCCGGCGAGCGCAGCCCGGCCGAGATCGAACGCGTGCACGAGTTCATCGAGGAAGCGGAACACCACATCCGCAATTCGAGATCCAAGCTCGACCGCGTGGAAGCGGCCACGGCGCTTCTGGGGTTCTTCCGCGACCACAGCCGGCGGCTGGGCATGCACGAAAGGTTCCTCGCCACCATCTGCGGGGCTCTCTGCACCTACTTCCAGAACCGCAAGATCTGGGACCCGGCGGTGGAGGCGTGCGAATTCCTGGTCAGCCGCGCCATCCCCGACGAGGACGGCATCGGCTTCCACGATCGACTGGACTATCTCTACCGCCAGCGGGCCCGGCGCGGGACGGACTGACCGTCCCGTCTGTAGAGACGCCCCCGTTTTGTAGAGACGCCCCGACGGGGAGTCTCTACAAACGGGGAAATGGATGGGTTACAGGACCTCCTCGCCGGTCTCTCCGGTGCGGATGCGGGTGGCGGATTCCACGGGCAGGACGAAGATCTTTCCGTCGCCGATCTTCCCCGTGCGGGCGGAGGTGGTGATGGCTGCGACCACCTTGGGAACCACGCTGTCCGGGACGACCAGTTCCAGCTTCACCTTGGGAATGAAGTCGGTGTGGTACTCGCTTCCCCGGTAGAGTTCGGTATGGCCTTTCTGCCGACCGAATCCCTTGACTTCCATGACGGTGATTCCCTGCGCACCGGCTTCTCCGACCGCGAGCTTCACGTCGTCGAGCTTGAAGGGCTTGATGTAGGCGACGACTAGTTTCATGGGCAGGCTCCTTGGGAAGGAAGACGAACTAACTTTGGTTGTTCGTCGATGGACTGGAATGGTGGTCTTTGGACGATGCCGAGGCGTGAAGCGGTGGCCGCCGCTTCACGCCTTTTTCATTCCCTCCCTATATCAAATTTCAGGCCATTCTTTTTACTTCGGCTCACCTTGGCGGTTTGGCAAGGAATCGTCTCCAGCCCCCGCCAATTGTCAGACAAATCCGATCAATTGGTGACATTGTCACTTTCGAAATTGCTTCGGATCCAGCTCCAGAAGCTGGATCTTGTAACGCAGTTGCCTCAAGGTGACGCCCAAGGCACGCGCCGCCATGGTCTGGTGACCTCGGGTCGCATCCAGGGCCTGGAGGATCTCCTCCCGAGTGAGCATGGCTCTCTGGTAGGGACGACGCTCGTCGGAAGGCGCGACCTGGACGGCTCCCCCACCATGCCCTCCCCGGACGAATCCCCAGGACGAGAGTGGATGCACCACGGGAGCCGTGGAGGGATGGGAAACGGAAGGGTGGGGATCGGCGACCGGAGACAAGGACGGGAAGAGCCGGTCCAGCACGGGAATGTCCTCGGCAGACAAGGTCTGACCGTCGGTGGCCAGGACCACGGTGCGTTCCAACGTGTTTTCAAGTTCACGGACGTTCCCCGGCCAATCGTACTGCTGCAGGAAATCCAGAGCTTCCCGGCTGACGGCGATCCTCTTTCCGTGGCGGGCCATGAATGTGCGCAGGAAGGACAGGACCAGGGGCACGATGTCGCTGCGGCGGTTGCGCAGGGGCGGGACGTGGACCGGCACCACCATCAACCGATAGTAGAGGTCTTCCCGGAATTTCTTCTCGCGGACCATCCCCTCCAGATCGCAGTTGGTGGCGCAGATGATGCGCGCGTCGCTGCGCAAGGTCTCCGACGAACCCAACCGCTCGAATGCCCCCTCCTGGAACACCCGCAGGATCTTCGCCTGGGTTTCCGGGGGAAGCTCCCCGATCTCGTCCAGGAAGATGGTGCCGCCGGTGGCCATCTCGAAGCGACCGATGCGCACCGCATGGGCCCCGGTGAACGCCCCTTTCTCGTGGCCGAAGAGCTCCGATTCGATGAGGCTCGCGGGCAAGGCCGCGCAATTGACCTCCACGAAAGCTCCGCGCCTGCGGGAACTGTTGAAATGGATGGTCCGGGCGAGAAGCGTCTTGCCCGTTCCCGACTCGCCCCGCAGAAGGACGGCCGCATCGGTTCCTGCCACCTGGCGGACCATGGCCATGGTCTTCTGCATGGCACCGGACTGCACCACGAGATTGTCGGGCTGGAATTTCTCCGCAAGCACGTCCTGCAATTCGCGGTTCTGCCGTTCCAACGCTTCCTTTTCCTTGCAGATGAGCTCGCTGATGTGGACGGTCTGGGCAAGCAGCGAGGCGATGATCTTCATGACGCGCAAGTCTTCGTCGATCATGGTGGCGCTGCGCGGGGAACGGTTGGCCACCAGCACTCCGGCGCAGCGCCGATCCAGCGTCACGGGCACCGCCACCACCAGATTGGCTTCACCGGGTGGGGAAATTAGCCGGATTTCCCTGGCTTCCGATTCTTCCAGGGCGGAGGGATCGGTCACCACGATGGGCATCCCCGTGGTGTAGACCTTGCCCAGGAAACCACCGTGAACGGGAAAGACGAGTTTCTGTTCTTCCGGGCCCACTCCGAAACCAGCCTTCACCGACAGCTCGGAACGGTCCTCGGAGGGCACCAGGAGGAGCCCTCGTTCCAGGTCGAGGTTGTCGGAAAGCGCACGCAGACAGCGACGCGCCACGGTCCCGAGATCGAGACTGGAACCCAGGACCCGGCTGACTTCATACAGGGCGTTGAGGGTTCTGGACTGGTGTTCGAAGAAGTCGCGCGTCATCATACGTCAACTACTATGCAATTTCCATTCCACCCAGCCAACCGACCACTCAAAAATCCGCTTCCTCCGACGGATCGTGATCGGGTCCGCTGGGATTCCTCGCACGAACCCTATATTTCGTTGATGCGTGAATGGTCCTGGCTGCGTGTTTCCCAAGTCCAAATCCAACCATCTGATGCCCTGATCGTCCTGGGGGTGGAATCCGAACCATCCGGCGAACTCCCAGGAGGAGCGAACGCCGTCTTGCGTCACAAGATCAAGGCGGTCCTGGCGGAGCTGACCTCCAAGGAGACCAAGGGCGGCCTCTGGGTGGAGGCGGAATCCATCCGCGCTTGGGTCCAGGAAGTGTCGGCCAAGCCCGGGCTGGACGCGGACGAACGACTGCGGGTGGCCATCGGCGAAGCGTATGCGGCCACCCAGGCCAGGAAATGCGATCGCGTGGTCTTCCTGGCCGACCGCCTGCCATTGGATCGCCTCCAGGCCGCGCTGGAAGGATGGTGGTTTTCCACCTACCGCTACGAGGTCTGGAAATCCACTCCCTCGCCGAAACAGCCCCCACTGGTCCTGGTGGTCGCCGACCAAGCGGACGCGGTGGACATGTCCCTCCGACGAACCGCCACGGTGCTCGAGTCCAGCGATTGGATCCGCGACCGCGTGAACGATCCCGGGTCCGTGATGACTCCCCAGACCCTTTCCCGCAGCATGGAGACCCTCTGCCGCAGCCACGGGCTCTCCTGGCGCGCGCTGGACCGCGAGGCCCTGGAAGCGGAAGGTTACCAGGGACTGATCACCGTCGGCAAGGGCTCCGATCACTCCCCGGTCCTTGGCGTGGCCAGCTGGGAGCCTCCCCACAATGCCGGCGCATCCCACCTGGTCCTGGTGGGAAAAGGCGTGACCTTCGACACCGGCGGCATTTCCATCAAGCCCGCCGACCACATGTGGGAAATGAAAAACGACATGGCCGGTGCCGCCACCGTGCTGGCGGCGGCAGTGGCCATCGCCCGGCTGGACCTTCCCTTGAAGGTGTCCGCGGTGGTGTGCTTGGCGGAGAACCGACCCGGGAACGGTTCCGTTCTCCCCGGCGACATCTTCCGTGCGAAGAACGGAAAGACGGTGATGGTGGAGAACACCGACGCCGAAGGCCGACTGATCCTCACCGACGGGCTGTGGATGGCCTCGCAGCTGGCACCCACCCACCTGGTGGATCTCGCCACCCTGACCGGCGCCGTGGTCCGCGCCTTGGGCAGTTCCATGGCCGGCATCCTCGGCACCAGCCAGGATCTGATCGACCAGGTCCGCGAAGCGGGGCGCGAGGTGGGGGAAAAATTCTGGCAACTGCCCTTGGACGACGAATACCGTTCCAAGTTGGACGATGCCGTGGCCGATCTGCGCAACACCGGGGGAACCGAGGCCGGCACCATCACCTCCACCCTGTTCCTGCGCGAATTCGTTCCGGATTCCATTCCCTGGGCCCATTTGGACATCGCCGCGCCGGTCCTCACGACCAAGGCGTGGAAGTACTACAAGGAAGGCGCCACCGGCTTCGGCCTGCGCACCCTGGTGGAACTCGCCCGTCGCCTGGCCCAACCCAAATGAGCCGACCGGGAGAGGATTTCGTCTGCCCCAACTGCGGGGAGGAACTCCCCGCGGGGTCCAAATTCTGTCCCGAATGCGGATCCGACGACAAGACGGGCTGGAGCGAGGAAACCTACCTGGACGGCGTATCGCTTCCGGACGACGACCCGGACGATCCCCAACTCGATCCGGATCCGGAGGCGCCCCCCCGCATGCGCTGGGGCTTGGCCCTGGTGGCGGCGGGAATCCTCCTGGCCAGCTTGCTCATCTATTGGGCCGCTTGGCGCTGAGAAACGAGGCGGCGTCCCCCATCCACGATTCCTGATCTTCCTTGTCGCCCCATCCGGGACCGGGAAGATCAGCGATGGGTGCCCTTGGCTCCCCGTGTGATGGCCCGCGACGCCATTCCCAGACCGGCGAGCTTGCGCTTGAACCGCTCCTGCAGATGGAGCCGCACTTCGCGGGAGCCGGGAAGGTGGAGCACCTCCTGTGCCACTTCGCGGGCATCCTGCCAATTGATGGAGCGCAGCATCTTCTTGACTTCCAGGATGCCCCAAGGGCTCATGGATAGCTCGTCCACGCCCAACCCCACCATCACCAACGCACCCACGGGATCGGAAGCGATCTCGCCGCAGACCTCCACGAGGGTTCCGAAGGGACGCGACCCCTCGACGGTACGCTCGATCAGGCGGAGCACCGCCGGATGCAAGGGGTCGTAGAGACCGGACAATCTCTGGCTTCCGCGATCCACCGCCAGGGTGAACTGGGTGAGGTCGTTGGTGCCCACCGAAAGGAAATCGCACTCGCGGGCGAGGGTTTCCACGCACAAGGCCGCCGAGGGGATCTCCACCATCGCTCCGACAGGAACCTTCGCGGGAATGGGAATTCCCTGCGACGAGAGCTCTTCGCGGGCGTGCTCCAGCATCTTCTTGGCTTCCCGCAATTCGTGGATGTCGGCGATCATGGGAAACAGCACCCGCACCTTGCCGTGCGCGGACGCGCGAAGGATGGCCCGGAGCTGGGGCATGAAGATGTCCGGACGATCCAGGCACATGCGGATGGAGCGCCATCCCATGAAGGGATTCTGGTCGGGCTGGGCTCCCTGGAGCGCGTCCACGATCTTGTCGCCCCCGGCATCCAGGGTGCGGATGGTCACCGGACGCGGAGACATCCGCTCCACGATGAATCTGTATGCCCCCAGCTGTTCCTCTTCCGTGGGCAGGTGTCCCTGCCCCAGATAGATGAATTCCGTGCGGTACAGGCCGATTCCATGAGCTCCCACGGAGATGGCGTTTTCCGCCTCCACGGGAAGTTCGATGTTGGCGGACAGAAGGACCGGTCGACCATCCATGGTGACCGACGGCAGGTCGCGCAGGCTGAACAATTCCAGCTCGAATCGCCGCAGGGACTCCTGGCGGTCGGCGACGGCCTTGCGCTCCTTTTCCGTCGGGTGGACGACCATCGTGCCCGCGTTGCCGTCCAATGCCACCACATCGCCGCTGCGCAAGAGGCTGGAGGCGGACGACAAGCCGGAAACGGCGGGAAGGTGCAGGGCACGGGCCAGGATGGCCACATGGGAAGTGGGCCCGCCCAGGTCGGTGGCGATCCCCAGGACGTTGCGCACGCGAAGCTGCGTGAGCGTGGAGGGATTCAGGTTGTGCGCCACCACGATGGATGGCTCGTGGAGCTCGATGGCACGCCGTCTCTGGCCTTTGCCCAACTGGCGCACCACACGTTCGGAAACATCTTCCAGATCGATCGCCCGTTCGCGCAGATAGGCGTCGGGAATCCTGGCGAAGCGCTGCACGAGTTCCTCGGACTTGCGCCGCAGCAGGAATCCCGCTTCGCGACGTTGGCTCGCCACGGCCTTGCGGGTGGAGCCGATCAATTCCTGGTCGTCCAGGAACAGCAAGTGGGCGTCGAAGACCTTCGCTTCCGACTGCCCGACCTCCTCCATCACCTTGGCGCGCAGCTCCATCAGTTCGCTACGGGCATCGGCGACCGCCGCGTCGAACCGGGCGATCTCCGCTTCCACCTCGGACTCTTCCAGGACGCGGTCGTTGACCGCGGGTTTTTCCTCGTGCAACAACACGCATTTGCCCAAAGCCAAGCCTGGCGAGGCGCTTTGACCTCGCAGGACCCTTCGGACGTTGCTGCGGCTCGTGGAATTGGACGGCATGGCTGGAACCAAAGCTAGAAACCGAGAAGCTACTTTGCCTGGGCCTTCACATGACAGACACATCCGACACGCTCCATCGCCCCTCCTGTCCCGTCCACCTGGAGGCCAACGGTCTGGAGTTGGACGGATTCTCCATCGGGGGCTTGGCCACCTACCTCATGGTCCCGGAATGGAAGATCTGCTTCGACGTCGGCGAATGCCCCGTCGAGGCGGTGCGCCTGCCGCACGTCTTCCTCACCCACTCCCACGGCGACCACGCACGCGGTCTCCTGCGCCACTTCTCGCTGCGTCGCATGCTGAACATGCCGCAGGCGGAGTATTTCGTGCCGGATTTCCTGGTGGACCCCCTGCGCAACCTGGCCCAAGCCTGGTGCGACCTGGAGGGCCATCGCAACCGCCCGGAGTACATCCCCAATTTCGTCGCCCTGGCCAAGCGCGACTCCGTGGAACTCAACCGGCAGTTGCGCGTGGCGACCTTCCCGGTGGACCACAGGGTCAGATCGCTCGGTTTCACGGTCCAGGAAGTCCGCAAGAAGCTCAAACCCGAATTCCACGGAACCGCGGGTCACGAATTGGGCGCATTGAAACGAAAAGGCGTGGAAATCGAAACGGAGACGCTCCAACCCCGGCTCACCTTCATCGGGGACACCACCCTGCGCACCTTGGAACGGGAACCCCATTGCCTGGACTCCGACATCCTGGTGATCGAAACCACCTTCATCCTTCCCGAAGACGTGGAGATGGCCGCCCCCAAGGGGCACCTCCACCTGTTCGAATTGTTCGATTTCCTTGCCGCGTATCCGGACCAATGCCGGTTCCAAACATTGGTCCTCAAGCATTTCAGCATGAAATACACCCGATCCCAGATCGAATCCATGGTGCGCAAACGCACTCCCGAGTTCTTGAAGGATCGTGTGCGGATTCTGATTTGAAACTTGCGAATCAGGCATTGCCGATCCATCCATACGACTAGATTTTGGGCATGAAGGCCTTCATCTCCTTTTTCCGGTTTCTCAGCATTCCGGCCATCGCGGTCGGGGCCGCCTGCATTTGGCTTGGCGCCCGCGACTGGAAAGTGGCCACCGTGGAAGCGACCGCCAACGGCAAAACCATCTTCGCCAACGGAACCCCGGGGGTGGTGAAGTTCCGCGACAGCGTCCGCTTCGACCTCTGGCATGCCAGCCTGCGCGAAGAGAGCTTCATGGGAATGCTCCAGCCGGTGCGTGCCGTGTATCCCGCTTGGGTCGGCAAGGACAGCTCCGAACCTCGTCTGGTCGTGGTTTCCTCGGCCCCCGAAGTGGTGGGCCCCACAGTCTACTCCTTCCTGCACCCGGACTCCTCGCGCGGCGACCTCACCGTCAGCGCCAACGATGGCTCCGACGAGGGCAATCTCAAGCCCAAGTTCAGCGCCATCCTCCAGCAGTTGGCCTTCAAACACGCCAAGCACCTCAAGGACACCGCCTGGGGATGGAGGTGGGTCGAAGGCGTCGCGGTGCTGCAGACCGACCCCGACCGGGTGGGCATCAACCCCATCGCGCCCAAGTATTGGGAAATCATCACCGAAGACATCCCCACGCGCGACAATGTCACCGCCAAGCTGGGAGGCGGATTCGTCCTGGTGGTGGTGGGCGCCTTCCTGCACATTTCCATCGGACGCGCCGATCGGAAACGCAAGGAAGAGGAAGAAGAAGAAAGCCAAAACGAGAAGCCTCTGGTCTGACCATGAAGTTCCTCGTGGTCGGGGCCGGTTCCTTCTGGGGACGCCCCCTGGTGGACGCACTGCGCGCCAAGGGGCAGGATGTGTCCGTGTTCTCGCGCGACCCCCGCTCCTTCCCGGAGGATTGGCGCATGGCGCTGTCCTGCCACTGGGGCGAGCTCCAGCATCTGCACATCCTGGAAGACGCGCTTCGCGGAGTGGATCGGGTGGTGGCCTGCATCGGAGCCGGACGCAAGGAAAGCGCCGCCGATCAGAGCGAGGTGAACGGAATCCGTCATCTGCTGGATGCGATCAGCCGTTTTTCCAAAGCCGATCTGATCCGATTGACCTCGCCCTCTCCGCTGCGGGAAGCGGATTGGTGGCCCATGGCCTCGCGTCGACGTGCCGATCTCCTCGTGGAGTCCTCGCGGATTCCCCATTGCCTGGTGCAGATGGGCTGGGCGCCCCAGATGCTCGCTCCCTTGTTCGGTCAGGGAAAGGTCTGGCTGCCCCACCCTCGCTCCACCCCTTCCAAGATCAGCTGGCAATCCCAAGCTTCCGCACTGGAGCGCCTGGTGGACCTGGCCCTATCTTCCGGCTTGCCGGAGCAGACCCAGATCCGCGGCGCCGATGTCGCCAGCGTGGCGGAACTGTCCACTCGCATGTGCATCCATCACACCAAGCTGAAACGCATCCACCTTCCGGGCAGGGTCTTCCATGGTCTCGCCCGGTGGGGCAACCCGTTCGGTTTCTGTGGATGGCGCCTGGTCCAGGCGACTTCGCCACATCGATGCCGGAGCTCGAGCACCTTCGTGGATTCCCTCCAGGGATGGTCTCCTCCCTTCTGAGGGAACCGTCTCACCAGAAGATATTGCTGGTGTCCAAGGAAAGGTTTTCCACAAGTTTCACTGGGATGACGTTCTGGGCAGCTCCTTGGATGACCAAGTTCCGGATGACAACCGGTCCGCGAAGATTGGTAACCGCAATTCCATTGGTCGGGTTCTCCAACCGGACAGAGTCCAGCTCCAGGGAACCATCTGTCGGCAGGTCCTCATTGCCGGCCTTGAGTCCGTACTCCTTCCCACCAATGCAGGTGAGCCCGACGATCTTGACGTGAGATTCCAGGATCTCCAAGCAAAACTTCTGATATCTCTCCTTATCGGGAGGCGGATTCGACCGTAAAACCACCTGACCACCAAAAGACCGGATCACGATCGGATGCCCCAATGCACCCTTCTTCGCGATCGTGATCTGCCCTGAGAGCGTATATTCCCCTCCGCCCCCGTAGATGTAGAGGGTGTCGCCGGGAACCATTGTGGACAAGGCACTCATCAAGTTTCCCGCATACGGAGGATTGGGCATCCCTTGGTACTTTTTGGCGGAATCCTCCATCAGGACCTTCACGTGGTCTCGCAACTTGGGAACCAAGATGTCGACCTTGGTTCCCGAATCAGGACGAGAGGACAGATTCAACGGATCGAAGGGGTTGTCCCTTTCCGCACACCCCGCGATCCAGGCGAGGGCAAAAAGGATCGCCCCCCTTCTCACCGTCCTCGCGTCTGGGCGGTGGCGGATCCGGAAATCCGCTCCTCCAGGCTCCGGGCTCCGGAATCATTGCCTTGGCGGCGGTACAACTCCACACGAAGCTGGGCCACAGGTTTGAAGAGGGGATGCGATTCCTTCAGTCCGGCCAACCAACGATCCAACGAGTCGGCAACCGCTGCCTGCTCTCCGAATTCCCGAGCTCGCAACTGGAGCGACTCCAGCCTGGCCATGGGTGCCAACACGGGCGACTTCACGTGGGAATACCCCACCAGCGCATCCCGCGGATCCCCGCCGCGGGCGGCCAGGCGGCCCCAGCGCAAGGCCACTTCGGACACCGCCGGATGACCGGGATGCTGTCGTACGAAATTGGAAAGAACCGTCACGCAAGGCCCGGGTTCGTTGCAGGCAGGAACCTCCACTTGCACCGAAACGGGCTGGGAGGCCGCCACCGGAATGGTGGGCGGTGCATCCTCCGTCCTGGCTGAATCCGACTTGGGCATGGGATTCGCCGAGGCCTTCCGGGAATCGGGACATTGCGCCCTCGCGCCAGGATCGACAAATTGACCTTCCCCGGCCGCCTGCAGACGCACACGTCCTTCCTGGACATCCACCCAGGCTTTCAGGGAATCCACTCCCACCGTGAAGGTGGTCCCCACCACCTGCACCTGGCAATCCTTGGCGAGATCTACCTGGAACGTTTCGCCAGCACGGCGGGGTTGGACATGGAACGTCGCCTGCCCCTGATCCATCCGCAATTGGATGGTCTGCTCATCCATCCTGGAGAGAGTGAGGTGGGCGTTGGTGCCCTGGACCTCGCATCGCGCATCTTCCCACGCGACCTGCTGGCCCCCGTCGAACACACGAGCCTGTCCGGCTTCCCAATCCAAGGATCCGGGATCGCGGCTCTGGAAATGGAATACCACACCCGCCAAGGCGAGCCCCGCCAAGGCGACTCCCCATCGGGAAGGACGCAACCAAGCGGCCCACCAGGGAGCCAGAGCTGGCAAAGGGGCGGTCTGTGCCTGGCGAGCCTGCGAAGCCAACCAACCGCGCATGTCGTTTTCCATGCGTTGCCAAGTCTGGGCCGGCAGATCGTATTGGTGCTCCCGAAGGGTCTTTTCCCAGTCGCGTTCAGCGCTCATGGCTGGGCCTCCCGCTGTTGCAAACAAAGCGCGATGCGCTTTCTGGCGTGGAACAATCGCGATTTGACCGATCCCTCCGGGATGGAGAGGATCCGCGAGATGTCTCCAAGGTCCAATCCCGAATAGATGTGCAGGACCAGGGGAAGTCGGTGCAGGAGTGGCAGGTGGTCCAGGCAACCTTGGATCCAGTCCTTGAGCGCATGTTGGGAAGCGTGGTCGCGTCCATCGCCCCCCACTTCGGTTTCCATCCGTTCCTCGTCCATGTGCTCGGCATCGGCGTCGCCGCGCCGGCGCTGGGCCAGGCGGTTTCGAGTGGCGCTGTGGCAGACCCGTACGACGATGCCGTGGAACCAGGTGCGGAAGCTCGACCGACCGGAGAACGATCCCAGGCTGCGGTGCAGCTGGAAGAAGCTCTCCTGGACGAGGTCTTCGGCATCTTCCGGTCGACCGGAAGTGCGCACGACCAGCGTGAGGACATACCGCCGATGTTTCCGATAAAGCTCAAGGAATGCACGTTCGTCTCCCGTGGCGGCGCGAGCGGCGAGATCTTCGTCGGTGACCGTCACGTTTCCTAGGTCGCCATGGCGGCTGGTCTGGTTCATCGCACCCGTCGGAAAAAAGGATTCCTACTCTGGGAGATTGGATCTTACTCCTTTAGGAAATCTAGTGCGTGGAATCCCATTCCAACCAGCCCGCACCTCCCGTCAATACCAAGGTGACCCCCAGGCAGATGTTGCGAAGTCGATTCGCGTCCTGCAAATCCGACCATTTGCGATCGAATGCATCCGGGTGATCGTCGGGCCCCAGCGATGAATAGGCTTTCTGCGCCTGTTCCTGCTGGTAGGTGGTCCATGCCGAACCAGCCAGAGCCACCCCGACCGCGGCCCACGCAGGCCAGGTCCGGCGCTTCTTGGGCGACGACTCGATCCCCGAGGAGAGCACCACCCGTTTGGGGGTGAAGTCGATGCCCACTTCGTAGAGGCCCCCGCTGGCAAGCAGGGTGTCGCGACGGCGAACCAGATCGCGATGCCGGAACTCCATGGACAGGGGGCCCGGAGGCACAAGGAACCAATCGGGGGTGGTCCGCAAGGGGTGTTTTCCCGATACGGAGACCACCTGGAAGGAAACGGAATCGGGGGTGGACCGGACGTCCACCCGCGCCAGCATCTGGCGGGCGACCGCACGCAACTGTTGGGAAACGGAAACCGCAGAAGGAAGCTGCTTGGCGGGCAGGGGCAGGAAGAATTCGGTGGTTCCCTGGATCTGCCGCCATTCCAGACGAAAGCGCAGGGAATTCCCCTGCGGCGTAGCCACCAGGTCCTCCGGCTTCTGGAAGACGTCCAGGACGGCAAGATCCTGGGGACAGGCTCCGGCCGCATGGAACACCCAAAGTGAATCCTGCTGGCTTTGGAGATTTGCGAGTACCTGTTCCCGCAGGGTTTCCGCCGCCTGGTTGGGCGCTCCTTGAAGCGAGGAGACCGCCCTGAAGGGACTCAGGGACAGGCAGGAGACCGGATTGGAGTCCATGGCATGGATATCCGTTCCAGCCAGGGCCACCACCAGCAACGTCACCGCCCACCGCGGGAGCACGGAAACGGACGCGATTCCAAAGCGGTCCATTCTGGTTGTGTTGGGTGTGGATATGTCCAAGGTCCGCTGGAATGTACTCTCGGGCCTTGGGGTCCTGCCCGAGCATTTCTTCCTGTTTTTCCTTTTCCGCCCTCTATGGTCACCTACGTGGCTGGCTGGCTGGAAACCGGGAGCCCGTCGGGTTCACCCCCCGATGGAATCCCGCACCCAGTCTCGCAGGACGGTCTCTTCCAGGTCCCAGGAACGGATGGCGCTCGCCTCCTTCCACAACCGCAGCAACGCATCCAGCCCTTCCTGGCCGCAATCCAGGGAGCGTTCGTTGGCGTAGGTGCGGATGTGCAGGGCCTGGACTTCCGGCGACATCTCCGCCGCGTGTTCCTGGACGAAAGCGGTGGAAGGATCCGGCCGCGACATGGCCCGACGTGCACCTTCCACCAGGATGGAGGCGATGCGGCCTGCGGCGGCCTCGCCGAGATCCCGTCGCACCAGGACACACCCCAGGGGCACGGGCAACCCGGTCTGCCGATCCCAGAAAGAGCCCAGATCGGCCTCTTCCACCAGACCGGCTTCGCGGTAGGTGAAGCGACTTTCATGGATCACCACCGCTCGACGCCAATCCCCGGATGCCAGCCGTGCGGGCAGTCGATCGAACCGATCGAACTCCTCCCTGGGATCCTGGATGCCCTGGAACGCCGACCACATCCTCCAGAGGATGTGCGCGGTGGTGCCTTCGCCGGGCAGACCCACGCCCTCGCCGGTCGGCTGTGCCCGTTCCAGGACCAGTGGCCCCACGGCACGGGCGAAGGCTCCCCCGCATCGCAAAAGCCGGTAGCGGCCATGGAACAGGGGTGCCTGGGCGCACGAGACCTTGACCACATCGGGCGGAGAAGGGGCATCGTGCAATTGGTTGAGCTGGGCGATGTCCAGGAAGGATACGGTCCCTCCCGCAGCGACCACCTGCCCGACCAGCGATTCGAACAGGAACGTGTCGTTGGGGCAAGGGCTGATCGCCAGGTTCAGATTCAGATCACCCACGATTCCTCCAGATGGCGTTTCAGGGAGAGGAGCGCATCGTCGAGCCGCCAAGCGAGGCGATCTCGAGGACCGCAGAAGTTGGAAATGGACCGGAGTTCGCAGAACGGCACCCCTTGCTGCCAGCAGGCCATGGCCC
The DNA here is from genome assembly GCA_035352895.1 of Fibrobacteria bacterium. Classification (GTDB taxonomy): domain Bacteria; phylum Fibrobacterota; class Fibrobacteria; order UBA5070; family UBA5070; genus UBA5070. The sequence continues at coordinate 55,588 of DAOPYN010000005.1, read as the reverse complement.
AAGCGGCGCCCTCCATCGATTCCAACTGGAAACCCGCCTCTTCGCGCAGCCTGCGCGTGCTTTCGGTGCCGGTGCAAAGGGAGCAGGTACCGGCGCGGACCGCGACCAGATCCGCGCAGGCGTCGGGGATGCGCAATTCATACCGGGAGGGATGCCCCGGATCGAACCCCAGCGACCACAGGTCCAGGTGGCGATCCCCATCCTCCGCTCCAAGGTCCATGAATGCCTCCGATGCCACGGCAACGACCTGCCCCAGAACCAGACCCGAAGCGGGAAAGGCACCCGCAACGCCCACCCCGACGACAAGATCCGCCGGTTGGCGTTGCAAGGCCAGGCCCAACCGCAGTGCGGCGCTCGCCGCACCCACTCCACTGACGACCACCCGGTTGCCAGGGGGGACCACGGCGGCCTCCCGTGCGGTGGCCGCCACCCAGAGGATGCGGGAAGGATTCAAGAAACTTCCGCCCAGAGGTGGTCGACCTCGGCCCGGGCAAGCCGGGAAGGAAGCGGATGGCGACATGAGACCTGGGCGGCCACCGACCCGAAGGCGCACGCTTCGAGGAACCCCAGTCCTCTGGCGTGCCCCACGACCATCCCCGCCGTGAACGCATCACCGGCTCCGATCGGATGGACTTGGGTGAGGTCCGGGTGACGGGCAACCGGATACTGTCGGCGCCGTCCGGAGGCGTCTTCCGCGTAGGCGCCATCGGCACCCGCGGTGAGCACCAGGCCCACTTCGCCCAAGCGATGGCGCACCTCCGCCAGGAGTCCGTCCACCGTCCAGTGTTGCACCACGGATTTCCACTCGGCGAAATTCAGCTTCAGCACCAGCCCCGGACACACCACCGGCCGGTGGAGGAGTTCCCGCACCAAAGGAATGGAATCGACCACCACCAGACCCGTGCGCGCTTCCAGACACGAGGCGATTCCCGCCATGTCGAAGCCTTCCGGAAAGGTCCCGCAGAAGGCGAGGGGTTGGTGGACGGGATGGGCCGCCAATCGTTCCTCCAGCACGTGCTGCGAACGGGCGGAGGCCGGAGGGCCTTCTTCGACGATTTCCGTCACCCTTCCATCCACCTCGATGACGGTGGTCGCGGCGCGCGTTTCGCCTTCCAGAGGCAGTTCGAACACCTCCAGCCGGTGGTCCAGACACGCCTGACGCCAAGCCTCCGCATCCTCTCCGACTCCCGAAACGAGCACCACCCGCTCCCCCAGCGAGGCGATCGCCTGGGCGCAATTGAATCCCTTGCCAGCGGCTCCGGACTGGATCCGCCGCGCACGCACGACCTCGCCAGGCGACAGACGCTCGCATCGGACCACTTTCTGCCACGCCGGATTCGCCCCGACCACCACGATCTGTGTCATGGGAAGAAACCTATGTTTCCTCGGCTATGATCGAAAGCATCGTCATCGGAATCGTGGAGGGCGCGACGGAGTTCCTGCCCGTTTCCTCCACTGGCCACATCCTCGTCGCCGAGCATCTCCTGGGATCCCATCGGTCGGACGCCTTCAACGTGCTTTTGCAGGTGGGTCCCATCCTCGCTTCGGCCCTGGTGTTCCGGGAGCGGATCGCTTCCTGGATCCTGAAGATCCGGGAGCCCGCCACGCGGCTGGAACTCTACCAGGTGATGGTCGCCTTCCTGATCACCGGCTTCGGTGGCCTGGCCCTCCAGAAAGCCGGGATCGAACTGCCGGAAACCCTGCTGCCCGTCGCCGTGGCCACCCTGGTGGGAGCGCCTGTGATCTTCCTGATCGAGCGCCGAACCCGGGCACGGATCGCATCGGACAGTTTCACCTGGCCCATGGTCTTCGCCGTGGCCATCGCACAGCTGGTGGCCGCCGCCTTCCCAGGGACCTCGCGATCCGGCGCGTGCGTGATGGCGGCATTGCTGGTGGGAGTGGCTCGCCCCGTCGCGGTGGAGTTTTCCTTCCTTGTGGGAATCCCCACCATGTTCGCCGCCGGAGGCTACAAGCTCCTGAAGGAAGTCAAGGCGGGAGCTCTGCCCCAACTGCTTTCCTTCGACACCCTGGTGGCCTTCGCCACCGCCACGGTCGTCGCCTTCCTGGCCGTGAAATGGCTTCTGGGCTACGTGCGATCGAACACCTTCATCCCCTTCGCCTGGTATCGACTGGTGTTGGGGGTCGGGCTTCTGGTGTGGGCCTGGAAGGCCTGATCAGACCAGTTTCTTGCGCATGAGGCGATCGGCAGTGGCCTCGATGACCTCCGGCTGGTCGTAATACCCCTCTTCCAGCCGTTTGCGCACTTCCTGGACCCGGTCGTCCCGAACGGGATCTCCGGCAGCGGCCACGGCAGCGATGCCCGCCGAGGTGGGGTCGCGCTTTTCCGACGAACCGGAAAGCTCCACCCGATCCTTCCGGGGAGAAGGAGCCGCAGCGGCGGACTTGCTTCCCTTCTGCCCTTCGGGCAGGGGAGCCAATGCACCTGCTTGATGGATTCCCGTGATATTCATGACACCCTCACAGGAGTTTGTCGGCAGATTCGAGCCAGGACTTTAGCCCCTTCTCGGCAAAGGTTGGATTTCCTCTTCCGAAGGGTAGATCGTGAAGAGGCGATCGATCGCCACCATCTCGAAGAGGTCGTGGATGTCTTCGGTGAGCTTGACCAACCGCAGATCGCCGCCTTGGGCGCGGACCTCGTGGAGGCAGTGGATGAGCATGCCCACCCCGGAGGAATCGATGAAACCGACCTGTTCCAGGTTGATCACCAGATCCGTTTCCGCGGCTTCCAGGAGTCGTTTGACCACCGCGCGAAATTCGTTGGAATCGGCACCCTTGATCTGTCCTACCACGTCGAGAACGAGGCTAGTGCCGATTCGTCTGGTTGAGATCTCCATGCTCGGTTCCTGTTGGTTTCTGCTCTTGCGGGAAGGCGACTTCGACGACGGTACCTCGACCCTCCAATGACTGCACCCTGAATGTACCACCCAACAAGGCGGTTAGGTGACGAGAAATCGCAACTCCCAGCCCGACGCCCCCCTGACGGGTGGTGTAAAACGCCTCTCCCACCTTCCGCAACACCTCCGGAGACATTCCCACGCCGTTGTCGCGGACCCGAAAACGGATCTGTTCGGCATCCGCCGAGGCATCCAGGAGGATCATTCCCGGGATGGATTCAGGGATGGCCTGGAGTCCGTTGATGGCGAAATTGAACAGGATCTGCAGGACCATGTCCCGGTCGATCATGACTTCCCCGACCCCTTGGCACTTGGTCTTGATGGTGACCCCTTCCCGACCGTCGCGCGCCAACCTGGCCAGCACCATCTCGCGGATCTCCGAAAGGAGCTCGGTCAGGACCGTCGGACGCGGCGATGGCGTCCGCGGCCTGGAGTAATCGAGGAATTCCGAAAGGATCCGATCCAGCCGTTCCGATTCACGACGGATCAAGCCCAACAGCTGGCGATCGTCCTCGGAGGAAGCCATGGAGTCGGTCAAGAGCTGGGCGGAACCCGTGATGGAGGCCATCGGATTGCGGATTTCGTGGGCGATGCGGGCCGCCATGTGCCCCATGGTGGCCATCCGTTCGCCGGAGCGCACCTCCTCCTCCATCTTGCGGATGGCGGAAATGTCCTGGAGCGCCACCACCACGTTGCGCAACTGCCCATCCATCCACTGCCCGGCGATCTGCACCTGGATCCAGCCCGATGGACTGATCCTCACCTCCCGATCCACCTTCGGACCACTCCCCTCGGTCACCTCGCGGACGGCATCCACCAGTTCGGCACCCCAGGTTTCGGAGGCCAGGACTTGTTGCAGGCGCGCTCCGGGGTGCAGGGGATGACGCAGAATGGAACACGCCGACTGGTTGAAATACAGCAGCTTCCCCTGCGGCTCCATCACAAGAACCCCGTAAGAGAGCCGATTCAGGACACCGTCCAGATCCAGACGCGCCAGCATGAGGTCCCTCGCCTGGTCCTCGGAAAGGGCTCTCTGTCGCTGGAGCGTGTCGGAGAGATACGCGGTCAGGAAACCGACCAGGGTCCCCAATCCCACAATGATGATGGTCCGAAACACCACCGTGGGACGGGAAATCGTGGCCAGGGAGGCCTCGCTCCAACCCGTCCCCAGATGGCCCATGGCCAAGGATCCGAACAGGACCAGGCCCGCGATCGCCACCAGCAGCGCCCCCTGGTATCTCATCAGGAATCCGGCCAGGGTGGCGGTCAGGACGAACAGCAGGATGAAATCGGACTGCATGCCTCCGTCGCTGGCGACCACCAGGGTCTCCAACCAGACATCGAAGCAAAACAGCCCACCCAGATACCAATCCAACCAAGCCGAAGGCTTCGCTTGGGAGGGATGGGAACGCCAATGCAACCCCAGATAGGCCAGATTGGCCACCGTGTGGAGTCCCAGCCAGAGCCACAACCGTTCCGTTCCGGGCACCACCAGAGCGGAAAGGAACAGCGCCACCGGAGTCAGGACGCGGGTCGTCCCGATCCAGCGGATCTGGAGGGACGGACCCGCGGCTGGAATCACTTGATGCTGCCAGCCATTTCGAACATGGGCAGGTACATGGCGATCATGACCGCGCCGATGACGCCACCCAGGACCACGATCACCAGAGGCTCCAGCATGGAGGTGAGTGCCTCCACCGCGGCTTCCACCTCGGTGTCGTAGAAGTCGGAAACACGAGTGAGCATGTCGGAGAGCCCGCCCGTCCGCTCACCGACCGCGATCATCTGGATGACCATGGGGGGGAACACTCCCGTGGCCTTGAGAGGCTCGGCGATGGATTGACCGCCGGAGATGGCTTCGACCGTGCGGAAGATGCCCGCCTCCAGGACCACGTTGCCGGAAGTCTTGGCGGTCACGGTCAACGCGTCGATGATCGGCACACCCGAAGAAAGGAGGGTTCCCAGGGTCCGGCAGAATCGCGCCACGGCGCTCTTGCGCTGCAGATCGCCGAACAAGGGCAACTTCAGCATCAGACCGTCCCAGAAGAACTTGAACTTGGGACTGCGCTTGATGCCCTGCGTGAGCCCGACCACGGAACCGACCACCAGGATGAGCATCCACCAGATGTTTCCCTTGAGGAAGTCGGAGACGGACATCACCATCCGGGTGGGCGCGGGTAGGGTTCCGCCCATGTCCTTGAACATGTTGGCGAACACGGGCACCACGAGGGTCATGAGGGCCACCACCGCGCCGGCGGCGACCACGGCCACCATCACGGGATAGGTGAGGGCGCCCTTCACCTTGCGGCGCAAGGCCTCGGCAGCTTCCTGGTAGTCGGCCAGTCGCGCCAGGATGGTGTCCAGGATACCGCCAGCCTCGCCGGCGCGGACCATCTGGCAATACAGCTCGGTGAAGACGGGCTTGTGCTTTTCCATGGACTCGGCCAACGTTCCGCCACCCTGGATGTCGGTGGAGATCTTGCGGATGCGGGTGGCCAGATTCTTGTTCTCCGTCTGCTCCGAAAGGATGTCCAGGCATTGGATGAGAGGCAAGCCCGCCTGGTTCATCGCCGAGAACTGGCGAGTGAACCGCGACAAGTCCTTCAGGCCGATGCCTGTCCCGAACTGGAAGCCCTTGGATGCGCTGCGGCGGATGGTCACGTCCTTGATGCGGCGCTTCTTGACCAGAGCCTCGGCGGCTTGCTGGTTCTCGGCCTCGATCTCGCCTTCCACGGCCTTGCCGGCGATCGATTTTCCCTTGTAGACGAATTTTGCCATGATGTCGCTCCGATCAGAGGCGGAAGTTGCCCGAGATGAACTTGTCCAGCTGTTCCGGATCTGAAGAGTACATGATTGCGTCGTCCTTTGTGATCTTCCGCCCGATCACGAGCTTGGCCAGGTCCATGTTCAGCGTCTGCATGCCGTACTTCTGGCTCACCTCCATGATGCCCTGGACCTGGTGGAGCTTGTCGTCGCGGATCAAGGACCGGATGGCCGGGGTCACGTTCAGGACCTCGGTGGCCACGACGCGTCCACCGCCGATCTTGGGGATCAGCTGTTGGCAGATCACTCCCTCCAGCACGAAGGCCAGCTGGCCGCGGACCGCGTCGCGCTCGCCCTGCTGGAACATGTCGATGATGCGGTTGATGGTCTGCGGAGCGGAGTTGGTGTGCAGGGTGGCGAACGTGAGGTGGCCGGTTTCCGCGATCTGCAGACCGATCTCCACGGTTTCCCTGTCGCGCATTTCGCCCAGGAGCACCACGTCCGGGTCCTGGCGCAGCGCCACCTTCAGGGCCTGGGTGAAGCTTGCCGTGTCCGAATAGACCTCGCGCTGGTTGACGATGCATCGCTTGTGCTTGTGCACGAACTCGATCGGATCCTCGATGGTGAGGATGTGCTCGTTGCGCTCGGTGTTGATCTTGTCGATCATGGCGGCCAGCGAAGTGGACTTTCCCGAACCCGTGGGGCCCGTCACCAGGATCAGTCCCCGCGCCCGATCGCAGAACTCGCCGGTGATGCGGGGCAATCCGAGGTCCTCGAAGCCGCGGATCTCCGTGGGGATGTGCCGCATCACCATCGCGGTGTTGCCGCGCTGCATGAACACGTTGGCGCGGAAACGCGCTTCGAAGGGACGGCCGTCGGAGAGCTGGTGGCGGATCCCGAAGGAGAAGTCCACCTGGCGGCCCCGCTCCTTGTCCAGATCGAAGTCCTCGAACTTCTTCTTCTGCTCCTCCTTCATCACGCTGTAGCAGACCTGCTGGGCCTCTTCGGGGGTGAGAGGATGGTTGTCGAAGGGGCGCAGACCGCCGTCGACGCGCAGCATGGGAGGCGAATTGACCGTGATGTGGAGGTCGGAGGCCTTCCATTCGATCATTTTCGTGATGAGCTCGAGTACGTTGACCATGGTCGCTCCGGGGGGAATCGTCAGGTGTCTGTGGAACGGATGACTTCCTGCGCGGTCGTCTGACCTTCCATCAGGAGTTTGAGCGCGGCCGCACGCAGCGTGAGGACGCCGTCGGAAACCGCCGCCTGGCGGATGTCCTCGATGCTCGCGCGATCGATGATGAGCTGCTTGATGGCGGGGCTGATGGGCATGATCTCGTACACGCCCTGGCGTCCCTTGTAGCCGGATCCACCGCAGGTGTCGCAGCCTCGGCCCTTCATGGGCTCCAGCCGCGCGAACGATTCGTCGTCCACGCGCAACAGGCGCTGCAGCGCCGGGGTCTTGCTCTCGGGATCGGGCATCTTGCAGTCAGGGCAGATCTTGCGCACCAGCCGCTGGGCGATGATGAGTCGGCAGGAACTGGCCACCAGGAACGGCTCGATGCCCATGTCCACCAGACGGTTGATGGTGCTGGGAGCATCGTTGGTGTGGAGGGTGGAAAGCACAAGGTGTCCGGTCAACGCGGCCTTGACACCGATCTCGGCGGTCTCCAGGTCGCGCATCTCGCCCACCATGATCACGTCCGGGTCCTGGCGCAGGAAGGCGCGCAGGGCCGCCGCGAAGGTGAGGCCGATTTCCGAGTGCATCTGCACCTGGTTGATGCCGTGGAGGTTGTATTCCACGGGATCCTCGGCGGTCATGATGTTGATCCCCACGTCGTTGATCGTGGACATGGCCGAATACAGGGTGGTGGACTTGCCCGATCCGGTGGGTCCGGTCACCAGGATCATCCCGAAGGGCGCGTCGATGGCCTCCTGCAAGTCGCGCAACCCGCGCTCGTGCAGGCCCAGCTTCACCAGGTCCAGCTGGAGGTTGGACTGGTCCAGGATGCGCATCACCACCTTCTCGCCGAAGATGCAGGGAAGGCTGTTGACGCGAAGATCCACCATTTTTCCCGATGGGGTCTTGAGCTTGATGCGACCGTCCTGGGGCAGCCGCCGCTCGGAGATGTCCAGGTTGGCCATGATCTTGATGCGGGAGATGATCGCGTGGCGCAGCTTGAAGGGCAGCGTGCTGATCTCGCGCAGGGTGCCATCCACGCGGTAGCGCACGCGCATGACCTTCTCGTAGATCTCCACGTGGATGTCCGAGGCGCGTATGCGGATGGCGTCGATGAGGATCTTGTTGACGAGCTTCACCAGGGGGGCGTCGTCCACCGCGGCCAGGGCGTTGGCGGCTTCGGCGTCGTCGTTGCTCTCGCGGACCACCTCCATGTCGTCGCCGACGGCCCCGATGATGTCGGCCATCTCCTTTTGCATGGAAGCGGCGAAGTATTTCTCCAGACAGCCCCGGATCTGGTTTTCCGCCGCCACCACCGGTTTCACGGTGCAACCCGTGATGAACTTGATGGCGTCCAGCACGTAGACGTTCTTTGGGTCGGAGGTGGCCACCGTGAGCACCTTGTTGGTGCGGCTGACCACGATCACCCCGTACTTCATGGCCAGATCCTGGGGGATCAGGCGCACGGTCTCCTCGTCCAGTTCGATGTCCGATATGGTGATGTGCCCCAGATTCATCTGCTTGGCCACGAACGAGGCGATCTCTTCCTCGTCCAGGAAGGCCCCCACCCGCACCAGGTTCTCCCCGAGCTTTCCGCCATTGGCTCGTTGGCTCTTGAGGGCGAGAAGCAGCTGCTCCTTGGAGATCAGTCCGCTTTCCACCATCATTTCGCCGAGTTTCACCGCCACCGACTCTCCCCTTCCATCTTCTCGGGTCGTCCGAGCCAGGAATTTTGGATCTTCCTTCGAAAGATACCACTGGCAGGTAAGCCCATGAAATCCGATTCTAACACTGTTCGCATCCACGCGACGGCAAGTCTTGCCCTCGGCGAGTCCAGGACCTTCCCCTTGCCGGATTCCGACGCCCAAGGATTTGTCCTGCGCACCGCCGCCGGATTGAGGGCCTTTCGCAACCAATGCCGCCATTGGACGGTGGAATTGGACGCGGGAGACGCCGATTTCTGGAATCCCGACCTGAAAATGATCCAATGCAAGGTCCACGGGGCCCTGTTCCGGCCCGACGACGGACTGTGCGTCCACGGGCCCTGTGCGGGCCATCCACTGATCGCCTACGAATTGGTGGAGGACGGCCAGGATTCCCTGGTCAGCATCCCGCCCCTGTAGGGATCGGGCATGCCCGATCCCTACAGGGGCGTTGATCAGATGTTCTTGAAGAGGTGCCAGCCGCCCAAAGCCATCCCGATCGTGGTGGGCAGGCCGGGAAGCAAGAAGCACAGCACGATCCGCAACAGGCGGTTGGACCACCACTTGCGGAAATGGGAGAGGTCGTCGGTGACGTCTTCCATTTCCTCCACCCGCGGCGGCACCAACCAGGTCTGGACCAGTGCGGTCACGTGCCCCACTCCCAGCACCGGAACCAAGGTGGTGATGGGAGCGGAAAGGAACGCCGCCAGGATGGTCAGCGGATGGCCAAAGGCAAGCAAAGTGCCCAACGCGGCCGGGATGGCAGTGGAAAGCGCCCAGATCAAGGCACTCTGGCCCATCTGGGCGGCGCCCTTGTCGAATCCGATCCAGACCAGGGCGGCCAGGATCACGGCAGTGGTGCCCCAGCCCAGCCATGCCCAGATCTTGGAGGCCGCCGGGACCACCCCGATCTCGGCTTCGCTGCGGGTTGCTTGGCCGGTTTCCAGAAGGCGCGTCATGCCTTGACGGTGCCCGGCCCCGATCACGGCCAGAACCCGCTTTCCCGGAGCCTGGCGGATACGCCCCACCATGAAGTGGTCCCGCTCGTCCAGCATCACCTGCCGGACCTCCGGAAACTCCTTGCCCATCTCGTCCATCATGGAGCTCAGCGTGTCCTGTTCGCGCAGGTTCCCCAGGTCTTCCTCCGTGACCTTTTCCGTCTCGAAGATGCTCTCCAGAAGGCCCCCGGCCAGCTTGAACCGCCGCCACCACGGAGTGAGACTCCATACCCGCCGCAGGGTGGTCTTGATCTCGCGATCCACCAGCACCACCGGAATCCCCAGCTCCTGGGCGGTGGTCACCGCCTTGTGGAGCTCCGCACCCGGCTTCACCCCGGTCTGCAGCCCCATGCGCTTCTGGTGGCTGGACAACAGGATGTTGGCGATGAGCGTGGAAAACTGCCCCTGGCGGATCACCGTGAACAGATCCAACCTCTTCCACGCGTCGGGATCGGACAAGGCCTTCAGACGCTTTTCGTCCAGCTCCACGCACACGCAGTCGGGGGCGGTCTCGCGGATGGCGGCCTCCACCTGCTGGACGGATTCGGCCGACACGTGGGCGGTGCCCAGAAGCAGGATCTCGCGGTCGTCGACGCGAACGGACGGAATGGCTTCGATGGTCATAGGGACCTCCAAGGTAGCTCCCTTCGCAAAGACGCCCTGGTAGGGCAGCATAGAACGCCCGTCAAACCAGGAACGGCTCCCGCCTGAATTGTGCTCGACAGGAACCTGTCGAGAATTGGGATCGGCTCTGGGATCAGCTCCGGGTTTGGCTCCTCTCAATTGTGCTCGACTGAATCCAGCCGAGAATCATGGTTCTGTGAACGCATCCAACCTTGGTGAGTTCGTCTCAATTGTGCTCGACTGAATCCAGCCGAGAATCATGGCGGCAAAATTCTTGGCGGCGAAATTCATGGGTCTCAATTGTGCTCGACTGAATCCAGCCGAGAATCGCGCGACGGGTGGATCTGGCAGTACGAGCAGATCAACGTCTCAATTGTGCTCGACTGAATCCAGCCGAGAATCCGTAGTCTTCGTAAGTTAGCATCGTTTGGGCACTTGCGCGCCTGAATACGGGAGGGTGCCCCGCTCCTTGGCGCCAGAAAATTCCAGAAACAGCCCTGAACCCTCGCAAGTCCTGAACTTTCCAGGACTTCGGGCGGTTAGCACGGACTCGCGTGACAAACACCTCCCGCACATCAAACCACCACGATCCGTTCTGGCAAGGAGACCGCGAGCCCCAAGACGGTCAGGTAGTCCGCCGGGTCGCGCTGGTCGGGTCCAAGATCCAAGAATACCACCTGATCCTGGCTGGGCTTGAGGATCTTCCCCAACCGCAATCGAAACCGTGCCGCCTCCTCCCGCTTCAAATCACACAGGAATACGCTTTTCTGCAATGGGTGGCCAAAATCCTCGGCACACCGACGCACCGCCCGCAACCTCTTGGAATCGGCAACATCCCACGCCACCAGGAATCGACGGCGACTCATCGGATCCGGTACGGAACATAAGCTCCGGTCTCCCCCAAAAAACGCTTGGCCAACATTCGCGCTTGCAGTCGGATGATCCGTCGCAGCGAACAGCGGTAATCAAAGAGTGGGTGGGTCGCGAGTTGGTCGAGCCTGTTTTCCCAAGCCTGGAGAAGGGCCTTTTTCCCGGATGACGCAAGCCAGCAGGCATCACCCACCTGCCGGAAATCCGACGGTCCCACCATGCCGGTGTTGATGGCGGTGATCACCGCACTGTCGGCTGCCACAGGACGAAACTCTTCCATCAGGTCCAAAGCCAGCGATGGCCGCCCCGGCCGCGGCACGTGAAAGAACCCTGCCATGGGATCCAACCCAACACCCGCACAAGCCACCGTGCATTCCCGCACCAGAACTCCATATGCGTAACTGAGGAGCGCATTGACTGGATCACGCGGAGGCCTGCGGTTCCTTCCCTCCATCTCCAATCGCAACCCTTCCTCCGAAGACCATACGCCCACACGAGGCCTGAGCATGGCCACGAAGTGGGAAAAGTAGAGGTGGGCTGCCAGCCCCTCCAGACCTCGCAATTGATCCGTTGTGGTCGCGTCCTGGCACTGCGTTTCCAGCTTGGCCATGTCCGAGAGGACGCGATCAGGTACCATTTTGCCATTGCGGCGCAACTGGGTCCGCTGGTTGGCGATCTTTCCTTCGATGAACGGTCTGGACATTTCCAAACATCGGATTGGATCTTCGGTGAGCCGGTATTGGGACCTGCGCGTCTCCAGATTTCCCCCATCCAAGCCATGGGAAATCCCGTAGAACCAGCCTCCGGTACTGAGGTGGGTCACGGGAATCCCCTGGTTGAGCAGGAAGTTCATGGCCTGCGTGGTGATCTGGATGTTTCCGTGAAGGATCACCTGCGCGATGTCCTTGATCGGGACGCTTGCCAGTTCCTTGCCTCCCTTGGTGATCTCCAGCACCTCCCCGGATCTCTGGACGCGCGCTCCTTGGGTCTGGATATGCAAGGGAAGGACATCGTCACGCGGGGTCATGCATCGCATCGACTTGCCAGCTGGACGGGCGCCCAACAGGGAGGTTTCATCGGGAAGACAAAGCCCAAGCAGGGCGCAATTTCCGCACCTTGAGTCGCCTCCATCCAACGGCTGAGGAGGCTTGTCTCCGCAGGCGCAGGCCAAGGCGCCCTCCAAAGCGGGGCGCCATGAGGGATCCGACCCCCTTTCCGGCAGAAATTGTCGTGGAGAATCCTCGCCACGGAACAGGACCAGGCAAGGTCCCGCATCGCCTTCATGCTCGCGAACCAGTTCACAGGCGATGGCGGCTTCGACCTCCTGGTTTGGCCAAAGGTCCATGGAATCCGGAGGATTCCCGCGCCACAGCACCGGCGAAACCCTGCCACCCAGATCGACCACGGTCAGATCGCCCGAAAGCCCCAGCGGGGATCCGGAAATATCAAGCTGCCGGAGCGGTGCATCCAAGACCGGCCATGGGGGTGGGTCGTCGTCTTCCGAAGGCCTTTCGCGCCACGCCCGAAGGTCCGCCTCGCTGGCGGTGAGGGCCAAGTGGAATTGGCGAGGGCAGTAGAGGTAGCGACACACCTGCTCGAATGTCAGAGGCGGGACATCGTGCTCCATGGAATCCTTCCCTGCGCTGGAAGCGATTTGCCGGGGCCCGAAGGCCCCTCGTCGATGTCAAAGAATCACATTTTCACGTCACGGAGGGCGGATACTCCCGAAAGCCCTGGTGAAGGAAGACATGCTCCAGCAACACCCCGCCGTCCGAATCGGGAACTTCCCGAGCCTGGCGCACGGTGGTGGCGTGCAGTGCGCGAATCCCTCGCTTCCTGCAAGCATCCACCAAACCCACCGTGAGGCCCCAATCCCCCTGGATCACGGCCTGATCGCCGAAACATGCCTGCTCCTCCAACCAGGCCACAAGATCCGAGAGCAATGCCCAAGGAAACTCCTTGCCAGCCGGTACCTGACTGAAGCGAACCTGGAGCCTCTCGGGCAAGTTCAGGAAGGACGTTTGGCCTCCGTGCAGCGCTTCCAGCTCCCGTTCCTGCGGGGAGGTGAGTCGGTGCGACAAGAAAAGAAGCGTTTTAGGCACCGGAAACCGCCTCGAACAAGCCCAAGCCGAAATGCGCCGAATGCCCAAAAAACAAAGGCCCCGCGACCGGCTCGGGAAAGGAAAGCCGGGCCATCACGCCAGGCCAATGGGTGGCGGGAGAACGCTCGGATTGCCGCCGCAACGCCAAAGTGTGGTGGATGCGCACCGGGCCGGCATCCTCCACGTCCACCTCGGGAACGGGAAGACCCTGCTTGCCCGCGATCAGTCGAATCTGCTTCTGGGGAGTCTCAGACTTTTTGGGGCTGCCATCGGTGCGGAACCGGAATCGCGACCCGACGGGAACGAACGGCGTGAGTGAATGCCATTCTCGTGAAGGCGCCGTCCAGGATTCCGGCAAGGGCAGTCGTCCGAACGGAGCCAATCGCACCAGCCGGTCGCCTTCGCCCCACCGGATCGGCCTGGCCACGGCCTGCAGCAACGCGGTGGATTCCATCGCGGAGAACCCCTCCCTCTTCCATGCGTAGAGACGGTCGGGCTCTCCTTCGCTTCCGTACCAGGGGAACAAGGCCATATGAAGGCCTCCTTGCAACAGGGAGCCATCCGCGTTCTTGCCGGTCAAACCAGACAATTCCTGTCTCATGGAATCCCCCAGGGATTCCCAACGCATCTCCGCGGATTCCGGCAGCATGCCGCGCATCGCCTGGCGGATCACCGCGCCCCGCAGCCGTTGGGTGACCAGGACCACTTGCGATGGAGGCGGGAGTCCCCCGGCGACCACCACCAGGCAGATCGAAGAGCTCATGGAGCCGCTTCCTCCGGCGTCGCCAAAGCCCAGCCCACGATGTTGCGCGCAGCGGTCCCGAAGGTGACCGCCACCTTCCGGACGGGCTTGGGGCCCCCATCGGAACGGGTGCGCCCCACCCATTGGCTGTCGTACTCCTTCCGCCCCATCTGCGACAAGGCATTCGCCGAGTCCGTGTCGCGTTTGAACTCGAAGATCCAACAGGACTCGGGGAGATCGATCACCAAGTCGGAGCGGCCCAATGCGTTGGGAACCTCCGAAAGAACAACGCCTTTGCGCGCGAAGGCCAGGATGCACATCGCGTGGAAGAGCCCGTGGTACCTGCGCTCGTGGGCATCGTCCAACTGGTAGGCGATCCCCGCGAAGACCCGCTTCATCTCCCCCAAGAAGGCTTCCAGATTCCCGGCCAGAAGCGCTTTGGCCATCGACTGGGCCAAGGGCGCGACCACCTCGATGCGTTTGTTGTGGGTGGCCTTGAGTAGATGTTCCACGAACGCGACCCGCACCTCCCGGTTGGGAAATCCCAACCGGTAGCAATCTTCCTCTTCCCAGCCCGCAAGGGTGAGGTACCCAGTCTGCAACAACAGGGGGAGCACATCCGGCCGGTCGGGATCCAGACTGGCCATGCTCGAGATCGCCAGGTGTCGGCCCTCCACATCCGCCAACTCCACATGGGATTGACGCATCAAGCGGATCAAAAATTCCGGAGTGCCGGTTTCCGCCCAGTACGAACCGAAATTCCGCGCCTTGAGGCTGCTGCAGGAAGAAAAGGGATTGTAGACCGTCTCGGACCTTGGAGCGAACCGGAAGCCATTGTATTCCATCTTGAGTTTCGCAAGCAGGGCATCCTGGTCCATTCCCAATTCGCGGGCCATCTCCACCAGATGGCCGGAAAAGTCCCGTTCCAACTCTTCCTGCGTGATCCCGCACAAGGTCGCATAGCGTGCGTTCCAGGTGATGTCTTCCAGGTGGTTCAGCTCCGAGAACACGCTTGCCTTGGCCAAGCGACTCACTCCTGTCATGAACAGGAATTCCGGAGCCGCATCCTTGAGACAGCTGTAGAAGGCCCGAAGTTCTTGGCGATTTTCCTCCAGCACCGAAGCATCCGCTTCGTGGGCCTCCAGCACAGCGGGATCGGATGCGGATACCACATGGCGCATCCCTTCCAGGCACTGGAGGATCGGTTTGTCGTACTCGTCGATCAAGACGACGGGACGCGAGCCACGCAGAGTAAGCTCGTCCAGGAGGCGACGGAAGTTTCCCTCGTTGGATTCCCCCGGGAGCTCCACTCCATGGCGAATGGCTTGGCTTCGCAATTCTTCCTGGGCCTGACGACGGAAGCTTCCGCGCTCCTGGAACTTCCCCGTCCCGAAGGAAATGCGCACCACTGGGTGTTTCCTGGTCCAGTCCCAGTCGCGGTGGATGTCAAGCCCGCGGAAGATCAGCTCGTTCCCTTCGTACAGTTCCTTGAGGACTCCGACCAGAAGCGACTTCCCGAATCGCCGAGGCCTCGACAGGAAGACCGCCTTGGAATTGGCCACCAAGTGCTTGACCATTCCCGTCTTGTCCACATACAGGAAACCAGCCTCGCGCAGTTGGGCGAAGTCCTGGATTCCGACGGGAAGGGGCATCAAGGTTTCCGAAAAAGTGTTGAATTTGCTCAGAAGATCCTCTGCAGTCTCACTGCCTTTGGGAGTTGCTTGTTCTTGTCCCATTCACTCACCGACACAAGCAATCGCTCCCCATTCCTTGCGTTGGCATAACCGGAACAACGTAGACTAAGTTCCGGAGCACCTTCCCAATCCAATCGCACCAGGCAGGGCTTGGTGGTTTCATCGACGACCACCGCCGGGAGATCCTTGCTGTCGTGGCGCAGGCGGGCGGGCAACTTTGGAGTAGGAGTGAAATCGACAGGGAGGGCTGCCGGATGCAGCACGGCGGATGTGGCCGAACAAGGCGCCTCGGCATCAGGTGTCGCTTTTGGGATGCTGGCGGCGATTTCCAGCAGAATCTGTCCAATCTCCGAATCGCGCTCTCCAGTCTCAACCAGGATCCAGCCGAACGGCAGGAGGTCGCGCTCCTGTCCCTTACTGTCAGCGGCCATCCAGGCGGTGAGGGCATGATCCAATTGTCGTGGCTTCTCCCCCTTCTTCCCCATGATCTTGATGGAGCGCAAGCCTGCCACCGTCACCGATTCCGCACCGCAATGCCGCCCCACCCGGGTAAGGAAGACGTGTCCGGTTTGCAGTGCGGTGCATGCGATCAGGCGCTCCATCGCCTGGCTCCACCGGGGAGGAAACCAGCTCTTGTTCCTTGATTCGGCCAATTCGCGATTGAGCTCGCGGAAGGCGTATGCATTGCAGGCTTGGGCGATTTCCTGGAGAGCGAAGGACTTGCTGGGCGTTTTGTCGCGAATCTCTCCCGTCGCCACGCCGCGCGGGTTGTCCTGCAAGGTCAGCTCCCCGGTCAGGCTGGCAGTGGCGGTTCCGGCCAGGCACTCCAGGAAAAGTTCCTGATTCTGCGCGATCGTGGAATCCTTCTTGCGACGGTTCACCTGGAAACACACCCGGCGCGGCACCTCTCCCTGGGCATCGGAAACCTTCACCAAGCGCAAGGGATCGGTCTGGAACTCCCCACCCAACAGATTATTCTGGATGTGGCGCTGATTCCTCGGATCGATGGCCCGATTCTCTCCGTGGTTGAGACGGTCCAGGATCGCCGTGCGCAGAAAACCTTTCAGGCTCGAGCCGGGAAGGATCGGCTGTTGGGCGTGCGGATTGGTGGCCGTGCGGGCGATCTGCAGGACGTTGTTCACTGATTTCCCACGCCCCTCGTGCTGGGCCACCTTGCCGATGCGGTCGCGGTACTTCTCCGCCACGCCGGGGCTGACCGGAATGCGCGCATGGGCCACATCCATGCAACGCTTCTTGCGCTGGGCAAAGAAGCTCTGGAGGCCCCTCACTGCGGCATCGCCCGGCTTGTCGCAAAGAGCCATGAGCTCCTGGCGTTCCCGAACATCCAGGCACAGCCGCGCCGGATCGAAGACGTGCAGGATCTGTCCGTCGATTACGTAGTTTGTCGGTTCGTAATCGTCCCCGCAGCCGATGTGGACCGGGGAAAGCGGCGTGAGGCGCAACGGATAGGTCTTGAGAAAGCTCATGCCGCCACCTCCAGCCGCAAGGGGACCACGGGTGCATACCCTTGATGGACCGTTTCAGGGATCACCCGACTCAGCTCCCCTCTGCCACCAACCCCTTGTCCAACAAAGCCGTGAAGGGGAGCGACTTTGGGAGTGAAGACCCCACCCGTCCGCGCCATCAGGATTGGATTCTTGAAGGGCCGCCCCCACAAGGCAGCCTGGCTGCCATGCCGACCAAAGCGAGTCTCGGGAGCGTACCAACATTTCTCGGCCACCCATTCCAAACCTTGGGGCGCCATGTTCGCCAGGATCAGATAGGGCATACCCGCCCCTCCTGTGGCAACCGGCCCCAAAGCGGTCGATTGCTCGAAGGTCTCGACCTCGAACCGTCCTTCGCCCGTGGTGGCGTTGCGGCCATAGCCAAAGGATCCGATATCCGTCAGAATTTGTCGCAACTCTTCAGGACCCAACCGAGTTGGATCCAGCACGGCATGGAGGTCCACTCCCACCGGTCCATACCGCCGAACCAACTGCGAAAACGGAGCGAACTCCCCGCTACCAGTGGCTCCCGTCGAACGGTCCAAGCTGTTGTGGCAACGCTCGGCCGTTTCGTTCCAGTCCAGCACACGGGCATTGTCCAGCCATTGGGTGGATGGGAGATTCGGGAGCAGGGAAGAGTCGATCCACGCCCTGTTTTTGAGAAGCTTCCGCTGGGAAGGATCATCTCCCAGTTCCCGCCGGAGAAGGAACCTGCCCGGTACCTGGGGCCGAGGCAGATATCCACGGGGGAATGCATCAGAAAGGACCAGGAAGGGAACGCCTCTGGTATAGCCATCGAGCAATTGTGCGAGGCGGGCCTCACCCCATCGCTCGCACACCGCCCAGCAGACCTGCCCAAAAAGCGTGTCCCCCACCAGAGGCGTCCCGAAAGCCGACTGAGGCTTTAGCCCGATGCAGAAATTCCTCATGCCGCGTCCGCGAAGGGACGGATTCCTTCCAGGTCCGCAAGCCACTCCACACCGTCCAGCTTGAGATCCAGGAATCGCACCTTTCCATAGCCGCGAGAACCCTGCCCACCCAAAGCATCCAGTTCCAGAAGACGCAGGCCCTCCAACAAGAACGCCTTGAACTTCAGATCATCATCGCCGTCCAGGACCTTCCAGGACAGGGTGAAATCGAAACGGGCACCGGCGGGGACGCGTTCGAAGAAACGAGGATTTTCGGCAACGCCGGAGACGCGGTTGATCGCATTCTCGCTCTTGACCTCAGTTAGGCTCTGGTTCAGGTCCTTGCGTTCCTGCACCCATTGGGCTTGTAAATCGCAGTCCCAGAACGAAAGGCGCGAAGGGCCGATGCGCTTTAGCTCGTTCTCGTAGGCCGTGTCCTTTCCGCCCTTGGGGGGAAAGCCGAACAGACGCAAGATCAGCTCGGCTTGGGCCTTGCGAGACTCTTCCGTGATCTTGGGGAGATCCTCCAGCTTTACTGGGGCACCGTTCGTGGTTCCCACCAGACCAGCGCGCCATTCCAAGAGTGAGCGCATCTTGCCCTTGAGGCTGGAGCCTGGTAGGTACGGGATGCGGGTGTGCGGGTGGCGTTGCACCGTCTTGTCGGCCCCGCCGATGTGCATGGCGGTGTCGCCAGCCCCCACCAGGAGACCGGTGCGCAGTTCCAAGGTGGCAGAAAGTCGACGAATGTTCAAGAGTTGGGTGGGCATGGTCGCAATCCTCACTTGGCGTTGTAGGTCTTGTAGAAGCCCAGGAAGGCCTCGAAGAACAGCTTGGCGTTCAGAAGTGCCTTTGGGTCGTTCGCTTTGCGCACCTGATCGAGGAGAGTTCCCAGCAGTTGGGAGAAGTCGGGCGTCACATGGTTGCGCCCCTCAGCATAGGCGACTTTGGCCTTGAGCATCATGACCAGCGGTAGCCGCTCTTCGAAGAGGTTCGGATCCAACCCGATGTTTTCCTGCCACTCGACCAGCTCGTCGTAGAACTTGCGCAACTGGGAGGACTTGTTGGCATCAGAGTCCTCATGATCTGAGTCCCAACGCCAAATGGTGACTTTGTCTTTTTTCCAGTGCCTTGCGCGCTCAA
This sequence comes from Fibrobacteria bacterium, assembly GCA_035352895.1. Classification (GTDB taxonomy): domain Bacteria; phylum Fibrobacterota; class Fibrobacteria; order UBA5070; family UBA5070; genus UBA5070. The sequence goes on along the minus strand of DAOPYN010000005.1, from coordinate 36,444 downwards.
CCAGGGTTCTACAGACGCTCAGGGAAACCGAATCAAGCAGATCCGGGGACATCTTGGGCCAGATCACCACGCCAGTAAGGTCCAGCGCCGGAACCTCTTCGCGTGCCGGGCGAGGGAAATCACCACCGTGCCTTGCACCCGAATGGAAGGAGTTCCCACCTCCACGAGAATGAGACGGCTGACGGCCATATTCCCCTGGGTAACCTTGGTTCATGCGTCCCTCTGCTGGTAGAGATGGGTGGACAATGCGATGCGGTAGTCGCCCTTGAACCGGCGAATCCCCGTGTCCGGTGAATGGATGAGATGCTCGAGCAATTCTTGGAGCTGATCGGTTTGTTCGCGCTTGGGCAAAGCGCGTTGGGCGCGATAGGCCAGCCTCGAAGCCCAGAGGCCATCTTCCGGTTGCCCATCCTTCGAGTGGCGATCCGCCATGTCGGAAATTTGCAGGAGATCGTACACGAAGCCAGTCGAGAAACCGGCAAAACGTTCTTTCATCTCCTCCGCCTCGTGCAGGAGCGCAAGGTAGTCCGCCCAAGGTACGGTCCGCCCAAAGGCCGTGACGGCATTCTTGCCGGGAAAGGCTTTGGCCTGTTCGAGGGCATCTTCGGCCAAGCCCGCCAACTGCCGCAAGGGCATGCCGGGTTTGCCCATGGCGATGCCGCAGGAGAAGCTGATGCCAGGATGCACGATGAATTTTGCGAAGTCCTGTCGCAGCTTCCCGGCAAGTTCCAGAATGGCCTTCCAGGGGCCCACCAGGAAGAAATCATCGCCCCCGGCGAACACCGTGTAAATGTCGTGGAATCGCGCATCTTCCCGGCAAAGAGCCGGCAGGTGCACGGCGAAGAAAAAATGGAGCTGGCGCGAAAGTCCTGCCCAGCGGGCGAAGGTGGGGTTCTGCATCCCCTTCTGGAAAATGGTGCCCAGGTTGTCGACATCGCCCTTGAGGATGCCCAAGGCTCTTTGGCCGCGCCAAGAACCACCCTCGGCAGGGAGGGTTCGGCTTTCGCAGGCCAGATGTTCGAAGGTCTTGATCTCCCCGAACTCCCCCTTCTCTTCGCAGCCCTTGTATTTGCCCTGCTCCCATTCTTCCGGGATGGCGCCTTCCCATCGCGGCACATGCCCCGCGACCCAGCGCCGGGCATATCCGTTCCAGAGCGGATCTTGGACGGATTTTGGCAGCGAGACATCCCAGCAACGACGCAGAACCCCTTCGCTGGCCCATGGCCCATACTTTCCCGAGGCCTCTTCGGATGGGGCGAAGCCCACGGAGTATCCGAAGTAGTCCAGTTCCAGCGATCCAGGAAGGCGGATCCCTTGGGTCACCAGGATCCGCTCCGACTTGACGAGCTGCTCGCCCATGCGGACCTGGTCAAGCGCCAATCTCGAGACGGAAAGTCCTTCCCGGTTCGTCGCTTCGCCCGGCAGGAGGCCCGTGTACGCGCAAGGCCTGTCATGGACAAAGGCATCCAGGTAGGCTTCGAAGACCGCACCGTGGCTGGTCACAGTCAGGGCAAAACGCTGGAGCTTGGATTCCTCCAGGGAAGCGAACAGGGATTGCAGAAGCGACCTGAAACGGGAGGGCACGAAGTCTTCGGGCGAAGCCTCGCACCACGCCAGTCCGATCCCGGCCTTGCCATAGGTCTTTGCGAGGAACCACTCCTCGATCTCCCTGCGCACCACGTCCAGGGCCTCGCGGACTTCCTGTGTATTCGGGGCCACGACCAGGAACTTGCCGGCTGCATTCAGGATCTGGCTGGATCCCGGAAGTTCGAGAGCCTCGAGCAACCGCAAGCACGCCAGTTCGCACAACAGTGAAACCGAGAACGAACGCCCGCGCAGGATCTTCGCTCCGTGCCGTTGTGTTTGCGCACCTTCTGCAAACACGAAATCCTGGATCCCGAAAAAATCACCTTGGATGAGCAAAAATTTCGACTCCTGCCAACCATGTGCACCTTCGCGCCGAGACAATCCTTTGACACATTCGGTCTCTTCATGTCCCTGGTCGGCGTGATAGCGCCACAAGGCTGTGGCCAAGCAAGCGGCAGTGCGGGAATGGTCGTAGAGGCTGACATCGGGTAGCGTCCCGAACGCAGTCGCAGACGGGATGGCCTGCGCCACCGAAAGCCATAACGATTCGAAGTGGTCGATCCACAGGGAAAGCGAGGACCTGTGCAAAGCCGGAATCTTCCTGAGCCCATCCACCAATGCTTCCCAAAGCCTCAGGTACTCGCCTTGTGCGGCTTCATTGGAACGCGCCTCCACGTCCTTGATGGCTCGAGGAAACAATGCCCCTGCCGAGAGGGCATCCAGGGGGTATGCCTGAGTCCATGTGCGCGATGCCTCATCCAAACGCACGGACTCGAATGGAACCCTCAACCGAGCGGAGTAATGATTGTGGTCTTCCGATTGGTTGTAGTCATCGAACGCTCTTCGTTCGAAACCACTGGCAATTCGATCGGCGGTGGCTACAATCCACTGCAGAAAGGTACTTGGTCGATGATGCATCGCAGCCGCATTGGCCATCGAATCGTCGACCTCACCTTGGGCAAAAGGCCAAGTCTCCTTCCCTATGGAATCTGGCAGGAGACCCTGTCGTTCCAGGAAATCGAAGGCAAGACCTGTCCAAGCCGCATGCTTGTGGGTGCTTCGCCCCGAAGGCTTCCCGTTTACCCAGGCTTCCGGGCAAACCAATTGCTCCTGCCGCGCCAAACGTTCGCGATTCTGGCAAAGCTCTGGAACCCTAGCGCGCTCGGCAAGCTTTCCCAAGTCGTGCAAGAGTGCTGCCAAGGTAACGCGCGCCGAGCCATCCAATCGATTCAGCCCCACAGCTCACCCCGATTCAAAATCTCCCGCAAAAAGCCCGCAAGCTTGTCGGGATTCCTCCGCAAATCTTCAGCCTCCGACTTCACTCGCCTCCAATAGGAGGATGATTCCAAATTCGAATCGGAAGGGGTTCCATGAGCAAGACTATTCCGGACTTTGCTAAGGATGTCGATCTTCTCCTTCTGGCTTATCGGCACCTCGATGTGGACACTTTCCCGCTTCTCATAGCCGGAAACCCAAGCGTCATGCCCAGATTCCTCCACCGCACGACTCACCAAGCCTTCATGGCAAAGGATGGTGGCTTGGAAAAGTTCGTCATGATCCAAAAAATGTCTAGCCCGCTCCCGCTGGGCTTGGGAAAGCCGGGGCGGATATGGGCTCACCGCCTTTTCCAGATCCTTCGCGAACAAGTGCGAAACGGTTCCCGTGCGAGGAGGATCTTTCTTGATCCCCTCCGATACATGCTTTCTGGAATCGCGGACCCGGTGCAGGCTGTTGGCGCGCTCCGCCAGGGTGATTTCCCTCAGCTTGTCGATCTGCCCGTTCAGGGTCGCCCCGTCCTCCTTCAGGAGGGTAACAAACGGGGACAAGCTCCCGCTGGCCTTGTAGATCGCCAGAGCATCCGTCCATTTCTGGAGCTGCAACAGCCCCTGCAGATCGATCACGGGTGCGATCCCGGAATCGTCCCGCATGTCGTAGGCCCCATAGAGGATGCCGCCCACCCGTACATTCTTCACGACGGACAGAATCTGGCCCAACGCCAGCGCGAACATGGGGAAGATGCGAAATCCGTGGGTGATGTCGATCCAGAGTTCGGAATCCGGAGGCACCTGCGCGGCAAGCAGGGAAAGCAGCTCCATGTGTTGCTTCTGGTCGGTCCCCAACGGCAGATCCATGCAACGCCAACTCCCAACGCCCCGCCAACGATTTCGGCTCAAGCTCTGCCCGAGGGCCTCCAGATGGCCCCCCTCGGCCCCTGGCGATAAACTTCCGTCATGGGGTGGTTCGCAGCGTTCAATCAGCTTCAGTGCCAGGTCATCAAGATCAAAATGCTCGTCGGAAGCTTTTTGCGCGAAGAGGTCCCACATACTGGTGCTGGTACCGGCAAGGATCACTTGATCGAGAGGAGTTCCGGTCTGCGCCATCCAGCGCACCACCTCCAGCCCGAAAAACTCGGTATCCTTCGCCTCCCAGCCATCCTCGAATCGATAGTGGCAGCGGTGGTATTGCTTGGGCTTGCCTGTGGTGGGATCCAGGAGCCTGCAACCACCTAAAAACGTCAGAAGAACACGGGATCTCTTCATCAGTCCAAATCTAGTCCGCCCCAAAGCAACCCGCATTCCTCGCAAAGGGTCGGCAGGGGTTCCAAGGGGGCCAGGCTATTCGGAGGAGCAGGAAGCGTCCTCCTGTAAACCTGTGCAGGGCGAAAGCCCCGCCAAACTCCACTCTGATGAAAATCCGAGAAAAAAGCCAGGCGCAGCCGTATGAGAAGGCTTACGCCTCGTCGTACCGGTAGCCCACCTCGCCGTGGTCCAGGTAGTCCAGGCCGGCGACTTCGTCCTCGATATCCGGACGCAGCCCAAGAACCAGCTTCGCGACGAAGGCGGCAACCGTGGTTCCTGCCAAGGCCAGAACCACCACGATGCCCATGGCCTTCAACTGCTCCAGCCAAAGCCTGTTGCCCACCAGGCTTCCCAGGTTGGCCTGGATGTTGGGATTGACGGCCACGCTGGCGAAGACACCGGTTAGGACAGTTCCCACCGTGCCCGCCACACCGTGCACCCCGAATGTGTCCAATGCGTCGTCGTAGCGAAGGAGGTGCTTCAGGCGCATGGCGGCGAAAAACGACGCCAACGTCCCCACTGCACCGATCGCAACGGCCGCTCCGGACCCGACGAATCCCGCCGCCGGGGTGATGGCTACCAGGCCGGCCACGATCCCCGAGCAGAAACCCAGCACAGTGGGTTTTCCATGAAGGATCCACTCCAGCGCAGGCCATAGGATGGAGGACACGGCGGCCGCCAGGGTAGTGGCGACGAATGCGTTGGAGGCAACACCGTCCGCACCCAGGGCGGATCCCACGTTGAAACCGTACCAGCCCACCCAGAGGAGCCCGGCACCGGTCATGGCCAGCACCATGGAGTGCGGGGGCATCGGATCCCTGCCGTAGCCCTTGCGATGCCCCAAGATCAACACCAGAGCCAGCGCCGACCACCCGGAAGCCATCTCCACCGCGAAGCCACCGGCGAAATCCATTGCCTTGATCGCCGCGTTGGGGTTGCCCATGCCGTTGAACAGTCCCGTGGAACCCCATGCCATGTGGGCCACCGGGATGTACACCAGAAACAGCCACAGCACCGAGATCAGCATCATGGAGGAGAACTTGATACGCTCGGCGGCCGCTCCGATCAGAAGTGCGGGCGTGATGATCGCGAACATCAGCTGGAACATGGCGAACACATTATGGCTCACCCAGTTGGAGTAGGTGGGGTTGGGGAGCGCGTCCACCCCGCGGAAGAAAGCGTAGTCCAGCCCCCCGAAGATGGCGTTGCCGGGAGCGAAAACCAGCGAGTACCCGACCGCCCACCACAACAAGGTGACGATGCCCGCGATTCCCATGCATTGGGCCAACACGGACAGAACGTTCTTGGCCCGCACCAGGCCCCCGAAGAAGAGGGTCAGGCCTGGAAGAGTCATGAACAGAACCAACGCGGCGGAGATCATCACCCAGCCGTTGTGCCCAGGACCCGCCGACTGGATCTTGGAGCTCTGGAAATCCTGGCGGGGGGTGTTGTTCACGTAGGCTTCCAGGTCGGCCAAGCGCTTGAGCACCGCCGCATCGGTGGCCGGTGCCGCATCGGAAGCCACCGGCTCCGGGATGGCGAGGTCGGCAATCGGCTCCGACGACGGCCGGACGCGATCGGCGGTCGCCGGAGAAACCGGTGCGGATTCGGGGAGAAGGATTTTGGCCGAAACCAGTTGTTGGGCCACAAGCAGGACCGCCAGGACCTGCCGCAAACGATTGGACATGTGCGCTTCCTCGATGTTCTGATGCGACTTCCGCGGTCGACAATACCGCGAAAACGACAACATTTCGCAAATTGTGAGCCAATTGCCAGAGAATTGGTATTTCCGCATCACAAACCACGGCAATCCCCATAACGTCCTTCTCCATTCCGCGTTTGTCACAACGGAAATGTCATTTGTCGAACAAGCCATTTGATTTGTCAGCACCTTGCCCGCAGACCATCAAAGTCGCGAACAAACAGGAACATTTTCTCCACACAGGACATTATTGTCCGGTATTCAGGTCTCCTTTCCACCATCATGTGCGGGTCTCGGCGTTCACCCAGCACCAGGAGGTGAGTCTTCATGCACGAGCCACTATCCATCTTCTACGGCCTGCCTTTCGTCGGTCTGCTGTTGTCGATGGCCATCCTCCCCTTGAAAGCACCCCACTTCTGGGAGCACAAGCAGGGGTGGATCGTCCTGTTCTGGTCGCTGACCTTCGCCCTCCCCTACTCCATCTTCCATGGTTTCGGATCCACCTTCCATCTCGGTGCCCACACGCTGATCAAGGACTACATCCCCTTCCTGATCCTGATCACCACGCTGTACGTGGCGGCGGGAGGGCTCTACCTCACGGGGGGTGAACCGGGGAATCCCTTCGGAAACGTCCTCCTCCTGGCCTTCGGAACCGTACTGGCAAGCCTGGTGGGGACTACCGGCGCCTCCATGGTGATGATCCGGCCCGTCATCCGCTCCATTTCCAAGCGCGACAACAAGGCGCACACGGTGATCTTCTTCATTTTCCTGGTGTCCAACATCGGAGGCAGCCTCACACCCATCGGCGACCCTCCACTGTTCCTGGGGTTCCTCCATGGAGTGGACTTCCTCTGGCCACTCAGGCACTGCTCTCCTCCCATGATCTTCTGTTCGATCGTCCTGCTGGGTGTGTATTTCGCGCTCGATTCCTGGTACTTCAAGAAGGAACGCGCCACCCACAAGATGGAGCTCCAGCGAATTCCCCTGGACATCCGAGGCGCCTCCAACATCGTCATCCTCCTGGCGGTGGTGGCCACCGTGGTGGGAACGGGAACCCTCTCCAAGATCTGGACGGGATCGGTGACCATCCCCTTCGGAAGCCATGCCCCCATCACCATCGGCTTCACCGATTTCCTCCGCGACGGACTCCTGGTGGGACTCCTCTTCGCCTCCCTCAAGACCACTCCCCACGGCGTTCGCGAGGCCAACGGATTCACCTGGGCTCCCATCCAGGAAGTCGCCCGGCTCTTCGCGGGCATCTTCGCCACATTGATTCCTTTGATCCTGATCCTCCAGGCCGGTACGGATGGCGCCCTGGGGTGGCTGGTGGAGGCCGTGAGCACGCCAGCTCGCTACTTCTGGGCAGCCGGCACCCTTTCCTCCTTCCTCGACAACGCTCCCACGTACCTGCTGTTCTTCAATGTGGCCGGTGGCGATGCCCAAGTCCAACAACTGATGTCGCAAGGGGCGATCCTCACCGCCATTTCCTGCGGTGCGGTCTTCATGGGCGCCAACTCCTACATCGGAAACGCTCCCAACCTCCTTGTGAAGGCCGTCGCCGAGGAGCAGGGAGTGAAGATGCCGTCGTTCATCGGCTACCTGGGATGGTCCGGAGCGATCCTCCTGCCGCTGTTCGCTCTGGTGACCTTGATCTTCTTCTGAGAACCATCAGCCTTCCCCACGGCAGAAGCCACCGCTCCCGGATAGGCTGCGAAATGTTTGACTGCCTATTCGTCCGTTGGCCCTGAGGAGCGGCAGCGCCGCGTCTCGAAGGGCGAACGGTGGATTTCCAAAATGAGCTTCCTTCGGTTTCTCAATAGACCCGCACGGGCAGGATCACGAACGGAATGCCAAGGTTTTATTCTCGGCTCCTGCCCCGTTCGCACGGGGCACGGGGGCTAGTCGGGGCATTCCCAATACCGTCAGTAGACTCGCACGGGCAGGATCACGAACGGAATGCCAAGGTTGTAAAACTTCCTCTGGATTCCGAAGACGATGTTGTTGTGGAGGAAGCGGGTGAAGACGCTATCCTCGGGAAACACCAGCTGGCCCCCGAAGAAGGTGCTCTGGGGGAAGCTCTTGAGGATGGTCGGGGTGAGCTCCAGCATTTCGGCGACCACATCCGTTCCCACCGACGTGCGGGCCTCCGCGTAGGCGCCGTGCCGCTTCATGAACTTCACGAACTTCTGGGCTTCCTCCTGGACGTGGGCCTGCAAGGCTTCCACTTCCTCCACTCCCTTGAAGTTGCCCGCGTCGACGATCCCCACGTACACGAAGATCCAGTTCTTGTAGACACCGGAGAACATCCTCTGGATGTTCAGCAAGGTGTGCAATCCCAACCCGTTGTATCCGTTCACCAGAAGGACCGCGGTCTTCGCCCGAGGATCGCAGGGGATCTCCACTTCCTTCTCGGAGGCGTTGGAAATGTCGGCGGTGCGCACCAGCTGGTCCAGACGCTTGAGAAGTTCCTTGGTCTTGCGGTAATGGCGATGGATGAACAACGAAAGGACGATCAATCCCCCGGTCACCAGCAAGGTGCGGTAGCCGCCCTCGGAGAACTTGAACACCACGATGAACACCAGAATGAACACAGAAAGCATGAATCCCAGGGTGGGCGTGGCGATCTGACGTTTCCAGTTGGAGACCTTCGATCGCGAAATCCACCAGTAGCGCACCATCCCCAACATGGACAGCGCGAAGGTGATGAACACGTTGATGGAGTAGAGGATCACCAGCGCCTGGACGCTTCCCTTGGTGAGGACCACGGTTCCCAAGGCCAGAAGACTCATGAACAACACGCCGTTCTGGGTCACCAATCGATCGGACAGGACCGCGAAGCGCGACGGAAGCCAGCGGTCCACGGCCATGTTCGCCGAAACGCGGGGCCCGCCGATGAACCCCGCCTGGGCGGCGATGAAGAGGATGGCCGCCTCCGAAATCAGGGTGACCCAGACAAAAATCGTTCCGCCCTGGCCCCAGGCGCCGGACATGGTCTGGAAGAGGATGGCGTTGAGGGTGCGCGTGTCGCCTACGGGTTTGTGGATGCCGTAGAAGAGGTAGGCGAGGATCAGACCCACTGCCGTGATCGCCAGGGACCACGCCATGTAGGTCATGGTGCGCTTGCCGTTCTTCACACGGGGCTCGCGAAGGATGTTCAGACCGTTGGATACCGCCTCGATACCGGTGTACGTACCGGCACCCATGGAATAGGCCTTCATGATCAGGAAGAACATCCCGAACCACCCCAAGGCCTGGGCGGCTCCGTGGACCTGCGTGGTGGTTTCCATCGCGATGGCGGGGACTTCGTGAATGTGCGTGGACAGCGCGTAGACGATGCCGAAGGCGTGGGTGATGACGAACACCAGGAAGATGGGAACCATCACCGCCACCGACTCCTTCACGCCGCGGAGGTTCAGCAAGGTCAGGAGGCCGATTCCCCCGACGATGCTCCAGAACTTCCAGCCGATCCAGGCGGCGGGGAGGAAGGAGAAGATCGCATCGGCGCCGGCCGCGATGGAAATGGAGATGGTCAGCACGTAGTCGATCAGGAGGGCGCAGCCGGACACCATTCCCCACCTTGCCCCCAGGAGCTTGGAGGCGACCAGGTACCCACCACCGCCGGTGGGGAACAGTTCGATGATCTGGCTGTAGGCGGCGGAGAGCACGAAAACCGTGATCGCCGTTCCCAGGGCCACGAAAAGCCCCAGGGCCGGATAGCTGTGGAGGACATGCCAAGCTTCCTCGGGACCATAGCTGGAAGAGGAAAGGCCGTCCGCACCCAGACCCACCCAGGCGAAGAAGGGCAGAAGCGCCATGGAATGGAAGATCTTGCGGTCGAAGGGGTTCTTCTCGCCCCCGAGGACGATGCGCTTCAGCCTCTCGAAGAGGGAAGGCCTGGTCTCAGGGAGAGGAGGCGTTTCGATGTTTTGTTCGTCCACGTCAAACCTCAAGAGTGCGCCATCCGAGATTTCGGAGGCGCGGAAAGTTTAATTCCCAAATGTCCGACCCGAGGGAAACCGTTTGTATCGCCACCCGGCCCGTGCGCGATGCCTACCTTGTCTGCCACACCAGGTGCGTTCCGTTTCCCGGAGGAAGGATGGGAGCCATGTCGAGTTCGCAGATTCGTCGATTGGGAGCTTTCGCGATCGACACCACCCTCGTGGGACTTTCGACCTTGGCACTCCTTCCCATCGTCCAGTCGTTGCTCCAGGATGTGCGCAGCCTCCCGCTGGCCGCGCTTCCCGGGATCCTCGCGATCGGATTCCTGGAAGGGATCGATGGACGCAGCCCTGGAAAACGCGTCCTTTCGCTGAAGGTGGTGTCGGATCCACAGGCGATCACCGTCCCGCGTGCGATGGTCCGGGAGCTGATCAAATTCCTGTCCCTGCCGATCCTGGTCCTGCCGATCCTGTACGCCGCCACCTGGCTGCAAGGCCAGAAACTTCCCTACGATTCCTTCCTGGGATTGAAGGTGTCCGAACCCGACCGAGCCATCCCCGACTGATCTCCGCTGGGCGACGAGCGAAAGAGAGAACGTTCGAAGGCAGAACCGACCGGTCCTGCCTTCCCCATTCGGTCCCGATGTCTCCAGCGATCAGCCCTTCACGGAACTCTGGAAGTCGGGATAGGCCTCGTTGCCATGTTCGCCGATGTCCAAACCTTCGATTTCCTCGGCTTGGGACACGCGGATTCCCATGGTGTACTTCAGGATCAGCCAGAAGATCATCGACAGGCCGAACGCCCAGATGCCCACCAGGAATACGCCCTTGAGCTGCTGGACGAACTGGGCGCCGGCGGAAAGTCCGGTGTCCAGCGCGGCCACGCCAGTTGCGACTTCCTTGGAATAGAAGATACCCAGGGCCAAGGTTCCCCAGATTCCATTGCCCAGGTGGACGGACAAGGCGCCCACCGGATCGTCGAGCTTCAGCTTGTCGAACATCAGCACGAAGAACACCACGATGACTCCGCCCACGAATCCGATGAAGGCTCCCGCCGGGATCGAAACGAATGCGCAAGGCGCGGTGATCGCCACCAGACCCGCAAGGCATCCATTGAGGACCATCGAGAGGTCCGGCTTCTTCAGCAAGATCCACGCCGTGATCAAGGCGCCCAAGGCTCCGGTCGCCGCGGCGATGTTGGTGTTCACCAGCACGTGAGCGATGGCGAACCCGTTGCCGGCCGACATGGTGGATCCCGGATTGAAGCCGAACCAGCCCAGCCAGAGGACCAGGACGCCGGTAGCCGCCGAGGTCATGTTGTGACCGGGAATTGCCCGAGCCTTGCCATTGACGAACTTCCCGATGCGAGGTCCGAGCACGATCACTCCCGCCAAAGCGGCCCAGCCGCCCACCGAGTGGACCACCGACGATCCCGCGAAGTCTCGGAAATTCCCGAAGAAAGAGGCCAGGCCGGATTCACCGGGAGTGGCCCCCAGGATGCCTCCACCCCAGATCCAGTGTCCAGAGATGGGATAGACGAAGGCCACCAGCAGGAACGAGAAAATGAGGAAGGAGCTGAACTTGATGCGCTCGGCCACGGCACCGGACACAATGGTCGCGGCGGTTCCGGCGAACACCAGCTGGAAGAAGAATTTGGCCCAAAGCGGCACGGCCGTCCAGTTGATCGCGCTGTAGACGCCTTCGTACACGCTGGTGCTGAAGGGATTCATGGCGGCGTAGGCGGCTCCCAGCGAGGGAGAGTTGTCGGCGCCGGACACGAACCAGAGTCCCTGCAGACCCACCCAGAGATTTCCGTCGCCGAACATCAAACCCCATCCGATGACATAGAAGGAGATCGTGGAGGCGGCGAAGACGATGAAGTTCTTGGCCAGGATGTTGACGCAGTTCTTCGCCCGCGCCAAGCCCGATTCCACGAGCGCGAAACCGAGATTCATGAAGAACACGAGCATGCCCGCCACCAGTACCCACACGGTGTCCAGGCCCACGCGAAGATCGGACAGGGCCGAAAGCGAGGGGGTGGGGGCGGCCGGCGCGGCGGAAGCGGCAGCAACAGCCGCCGAATCCGGCGACGATTTGGCCACCGCGAAGGTGTCCTTCTTGGAGGAATCGACCACGCCGACCTCGACAGGCTCCTTGGCCACCTTGGCGGTGTCGGCGGCATGGACCCCGACGACCATGGATAGGCACAGGGCCACGATCCACGCTACCCTGAATTGGTTTCTCTGGATGCAGCTGAGCATAAAAGTTCCTCCCCAGAATGCTTGATGCGGTTGGTCTCCTACTCAGGAGGCCCGACTCCTTTTCCCTAAGCATTGGGCGTACCAATCCGGTTTTCCCGGGTTTTGAGGAGAAATGGGAAGGGCTTCGCGAAAACTGTCAGGTTTTGTTGGTGTCACAGAGATTGACAACAAAAAAGGCCCCCGTTGCCAAAACGGAAGCCTTCCAAAAATCAGACTGACAATCACGCCTTATTCGGCGTAGTGGTATCCCTGTTCGCCGTGGTCGACCAGATCCTGACCGATCAATTCGTTCTCCTCGTCCGGACGCAAGCCCACCAACGCCTTGACCACGAAGGCGATCACCACCGTGGCCACCACCGAGAGGGCGATGGTCAAGCCCATGGCCTTGAGCTGCTCGATCCACAGGGTGTGCCCGACGATGTCCTTGAGATTCGTGGCCAGGTTTCCGTTGGCTTCGTGGACGGCCAGGATGCCGGTGAGGAACGCCCCCAGGGTTCCACCCACACCATGCACGCCGAAGGTGTCCAGGGCGTCGTCGTACTTGAGCCAGCTCTTGAGCTTGGTGCAGGCCAGGAAAGGGATGATGCCCGCCAGCAATCCTATGATCACGGCGCCGGTGGCGTTGATGAAGCCGGTGGCGGGGGTGACCACAACCAAGCCGGCGACGGCGCCGGAGCACATGCCCAGGATGGTGGGCTTGCCGTTGGAGAGCCATTCGGCCACGGGCCAGGTGAAGGCCGCGACGGCGGTGGCGAGCGTGGTGGTCATGAACGCGTTGGCGGCGACACCGTCGGCGGCCACCGCGGATCCCGCGTTGAATCCGTACCAGCCCACCCACAGCATCCCGGTGCCGATGGCGGTCAACACCAGGCTGTGGGGTGCGAAGCTCTGTGTTCCCCAGCCCTTGCGCTTGCCCAGGATGATCATGAGGACCAAGGCCGACCAGCCCGAGCTCATGTGCACCACGGTGCCTCCGGCGAAATCAATCGACTTGATGGCGGCGGCGGCGTTCCACACGCCGTTCATCAGGCCGGTTCCACTCCAGACCATGTGGGCCAGCGGGAAGTACACGACCAGCATCCACAGGAGCACGAAGAGCATGATGGCCTTGAACTTCATGCGCTCGGCGATGGCTCCGATGATCAAGGCCGGGGTGATGATCGCGAACATCAGCTGGTACATGGAGAAGACGTTCTCGGAAACCCAGGTGGAGTAGGTGGTGTTGGGCACCGAGGTGACTCCTCGCAGGAAGGCCTTGCTGAAGTCGCCGATGACGGCACCGTCTCCGGCGAAGGCCAGCGAATACCCAACCGCCCACCACAGCAGGGTCACCATGCCGGCGATCCCGAAACATTGGGCGATCACCGACAGCACGTTCTTGGAACGGACCAGACCTCCGTAGAAAAGAAACAATCCCGGCAGGGTCATGAACAGGACCAGTGCCGCGCAGATCATCATGAACGCGTTGTGGCCAGGGCCCGCCACACCGATGGCCCGTGCCTCCACTCCCTTGGTGGGGTCCGTGTTCTGGATGTAGGCCTCCAGAGCCGCCACGCGGTTTTTCAGGGCGGTGTCTTCGGCGGCGGCCACCACGGGTGCAGCGGCGACGACCGCGGAGTCGGCCACCTTGGTGGTGTCCGCGGCGAAAGCCGGGGAGGTGAGTACCAGGGTGAACGCCATCAAGGCTGTGGCAAGGATCTTTTTCACAAACATGGTCTCATCCTTCTGAAGAAGGGTGGTGGCAATGGTCCAACAGGGCGTTGGCTTTTGATGAACGATCCCTAACGCAACAACCGGGCCAGAATGATTTGCAAGAAATTTTGGCTTATGCCAATGGAAGCAAATACGCCAGTGTTCTGCCAACAATCGTGACAATTTGCGATTTGTCACGATTCAAGAAGGGAAAGGCGACCAACTTGTGAACATTGTTCCCTTTCCTCATGTTTGTCCCTCAGGCCCGGTCTGTTTCCAATCTCCAGGGATGCGCCAGATCGTGGACGGTCTTGGCCGGCAGGAAGGTGTCCAAGGGAATTTCCAGGAACACCGTCCACCAGCCGGACATCGCACCGTTCCAGAGTCCCGGCCTTTCGAAGACGCGCAGGTCTCCGCGGGGAGAAGGCTTCTTGGAAAGGAACGCCCGGCTGGGATCCACGAACGAGTCCAACGAACGACGGGTTCCATCCGCCCGATCCAGGCAACAGGCGAGCTCCACGGGATTGAAATGCGTGGAACCGGAAATCAGCCCCTTCTGCGAAGGATCGATCTCCGACTGCTCAACGATCTCCAGACGTTCTCCACGCTCGCCGACCACCCAGAACGGCCCTCCTCCGGGTTCGCCCACATTGGGGACCATCCCCGCAACGCGCAATGGACGATCCACGAGCTCGCGAAGTTCACCATCCGCCTCCGGCAGGCGAACCCCCGTGCGTGCGGCCAGATCGCGCAACTCCTGGGAACTCCCACCGCTCAGGAAACGATCGGACCGCGTGCGCAAGGCCAAGGCCAAGGCTCCCAGGCGCCTCCTCCAGGGAACCACGTAGGGGCGTCGGGCGTCGGGCTGGATGTTGTCGATGTTCTTCACCAGCACGACTTTGCCCGGAGTCATGGACAGGTTCGCCAGGAGCGATCCATGACCTCCCGCCCGCAAGGCCGGGCGACCGTCCTGGTCGCGGACCAGGGTCCCGTCGGATTCCAGGGACAAGGTGTCTGTGGACGGCGACTGGAGCGACGCTCCGGCCACCACGTCGCCGCCGTGGCGCCGCCCCAGGGCACGACAAGTCTCGTCGAATTGGGCTGGCAGCGGCCACCCCTCCGCGAGGGTGAAATGGACCGTGCCCCTCCCGGCCTTGCCCAGGATCTCGGCGGATTCGGCGATCTGTTCCACCAGCGGGGTGCGCAAGGGAAAACTGGGCTCGGGGTCTTCGTGGAAGGGGACGAACGCCTTGGGACGCCCCGCCCAGCCGTACCCCTCCGGGGGATCCTTCACCAGAAGCCGGGCGATTCCCTCGGCATCCTCGGGGTCCACGCCCTTGTCCCACAGGTTCCGATGGACCACGGGCGCCTGGGCCAACCGCCGCAACCGGATGGATTCCGCCTGGGGGTCGGGGTGGGTGTGGGCAAGAAGCTGGGCCGGCCCCGCGAACATCCGGCTGGCCGCCCCGCTGGCGGGAACGAAGAATCCCACCTCGCCGCATCCGGCGGCACCATCGAACTGTGGAAGCAACGCGTCCAACTCCTCCACGGGACAGCGCACGATCCCGTCTCCAACCGTCGCCGCTCGCGACAGGACCGGCGCCCTCACGCCGTTTTCCAACAGCTGGAGCTGGCGGACGGCTTCCTCCGGCGAGATTCCACGGGTTTCCAGGAAGGCGAGATCTCGATCGTTCAGCAATGGGTGTCGCAATGTGTCCTGCCTTGTCTCGACGATGGGCGGAGGGAGTTTCGCCCTCGGAACTTACATTGCCCTGCGTGGAAACCCCATCGATCCAACCAACTTGGCGCACCGCTTCCCTGGGCCGGAGGCTGCTTGCCAAGTTCCTCGACCTCCTGTTCTACTTCCTGGTGTTCTACTACCCCATGGAACTGGCCATCCAAGCCACCTTCCGCACCAAGAACATCGGCCCCCTGGCGGCCATGTTCCTGCTCTACCCCGTCCTCCAGGCCCTGTTCACCTGGAAGTGGCAGGGTTCGGTCGGAAAACGTCTCCTGTCCATTTCCGTGGTCCCCCTGGAAGAACGCCGCATGGACTGGGTGGACGCGTTCCAGCGCCAGGTCCTTCCTCTGGCCTTCGTGATCCTCTTCTCCCTGGGTCTATCGGAATTGCTTCCACAGATGCCCCCCTACCCGACGGGCGAACCCACTCCGGAAGTCATCCAGGCCTGGGTGGACCAGGTCCAGGCGGTATCCACCGGCACCACATCCCGCTGGCAGGAGTACCAGCAGTTCTGCGGCTTCCTTCTGATGGGATCGCTCGCCTTGGGTTTGTTCCGCCCCGACCACCGCACCCTCCAGGATCTCTGGTCGGGAACGATCGTCGTGGAACAACGGCGAGCCTCCCCGCATGTCGGCTGAACTCCACACCCGGCCCGGCGCACCCGACGTTGCGCATCTTAGATTTCAGCATCCCAATCGCAAGCACGAGGAGACGGCATGTCCGAGCAAGTGATCTACATCGACGGTGAATACATCCCCAAGGCCGAGGCAAAGGTTTCCGTGTTCGACCATGGGTTCCTGTATGGCGACGGAGTGTTCGAAGGCATCCGCGCCTACCACGGCAAGGTCTTCAAGCTGGAACCCCATATCGATCGCCTCTACGATTCGGCCAAGGCCATCGGGCTTGTGATTCCCGTCTCCAAGCAGGAGATGACCGGTATCGTGGTCGAATGCTGCCGCCGCAACGGGATCGCCAACGGATACATCCGCTTGGTGGTCAGCCGCGGCGTGGGCGATCTGGGCCTGAATCCCTACCTCTGCAAGAAGGCTAGCATCGTCTGCATCGCCGCCACCATCCAGCTCTATCCCCAGGATCTCTACCAGAAGGGCCTGGACATCGTCACGGTGGCCACCCCGCGCAACCATCCGGAGGCCCTGAATCCCAGGATCAAGAGCCTCAACTACATGAACAACATCATGGCCAAGATGGAGGCCATCCGCGCCGGCGTGCAGGAAGCGGTCATGCTGAACCTCCAGGGCTACGTGGCCGAGTGCACCGGCGACAACCTCTTCATCTTCCGCAACGGCAAGCTCGTGACCCCTCCGGCGACCGAAGGTGCGCTGGAAGGAGTCACGCGCAACACGGTAATCGATCTGGCCCGCCGGAAGGGAATCGATGTGCGCGAGGAACGCATCTCGCGTTTCGACATCTACACCTGCCAGGAAATGTTCCTCACCGGCACCGGTGCGGAACTCATTCCGGTCGTGAAGGTGGACGGTCGGGAGATCGGCGAAGGCGCCGTGGGCGACGTCTTCAAGGGACTGCTCGCCGACTTCCAGGCCTTCACGCGCGTGGATGGAACGCCCATCCCGGGTCTCTCGTGATCTTCCCTGCGCTTTCCGGAGCCAAGGCCTCCGCCAGGCTCAAGCAGATCGTCGGTCGGGGCACGTCCCCGACCCCGGAAATCGAGTCCAAGGTCCGCGCCATCCTGGCGGACGTGCGCGAGCGGGGATTGGTCGCCGCCACCGAGTACGCCCGCTCCTTCGATGGATTGGGAGCCCGCCAGTCGCTGCGACTCTCCGCGAAAACGATGGAGTCCGCCGCCGGCAAGTGTCCCAAGCCCATCCAGGACGCCATCAAGCGTTCCATCCGGCAGGTCCGTGCCTTCCACGAACGCCAGCTGGAAGAATCCTGGGTGCTGGAAGGCGCCTCCGGCCAGTGGCTGGGAATGCGGGTGGCCCCCCTGCGCAGGGTGGGCCTGTACGTTCCGGGGGGCGCGGGGATCTACCCGAGCACGGTCATCATGAGCGCCGTCCCGGCCATCGTGGCGGGGGTCAAGGAAATCGTCGTGGTCACCCCCTGCCCCCACGGGATCGACCCTTCGGTCGCATTCGCCCTGCGGGAGCTGGGAATCGACGAGGTCTACGCCATCGGCGGCGCCCAGGCGATCGGGCTGTTGGCCTACGGTGGCAAGGGAATCGACCGCGTGGACAAGGTCGTGGGTCCGTGCAACGTGTGGGCCTCCATCGCCAAGCGCGAGGTGTTCGGCACGGTCGACATCGACAACATCGCCGGTCCCTCCGAAATCCTCGTGTTCTTCGACGACACGTCCAATGTCGAATGGGTGGCCGCGGATCTGCTGTCGCAAGCCGAACACGGCTCCGGATACGAGTCCGCGGTGGCCCTCACCACCAGCTCGGAGGCGGCCAAAGCGCTCTCCTCGGCCGTGCAGCGGCAATTCGAAGCGTCTCCCAAGCGCAAGGAGCTGGAGGCTTCACTCTCGCGCTACGGCCTTCTGATGGTGTGTTCCGACTGGTCCTCCGCCCTGGATGTCGCCAACAGGATCGCGCCCGAACACGCCGAGATCCTCTCCTCCAACGCCCAGGAGATCCTGGAGGGCCTGCACAACGCGGGTGCCATCTTCGTGGGCCCATGGACAGCGGAATCCGTCGGCGACTACATGGCCGGCCCCAACCACATCCTCCCCACCAACGGAACGGCGAGGTTCGGTTCTCCCCTGGGCGTGTACGACTTCATCAAGCGCACCAGCCTTCTCCTGTACGGTCCCCAGGCCCTGGCCGCCGACGGCCCGCACATCGCAGCCCTGGCCGACGCGGAAGGATTCCACCACCACGCCGAAGCCATCCGCCTGCGACTGCCCCAGGCCAAGGCCGCATCCCAACCTGCGGGCAAGACCGCTCCCCGTCGCGCGCGGCCCCTTTCGCGCCCGTCCAAGGTCGCCAAGCCGCGGAGAGCCAAGTGACGATTCTTGTCGACTACAAGGCTGGCAACCTGACCTCGGTTTCCCTGGCCTTGTCCAAGGTCGGCGTTCCCCACTCCATCTCCGACGATCCCGAGGTGGTCCGCCGTGCCGACCGCGTGGTGTTCCCGGGAGTGGGAGCGGCGGGACAGGCCATGGACAACCTCCGTTCCACGGGAATGGACCAGGCGCTGGTCGAAGTGGTCCGGAAGGGGCATCCGGTGCTGGGCATCTGCATCGGATGCCAGATCCTCCTGGACAGCTCCGAGGAGAACGGCGGTGTCCGGTGCCTGGGAATCCTTCCGGGCAGGGTGCGGCGCTTCGATTTCGCCCACCTGGCCCAGCCGCGTCCCAAGGTGCCCCACATGGGATGGAATCCCGTCTCGTTCCACCGCGAACACCCGGTGCTGGCAGGGATCCCCAACCAGTCCCATTTCTATTTCGTGCATTCGTTCTATCCGGATCCGCTGGGGCCGGAAGTCCGCCTCGGTTCGACCGGATACGGCGATCTCGAATTCACTTCCATCCTGGATGGCGGCAACGTGGTGGCCACCCAGTTCCACACCGAAAAGAGCGGGGAATCCGGCTTGCGCCTCCTCGCCAACTTCGGCGCCTGGAAACCCTGACCCGAAGGACCGCCTCCATGCTCGCCAAACGCGTGATCGTCTGTCTGGACGTGCGAAACGGCAAAGTCACCAAGGGAGTCAAGTTCGCGGGAAACCTCGATCTGGGCGATCCCGTCGCGATGGGGGCCGAATACTACCGCCAGGGCGTGGACGAACTCGTCTTCTACGACATCACCGCCTCGGCAGAGAATCGGGCCATCGACATCGAGATGGTCCGAGGAGTGGCCCAGAACGTATTCATCCCCTTCGCCGTGGGTGGCGGGATCCGCAACCTCACCGACATGCGCGACGTGCTGCTGGCGGGAGCGGAAAAGGTCTCGCTCAATTCCCTGGCCGTCCGCAATCCGTCCATCATCGCGGACGGGGCCAAAGCCTTCGGGAACCAATGCATCGTGCTGGGCATGGACGCTCTCAAGGTGGGCGAATCCCCATCCAACCCCAGCGGCTACGAGATCGTGGTCAAGGGTGGCCGCGAGCGGACGGGAATCGACGCGGTGGCCTGGGCACGACGTGCCGAGGAACTCGGCGCCGGCGAAATCTGTCTCAATTCCATCGACGCGGACGGTACCAAGGCCGGCTACGAACTGGAGATCACCCGAAAGATCGCCCAGGCGGTTTCCATCCCTGTGATCGCTTCCGGCGGAGCCGGGAAACCCGAGCACCTCGCCGAGGTTCTCCACGCCGACGTGGGCGCCGACGCCGCGCTGGTCGCGAGCCTCACCCACATCGACGGCTACACCGTGGGCCAGCTCAAGGAGTCCTTGGCCCGGGCGGGAGTCGTGGTCAGGCTCTGACCGTTTCCGCCGGTTCCGGGGGGCCCAGCCGGAACCGGAAGGTCGCCCCACGTCCCTCGGCCGCGTCGACCTCGATCGCCCCGCCCAACCGCTGCAGGATGGAACTCACGGTGGCCAACCCGATGCCCACGCCTTCGAAGGACTCGCCGTGGAGGCGGTGGAACGGCTGGAAGAGGTTGGAGGCGAAGGCCCCGTCGAATCCCACGCCGTTGTCGGAAACTTCGAACCAGACGCCATCCTCGCGTTGCACGGTTCAGACGGAGACCACAGGCTCCTCCCGAGGCGCGGAGAATTTCTGGGCGTTCGCCAGGAGATTGGCGAACACCTGCTTGGCAAGTTCCGGATCGGTTTCCACCGAGGGCAGCGGCTCCACGACCCACCGGGCTGCGACGGCATCCGGCTTATCTCCGAGAGCGGGACCGCGGACCTCCTCCACCACCTCCCGCACCAGGTCGTCGAGCTCCACCTTCTCCCGTCGGACGGGATGGCGGTCCATCCGGGACAGATCCAGGAGCGCGTCGATGAGTCTTCCCATGCGATTGGCCCGAGACACGATGCGTTCCAGGAAGCTGGCCGCCTCGCCCCCCAGCTTCCCGCCATGGTCTTCCAGCAGGGCCTTCGCGTAGCCATCGATCGCCCGCAGCGGCGCGCGCAGATCGTGGGAAACGGTGTAGCCGAACGATTCCGAGGCGGCCCGGGCTTGTTCGATCTCGGCGGTCCGCTCCTGGACGCGCTGCTCCAACGTGGCATTCAATTGGGTCAGCTCCTGGTGGATCCTCGTCGACTCGTCGATGTCGCGGATGGTCACCAGCACCCGATCCAATCCCCTCAGATTCACCATCCGGATCGTGACCTCCACCCAGAACAGGGAACCGTCTCCGCGTTTGGCCCTCCAGGGAAGTGTCTGCGGCCCCTGGGACTTCGCCAACTCGATCCAACCGCGAGCCTCCTCGAGGGTCCAAGGATGCTCGGCGGCCGACACGATCCCAAACCCCTCCTGCAGGATCCGCTCCGGCGGGATCCCGTACATGCCCTCCACCCTGCCATGGAGTTCCACCACCCTTCCGTCCTCCGGATCGTGGACGAAGATGGCATCGTGGATCCCTTGCAGAATGCCCGAAAGCCGATCCCGATCCTCCTTGGATTCCCTCTCCCGATCAAGCGCATGGTCGGCCGCCCGACGCCAGGAGCGCAACAGGCTCAAGCTGACCACCAGGAGCATCGCCGCGGTGGAGATGTAAACGAACCCGAGATTGAGCCAAACCATGCTGGAACGATTGAACTCGGAGAGCACGCCTTCGAATTCGCACCCGGACAGGATGTTCTTCGCCGCCACCAGCACCATCGAAAGGATCGCCAGGAGCGATACAAGCCATGCCCAGATCCTTGGCCAGATCAACCAGGCGATGATGACGGGGATCATCAACAGGATGCCGGCCGTGCCGGATACGCCGAAGACCCAGAGGGAATTGCCTCCCGACACCAGCAACCCCAGCAGAAGCACCCAGGATCGCACGATCCAGGGGATCCATCGACGGAACAGATAGCTCAGGGCGACGAACGCCAAGGAAGCGATCGCCGGAACCGAGACTTCGATTCTTCCCAGGACGAAATGCCCACGCAGGAAGCCGGCGCCGATCGTCAACAATCCGCAAAGGCAGACCACGAGGTGGAGATTGTCCACCACCCTCTGCTGGACGGAACCCAGCTCGACTTCCCGATTCATCGCCATCCGGTCCATCGTAACACTTTTGACATTCATTCCCGACAACACCGGGATACGGGATCCGCCACGTTTTTTTCCAGAGGGGGATCTTGACGGATCCGGGGTTTGACGTATCTTTTCTCTCCTCGTCGGGCAATTAGCTCAGTTGGTAGAGCAGGTGACTCTTAATCACCGGGTCGCAGGTTCGAGCCCTGCATTGCCCACTTCGACGCCTCTCGATTCGGTTCGGGAGGCGTCTTTTTTTTTCTATGGAACCTCTCTTCTTGCTGCCACGCGAAGAACGCAGGGTGCTCGCCGGGCACCTGTGGGTCTTCTCAAACGAAGTGGACTGGAAACGCTCCACCAGGCCCGAACCGGGTGAATCGCGCCTGCTCCAGACCGCCAACGGGCGCCCCTTGGGACTGGTGGACTGTCATCCCCACACCTTGATCGCCGCACGGCTGCAGCCGGAACTTCCCTCGCCGGCCCCGGACGCATCCTTCTGGAAGGAGCGTCTCCGGAAGGCGCAGTCCCAACGAAAAACCTGGGTGGGATCGTCCACCTTCTGCCGGTTGGTGAATGCCGATGGGGATCGTTTTCCTGGACTGACCATCGACCTCTACGGCACCCATGCCGTGGTGCAGGCCCAGACGGTCGCCATGGACCAGCGCGCTCCGGTCATCGCGCAGGCGCTTCTGGAACTGGGCTTCCAGGGAGTCAAGCTCTCCGGCAAGAGCCATTCGCGCGAACTGGAAGGTCTGCCGCAGGACGATCGGTGGATCGGGACGCCTGCGGAAGTCGCCTGGGTTCCGGTTGGCGAAGGCGTGGAAGCAGCGGCTCCCATCGGTGCCGGCCAGAAAACCGGATTCTTCCTGGACCAAACGGAAAACCGCAGACGATTGGCCTCCTTCGCCGCCGGCCGCACCGTGCTGGACGCCTGCTCCTACACGGGCGGGTGGGGTCTGGCCATGGCGAAGGCCGGAGCGGTCGGATGCGATTTCCTGGACGCCGATGCCGCGGCCCTGGAGTGGGTCCGTCAAGGCTGGGAACGCGCCGATTTCCGAGGGAACCTTGGGTTGCTGCACGGAGACGTGTTCGACGGACTGCGCCAGCTGGCCGGACAGGAACGCCGGTTCGGAGTGGTGGTGCTGGATCCACCCGCCTTCGCCAAGAGCCGCAAGACCGTCGACCAGGCCCTGATCGGCTACCAGAACCTTGCGCGCCTGGGTCTGGAAGTCCTGGAACCGGACGGGATCCTGGTCACCTGCTCGTGCTCGGGTCTGGTGGACGAAGCTGACTTCCACCAGGCGGTCCTGCGCGCCCTGCGCCAGAAGAAGCGCCAGGCCCGTCTGCTGGCGCGCCTGGGTGCCGCTTGCGACCATCCCCTCCATCCCTCGATGCCGGAGACCCTCTACCTGAAGGTCCTGGTCTGGTCGGTGGACTAGCGTACCGATCTGTAAGAGGCGAAACAAGCCGTTCGTCCTGAGGAGCCCATGGAATGGGCGTCTCGAAGGGCGGTGCAGATCGTCGACTAGGCTCCGGCCAGGATCTTCGCCGCACGCTCCTTGGAAGCGGCCACGCAGTCGTTGACCCCGATTCCGTCCCAGGCGTTGCCCGCGATGAACAGGTCCAGCGGCGACAAATCCCGACGTAGCCGTTCCACCACCTCGCGGTGCCCCACGGGGTATTGGGGGATCCCCCGGACGTAGCGCTTGACGTGCGTGAACACCGGCTGGCCACGGGCCCCCAGCAGTTCGGAAAGCTCATGCCGGACCATCTCGGCCATTTCGTCCTCGGGCAGACCGGCCAATTCGGGATTTCGTCCCCCTCCCACCATGGTCCGCAACAGCACATGGCCGGCCGGAGCCGCATCCTTCCACAGCGAGGAGGTGAACAGGGTCCCCAGGATCTTCCTGCGTTCCAGCCGGGGAACCAGGAATCCGAATCCGTCCAACGGGTGCTCCACCTGGTCCCGCGAAAAGCCCAACCCGACCACCGCCACGGGATTGTAGGGAATGGAGCGCAGATCCCGCAGGGATCCCTCCGGGAGACCGCCGATCTCGCCGACCTGGTGGGACGGCAGAGCGAGGACCACCCGATCGACCTCCGCGGTGCGGGTGGCACCGTGCAGACACCAACCGGATTCCAGCCGTTCCAGGCGCGAGAGGGGTTCTCCGCCGAAGACCGGCCCCTTCAGCGAAGCGGCCAAAGCGTTGACGAGATCCGTCATCCCGCCACGGAAGCTGTAGGATCCCGAACCGGCTTGGCGATCCTTGGGCAACTTCGTCCGGGCCTTCCGCCCCTTCCAGAGGGCGCGCACCAGGGAGCCGTGCTCCTGCTCCATGGCCTTGATGCGGGGAAAGGCGCTGCGGATGGACAGATTCTCCGGATCCGCGGCGTAGATCCCGGTGACCATCGGATCCATGACTTGTTCGAACAGGCCCGCGCCCAGACGCCTGCGACCGAACTCGGCGAAGGTCTCGTCCACGGGGCCACGCGCGACGAAAGGCTCCTTGAGCGCCTGGATCTTGGCCGCCCAGGTGGGAAAGGATCCGAAGACGGAACCGGGCCCCATGGCGCGCAACCTTCCACCCCACACCAGGAACCTCTTCTTGGCCAGCGGCGAGGCCTGTACGATGCGGTCGGCCAGACCGAGCTCCAAGGCCAGGTCCTTGGTCTCCGTGCGACTGTTGAGGATGCTCTCGGCGGCCTCCTCGCAACGCCAGCCGTCGCGCGACTCCGTGCGGACGTTGCCTCCGGGCGCGGGGCGCGGATCCCAGGTCTGCACCTGGATGTCCACCCCCGTCCTCGCCGCTTCCCGCTCCAGGAAATGGTGGGTGGAAAGGCCCGAGATCCCGGCCCCGACGATGCCCACCCGCAGGGTCACGACAGACTCCGCGGATCGATCGCGTGGACCGCGTCGATCAAGGCCTTCAGTCCCTCCACCGGAGCGTCGGGCTGGATGCCGTGTCCCAGGTTGGCGATCCACGGTCCGCCCTTGGACTGCGCGGCGACTTCCCGGACGCGACGGGCGATGTCCCCGTGAGGGGCGTGCAGGAGGCAGGGGTCGAAGTTCCCTTGCAGGGGACGGCTTCCCGCGATGGCGCGGGCGTCCTTCATCTCGATGCGCCAATCGAAGGCCAGCACCTGGCAATCCAGGACCAGCAGCTCCTTCAGGAGGGTGGATCCGCCGTTGCAGTAGACGATCACCGGTAGCTCCGTGCGCTCGCGCAGCCGCGCGAGGAGCCTCTGGAGGACCGGAACCACCACGCGTCGATAGTCCGTGGGAGAAAGCAGGCCTCCCCAGGATTCGAAGACCTGGAGAACCTGGCACCCGGCCTCGGCCTGCGCGGCCAGGTAGTCGGCGGTGGTGTCGGCGAGCGCTTCCAGCACCATGGAAAACCCCACCGGATCGGCGTGCAACCATCCGCGGGTGCGGGAGAACTCCTTGGATCCCCCACCGTCCACGGCGTAGCAGGCCACCGTCCATGGCGCTCCCGCGAATCCGATCAGGGGAAGGTCGACGGGAAGCGACCGGCGGCAGGCGCGGACGGCGTCCATCACGTACGACAATTCCCTGGCCGGATCGAATGGAGACAGTTTCCGTCCATCGCCTGCGCGCAGGGGATTGGCGATCCGGGGGCCTTCGCCCTCGCGGAAGGCCAGATCGAACCCCAACGGCGGAAGCACCGTGAGGATGTCGGAGAACAGGATGGCGGCGTCCACTCCCAGGATCGCGGGAGGCTGGCAGGTCACCTCGGCGCAGGCCTCGGGGTTGCGCACGAACTCCAGGAAATCCGGAAAACGGCCGCGGACCTCGCGGTACTGGGGAAGGAAACGCCCCGCCTGGCGCAGGATCCAGACCGGGACGCGGTCCACGGCCTCCCCGCGGCATGCCTTCAGGAAGGGGGAGTCCATCAAGCCCATGCGACGAGGCCTTCCGGCGACTCCCGCACGGTGCGGAACGCATTCACCGGAGCCGAACGATCCTCGGCCCCGAAGGCCACCGCGCACACCACGATGCGGTCGGCGGGGATGGAGAGTCCGTCGCGGAGGACTCCCGGGTAGTTGGCCACCGAGAACATGGGGATGGACTCCAAGCCCACCTCGCGCAGACCCAGCATGAAGGTTGCCAGGAATTGTCCAGCATCGAGGAAGTTCCCCCGCTCGCTTCCGGTCGGGAGGGTGAGCACGGCCACGCCGGGCGCCCCGAAGAGCCGGAAGTTCTCGCGGTCGTGGGCGCGACGGGCCACCTTGTCCTCGCGACCGATCCCCTTGTGGGCCAGGATGGCGATGCCGCTCTGGCGCGCGCGGTCGGTCATCCGGGCGGGAAGCTCCGCGGGGGAATACTGGAAGTCGGCCTTGGTGGGCAGGGCGTTGTCGAACGCCTGCAGCAGGGCCTCGCGCACCCGATCGCAGGCAGGGCCCAATGCGACATGCAACATCCAGGGCTGGGTGTTCTTGGAGGAGGCCGCCGTGGAGGCGAGCTCCACCGCTTCCAGCACCTTCTCCCGGCTGGGAACCTCGGGTAGGTAGGCCCGGCAGGAATGTCGCCCCTTGATCAGATCCTTCGCGTTCATTCGGATACCCTCCGGCCGCACCCGGCCCACCATTCGCCTTCGGTTTCTTCCACTTCCAGCTCCAATCCGGCCTGGGCGAACCATTCCAGGACCAGCTCGCGTTCCTTGGCGAGGTATCCGGAAAGGACCAGTCGCGCCCCCTTGGGCATCAGGGCCAGGGTTTCGTCGCGCATCGGGAAGAATTCGGTGCGTAGCATGTTGGCGATCACCAGTTGGAACCGCGAGCCGGCGGGCAGGTCGCCCACCGATCCGGCCCAGGCGTTCCAATCGACGATGCCGTTGAGTTCTGCGTTCTCCACCAGGCAGGGAATGGCATCCGGATCGATGTCGCACAGCTCCAGATGAGCGGCCCCCAACCTTCCCGCGTAGAAACCGAGGATCCCCGTTCCCGCGCCGATGTCGAATACGCTGGCTCCCTGGACGGGGATGCGTTCCAGGAGCCTCGCCGCCAGGCGGGTGCTTTCGTGGCCACCGGTCCCGAAGGCCTGCTTGGCCTCCATGCGCAGGCAGGTGGCCGCATTCGCGGGAGCCTCCACCCAAGGGGGGCACACCACCAGGCGATCGGTGACCTGGATGGGCTCCTGCTGCAAGCGCCACGACAGATCCCAGTCGCGCGATTCCACCGCGCCATCTCCCACCACCTTCCAATCGGAGGGGAGCTGCGAGCGGTCCCAGTCTTCCGGAAACCAGGCGCGCAAGGCGCCTGCGGGGTCGTCCAGCTCCTCCAGCCCCAAGGCTCCGCGTTCGAAGAGTTCCATGGACGCGAGCTCCGCGTCGATGGAGGGGACGAGATCGATCCAGATCGCCGCTTTCGCTTCCATAGATGAGACAAAGTAGTAGAGATCGCCCCTCGGGACCTCCCGGACGGTCTCGCAGGTCGGATGGGGGGGAACTATTTTTCCTGGCTCGCATCCATTGTCCAATCCACATCCAAATGGCCTGTAACGGGGCCGAGGAGTCCAAATGGCGCGCCGCATCGTGATCGCTGGCAACTGGAAGATGAACAAGACCGTTCCCGAGGCCGTGGAACTGGCCAAGGCCGTGGTCGCCAAGGCTTCGGAAGCCCCCGCCTCGGTGGATCTCGTGGTGGCCCCCACCTTCGTGTGCCTCACCGAAGTCGCCAAGGTCCTCGCCGGATCCCGCGTGGCCCTGGCCGCCCAGGATCTGCACTGGGAAGAGTCCGGCGCCTTCACCGGGAAGATCTCCGCCGCGATGCTGGTCTCCGCCGGCGTGAAGTACGTCATCATCGGCCACTCCGAGCAGCGCCAGTTCTTCGGGGAAACCGACGAGACCGTCAACAAGAAGGTCAAGCAGGCCCTCAAGCACGGACTGCTCCCCATCATCTGCATCGGCGAACTCCTGGCCGAGCGCGAGGCTGGAAAGACCGACGCGGTCAACGAGCGCCAGTTGAAGGGTGCCTTCGCTGGCGTTTCCGCCGAAGACGCGAAGAAGACCGTGGTCGCCTACGAGCCCGTCTGGGCCATCGGGACCGGCAAGGTCGCCACCACCGAACAGGCGCAGGAAGCCCAAGCCTTCATCCGCAAGGTCCTGGTGGGACTGTACGGCGCCGATGTCGCCGAGATCATCCCCATCCAGTACGGCGGTTCCATGAAGCCCGACAACGCCAAGGGCCTGCTCGCGCAGAAGGACATCGACGGCGGTTTGATCGGCGGCGCTTCCCTGAAGGCCGACGACTTCATCGGCATCGCCAAGGGCGCTTGAGTCGCGGAATCCGCAATCTCGGGATTCTACTGGCCGCGGGGTTCCTCGCGGCCTTTGTTTTTTCGCACCTTGGCCCACCGGATCCCGCAAGGATCCATCACCTTGGCCCACCGGATCCTCCCAGGATCCATGGCGAAGACCCCTCTGCCCGCTCCTTCCGGGCCTGCATCCGCTCCGACATCCGGTTTGTTCCTCGCCCGGGGACGGAATCCGTCCGGATCCGCATGCTGGCGATCCCCGATCGGCTTGACCACCAGACGCTTCTTTCCCGCACGGCCATCCCGCTTCCCACGGACTCGGGAACCAACAGTGCGGGCACCTGGCTGGAATGGCGCTTCGTTTCCCCCGCGGACTCGGGCTCGGTGAGCCTGGTCCAGTGCGCCGAACGGATCCGCCACGACCTGTCCGGCGTCATCACCTTGCCCGGATCCTTGGAAGATCCGTCGAGGTACCTCGCCTCGGATTCCCTCCATCCATTGGAGGATCCCGCCATCGCGAACCTAGCCGCCACTCTCCCGGAGGGGACGCCCCAGGAGGTGACGCTCCGGATCTGGGAGAAGGTGAGAGGACGCCTGAAATACGGCGGCTACGATCCCGTCGACCGAGGAGCCTCCGCCGCTCTGGCCACGGGGCGGGGCGACTGCTCCGAATTCAGCGACTTGCAGGCGAGCCTGATGCGGAAGTCGGGAATCCCCGCCCGCACCCCGCGAGGCTGGACACGCTCAGGCAACACCACGGAATCCCACCAATGGGTTGAAGGCTTCCTGCCGGGAAGGGGATGGACGGAATTCGACCCCTTGTGGGCCTCGCTAGGGCACCACGGCATCGACCGGGTTCCCGGGCTGAGACTGGAACTCTCGCACCATCCCAGTCCACCGGCGTTGCAGGGTCAATCCAGGGCTACCTGGATCTGGACCGGAGAGGAACCCACGTTCCGGTGGCGGGATTCGCTTTGGGCGATCGACTGAGTCTACGGCCTCGGATCCCTCAGCGCGAGAAGACCTGGAGGTTGGTGGTGTCTCGACCGACCAGCCGCAAGGTGGCGGCACCGCGGAAGACGGGAAGATCGAACCAAGTCCGGCCCACGAGGTTGCCCGAAGCGAGGTGACGGCCCCGCGGATCCACGAGTTCGAACCGGGAAAACGCTTCGCCGGATAGATCCACCTGGATCCGCCCCTGGAGCTGGCTCCAGTGGGGGGACTTCGAGGGTTTGGACAGGTTCGCCATGGCGACACCCACCAATCCCGCGATCAAAAGGATCCACAACCGCTTGGTCATGATCGGAATATCGGGTGCCTCCGCCATACCCACACGTCGATTTTCCGTCACAGTTCAATCATGGATCGAATCTGGCTCTCCAGTGCACACCACCCGGTCGCGGCCTGCTTCCTTGGCCCTATAAAGCATGCGATCGGCGACAGCAACCCACTCCGCCGCGGTCTCCACGTTTCCAGGCTCCGCGATTCCCACCGAACACGTCACGGAAAAGGCTTCCTCCGACCAGGGGATTTCCAGGTTTCTCAGGCTCTGGACAAAACGTTCCCCCAGTCGTCGCCCCGTCAACGGGCCGTCTTCCGAAAGCACGATGCAGAACTCCTCGCCGCCGTACCGGCCGACGAAATCGGATTTGCGCGGAAACGATCTCACCAGGCAATCGGCCACGGCACGCAAGGCGGCGTCTCCGGCAGGGTGCCCAAGTCGATCGTTGATCGCTTTGAAGTGGTCGAGATCGATCATCAGGATGCAGGAAGGGCGCCCCGTGATCCGGTGCACCGCCAGCACGGCCTCCAGGTGTTCGTCCAGCGACGCGCGATTGGCCACCCGCGTCAGACCATCCAGGGTCGCTTCCTTGCGAACCCTGTTCAATTCCCCTTTCAGACTCTCCAGTTGCCCGCTGATCAGGCTCATTTCCCGGTTCTGGCGCTCCTGGTTGGCCTTCAGCTCTTCGGTCATCCGTTCCACGGCAGCCAGGACGGATCTGCGCAATTCCTGGAGATTTTCCGTGCTGGTGGCCGATCGCAACGTTTCCAGATGGTCACCCAGGCTTTTTCCTTCCTCGCGTGTCGCACCTGCGGCCGATCCCAACCTCCGCAACACTCCCAGAACCGCTTCCGCAAGACTGCGGACGTTTCCTTCGAACCAGTCCTTTTCCGCCTTCCTCTGCTCTTCGACCAGGGATGGAATCTCCGGTAGGGGTGCTCCACCCTTTTCCATCCGATCACAGATTTTGGCAAGCTTGGCGGCGAGACCGGCCGCTTCGCCATCCTTGGGCGCCGATCGCACCAGGATTCCCAAGACCTCCGCCAGGACCGTCTCGGGTCGGTCCGCTGTGGTTCTTTTCTCCGCCGGGGATGCTTCCGCGTCCGGATGGGTGGATTCGTCGTCGATCAGGTGGGAAAGGAAGGATTTGAAACCCAAGGGCGAACTCCTCCGATACCCCGCCATCCTACCATTCGATGAACCCCCGAACGGCTATTTGTGCTAACTTGGATCCAAGACACCGGATAGAACCTCCGACCGTGAGAGAGCTCCATGTCCTTCTTCGCATCAACCGTGCTGGCCGCCCTGGTCGCCAACTCCAATCCATCCACCGCGACGTTGCTGGTCTGGAGCGATCTCGGTGGAGAATTCCCTCCCCAACTGGTGACTCGGATCGATTCCCTCCGCAAGGAAGCCGATCGCGAACGCCGACCGCTGCTTTCCTTCGACGGTGGAAACGCGCTTTCGGGATCCGAGATGGCGTTCCTCACCAAAAGCGCCGGCCCAGCCAAGGCTCTGCAACTCATCCATCCGGATGCGGCCATCCTGGGCGCAGCGGATTTCGTGTGGCCGCGTGCCCAACTCGATTCCCTCCAGAAGTTCCGCACCTATCCTCTGTTGACGGCCAATCTCCGCAACGCGCTCACCGGAATGCCCTACGGCGGAAGTTCCTACAAGATCTGGGATTTCGACGGCTTCCGCATCGGGGTGGTGGGCGTGGTGGATCCCAACGCATCCTCCACCGATCGCCCTGTGCGCACCACCGATCTTCGTTCGGAAGAGGCCTCCTTGTACGTGCAGACGGCCATCGAGGAGCTTCGCGCCGCCAACGCCAAGCTGGTGGTCCTGCTTTCCCATGCCGGCTGGGAAATCGACAAGGCCATCGCCCAGGAAATCCCCGGACTTGACCTGGTCATCTCCATGCAACCGGAAGGTCGGGACACGGTCTTCCGCCAGGATGCCGTGTGGTACGCGCGACTTGGCGGCGGTCCAAACCGCCTCCATCGCCTGGAGCTCTCGCCCACCGAAACCGGAATCCAGGTGCAAGCGATTCTGGAGCCCTTACCCCAAAAACCAAAATCCAACGCGCCGATCATCCCGCTTCTGGACAGTCTGGCGAAACTTGCCAAGGCCACGACCGATTCGGTCGTGGACACCTTGAAGGAAGCCTGGCCCATCCCCAACCGGGAAGGAAACCTGGGAAACTGGGTGGCCGATGCCCTTCGCATGCAGGCGGGAACGAACATGGCCCTGGTCCCCGTCTCGGCCTTGAAGGCGGGACTGCCCCGCGGCAAGATCACGGTGGGCGACATCTGGAAGATCCTGGGGCCGGCCCAGCAGGTTTCGGTCTTCGAGCTTCCCGGCTCCGAACTGGAGCGTCTCCTGCGGCGACAGATGTCCAGATCCTCCGAATACCTGTTCCTTTCGGGGGCCTCCTGCACCAGCGACAGTTCGGCCTTCGGCGGATCCCGGGGTGTCGTCCTGATCGAGGACAAACCCATCCTTCCATCCGAACGCTACAAGGTCGCCATTCCCCAGGTCCTGCGGGACCGCCCCTTCGAGATCACCGGATTTTCCTTCGAGAGCCTTGCACCGGAGTACCTGGAGCGATGGGACCGGGATCTGTTGCTGGAGCACGTCCGCCTCAATCGTCTGAAGACATCCCTGGGTCGAGTGCCTCCCATGTGGGGTCGATCGCGCTGAGCTTCCCACGCGACGCAACCATCGGTCCAGAAACCGAACAGCAACATCCACGGTCCATCTTTTCCCTCTGATGCCTAAAAACGCCAAATCGCCCCATGGCCTTCCCTTCCCCAAGGAGCTTTCCTGGCTCCTGTTCAACGAACGTGTGCTGGAAGAAGCCAACGACCCACGCCACCCCCTATTGGATCGCCTCCGGTTCCTGGGGATCTATTCCAACAACCTGGACGAATTCTACCGGGTCAGAGTCGCCAGTCTCCGGCGAATGGAATCCGAGAACGGCCCCGGCCACCGCGTGGGGGGAACCTCCGTTCGCAAGCTCCTGCAAACCATCGCACATCGGGTCACGGAGCTCGGCGAACGTTTCGAGGAATCCTACGAAAGGATCTCGCGGGAGCTGTTGAGGGAAAAGATCCGCATCGTCGACGAAACACGGCTTTCCAAGGAACAGGAAGCCGAGGTCCGCGCCTTCTTCACGGAAAGGGTCCGCCCGCGGCTGGTTCCCATCCTGGTGCCTCGCGGGGCCGAGCTTCCCCTGTTGCACGACCACGTGGTCCATCTGGCCATTTCCTTCACGGGAGCCAGATCGGGAGCTCCTCCGCTTGCGCTCATCGAAGTTCCCGAAACGCTGCCGCGGTTCCTGGAGCTCTCCATGTCGGAGGGATTCCACTGCGTGATCCTCTTGGAGGACGTGGTCCGATGGGGTCTCCGCGAGGTCTTCTGGATGTTCCAACCCCGCCAGATCCATGCCTGGGCGTTCAAGGTGAACCGGGACGCGGAACTGGATCTCAACCAGGAATTCGCCGAAGGATTCCTCACTCGGGTCAACCAAGGACTCCGCAAGCGCGCCGCGGGTGCGCCCGTCCGAGTGGTCCACGATCGGGAAATGCCCGAATCCATCTTGAAAAGCATCCTCCGCAAGATCGGATTGGATCGCGCCGACGCCCGCATCCCCGGCATGCGCGAGCACAATTTCAAGGACTTCATGTCGTTTCCGCGGTTGGGTCGCAAGGAGCTGTCCTATCCGCGTTTCCAGCCGGTTCCCCACCCCGAGCTGTCCGGCGTCCGCCGGATCATCCAGGCCGTGGGAAAGCGCGACCGTCTGCTGCATTTCCCCTGGCACGACTTCGGCATCTTCCTGGACTTCCTGCGCGAGGCCGCCATCGATCCGGACGTCACGCACATCCGGCTGACGGTGTACCGGGTAAGCCAGGAATCCAGCGTCCTCAACGCGCTCGTGAACGCCGCCCGCAACGGAAAGAAGGTCACCGTCCTGGTGGAGGTCCTGGCGCGCTTCGACGAGGAGAACAACATCTCCTGGATCAACGACCTGCGCGACGAAGGGGTCGAAGTCATTCCCGGCGTACGGGGCCTGAAGGTTCACGCCAAGATCTGTCTGGTCTCGCGCCGGGAAGGCAAGCGATCCCGCCATTACGCCGCCATCGGAACGGGGAACTTCAACGAGGACACGGCACGGATCTACACCGACCACATGCTGCTGACCGCCAATCCCGCCATCGCGGGGGAGATCTCCGACGTCTTCGAGTTCTTCCGCAACAACTACAAGGTTCCCGATTTCCGGGAGCTCGTCGTCTCGCCCTTCGGATCGCGCGATCAATTCGTGGAATGGATCCGGGAGGAACGGGCCCGTCATCGGCGCGGCGAACCCGCCTGGATCCGTCTTCGGCTGAACAATCTCGCCGACGAGGTCCTGATGCGCGAACTCCTGGATGCGGCCGACGAGGGCGTAAGCGTCAAGATCCTGGTCCGTGGCATGAACTGCCTGGTTCCCCCTGCGCCCGAGGAACACCCGCTGTTGGAAACCCGCGGGTTGGTGGGACGGTTCCTGGAGCATTCCCGCATGGTCGGTTTCGCCAATGGAGGCAAGCCGAAGGTCTTTCTGACCTCGGGCGACTGGATGACCCGCAACTTGGACGGTCGGATCGAGGTGTCCTGCCCGGTCCACGACAAGATCCTTTCCAGGAGGTTGCTGGAGGAATTCGAGATGCAGTGGAGCGACACGGAAAACGCCCGGCGATGGAGCCAGGACAACGCCAATCTCCGCATCGCGGGCCCGTCCCGGGACTGCCACAGGGACATTCCCCGCTGGCTCGAGGAGAAATGCCAATGACATCCCGCGCCACTCGTTTCGCAGCTTGCGATGTGGGCACCAACGGCGTGCGCATGCAGGTCTGGCAAGCCATGGAATCGCGCGGCGAGGATCACCTGGTCCCCGAAGCCGGTTACCGCGTTCCCATCCGACTGGGCGAGGATGTCTTCTCCAGCGGCTCCATATCCAAGACGAGCGCGAGCCATCTGATCCACTCGTTCAAGGCCTTCGCCGAACTGTCCGAGGTCTTCGGCCCTCGCTCGCTGCGGGCCGTTGCCACATCGGCCATGCGCGACGCGAAGAACGGTCTGGAACTGGCCGAGCAGGTGCGATCGGAATCCGGGATCCGACTCGAGATCATCGATGGACAGGAGGAAGCGGCATTGTCCCTTCTCGCACACACCGCCGATCCGGAACTTTCCCGTGGGCTGCGTTTGTGCGTGGATGTGGGGGGTGGGAGCACACAGCTTTCCCTTCTCCGGGAGGGAAAGGCCGTTCGACGAGAATCCTTCCAGATCGGCGCCGTTCGTCTCCTGGAAGATCGAGTGGATGATCGGGAGTGGGATCGTCTGCGCGAATGGTTGGAGGACATTCCTCAGGACTCCGTCCCCGAGGACGGAGTCGCCGTGGGAGGCAATGCGGAAAAGCTCCTGGATCTGGCGGGTGGCAAGGACCGCGACATGACTCGCAAGGAGCTTCATCGTTTGTGGGACGATCTCGCAGCGCTTTCCGTGGAAGATCGGATCCTCGAATACAACCTCAAACCCGACCGCGCCGACGTCATCGTCCATGCCGCCCATATCTTCTACCAGTCGTTCAAGTGGCTGGACGTGAAGACGTTCGCGGTCCCCGGCACGGGCATCCGCGAAGGCATGGCTGTCGACATGTTCCGCAAATCCTTCCAAAGAACGCCTCTGCTGCCCTCCACCCTGCGCAAAGGTGGAGGATGAGCGTCTAGGGAACGGGAAACCTCCTGGCCAGATCGGTGGTCTGCACCCGCAACTCGGCAAGCTTGGCCGGACGATTGTGTCCGTCGACGGCTTCCCGAATCCATCTGGCGATCTGGACCATTTCCTGCGTCCCCATGCCTCGTGTGGTGACCGCGGGCGTCCCCAGACGAATTCCCGATGGCTTCGTGGCCGTCCCCGCATCCCAGGGAACCTTGTTGGCGTTCACCACCATCCCCGCCAGGTCCAGAGCCTCTGCCAGGGACTTTCCATCCCCACCCTGCTTCCGGAAATCCATCAGGACCAGATGGTTTTGGGTCCCGCCGGTGACCAGATCGAATCCCTCCGTCACCAACGCCGAGGCCAGTGCCTGCGCATTGGCCACGACGTTCTTCGCGTAGATCCCGAACTCCGGCTGGGAAGCCTCCCACAAGGCCTGAGCGATTCCCGCGATGGTATGGAGGTGCGGCCCACCTTGCAGACCCGGGAACAACGCGCGATCCAGTCTTTGTGCATGGATGGCTTTCGAAAGGATCATGCCCCCACGAGGTCCACGGAGAGTCTTGTGTGTGGTGGTGGTCACCACATCGGCGACCGGAACGGGATTCGGATGCACTCCCCCTGCGACCAATCCCGCGAAATGCGCCATGTCCACCCATAACACGGCACCGACTTCGTCGGCGATGCGCCGGAATGCTTCGAAATCCGGAATGCGTGGCCAAGCGGAGTGTCCACACACCAGAAGCTTGGGGCGATGCAACCTGGCCAACGCCGCAACCGCGCCCATGTCCAGATTCCCTGTGAAAGGATCCAATTTGTAGTGCACGGCCTTGAACCATTTCCCTGTGACGGAGGCCTTGGAGCCATGGGTCAGGTGACCACCATGATCCAGATCCAGGGCCAAAACCGTATCACCTGGATTCATGAAGGCATGGTAGACAGCCAGATTGGCCGGCGATCCACTCAAAGGTTGGACGTTGGCATGTTCTGCTCCGAACAATTGCCTGGCTCGAGCCATGGCCAAGCGCTCCACTTGGTCGACCACCTGCTGACCTTCGTAGAATCGCTTGCCGGGATATCCTTCCGAGTACTTGTTCATCAATACGGATGAACACGCAGTTCGAACTGCTGGACTCGCGTAGTTCTCCGAAGCGATCAGCCGGATGCGATCACGTTGACGTGCCGCTTCCAACTGGAGCAAGGTTTCCAATTCTGGTTCGATGTTGTTTTTCATGGGCTCCTCCGAAGGTGGAGGGACCTGGACGGCCGCCCGGGTCCCAGAAGGGTTGCCCAGACGCGCGGCGGCCATCAAAACACTTCGAAGAGCATTTTGGTTCCACGGTTCCTTGGGGTGCTCCCCGATTGCGTCAGTTCCGTGGACTGAACGAATATAAGGTGTCCCGATCCAAGATCCAAATGCGAGACACAACTTCGTGTCTCAAGCTGGCATTGTTGCCTATTTGATTTTCCCTGGAACGCAGAAAGCCCTCCGTCGTTGGACGGAGGGCTTTCTAAAGGAA